>NZ_LGDW01000500.1 GCF_001280005.1 Streptomyces sp. NRRL WC-3618 | reverse complement strand
CTCGGCGGTCGGGTTCGAGAACAACACGATGGGCGTCAACCAGGTGCTGGCGGTCAGGACCGACGGTGACGGCCGGTCCGGCATGCCGTTGCGCAGGGATTTCCTGGGAACCTCGACCTCGGCGCTCGCCCGACAGGTCAATCCCCTCGAACTGTGGAGATTTTCTAAGCGGCCAGCTCCAAAGCGGAGTTGGCCCGGTGGTCGTGCTCGTAGTCGATCGGACTCTGATATCCGCACACGCTGTGTAGCCGACGGCCGTTGTAGAAGCCGGTGATCCAGGTCGCGATCCGCAGTCGGGCCTCGGTGCGGGTGGCGAACGTGCGCCGGTGGACGTACTCGACCTTGAGCACGCTGTTGAACGCCTCGCTGACGGCGTTGTCGAATACATGACCCGTATCAGGTCAGTTTCACCCAGCGTTCAGCCAGCCTTGTTGGAGGACCGATTCCCTGGTGGGTACAGGGCTGCCGGGGGTGGGAGTGCGTGGAACCGCTATAAGTGCTTCGGACGTTTGACTCCACAGTGGGTCTAGCTTTCCTACGCTGGTCTTTTTCGGAGCCGCAGAGGTCGAGGAAACAAGTGAGTGCTGAGATCGTGCGGTTGGTCGAACAGGCGGGGCCGTATCTGACGGCCGCGGTCGGTGCGTACCGGGGCAGCTGTCCTCACCCGTGCCCAGGACGCCCCACCGAGGCGGACGGAATGAGCCTGGACCACGTCGAGATCGCCGACGAGCAGGGCGCACACGCTGTCGTCGCCCACCTGCTCTCCCAGGGCCGCCGCCGCATCGCCGCCATCTGCGAACCGGCAGGCCCACGCGCCGGCGGCCGACGCCTGCACGGCTATCGCAGGGCCCTCGATGAAGCCGGAGTCGCATGCGACGACTCGCTGGTCCTAGGGGTGGACAACGCCGACCTCTGGTCCTCCGGTGCCGGAGCCGTGGCCCGGCTGCTGCGCACCCGAGCCCGCTTCGACGCCCTCTTCTGCTACAACGACGTGGTCGCCATCGGCGCGCTTTCCGTCCTGCACCGCAGTGGCGTCGCCGTCCCCGACGATGTGGCACTGGCGGGCTTCGACGATATCGAAGCAGCCCACTTCACGACACCGCCCCTGACCACCGTCGACCCCCAGCGCCCGTCGATCGCCCGCACGGCCGTCGCGCTGCTGCGCTCCCGCATGGACCACGCGGACTCCCGCACACTGCCCGGTCGGACCGAGATCGCCGGCTTCACGCTGCGGGTACGCCGGTCGTGGTCCGCGGGGACGGAGACCAAGGACGGCCAGCAGCATGTGCCCTGACTCCCCACACCAGTCGCTGCTGCACGGATCCGAGCCGATGAGCCCCGGTCCGCCGGCCTTGGGCCTTCCCGACGCCACCGCCCTCAAAGCCTCGGGCGGCGCAGCCGCAACGGAAACGGCCGGCAACCTGCCACAGCCCGCCGGCACCCTCCTCACCCACCGCTCGCTCTCGCCGACGTGCGCTGGTGAGCTCTTGAGTGTCACACGTCCACACACCCACACAGGAGTACGCCCGTGACCCACGCCACCGCGATCATCAACCTCGACATCGAGGGCCCGACGATCAGCCGCCACCTCTACGGCCACTTCGCCGAGCACCTCGGCCGCTGCGTCTACGGCGGCTTCTGGGTCGGAGAGGACTCACCGATACCCAACGAGGGCGGCATCCGCCTCGACATCGTGCAGGCCCTGCGCGCCCTGAACATCCCCAACCTGCGCTGGCCCGGCGGCTGTTTTGCCGACGAGTACCACTGGAAGGACGGCATCGGTCCCAGGGACCAGCGCCCCAGGATGGTCAACACGCACTGGGGCGACGTCGAGGAGAACAACCACTTCGGCACCCATGAGTTCATGGCCCTGTGCGAACTGCTCGGCACCGAGCCGTACATCAGCGGCAACGTGGGCAGCGGCACCGTGCAGGAGATGAGCGAGTGGGTCGAGTACCTGACGCGTGACGGCGACAGCCCCATGGTGCGGCTGCGCAGGGCCAACGGCCGCGAGGAGCCCTGGCGGGTGAAGTTCTGGGGCATCGGCAACGAGACGTGGGGCTGCGGCGGCAACATGCGCGCCGAGTACTCCGCCGACCTGGCCCGGCAGTACGCCACGTACTGCCGGGACCACGGCGACAACAAGCTCTACCGCATCGCCTCGGGCGGGTCCGGCGACGACTACAAGTGGACCGAGACGCTGATGCAGCAGATCAGCTGCTTCGGCTGCGAGGCCACCCCGCGTAACTTCTTCCAGGGCCTGTCCGTGCACTACTACACGATGGCCGGCTCCTGGGAGGCGAAGGGCAACGCCACGGTCTTCGACACGGACGACTACTACCGGACGATGGTCTCCGCCCAGAAGATCGACCGTGTCCTCACCGGCCATTCCACGGTCATGGACTGCTACGACCCGGGCCGGAAGGTCGGCCTGGTCCTGGACGAGTGGGGCACCTGGTGGGACGTCGAACCGGGCAGCAACCCCGGTTTCCTGTACCAGCAGAACACCCTGCGCGACGCGCTCGTGGCGAGCACGCACTTCGACATCTTCCACAAGCACGCCGACCGCCTGTACATGGCCAACATCGCCCAGACCGTCAACGTCCTGCAGGCGATGGTCCTCACTGACGGCGACGCGCTGGTCCTGACCCCGACCTACCACGTGTTCGAGATGAACAAGGGCCACCAGGACGCCGCCTCGCTCGCCGTGCACCTGCGTACCGACGACGCCAGCCGCCCGGTGGGGGACGCCGAACTGAACACCCTGTCCGCCTCGGCCAGCGTCAAGGACGGAACCGTCCTCATCTCTCTGTCCAACCTCGACGCCGAGGAGCCCGCCGAGGTGACGCTCGACCTGCGCGGCGCCTCCATCGGCGAGCCGACCGCCCGCCTCCTGACAGCCGACCGCCTCCAGGACCACAACACACCCGACGCCCCGGAAACGGTCAGGCCCCGCCCCTTCGAAAGCCTGAGGACGACCGGTCAGGGGCTCGCTCTGACGCTGCCGCCCCACTCGTTCATCACCGTCCGGATGCCGCTGGGCTGACCTACCCCCGCGCTCCCGTGCGCACGCGGCCGAGACTGGGCCGCCACCGCGCGCGGGAAGCGGGCCCCGCGGCTCCCGGTTGACGCACCTTCTGCAACTCAGGACGCACCTTGATCCGTGTGCTGATCTGCTTGTGGAAGATCTTGTCGCAGGCGCCTCAGCCACGGAGAGCATCTTTTCGACGTCAGGTTGCCTCTTCAGCGAGCGCAGCGTGGTCGTGACCTTGTGCCCCGTCGCCAAGAGCCGCGCGATCGTGTGGGAGCCCAGGAAGCCGGTCCCCCCAGTAACGAGTACGTGTGCCATGACGACAGGATCACCGTGCACGACCGCTCGGTTCCAGATCCTGCTGGTACTGGTACCCGCAGGGACAGGCACGGCGGCCATGTCGTGAGTGCCCCCAACCAGTCATGTGGCCAAGTAGCACTGCGGCTGGCCAAGTAGCACTGCGAGCCACATCTACCTGTCGTTCCATCACGAATCACCAACACGGCCGAGCTGGGGCATCAGGACCATATCCGCCGTATCGGGCCCACCGCGAGAACGACTGAGCCCTGGGAGCACCCCCTGGGAACTGGGTGCCGAGGTTCTGCTCTACGGCGACCACGGCCGCTCGTCATATCGCGTTGTTGGCCAGTCCGAGTCAGACGACGTCCTGGATGGTGTGCTCGGTCAAGTCGGATGCGTGCCGGACGACGGTGCCGTAGTCCGCGTCGTCATGGAGGACAGTCAGGCCGTGGTGGGCGGCAGCCCTACGAACGTTTTCGGTCACTCCTTGACAGGTCCTTCCCGCGTGTACCTCGACTGCGCCCCTCACCCGGCGGGGGAAGTCCGCCAATACTGCAGCCTCGGACTTCGTCACCGACCGCGTTGGCGTCCCGGTCGGCCCGGTTCAGCAACCGTTGCATGCCGTCCGGGCAGCGACGATGCCACCGCCACCCTGGAGCAAGTCCACGATGAGCACGGCGATTTCGGCGCGCACAGGCCTCGCCGCCCCTCGCCGGTGTCAGCACCGAGGCACGGGGGAGTCCCGCCGCCAGGAGCACTCCCCCGCTCGTGCTTCGTCGCGCGCGAAGGCTTGACGGCTGTGAGTGACAATCGTTAACTTCCAGGCTTACCAAGTATTCGAAATCTTGCACGCAATTCGCAATTTCGAACAGTCTCGACAGCTTCCCGAGCCACCAAGGGCAGGCCGAGGCAACGACCAGCAGCTCCTCCCCCGAACAAGACCAGCGCGTAGTCATTCCTGCGGGTGGGAGCGCTCCCATGCCGATGGCGCGGATCAGCGCCCACAGCCAAGAGGAGGAGACATGACGCAAGGTCGGAATGAGCCCGTGAGCAGCGAGCGGAACTCGCCGAGCCGGAGGACCGTCCTGGCCACGTTGGGGGCCCTGCCGGCCCTCACCGCCACGACGTCGGCCGTGGGGGCGTCGGGAGCTGCTGCCGCGACGGCTGCCGCCACGGCGGTCGTCGACCCGTCGGCGCGGCGGCAGACGATCCGGGGCTTCGGCGGCATGACCCACACGGCCTGGATCGGTGACCTGACGGCCGCCCAGCGGGACACGGCGTTCGGCACCAGCGAGGGCCGACTGGGGCTATCCGTGCTGAGGATTCCGGTTCCCGAGAACCAGGCTGACTGGAGCCGTGACCTGGCGACGGCAAAGCGCGCGACCGAGCTCGGGGCGACCGTCATCGCGTCGCCGTGGAATCCCCCCGCCCACATGGTCGAGACCTTCGTCCACGGCACTCAGACAAACGCGAGACGCCTCAGGTACAACATGTACGGCGCCTACGCCCAGCACCTCAACGACTTCAACGCGTTCATGCGGAACAACGGGGTGAACCTGTACGGCATTTCGGTGCAGAACGAGCCCGACTTCGCTCAGGACTGGACGTGGTGGACTCCCGCCGAAATGGTCCGGTTCCTACGGGAGAACGCCGGTTCGATCAGCACCAGGGTCATCGCGCCCGAGTCCTTCCAGTACCGGAAGAACATCTCGGACCCGATCCTCAACGACTCCGTGGCGCTCGCCAACGTGGACATCATCGGGGCCCACCTCTACGGCACACCGTTCGCGGACTTCCCCTATCCCCTCTTCAAGCAGAAGGGCGCGGGCAAAGAACTCTGGATGACCGAGGTCTACTATCCCAACAGCAGCGATTCGGCGGACCTTTGGCCACAAGCGCTCGACGTCGGGGAACACATCCACCACGCCATGGTCGACGCCGAGTTCCAGGCATACGTCTGGTGGTACATCCGGCGCAGCTACGGCCCCATGCGGGAGGACGGCCGGATCAGCAAGCGCGGCGCCTGCATGGCGCACTTCGCACGGTTCGTCCGCCCCGGGCATGTGCGGGTCGAGGCGACGGCGAACCCGGCGTCGAACGTCTACGTCTCGGCGTACCTGGGCGGTACGTCCACGGTCGTCGTCGTTGCCCTCAACAAGGGGACTTCCGCGGTGAGCCAGCAGTTCACCCTGAAGAACAGCACGACGACCGGTGTCTCGTCCTGGCTGACCGACACGAGCAGGAACGTCGCACCCCAGGGCACAACGAGCGTGTCGAACGGCTCCTTCACCGTCACACTTCCCGCCAGAAGCATGATGACTTTCGTGACGGCGTGAGCGATGTGCTCGGCAGGATCGATCTTGGCCCCCTTCGAAGCACAGAGTCCGGCTCATGGCGACGACTGAGGACGAACTCCTGGAGACGGCATCTGGAGTTGGTTTGTTGTCTAGGCCAATTCGGGGGTGGCATGTGCCCTCCGCGTGCCCTAAGTCGAGGTCAAGCGGCCTCCCGGAGACCTGCGGGCGCACATTCGGACACCGCGACAGCGGAGCATCTCAAAATCCCGAGATCGATTTTTAGTGACCTAGGCGACAGGGATCGCAAAGAGGCGGCAAGTCGCGTAGACAAAGCCGCAGTTCACTGGGCGCCGCCCGCTCCCCGTGGTCAAGGAGCTACCGCTGGCTGGAGTCCTCGACTTGGCATGCGCGCACTCGCCGCCCGCCCTCCGCGTCGGCACGATCGCGATGAACACTGCCGGTAGCAGCTCCATGTCAGCCAGGTCGGCATCGAACTGCCCACCTCGAACAGGCGTGGGCGGGTGTCGTCCGTCCGTGCCCCGCACGGCGCGTCGTGAGCCGCCCGGGGCACGGAACCGTTGAACGCTTGGCCGACATCCGATCCCGAGGCGGGAGCCGAATCCGTGACCGATCTCGATCCCTTCACCGACCTGCTCGACTACCCGATGTACATCGTGACCGCGCGGGCCGGCGGGGAAAGAGCCGGCTGCCTGGTCGGATTCGCCTCGCAGTGCTCGATTCGGCCCGCCCGGTTCATGGTCTGGCTGTCCAAGGCCAACCGGACGTACCGGGTGGCCGAGCACGCCGAACGACTCGCGGTCCATCTTCTCCGCCGCGACCAGGACCGGTCGGCCCGACTCTTCGGCGGCGAGACCGGCGACCGCATCGACAAGTTCACCGACGTCCCGTGGCATCCAGGACCGGGTGGAGCACTGATCCTCGACGAGGCCGCCGCCTGGTTCGTCGGTCGTGTGGAGGACCGGATCGACGGCGGCGACCACGTCGGCTTCCTTCTCGCTCCGGAGGCGGCGGAAAACCTCGCGGGCAGCCGCACCCCCGTGCTGACGCTCGACGACACCCATGGCATCGCCCCCGGCCACCCTGCGAACTGAGCGGCGCCCCTTCTCTGGTCGGCCCGGTCGCCCGCGCCGTCTCACCGCTTCCGTCACGAGCCCGGGGCTTCGTCCGCGGGGTGCCGGAGGTCGGTCGGCCGGACGCCGGGTTCGCTGTGGCCGATCTGCTGCGACGCGTACCCCGTGCGCCCGAGACAGTGGTCCAGCGGGGCGGGCGCGCCCACGTAGTACTGCTTGCGGCACGGCCAACGGGCCGTGGCTGTCTCGATCCTCCTGCGCCAGGACCGGCCGCATCCGGGGATGCGTCAGTCTCCATCAAGGACGCCGACGTGCGCACCAACGGGAAGGCGCTGGAGGAGGAAGGGCCGTCCGGTCGTCCCGCGTGGCCAGGAACGCGGGTGCCGGAGGATGCGGTGGGCATCGGTCAGGAACTGTCTCCGGTCGGGGGGAGATCGGGCTCGTCGTCGTCCTCGGCCTCGTCCCGGACGTCTCGCGGTGTGGGTGCGATGACGTTCCGTCGCTCTGCGGACCGTTCCCGTGTCTCCTCGTCGACCGGAGGTGTGTCGTCGTCACCGGGGGTCTTCATGGGGTTCCCCTCGCTCGGGTTTCGGGCCTCAGGGGGTGTCGCTCGACGCGGACGCAGCTGACGGGTCCTATGCCTTGTGCTGCATGGCGCGGCGCGCGGGGTTGCCCTGTTCCGCCGCCTTCGGATCCTTCTCGTGGGACTTCGCTCGCACGCCGTCGGCGATGCGCTTGCCGGTCGTCTCGTCGATGTTCGACCAGTACGCGAAGGCGCGTTCAAGGACGGGCTCGCTCACCCCGTTGAGGAGATGGCCGACGACGTTGTCGACCAGGCGGTCACGGGCCGCGTCGTCCATGACCTCGCGCACCAGGGTGCCCGGCTGCCCCCAGTCGTCGTCCTCCGGGTGGGACACGTAAGCGGCCCGAGTGATCTCGCCGTCCGCTTCCCAGCCGGGCGGGGTTCCGTACCGGGCTGTGTCGGCGGCCGGACCGCCCTTGGAGTTCGGGGCGTAGACGGGGTCCGTCGTCTTGCGGTAGGCCATCGCGCCGTCCTTGGAGTAACTGTGGACGTCGACGACGGGCGCGTTGACGGGAAGCTGCTGATAGTTGGCGCCGATCCGGTGGCGATGCGCGTCCGCGTACGAGAACAGGCGGGCCAGAAGCATCCGGTCCGGACTCGGCCCGATGCCGGGGACCAGGTTGTTCGGCTGGAAGGCCGCCTGCTCGATCTCGGCGTGGTTGTCCGTCGGGTTGCGGTCGAGCGTCATACGGCCGACCGGGATGAGCGGGTAGTCGCCGTGCGGCCACACCTTGGTGAGGTCGAACGGGTTGAACCGATAGTTCGCGGCGTCTTCGTACGGCATGACCTGCACGTGGAGGGTCCAGCTGGGACAGTCCCCGTCACGGATGTGCTCGAAGAGGTCACGCGTGTGGTAGTCCGTGTCGACGGCGGCCATCTGGTCGGCCTCGTGCTGGGTGAAGAACTCGATGCCCTGGTCGGTCTTGAAGTGGTACTTCACCCAGAACCGCTCGCCGTCGGCGTTGATCCACATGTACGTGTGCGACGAGTACCCGTTCATGTGACGCCACGTCCGCGGAATTCCGCGGTCTCCCATCAGCCAGGTGACCTGATGGGCGGATTCCGGGGAGAGCGTCCAGAAGTCCCACTGCATGTCGTGGTCGCGCAGGTTGTTGTCCGCGCGGCGCTTCTGGGATCGGATGAAGTGCTGGAATTTCATCGGATCCTTTATGAAGAAGACCGGCGTGTTGTTGCCGACCATGTCGTAATTGCCTTCGCTGGTGTAGAGCTTCACCGCGAAACCGCGCGGGTCGCGCCAGGTGTCGGGGCTGCCACGCTCCCCCGCCACGGTCGAGAACCGGATGACCAGGTCGGTGCGCGTGCCAGGCTGGAACACGGCCGCCTTGGTGTAGGCGCTCACGTCGTGGCTCACTTCGAAGTGACCGAAAGCGCCGCTCCCTTTCGCATGCGGTTGGCGCTCGGGAATGCGCTCCCGGTTGAACTGCGCCATCTGCTCGATCAGGTAGGCGTCCTGCAGAAGGACCGGCCCCCCAGGTCCAACGGTCAGTGAGTGCTCGTCGCTCTCCACCGGAGCGCCCGAGTCGGTTGTGGTGGCGGGGCGGATCTCTGTCATGACGCTCCCTCTGCCGACTGTCGACGGGTTTCAGGGTCGTCGGGCGGGACGGGCACACGCCGGAACGCGCCACGCATCGGGCCGACAGCTCGGCTTCGGTGTCGCCGGCCCTCCCGAGACCCACAAGCCGCGTGACCCCGAGCGGCCGGGACAAACATCGTCCGGGCGACGGATCCGCTTGAGCCACGCCGACCTCGACCTGACCGGCCCCGCGCCCCGCCACGGCGTCGCCACGACGTACTCCGGTCTTCGGCGTCAAGCCCGGTCTGCTCTGTGACGGCTCGTCCTTCGGACAGTTCTCCCGAAGGGCGGGTGATAAGCGTCAGAACTCGAACACGAGCCGGCCCTCGGCCCGGCCGCCCAGGACCTCGTCGATGCATTCGTTGACGTCGTCCAGGCGTCGGGTTTCGGCGATTATCCGGGTGCGGCCGGCTGCGTGCAGTGCGAATACCTCGGCCAGGTCCTGGCGGGTGCCGACGATGGAGCCGATCACCGAGATACCGCCCACCACCGTCTCGAAGATCGGCACCGGGATGACGGCGTCGTCGGCGGGCATCGCGACGCACACCAGGCGGCCGCCGCGCCGCAGGGACCACTGGATGCGGGCGCCGTCGACCGCCAGGCGCGGCAACCTGATCTCCGCCGCCGGCATGGTCGTCGCCGTCGCCGCCACCCTGACGTTCGCGCTGGCCGAATCCGGCGGACGGCTCCTGGCCTGGATCGCGCTGGTCCTCGGCCTACTGCTCGGCGGCCTCTACGGAGTCCTCCAGGCCCGGCGCGTGAGGATGACGGAGATCCTGCAACTGGTCAGCGTATTCAACGCCGTTGGCGGTGGGGCGGCGGCAGCGGTCGCATTCGCCGCGTCCGTTCTGCATCCCGGCGGACCGGCTCTCGACCCGACCACCTCCGTCCCGCTCGTGCTGGACGTACTGATCGGATCCGTGACGTTCTCCGGCTCGCTGATCGCCGCGGGCACGTTGCAGGGCATCGTCCCGGGCAGGCCCATCCTGTGTCCCGGATCACGGGCGGCCAATGTCGCCGTGGTCGCCGTGGCCCTCGGCGCTGGTGTCCTCACCCTCCTGCACACGCACAACATCGTGCTGCTGCTGATCGTGCTGCTCGCGGCGCTGACCTTCGGAGTGCTCATGGTGCTGCCGATCGGCGGCGCCGACGCACCGGTCATCGTGTCGCTGCTCAACGCCCTGACCGGTCTCGCGGTCGCCATGGCCGGCTTCGCGATCGACAACCAGGCCATGATCATCGCCGGTGCCCTGGTCGGCGCGGCCGGAACCATCCTGACGCTGCAGATGGCCCAGGCCATGAACCGGTCGGTCGGCAACATCGTCCTCGGCGGTTTCGGCACCGGCGACACCACGACCGCCCCGAGCGGACCGGACGCGGACCTCACCCATGTCCGCACGGTGACCGCCGACGACGTAGCCCGCGACCGGCCGGCAGATCATGCAGTACCCCGACGATCGTCTTACGCGGCAAACACGACAACCAGGCCCCGACCGGAACGCACGGCCACGTCGTCGTGGGCGTCGGGGAGAAACCGGCGAGCTCGGTGGCCGTGCCGCGCCCGGACCCGGTTCCGGCACAGGACACCGAGCCCGGCGCTGGTCACCAACGCCATTCGGTACGGCGAGACGGAGAACATCAGCTTCTCCGTCTCGTACTGGCGGGGGGAGGTCCGTAACGAAGTGGCCGACGGGACTCCGGGCCGGCCTCAGGTGAAGAGCCCGACCGCCGACGAGGAGAGCGGCCTGCAGGCCCGGGTTGTCGTGCACCCGCAGGTCGGCGGTGAACAGGGCGGCGGAGACGCGCCCGGTTCCTCGATCCCCCTCAGTGGGTGCGGGCCGGTTCAGGGGCGGCCGATTCGGCCGCGGTGGCGATGTTGCGGGCCATGCCGCCGAAGACCGAGGCGTGGAAGGGGGCCACGCCCCACCAGTAGGCGTGCCCGGCCAGACCGTGCGGATGGAACAGGGCCCGCTGCCGGTACACCGTGCGCCCCTGGGGATCCTGGTCGACGGTCATCTCCAGCCAGGCCAGGCCCGGCAGGCGCATCTCCGCGCGCAGCCGGAGCAGCCGGCCCGGCTCGATCTCCTCCACCCGCCAGAAGTCCAGGCTGTCGCCGACCCGCAGCCGGATCGCGTCCCGGCGGCCCCGGCGCAGGCCGACCCCGCCCACCAGGGTGTCCAGCCAGCCCCTCAGGAACCAGGCCGGCGGCGAGGAGTACCAGCCGTTCGTACCGCCGATCCCCTCCACCACGCGCCACAGCGCCTGGGGCGACGCCGCGACCGTACGCTCGCGGTGGTCCGTGTAGAGGCTCCCGCCCGCCCAGTCGGGGTCGGTCGGCAGCGGGTCGCTGGGGGCGCGGGGAGTCGCGGCCGAGGACCATCTGGTGGCCACGTCCGCGTCCTGCACGCGCCGCAGAGCCAGCCCGATCGCCCGGTCGAGGGTGAGCGGCCCCTCCGGCGGGTCGGGCACGTATCGGACGATGTCCCGCTCGGCGCAGACCACCTCGTGTTTCAGCGACTCGACCAGCGGACGCGCGAGAGCACCCGGCACCGGGGTGACCAGACCGACCCAGAGGCTGGACAACCGGGGGGTGAGCAGCGGAACGGGGACGATGACACGCTTGCGCAGGCCGGCGACGGCGGCGTACCGCCGCATCATCTCCTGGTACGTGACGATGTCCGGTCCGCCGATGTCGAAGGTGCGGTTCACGTCGTGAGGCAGCCGCGCGGACCCCACGAGGAGGCGGAGCACGTCGCGGACGGCGATCGGCTGGATGCGGGTGCGCACCCAGCTCGGGGTCACCATCGCGGGGAGCCGCTCGGTCAGATGGCGCAGCATCTCGAACGAGGCCGAACCCGACCCGATGATCACAGCTGCCCGCAGTACGGCGGTCGGTACGCCCGACGCCAGGAAGATGCGGCCCACTTCGGCGCGGGACCGCAGATGGGGTGAGAGTGCGTACTCGGGTACGCCGGAGGGGGTCAGCCCGCCGAGGTAGACGATCCGCCGGATTCCGGCGGCACGCGCCTGCTCACCGAAGATCCTGGCCGCGCGCCGGTCGGTCTCCTCGAAACCCCGCCCGGTGCCCAGCGCGTGCACCAGGTAGTACGCGACATCCATTCCCTCCATGGCCGCGCGCACGGACTCCTCGTCCGTCACGTCACCGCGCACGGCCTCCGCCTGCCCTGCCCACGGATGGTCCCGCAGCTTGCCGGGCGAGCGGGCCAGGCAGCGCACCGAGTACCCGGCCGCCAGCAACTCCGGCACCAGCCTGCCGCCCAGGTAACCGGTGGCGCCGGTGACCAGACAGCGCAGCGGCCGGTCGTCGTCGGTCATGCCGATCGCACGCATGCCGGTCGAGTGCACCTTGTCAGGCGACGCCCGGCGGACCTGACCGCAAGAAACGTCATGGCTCTCATTTCTTCCCGGGACGTGCCCCTCCGAGGGGCTCTGCCGCTGTTCCCCTGAGGCCATGCTTGGGGCCGAGGGCGAGCACCGCAACCTCGCAGTCGCGACGAACGCTCCGGACCAGCCCGAGAGACAATGCGGTCCGGCCGGCGCAGGCGTCGCGCGCGCGTATGGCCCGGCTGCCAGTGGCGCCCGTGCCCACAGCGTGCCCGTAAGAGCAGACACCCACGTTCAACGGCGGTGTTATCCGACCTCACGACCACCTCAGAGGGAAGGTATCTACGGCATGTCAGCTCGTTCAGAATTGGCCAGCTGCAGACAGGACAAGCACGCAGAGGCCCATCGACGTGGCAAAGGCAGTGCCGCCGTTAAGGACTGCCTCAGCGAATGCGGCTCCGGTGCTGGTCTTCAGGATCCCGGCGACAAGAGCCACCACGAGCGAGAACAGCGCTGCCACGAGGAGCCACAGATACCTCGTTCCAGATCGTGGCTCGGACGGCGGAGCATTCACAAAAGTCTTCCTTCGCGGACGGACTGAAAGGAGAGAAGTGCGTCATTCGGAGACCAGGACACCGGTCAGCAAATGCGCGGCGAGTGTGCTGCGGTGGTGAGTCGCGGCCTGGATGAGTTCGCGGTGCGCAGTGATCTGCGCGTCCACGGCATCCAGCGCGGCACTGATTCGCCGCTGGTGAGCAAGGGGAGGCAGCGGTACGGGCAGAAGTGCCAGTGTGGCGGCGCTGAGGGAAGGAACGGCGGTGCCGCGGGCGTACTCCTTGAATCAGGGATCTTCAAAGCGCTGATCAGCTATTTCAGCCTGTCACCCCTCTCTCTGGTGGCCCAGTCGCCAGGAGGCGAAGAAAATTGCTTGTTAATGGGGTAGCTGATAAGGGCTGCGCCGGTCTGCGGATCAAAGAGCCCCACCGCAGGCTCTTCCTGGATAATCGACGTATGGCAACACAGCCCGGTCTCTCTGATCTTCGCCGTGCCAGGTTCGCTCGGCGTGCGCCTGCCGCGCTCTCCGAGCTCGTCGGCCCTCAGCACGGCACGGTGGCATTGCCGCTGCATCTGGCATGGTCGGGGCTGACCACGTTCGATCTCGATCAGCCGCGGCTGCGGATGAGCTACTACCGGATCGTTCTGGCCGAGGGACTGCAAGACGATCTGATCCGGTTCCTTAATCGCGACCTTCTGGTCAGCCTGTGGCCCACCCTGCGCACCCTGGTCAGCCGTGATGTCCGGGAGGTGTGGGAGAGCTCCTTCGACGAGCTGGCTCACGAAGCCCGGGCCGCTGCCGTGAACCTCACGGATCTGCACCGTCGCCTGCTTGCGGATGTCCTCGACGTGGGTGGTGTCTACCCTCTGGCGCTTACCGGCGGCTATATGTCGTCGGCACCAAGGTTCGCGCACTGGCCGACCGCGGACTGGCCAGAGATCTGGTCGACGTACAGGCCGCGGCCGACCGCTGGAGCCACATCGAGTTGGAAGAGCTTGGACGGCGCCACGCCCGCGACTCCTTCGACCTCTGCGAGCTTCAGGCACGGTTGGTCGGGGCCGACTGGATCGACGACACGGAATTTGTCGCCTACGGGCTCGACGAGCCAGCGATCACCGAGCTGCGTCGGTGGGCACAATCTTGGGCCGACGATATCGGTGAACGAATCCAGGAGCTGGAGCCTCCACACGAAGACTGAAGACTGCAAAGGCGCAGCCGGCGATGAAGACGCGCTTCATCGCCGGCTGCTCACGGCCCGGTCACACCCCAGCGAGGCTGGTGATCGCCTGTGTGGCGGGTGACTTTCCACTTCAACAGCAGCGAGAGTGTTCCCCAGCCCTGGTCTGACACCCGGTGCGCAGAGGCCACCTGATGTCGGGCCCGTCTGACGACCCGGGCAGCTCCGGGCCGGCCGCGCCGTCGACACCTGCTCACGGGCTCGTACACACGAGTGCATGGGGTCCGTGGTCAGCAGGGGGCTGGAGCGTCGAAACTCGGTTGAGCGGAGCCCGCAGGGATCTCTCGATCTCGAGTCGCGGTATTGCGCCGCGCCCACCGACTTGGGCACCAGGCTGCCCGTCATGGAGATCGAAGTCTGCAGCTCGGACCAGCACTTTGTGATCTTCCGAACATAGATCCCACCGCCCATACGGCTCCCAGGGGGCGTACGCGGCATCGAAGCTCGCCACGGTCCTCTTCACGCGGGAACTCGCGCGGCGCGCACACGGCACAGGTGTCACCGCCTCGTCCTTCCACCCCGGAGCGATCGCCACCGACATCGGCATCCGCTCACCGCACAACCCGGTGCCAGCGGCGGTCGGGGCGCCATCGAGGATCACGGAAACGCATGTCCTTCACCGACCGACGGGCGAGCCGACGCCCGTGCTTCAACAGCTGCGCCGACAGCCATACTTGGCCATGCGGGGGCCATCCCGTATTAGCTCGGTACGGGATAGGCGGTAGTCCGGTGAGCAGCGACAGCGCGGGAGTTGGGAAGGCTGAGGTACGGCTCAAGTGGGATCCGAGTCCCTGGAATCAGCCACCTCGTCATCTCGACATCATCGCCGCCACGTACTCGGTGGACGCCCCCTACGGGCGGCCGGTGTACGTCGTCCACTTCGACAGCCGCTCACCGGACGGCACCATCAACATGGGCCGGCACAGCCAGACCGGTCAGGGCTTCGGCTATGTCGAAGCGATGACACTGGAACTTGATCGCCTCGCGTCCTCCTTCGCACGGGTGGTTGTGGGAGTGGCCATCCACCAGAACAACGGCCCCCTGACCTTCGGCGACCTGTCGAATGCCGGAGTGCTGGTCGTCGAGGGGTACCGGGAGCTGCTGAAGGACGAGTTTGCGCAGGTCGCCGGATCCACGGCCACGACCGTCGCGGAGTTCGTTCGTGGCGCCTCCGGGGCGTGGGAATTTCGCGAGATGGTCAGAGGGTTCGACAGCGAACCCGTGGTCTTCACCGCGGAGATGGGCAGCGTCTCACCGCGCTGACCGCAGGCAGCGCAGGCAGCGCAGGCAGCGCGGAAAACGTACGGCCGATCACGGTGACGTCTTTCCGAGTTGATCCGGGAGGGCACCGGGGGTGACGCGCTCCGCCTTCGCTGCTTCGGCGAGGGCCTCGGCAGCCGCTTCGGCGGCCTGGGCCTTGTCGTTGGCGGCCTCGGCAGCCATGTCGTCCGAGGGTTTCTCGCGGGTGGCCGGCGACTGGGGCAGCACCTCGGTGAAGGCGCGGGACATGCCCTGGAGTGCGGAGGTGATCTCGCTGGGGATCACCCAGAAGTTGTTGCCCGAGCCCTGCGCGAGCTGGGGCAGCGTCTGAAGGTACTGGTAGGCGAGCAGCTTCGGGTCGGGGTCGTTGCGATGTACGGCCTGGAACACCTCGTCGATGGCCCGGGACTGGCCCTCTGCCTGGAGGATCGCAGCGGTACGGTTGCCCTCCGCGCGCAGGACGGCAGCCTGTTTGTCGCCTTCGGCGGTGAGGATCTGCGACTGACGCTGCCCCTCGGCCCCGAGAATCGCGGCCCGCTTGTCCCGCTCCGCTCGCATCTGCTTCTGCATCGCGTCCTTGATGGACTGCGGCGGGTCGATGGCCTTGATCTCCACCCGGTTGACCCTCAGCCCCCACTTTCCGGTGGCCTCGTCCAGCACACCGCGGAGCTGGCTGTTGATGGTGTCCCGTGAGGTGAGGGTCTTTTCCAGGTCCATGGAACCCACGACGTTGCGCAAGGTGGTGACGGTGAGCTGCTCGACCGCCTGAAGGAAATTCGCGATCTCGTAGAAGGCCGCCCGTGGGTCGGTCACCTGGAAATAGAGCACGGTGTCGATCTCTACGACCAGGTTGTCCTCGGTGATGACCGGCTGCGGTTTGAAGGAAACGACCTGTTCCCGCAGGTCGATCACCGGATGAACGCGGTCGACGAAAGGGATGACGAGGCTGAGGCCGGGATCCAGGGTCCGGTGGTAGCGGCCGAGCCGCTCGACGTTGCGAGCACGCGCCTGGGGCACGATACGGACGGCCCGCACCACGGTGAAGACCGCGAGCAGCGCGACGATCAGGCCGGCAATGAGGAACGCCGAGGTTTCCATGATTTCAGTCCCGGGGGTAGACGATCGCGGTGGCGCCGCTGATCTCCATGACGTCGACGGTCTTTCCAGGAGGGATCACCAGCGTCTCGTCGTAGGCGCGCGCCGTCCACTCCTCACCGTCGATACGCACCCTGCCGCCCAGGCCCGTCACCTCCGAGACGACATAGGCGGCCTTGCCGACCAGCGCGTCCACGCCGAACCGCGCCACTTGGGGCGCGACCAGGTGGCGTAGCGCGACGGGGCGCACGAACAGCACGGTGACCGTGGCGACGACGGTGAACACCAGGAACTGCACGGGCACCGGCATCCCGACCGCGGCGGACCCGGCCGTGACCAGCGCGGCCGCGCTCAGCAGTCCGAGCGCAGCGGTAAGGGTGAAGATCTCCGCCACAGCCAGCACGGCCGCGACGATCAACCAGATCAGCCATGGATCCATAGCGTGCCTCTTCTGACCGGCGTGGGCGCGAAGGGCCTGACTCCCACCATTGGACTCCTCGACGGGGCAACCGCGATACCCCTGGGGAAAGAAACCCTGCCGAACGATCAAAGGTGCACATAGTATGAAAGCGAGTCGGCACACTCTGCCTTGTCGTTATGGAGAGTGCCCGCTCCCGAAGTGACTGCACGGCCTCCGACGCAGGCGCCTCAGGCGACGGTGTACTCGGCGTCCCCGAAGTCCGCGACTACCCGCAGTCGACCGCCGAGCGCTTCCACACACGCTCGCGGGGTGGCCACTTCCGCACGGTCCAGCTCACCGTGCTCGATCGCGGAAACCCGAGGCGCCGAGACCCCCATCGATTCGCGCCTCGAAGTTCATCCCTCGAACCGGTAGCCCATGCCGGGCTCAGTGATGAGATAGCGGGGGTGCGAAGGGTCCGTCTCCAGCTTGCGGCGTAGTTGGGCCATGTAGACCCGCAGGTAGTTGGTCTTGTTGCTCTGGGAGACGCCCCAGACCTCCTGGAGCAGGTGCTTCTGCGTGATCAGCCGTCCCGGGTCGGTGACCAGGATCTCCAGCAGGTGCCACTCGGTGGGCGTGAGGCGTACGTCGCGGCCGTCCCGTACGGCCTTCTTGGCCACCAGGTCGATGGTGAAGTCCGCCGTCTCGACGAGCGTCGCCCCGGTGGCGGGCGGTGTCCCCTCGGTGCGTCGTACGGCGGCGCGCAGCCGGGCGAGCAGCTCGTCCATGCTGAACGGCTTGGTCACGTAGTCGTCGGCGCCGGCGCCGAGCGCCGCGACCTTCTCGTCCGACCCCTGACGGGCGGAGAGCACCAGGATGGGTACGCGGGTCCAGCCACGCAGGCCCTTGATGACCTCGATGCCGTCCATGTCGGGCAGCCCCAGGTCGAGCATCACGACGTCGGGCCGGCGGGCGGCGGCGAGCCGCAGCGCGGTGGCGCCGTCGGGGGCCGCGTCGACCCCGTACCGGCGTGCCTGGAGATTGATGACGAGGGCCCGTACGAGCTGCGGGTCGTCCTCCACCACCAGCACCCGTGTCATGGGCGTGCGCCTTCCTGTCGTACGTCCGTCGTGGGGACGTTCCTGCTTCGTGACCGCGGGAGTCGGCGAGCCCGGTCGTGCCGGGCCGCCGACTCGCCGGCGGGTCGGGTAACGCCATCAGCTCCCGGCCCCGAGTGCCTCGGGTTCCTTGAGTGCCTTGAGTTCCTTGAGCGCGATGTTGAGCTCCAGGACGTTCACCCGGGGCTCGCCGATGAAGCCGAGGGTGCGGCCGTCGGTGTGGTCGGCGACCAGCTTCTGGACCTGGGCGACGGTCAGGCCGTTCTTCTCGGCGATGCGGTGGACCTGGAGGTCCGCGTAGGCCGGGGAGATGTCAGGGTCGAGGCCCGAGCCGGAGGAGGTGACCGCGTCGGCGGGCACCTCGGACGGCCTGACCGTGTGGTCGGGGGTCGAGTTGTCCTTGACGACGGCGGCCTTGGCGGCGGTCACCCAGGCGATCAGGTCCTTGTTGTCGGCGGACCGGTTGGTCGCGCCGGAGAGGATCAGCTTGTACCGGGTGTTGACGCTGTTGCCGCCGAGGCCGTTCTGCGGGCGGCCCTGGAACCACTTCAGGTCGGGGGCGGGCGTCTCCTGGCCCTTCTTCAACGGCAGGTTGTACGACTGGCCGATGAGCGAGGAGCCGACGACCTTGCCGTCCGCCTTGATCTCGGAACCGTTCGCCTTGTCGCTGAACACCGTCTGTGCCACACCTGTGACGGCCAGCGGATAGATGACGCCTGTGAGCACGGTCAACACCAGAAGGGCGCGTAGACCCGCTCCCAGCAACCGGGCTGTGTTGACAACGGAGTTGTTCATATCTTCTAACCGATCCCGGGGATCAGGGAGATGAGCAGGTCGATGATCTTGATGCCGACGAACGGCGCGATCAGGCCGCCGATGCCGTAGATCGTGAGGTTGCGGCGCAGCATCCTGTCCGCGCTGACCGGCCGGTACTGAACGCCCTTCAGGGACAGCGGCACCAGCGCGATGATGATCAGCGCGTTGAAGATGACGGCCGACAGGATCGCGGAGTCGGGCGAGGCCAGGCCCATGATGTTGAGCCTGTCCAGGCCCGGGTAGACGGCCGCGAACAGCGCCGGGATGATCGCGAAGTACTTCGCGACGTCGTTGGCGATGGAGAACGTCGTCAACGCGCCCCGGGTGATGAGGAGTTGCTTGCCGATCTCGACGATCTCGATGAGCTTCGTCGGGTTCGAGTCGAGGTCGACCATGTTGCCGGCCTCCTTCGCGGCCGACGTACCCGTGTTCATGGCCACGCCCACATCGGCCTGGGCGAGCGCCGGCGCGTCGTTGGTGCCGTCGCCGGTCATGGCGACCAGCTTGCCGCCCGCCTGCTCCCGCTTGATGAGGGCCATCTTGTCCTCGGGAGTGGCCTCCGCGAGGAAGTCGTCGACGCCCGCCTCCTCGGCGATCGCCTTGGCGGTCAACGGGTTGTCGCCCGTGATCATGACGGTCTTGATGCCCATGCGGCGCAGCTCCTCGAACCGCTCCCGCATGCCCTCCTTGACGACGTCCTTGAGGTGGATGACGCCCAACACCCGTGCGCCGTCGGCGTCTTCGACCGCGACCAGCAGGGGGGTGCCGCCCGCCCCGGAGATCCGGTCGGTGGCCGCGCCCGCGTCCTCGGCGACCGTGCCGCCGCGCTCCTGGACCCACTTGACGACCGAACCGGCCGCGCCCTTGCGGATCCTGCGTCCGTCGACGTCGACCCCCGACATCCGGGTCTGCGCGGTGAACTCGATCCACTCGGCCCCGGCCAACTCACCCTGCCGGCGCTCACGCAGCCCGTACTTCTCCTTCGCCAGTACGACGATGGAGCGGCCCTCGGGCGTCTCGTCGGCCAGCGACGACAGCTGGGCGGCGTCCGCCACCGCCGCCTCCGTCGTCCCGGCCACCGGCACGAACTCGGCGGCCTGGCGGTTGCCCAGGGTAATGGTGCCGGTCTTGTCGAGCAGTAGCGTGGAGACGTCACCGGCGGCCTCGACTGCCCTGCCGGACATGGCCAGTACGTTGCGCTGCACCAGCCGGTCCATGCCCGCGATGCCGATCGCGGAGAGCAGGGCGCCGATGGTGGTCGGGATGAGACAGACCAGCAGCGCGACCAGCACGACCATCGTCAGGTGGGTGCCCGCGTAGTCCGCGAGCGGCGGCAGGGTGGCGACCGCGAGCAGGAACACGATGGTCAGCGAGGCCAGCAGGATGTTCAGCGCGATCTCGTTGGGCGTCTTCTGCCGGGCCGCGCCCTCGACCAGGCTGATCATGCGGTCGATGAAGGTCTCGCCGGGCTTCGTCGTGATCTTGACGACGATCCGGTCGGACAGCACCTTCGTACCGCCGGTGACAGCGCATCGGTCGCCGCCGGACTCCCGGATGACTGGCGCCGACTCCCCGGTGATCGCCGACTCGTCGACCGAGGCGACCCCTTCGACGACGTCCCCGTCACCGGGGATGATGTCGCCGGCCTCGCACACGACCAGGTCGCCGATCCTGAGCTCGGTACCGGGCACCTGCTCCTCCACGGAACCGGAACCGTCGAGTCGACGGGCGACCGTGTCCGTCTTGGCCTTCCGGAGCGTGTCCGCCTGCGCCTTCCCGCGCCCCTCGGCGACCGCCTCCGCGAGGTTGGCGAAGACGACGGTGAGCCAGAGCCAGACGCTGATGGTCCAGCCGAACCAGTCGCCGGGGTCCTTGAAGGAGAACACCGTGGTCAGCACGGACCCGATCCACACCACGAACATCACCGGCGACTTGACCATCACCCGCGGGTCGAGCTTGCGGCAGGCGTCCGGCAGCGACTTGACCAGCTGCTTTGGATCGAAGAGGCCCGCTCCGACACGTCCCTCGGGCGACTTGTGCCCGGTGGGTACGTCGCTGTGCGGCGCCCGGGTCGGGGCCGGTGTGGCTGTGGACATCTCTTCGCTTTCGGTACGGGTGGTCATGACGCCAGCCCCTCGGCCAGCGGCCCCAGCGCGAGCGCCGGGAAGTACGTCAGACCGGTGATGATGAGGATGGCGCCCACCAACAGGCCTACGAACAGCGGCTTGTGGGTACCCAGGGTGCCCGCGGTCTCGGGGACGGGCCGCTGCTCGGCGAGCGAGCCGGCCAGCGCCAGCACGAACACCATGGGCAGGAAACGGCCCAGGACCATGGCCAGGCCCAGTGTGGTGTTGAACCAGTGCGTGTCCGCGTTCAGACCGGCGAAGGCCGAGCCGTTGTTGTTCGACGCGGAGGTATAGGCGTAGAGGATCTCGGAGAAGCCGTGCGCACCGCTGTTGGTCATCGAGTGGCCGGGCGTCGGCAGCGCCATGGCGGCGGCGGTGAAGACGAGCACCAGGGCCGGGGTGACGAGGATGTAGCAGGCCGCGAACTTGATCTCGCGGGTGCCGATCTTCTTGCCGAGGTACTCGGGCGTACGGCCGACCATGAGGCCCGCGATGAACACCGCGATGACCGCCATGACCAGCATGCCGTAGAGGCCGGAGCCGGTGCCGCCGGGCGCGATCTCGCCGAGCATCATGCCGAGCATGGTGATGCCGCCGCCGAGCCCGGTGAAGGACGAGTGGAAGGAGTCCACCGCGCCGGTCGAGGTCAGCGTGGTCGCCGTCGCGAAGATCGACGAGGCGCCGACACCGAAACGGACCTCCTTGCCCTCGTACGCCCCACCCGCGAGTTGGAGCGCCGGGCCGTGGTGGGCGAACTCGGTCCACATCATCAGGGCGGTGAACCCGAGCCAGATGGTGGCCATGGTCGCGAGGATCGCGTACCCCTGCTTGACCGAACCGACCATGACCCCGAAGGTGCGCGTCAGCGCGAACGGGATCACCAGCAGCAGGAAGATCTCGAACAGGTTGGTGAACGGCGTCGGGTTCTCGAAGGGGTGCGCGGAGTTGGCGTTGAAGTAGCCGCCGCCGTTGGTGCCGAATTCCTTGACGGCCTCCTGCGAGGCGACCGCGCCGCCGTTCCACTGCTGCGACCCGCCCATGAACTGACCCACTTCATGGATCCCGGAGAAGTTCTGGACGACCCCGCACGCCACCAGCACGATCGCGGCGAGGAAGGTACCCGGAAGCAGGACGCGGGTGACCCCGCGCACCAGGTCGGACCAGAAGTTGCCCAGCTCGCCGGTGCGCGAGCGAGCGAACCCTCGTACGAGCGCCACCGCCACCGCGATGCCCACGGCCGCCGAGACGAAGTTCTGCACGGCGAGACCGGCGGTCTGCACGACATGGCCCATGGCCTGTTCGCCGTAGTACGACTGCCAGTTGGTGTTGGTCACGAAGGACACGGCGGTGTTGAACGCCTGGTCCGGGTCGATGGAGGCGAAGCCGAGCGAGCCCGGCAGTACGCCCTGCAGCCGCTGGAGCAGGTAGAGGAAGAGCACGCCGACCGCGGAGAACGCGAGGACACCGCGCAGGTAGGCGGGCCAGCGCATCTGCGTGTCGGGGTTGGCACCGATGCCCTTGTAGATCCACCTCTCGACGCGCCAGTGCTTGTCGGTGGAGTAGACCCTGGCCAGGTAGGTGCCGAGGGGGACGTAGGCGAGCGCAAGTGCGCCGATCAGGGCGAGCAGTTGGAGGACGCCGGCGAGAACGGGACCCATGCGGAGCTCAGAACCTCTCCGGGAAGATCAGGGCGAGGACGAGATAGCCCAGCAGGGCGACGGCCACGATCAGGCCGACAACGTTCTCGGCGGTCACAGCTTCGTCACCCCCTTGGCGACGAGGGCCACCAGCGCGAACACCGCGATCGTGGTGACGACGAAGGCCAGGTCGGCCATCGCGAACTCCTAGAAGAGGGTGGGAAGAGAATCGGACAGCTCGAGCAAACCCCGCCCCCGACCGGAACGGTCCGGCCGTTGACGGGTCCCTTACGGCGGCCCCCGCACCCTTGACGGGACTCTTACGGCCCCGTCCCCACCGTCACCTGGGTGACCGGCTCG
This sequence comes from Streptomyces sp. NRRL WC-3618, assembly GCF_001280005.1. Lineage (GTDB taxonomy): Bacteria > Actinomycetota > Actinomycetes > Streptomycetales > Streptomycetaceae > Streptomyces. The sequence continues at coordinate 5,524 of NZ_LGDW01000500.1, read as the reverse complement.
ACCGCGGCGACCTCCCCGGGCGCCCGGATCCCTCTGGACTGCCGCCCCCGGACGGCCCAATCCTCACCCGCACCTGCGAAACAGCCCCGCTTGATGTGCCGCCGGCGCCGTCGCGGCCGGTCTTAACGCAACCCTGACGCGAGCGTGTGATCCAGCCCTCGGCCCTCACCTCACTCTCTGCTTACGCTGATGCTGCCTTCTGCGTGATGGCCGAAACCCCACGCCAAGCCGCACGTCAAGCCCCACGCCGAGCCGCACACCGAATCCCACGCCGAGCCGTACACCGGGAGAGCACGCCGATGGCCACCGCCGAACGCCCACCACCGAGCCGTCTGCGGACGTGGATGCTCCAGGGCTTGTCCGACATGGGCAAGAGCGGCGGCCACATGGGTCCGCACGCCGAGCCCGAGCCGGCGCACCGGGGCCAGCGCTGGTGGCGGGTCATGTGCCTGACCGGCGTCGACTACTTCTCCACCCTCGGCTACCAGCCCGGCATCGCGGCCCTCGCGGCCGGCCTGCTCTCGCCGATCGCTACCATCGTGCTCGTCATCGTCACCCTGGCCGGCGCCCTGCCGGTCTACCGCCGGGTGGCCGAGGAGAGCCCGCACGGCGAGGGCTCGATCGCGATGCTGGAACGGCTGCTGTCCTTCTGGAAGGGCAAGCTGTTCGTCCTGACCCTGCTGGGCTTCGCCGCCACCGACTTCCTGATCACCATCACCCTCTCGGCCGCCGACGCCTCCACCCACCTGGTCGAGAACCCGCATCTGACCAGCACTCTGCACGACCAGCAGATGGTGATCACCCTGGTCCTGGTCGCCCTGCTCGGCGCGGTCTTCCTCAAGGGCTTCCTGGAGGCCATCGAGGTCGCGGTGGCCCTGGTCGCCGTCTACCTCGGGCTCAACGTCGTGGTGATCGCCGTCGGCATGTGGCACGTCATGACCGAGGGCCATCTGATCACCGACTGGTCCAGTGCCCTGACCGCCGAACACGGCAACGCCTTCGCCATGATCGGTGTGGCACTGCTCGTCTTCCCGAAGCTGGCGCTCGGCCTGTCCGGCTTCGAGACCGGCGTCGCGGTGATGCCGCACGTCAGGGGCGATGACACCGACACGGAGGAAAGCCCGAAGGGCCGTATCCGGGGCACCAAGACGCTGCTGACCGCCGCCGCGGTCATCATGAGCGTCTTCCTCATCGCCACCAGCTTCATCACCACCCTGCTCATCCCGGAGAGGGAGTTCGAGTCCGGCGGCCAGGCCAACGGCCGCGCGCTCGCCTACCTCGCGCACGAGTACCTGGGCGGAGCCTTCGGCACGGTCTACGACATCTCGACGATCGCCATCCTGTGGTTCGCGGGCGCCTCCGCGATGGCCGGCCTGCTCAATCTGATGCCCCGCTATCTGCCCCGCTACGGCATGGCCCCGCACTGGGCCCGTGCCGTGCGCCCGATGGTCATCGTCTTCACGCTCATCGGCTTCCTCGTCACCTGGCTCTTCGACGCGGACGTCGACGCGCAGGGCGGTGCGTACGCCACCGGCGTGCTGGTTCTCATCAGCTCGGCGGCGATCGCCGTGACCATCGCCGCCCGCAAGGCCGGCCAGCGGGGCTGGACGATCGGCTTCGCCGCCATCTCGGTGGTGTTCCTCTACGTCACCGTCGCGAACGTCATCGAACGCCCCGACGGCGTCAAGATCGGCGCCTGCTTCATCGCGGGCATCATCCTGGTCTCCTTGCTGTCCCGACTGGCCCGCGCCTTCGAGCTCCGCGTCACCAGCGTCACGCTGGACGCCATGGCGGAACGATTCATCCGTGACATGGCGAGCCGCAAGATCCGGTTCATCGCCAACGAGCCGGACCGACGCGACAAGGCCGAGTACCGCGACAAGATCGAGCAGATCCGGGCCGACAACGACATGCCGGAGCAGGAGGACTTCGTCTTCGTCGAGGTCACGGTGACGGACCCCTCCGAGTTCGAGGCGAGCCTGACCGTACGCGGCGAGGTCATGCACAACCGCTTCCGGGTCCTGACCCTGGAGTCCTCCTCCGTCCCCAACGCCCTCGCCGCCCTGCTCCTCCACACCCGTGACACGACCGGCTGCATCCCGCACATCTACTTCGAGTGGACCGAGGGCAACCCCTTCGCCAACTTCCTGCGCTTCTTCCTCTTCGGCCAGGGCGAGGTCGCCCCGGTCACCCGAGAGGTCCTGCGCGGGGCGGAACCGGACCGGCCCCGCCGTCCCCGCGTCCACACCGGCTGAATCCGGCGCCCGCGTCAGGATCCCGTAAGGATCCACCCGCACGGCGTCAGTCGTCGTCTCTGTGGCGACGATCACACACGCATAACCTGTTGAGCCTCACCACTCACTTGGTGCCGTACGTGGGTGCAAGGCCCCGGACCGATCATGGATGAGCATCCGATCATGGTCCGGGGCCTTAGCGCTGCCCATGTACGCAGGTGGGTCAGTCAGGCCGGGATGTCGGCATCCTGCGTGGAGGCCACGAACGCCTCGGGGCCCTGTTCCGCCGCCGCCGGGTCCATCCACATGACCTGCCAGCCGTGGCCGTCGAGGTCGTAGAAGCTGCGTGAGTACATGAAGCCGTAGTCCTCGGCGCCATCCACCTCGGAGCCGCCCGCCGCGAGTGCGGCGGCGCTGACCTTGTCGACCTCGTCACGGGAGGACGCGCTGAAGCAGTAGAGCGCCAGCGTGTGCGTGGTGGGGTCGGCCATCGGCAGTTTCGCGAACTGCGCGAACTTCTCCCGGGTGAGCAGCATGACGAAGGCGTGCTCGCCGACCAGCATGCAGGCGGCGGTCTCGTCGGTGAATTTCGGGTTGAAACTGAACCCGAGATCAGCGAAGAACGCCTTGCTGCGTTCGAGGTCGGCCACGGGGATGTTCACGAACAGCATGCGGCCGGGGTGTGCGGGAGTCGTCGTCATGGTGGGTCTCCAGTCTGTGTCTGCGTCTCGATGGCGTACGTCGTGGTAGACCGGCCTGGTCGGCGAAACTCATCGGTGGCTCTTCGCCGACTTCCGCAACGCAGACGCCTTCGTCAGGGAGGCGTGAGGGGAGCCGCTATGGAACTGGCGCCGTCGAGATGGGGTCGGACAGCCAACAGCTGCCTGGGCGCGCTGCCGGCCGCCGGGAGCATTTTCTACGCGGCCCAGACCACCGCCGTGATCCCGCGCCTGTCGGCCTGCCTGGTCCTGTCTGTCTCGGTGATCATCGCTGTCCGGGGGTACCGGCTCTCCGTCACCTGCGAGAACGCCGAACTGACGGTACGCGGCTACCTGCGGACGCGAACCATCCCTCGAAGCAGCATCTCGGAGATCACCGACCTCCCCGCTGTCCGCTGGACCGATCCGAAGGGGAACAGGCACTGGTCGCCCATGTGGGTACTTCAGCGTGGCTCTGGCGAAATCGCGGGGATCACGGCATCCAAGGAGCGACAGATCGCGGCCCTGCGCAACTGGCTACAGCCGCGCAAGCGTCGGTCGGCTCGCCGGAGCAGATAGCCGGCCCAGATCACAGGCCGCAGCGCGCTACTGCGGTCGGCGTTTCTTGCCGTCCAGTTCGTCCCACCACTCGTCGGACTTCTGGTCGCCTGACGGGTCGTCCCACCAGCGGTCGTCCGGGCCCCGGCGGTTGGCGACGATCGTCGCCAGCGGCGGGATCACCATCGCCACCACGCACATACCGACCGCCACCGGCATCGACCAGAGGCGTACGACTGCCCACGCCAGGACGAAGAGCGTGACGCAGGTGCCCATCATGGCGAAGTACACGTGCCGCCGACGTGCGTACATACGTCCAGGGTAGGGCCGTAGTCCGTGGTCCGTAATCCGCACGCGGCGAAGGGCCGTACCCCTGAGTGAAGTGAGGAGTACGGCCCTTCGGTGGACTGTGCCTGCCGTCAGACGGCGATCGCGACCTCCGAGAGGCCACCCGTCTCGGCGACGACCGTACGGTCCGCCGTGCCGCCGGGGACGAGCGCGCGGACGGTCCAGGTGCCCTCGGCCGCGTAGAAGCGGAACTGTCCGGTCGCCGAGGTCGGGACCTCGGCGGTGAACTCGCCGGTCGAGTCGAGGAGGCGGACGTATCCGACGACCGGCTCGCCGTCGCGGGTCACCTGGCCCTGGATCGTGGTCTCACCGGGCTTGATCGTCGAGGCGTCCGGGCCGCCGGCCTTCGCTCCACACATGTCTTTCTCCATCAGGTTCTGACCGGACGGAAGGAAGGCCGGTCGGGGTGTACGTCGGTGTCCTACGGGGGGAGTTCGCTTACTTGTTGGCGCCGAGCTCGATCGGAACGCCGACCAGGGAGCCGTACTCGGTCCAGGAGCCGTCGTAGTTCTTGACGTTCTCCACGCCCAGCAGCTCGTGCAGGACGAACCAGGTGAGCGCGGAACGCTCACCGATACGGCAGTACGCGATGGTGTCCTTGGCGAGGTCGACCTGCTCGTCGGCGTAGAGCTCCTTGAGCTCTTCGTCCGACTTGAAGGTGCCGTCGTCGTTGGCGTTCTTCGACCACGGGATGTTGCGCGCGGACGGGACGTGGCCCGGACGCTGCGACTGCTCCTGCGGGAGGTGGGCCGGCGCGAGCAGCTTGCCGCTGAACTCGTCGGGCGAGCGCACGTCGACCAGGTTCTGCGAGCCGATGGCCGCCACGACGTCGTCGCGGAAGGCGCGGATCGACTTGTTCTGCGGCTTGGCCTTGTAGTCGGTGGCGGCCCGCTCCGGGACCTCCTCGACCAGCTCGCGCGCGTCCAGCTCCCACTTCTTGCGGCCACCGTCGAGCAGCTTGACGTTCTCGTGGCCGTACAGCTTGAAGTACCAGTAGGCGTACGAGGCGAACCAGTTGTTGTTGCCGCCGTAGAGAACGACCAGGGTGTCGTTGCCGATGCCCTTCGCCGAGAGGAGCTTCTCGAAGCCCTCCTCGTCGATGAAGTCACGGCGCACCGGGTCCTGGAGGTCCTTGGTCCAGTCGATCCGGATGGCGTTGCGGATGTGGTTCTTCTCGTAGGCGGACGTGTCCTCGTCCACCTCGACGATGGCGATGTCGGCGTTGTCGAGGTTGGCCTCGACCCAGTCGGCATCGACCAGGACGTCGCTGCGGCTCATGCTGTTTCTCCTCCGGGGCAGTTGCGGCGGGGTGGTGCGTGGTGCGTGAGCAGAGGGGGTACGTACGTGTCACTCGTACCCGGTCGTGTGCGGTCAGGCCTGCTGCGACGCGCGCACGAGGGCCCTGGGGACAGGGCGCCGGGGGACGCGGGAGGGATGCGCTGCTGGACGCCGCGCGCTCCCGCTCAGAAAGGGCGACAGAGCATGGCGGCGACGCGGCACAGGTCTACTGCCCGCCGCTTCGTGAGGTCCGCCTGTCGCTGCATAGCGTCGATCGTAGGGACGGATTGCCGGGGATGTCACCGGCGTGTCGCATGATGAGACGCGATCGTCCGCGATGCGAGATGCGGGAGGGGAGGGGGCGGCGATCTTGGGGGTGCGGGTGGGGAGGTGGGGGTGCCTCCGGGG
>NZ_LGDW01000499.1 GCF_001280005.1 Streptomyces sp. NRRL WC-3618 | reverse complement strand
CGACTTCGACAAGCTGATCGTCGACGTCGAGACCAAGCAGGCCATGCGTCCCCGTGACGCCATGGCGTCCGCCGGTAAGACGCTCGTCGAGCTGTTCGGCCTCGCCCGTGAGCTCAACGTCGACGCCGAGGGCATCGACATGGGCCCGTCCCCCACGGACGCCGCGCTCGCCGCCGACCTGGTGCTGCCGATCGAGGAGCTCGACCTCACCGTCCGGTCGTACAACTGCCTCAAGCGCGAGGGCGTGCACTCCGTGGGCGAGCTCGTCGCTCGCTCCGAGGCCGACCTGCTCGACATCCGCAACTTCGGTGCGAAGTCGATCGACGAGGTCAAGGCGAAGCTCGCCGACATGGGCCTGGCCCTGAAGGACAGCCCGCCCGGATTCAACCCGACCGCCGCTGCGGACGCCTTCGGTGCGGACAGCGACGCGGACGGCAGTTTCGTGGAGACCGAGCAGTACTGAGCGCCGCGCCGCGGCCGGTTCCCTGAGGAGCCGGCCATGCGGAGCGGTCGGCGACAAGTCGTCGGCTGCGTGCGTTCGCGGGGGTGAGGGTGACCTTTTGGGCACCCTCACCCCCGTTTCGTATGACGTCGTACGAGGGCTGCCGGTCCGTCAGTTGCCAGTGAGCCAACCGCACTTGAGCGCCACCCAAGAGCTTCCCTTGGAGCCGCCAAGATTGGTTCAACTTTCGATCATGATTCAGCAACCGGAACAGGCGAGCGTCGGGCCGGACATACGTTCCCTTCTGTGAACTCTGACCCCACACCCCACAGAGCCGTCCACTCGCCGCGGACGACACCCCCCGCCCGGCGTTCCCTGCTGCGTGCCGCGCTCACCGGGACCGCCGCACTCGGCACCGGCCTGGCCATCGGCGCCGAACCCGCTGCCGCCGCACCGCACATCGCAGCTCAGCGAAAGCGGCCCACCAACGCCGAGGAAGCCCTGCGGGAGCTGTCGGCGGGCAACCGTCGCTGGCGCACCTTCAAGCAGCAGCACCCCGACGAGTCCCCCACCGTCCGGCAGACACTGACGACCAGTCAGCACCCGTTCGCCCTCCTTCTCGGCTGCATCGACTCCCGGGTGTCTCCGGAGCTGGTCTTCGACCAGGGACTCGGCGATCTGATGACGATACGCAGCGCGGGCCAGGTCCTCGACGAGGCCGTGCTCGGCAGCCTCGCGTACGGCGTGCTCGAACTGGGGATCCCGCTGCTCATGGTGCTCGGCCACCAGTCGTGCGGAGCCGTGAAGGCCACGGTCCAGGCGGACCAGTCGGGCGCGCGACTGCCCGCCCACATCCAGTACCTGGCCGACCAGATCACACCGGCCATCGACCGCGGCAAAGAGGGCGACGCCCGCATCGACGCGACGATCGACGCCAACATACGGCTCATCCGCTCGCGCCTCGCCGCCGAGCCCGACCTCGCCGCCAAGGTGGACTCGGGCGCCCTGTCCATCGTGGGCGCCCGCTACGAACTGACCACCCAGCGAGTGCACCGCGTCTGCTGACGTCACACCACTCGGGGGGGGCCGTCGTGGACAACCACGGCGGCCCCCTCCGCGCGATCGGGGCCCGTGAACCCGCGTCCAGGCGATGCCACAACCGACAGCCACCGAACGTACGTCAGAATTCGACCGCCCTCGCGATGCCCACGATCCGCCTCGCGACCGGCGGTGCGGCAGCGGGTCAGTCGAGGTCTCGCGCCCGCTTGAAACGGGCGAGCCCTTCGGACAGGTCGATGATGGGGTCGGGGTAGTCGATGGCGGCGCGGTCCGGGCCACGCAGTTTCCACGGCTCGTGCACCGACGGCCCTGCCAGCGGCCGCAGTTCGGGCACCCAGCGGCGTACGTACGCGCCGTCGGGGTCGTAGCGCTTGGCCTGGGTGACGGGGTTGAGGACCCGGTTGGGCCGGGTGTCGGTGCCGGTGCCCGCCGTCCACTGCCAGTTGAGCTGGTTGTTGGCGATGTCACCGTCCACAAGGAGGTCCAGGAAGTGCCGGGCGCCGATCCGCCAGTCGACGTACAGCGTCTTGGTGAGGAAGCTCGCGGTCAGCAGGCGCCCCCGGTTGTGCATCCAGCCCTCGTGCCGCAGCTGGCGCATCGCCGCGTCGATGACGGGGTAGCCGGTGCGGCCCTCCTTCCACGCCTCGACGTCCTCCCGTGCCTGTGGTCCGGACCGCCAACTGTCGTGCCGGGTGCGGTAGTCGGAGGTGGACACGGCCGGGCGGGCCGCGAGTACCTGGCGATGGAAGTCGCGCCAGGCGAGCTGCCGTACGAAGGCTTCCGCGCCCGGTCCGCCCGCCCGGCGGGCCCGCTGGACGAGTTCGCCGGCGGAGAGGGTGCCGAAGTGCAGATGCGGGGAGAGCCGGGAGGTGGCGTCGCCCGCCAGGTCGTCGTGGCGGTCCTCGTACGCCGCCACCCCGTCGCGCAGCCACTTCGTGAGCCGTGCGCGGCCCTCGGTCTCGCCGCCGGCGGCAAGCCCCTCCGAGAGGCCCGGCAGGTCGCTGCGTGAGGGCAGGGGCTCGGATCCGACACCGTCCGGGACCCGCACCGTCCGCGGCGCCCCGAGCGGATTGCGCAGCGGCTGCCGCGACCAGTGCCGGTAGTACGGCGTGAACACGGCGAAGTGGTCCGAGCCGGCCGGGAGCACGGCCCCCGGGGCGACGGCGACGGTCACCGTGTCATGCACGTGCAGCCGTACGCCGTCCGCCTCGAGGGCGCGGCGCAGCCGGTCCTCCCGGCGGCGCGCGTGACGGCTGACGTCGGCCGCCATGTGCACCTCGAGGGCGTCGGCCTCGACGGCGACCCGGCGCACCTCGCCGACGAGGTCGCCGTGGCGCACGACCAGCCGTCCGCCCCGCTCACGCAGACCGGTGTCGAGGTCGCGCAGACAGTCGGCGAGGAAGGCCAGCCGGTTGGGTACGGCGAACCCGGCGCCGTCCACCGCCGGGTCCCGCACGAACAGCGGGACGACGGGGCCGCCGCCGTCCAGGGCCGCCCGCAGCGGCGGATGGTCGTGCAGCCGCAGGTCGGACGTGAACAGGACGACGGAGACGTTCATGGCGCGCACTCCAGAGAGCATGGAGAGGAACTGACGTGCGGATGTGCCCCGGCCGGAACCGTGGTGCCGAGACGCGGTTCATATCACCACGAAGTCGTCGGTTTCTCCTGCTTGTGGGTGCGGGATCTCCGTGATCCCGGCCCTGCTTCACGACAGACGGTCAGCAGGCTGCCCCAGCGGGTCCAGGAAGGTCAGCACGGAGGCGTCCTCTTCGATCAGCGGGACGAGGGCGGCGTTGAAAGGGCCGCCGTACGGGGCGTTCAGGTGCGCCTGGAAGGCGTCCTCGTCCCGGTACACCTCGAAGATCCAGAAGGCGCGTGGGGCGGATGCCTTGGTGTAGACGTCGAAGGCGAGGTTGCCTTCCTCCTCGCGCACCTTCAGGGCGTACTCCCCGATCATGCGGGCGACCTCGTCCCGCGCTCCCTCGCGGGCGGTGAACTCGGCGAGCAGGGTCTTCTTCATGGTCGTGTGTCCTTGTCGGTCGGGGCATCGGAAGTAGTCATCGGACTTGGTCAGCGGATGTGGTCAGCGGTCTTGCTCGTCAGGGCGGGCAGCAAGGCTTGGGCGTCACTTGTGGGCGGAGCCCAGGTGCCAGACGTCGGCCCGGTCCAGCTTCACCGAACCGTTCTCGGCGAAGACCTCGACTCCCTGGCTTGCGGGGTCGGGGAAGATCTGGTCGGTGATCGTGGCCTCGCCGCTGCCGCCGAAGGCCTCGACGGATGACCAGTCGACGAGGATCCGCAACCTCACCTTGCCGTTCTCGGCCTTCAGGGGTGCCGTCTGGACGCCGGGGAAGGTGCTGTTGAAGTCGACGGCGCCGGAGTGGGTGCGGTCGACGTACAGCTCCTGGGTCGTGGTGTCGTAGCCGATGACGGTCTCCTCGCCGTTCGCGCCCGTGCGCACCTTCAGGCCGAACCGTCGCGCGTCCTTGAGGGAGAACGTCGCCTCGATGTCGAGCGCCTTGCCCCGGGCCGCCGGGCCGATCAGAGGCCGGGAGGTGTTCTTGACGGTGATACCGGCGGCGGACGCCGGTTTCTTCTGACGTAGGGACGACACGCTGTTCACCGGTCGGCTGGTCAGCCGGACCCGGCCGTCGACCGTACGCAGGGCCATCTCCCGGGGGATGCTCTGCGCGCCGCGCCAGGGGGACGTGGGGACGGCGCCGCCGTAGTCCCAGTTGTTCATCCAGCCGATCATGTACCGCTTGCCGCCCGGATCGTCCTCCCAGGACACGGCCGCGTAGTAGTCCTTGCCGTAGTCGGCCCAGTCGGCACGCTGGACGACGGACTTCGCGGGGGCGTCGGCGGTGGTGAACCGGTCGGCGAGGAGGTGACCCCAGCCGGTGGTGTTCATGTCGACGAGCTGGATCCGCGCCTGCTTGCCGGCGTAGGGGCGCAGGTCGAAGGAGGCCCAGTCCAGGGTTTCGCTGTTGGCACCGGTGGCGCTGCGGACGACCTTGCCGTCGACGATCAGGTTGACGGCAGTCTCCTGGGAGACAGGCTGGGCCCGGGTGTCCGAGAGCATGATGTGATCGACGTTGAGGTGCCCCCAGCCGCCGCTGTTCTCGTCGACGATCTTGATCTGGGCCTTCCGGCCGGCGAGGTCCCTGACGTCCCAGGAGGCCCAGCCGAGTGCCTCGCCGTCCTGTCCGGTGGCGCTACGGACCACCTTGCCGTCGACGAGGAGTTCGACGGCGGTCGGGTTGCCGGAGCCGGCGGGGTGGTTGCCGCCCCCGATCAGGAAGTTGACGTACGTCTTGTCGATGGTGAACTCGGGCGAGGTGAGGGTGCCGGTGGTGGAGTCGCCGTTCAGGTAGCTGTCGACCAGGCCGTTTCCCCGGTAGCCGGAGACCTCCTGCTGGTCGGGAAGGGTGCCGGTGGCCGGTGCGGTGCCGAAGGCGGTGCCGGTGGTCGTCCAGTCACCGTACGTGCCGCCCTCGAAGTCGGCGAGGACCGTGCCCTCGGGCGGCGGGCCCTGCTCCAGGACGGTTCCGTCGACGTGCGGGTGCCGGCCGCCGCCCACCGTGAAGTTCAGGTACTTGCTGTCGACGGCAAAGGAGGGCGAGGTCAGCGTGCCGGTGGCGGAGTCGCCCGAGTGGAAGCTGTTGGCGAGTCCCCTGCCGTCGAACCCGTCGACCGCGCCCTGGCCCGCCAGCGCCCCGGCGGCCGGCGCCGTGCCGAACGCGGTGCCCGTCGTCGTCCACGCGCCGAAGCCGGCGCCCTCGAAGTCCTGCACCACCGTGCCGGGGGGCGGGGTGTAAGTGCCCTTGTCGTCGGCGGTGAACTTCTTGCCGTCGAAATCGCCGACGAAGTACTGGGCGGCCGAACCCCCGGCGATTCCACCGGGGTTGATGTTGACCACCAGGACCCACTTGATCTTCTTCGTGTTCCCGTCGACCGCGAGCGGGAACAGGTCGGGGCACTCCCAGACGCCGCCCGTCGCACCGGCCGGGCCGAACTCGCTCTGCTGCTTCCAGTCCTTGAGGTTCTGGGACGTGTAGAACCGCACCTTGTGCTCGGCGGACATCGACACCGTCATCAGCCAGCTCTTCGTCGGCGCGTACCACTGGACCTTGGGATCACGGAAGTCCTTGGAGCCGATGTCGATGACGGGATTGCCCCGGTACCTGGTCCAGGTTCGCCCGCGGTCGGTGCTGTAGGCGAGCGACTGCGCCTGGATGCCCGTGTCCTTGGCGTGGCTGGTGTAGATCGCCACCATGGGCGGGTTCTTTTTCGTACCGAAGCCGGTGGTGTTGTTCCGGTCGACGACCGCGCTGCCGGAGAACACCATCTCCTTGTCGTCGTGCGAGAGGGCGAGCGGCAACTGCTGCCAGTGCACGAGGTCCTTGCTCACCGCGTGGCCCCAGGACATGTCGCCCCAGGAGTCGCCGTTCGGGTTGTACTGGTAGAAGAGGTGGTACTCGCCCTCGTAGTACACGAGACCGTTGGGGTCGTTCATCCAGTTCTTCTCCGGCGTGAAGTGGAACTGGGGCCGGTAGGTCTCGGAGTACGGCGGGGTGTCGGCGGCTACGGCCTGGGGGGCGAGCGGGGCGGCGGACAGGGCGCAGACGGTCGTCACCGCCGCGATCATCCGTGTGCGGACATGCCGGGAACCTCGTCCAGAGCTCATGGTGTCTCCTGTGCTGCGGCCGTCCCTCGGGCAGAGCCTGCGGCTCGTGCGTGGCCCGGACGGAGAGTGACGCCCTGGTCGGCGCCGTCGTCCACGCCGTCGACCAGGGGTGTCAGCGTTGACTTGTGTCATCGATGACATCCAGTGGCCCGATGATGGGCGGAATCTTGACGGTGCGTCAACACTGCGGGCGGAATTGACCCGTGCGGGCCACTCGCCGCCCGGCCCGTCAAACGCCTTCGGGGGCCATCACCTGCGTCAGCTGATCGCTCCACGGCGGGTTGGGGCCGGCGACCGAGCAGGTCAGCGCCGCGACCCGGGCGGCGAACCGGCAGGCCTGCGCGACGTCGTCGACACCGAGTCCGGCCAGTCGGCCGCCGAGGAGTCCGCGTGATCCGAGGTCGTGCAGGAGACCGGCGGTGAAGGAATCCCCCGCGCCTACGGTGTCGACGACCCGTGTGGCCACCGCGGGCACCCGCAGCCGTTCGCCGTCGAGTGAGGCCAGCGCGCCGCCGGCGCCGAGCGTGATCACGACGAGCCGTACCCCCGCGGCGTGCCAGAGGTCGCACGCCTGCTCGGGCGGGGTGCCCGGCAGAAGGAGTTCCAGGTCGTCCTCGCTCAGGCGCAGGATGTCGGCGAGCGCGCACCAGTGCGCGAGCCGGGCACGGTAGACGTCGGGGTGCACCAGCAGCGGCCGGACGTTGGGATCGATGCTGATGGTGGCCCGCGGAGCCGCCGCCGCCAAAAACTCCTCCACCATCGCCCCGCCGGGCTCACGGACCAGGGCCAGCGATCCGGTGTGCACACAGGCCGATTCGGACACATCCGCCCCTGCCAGTTCCGCCGCCGTCCACTGCCAGTCGGCGGTGTTCTGCGCGTGGAACGAGAACGTGGCCTGCCCGGTGGCGTCCAGTTCCGCCACGGCCAGCGTGCTGGGTTCGGCGGCGGCGATCGCGTACGACAGGTCGACGCCGGACGCCTCCAGGTGGGCCCGGAACAGGCGGCCGAACACGTCGCCGGACAGACGCGCCAGGAAGCGGGCGGGGGTGCCGAGCCGGGCCAGGGCCACCGCCGTGTTGGCAGGTCCGCCGCCGGGCAGCACCCGTAGGGCGAGTTCGCTGGAGGCGCTTGCCGGCTCGGTGAAGGCGTCCGCGACGCACTCTCCCAGAACGGTGATCTGACGCGGGCTCATGGGCTGCTCTCTCTCGTCCTGACCGGCGGTGCGGGGGCGACGACTGCGGGCGTTGCCGATTTGTGACAGGTGGAAGGCATTGACGTTGCCTGGATCCGGAGTCCATCATCCTGGCCAGGCGGTGTCAACGATGACATAAGTCAACGATGACATCTCCGGCGGTGCTCGCTGATCCCAACCCCGTGCCGCCCGCTATCCCACAGGAGCCGATCATGTCTCGCACCACTCGCCTGTCCTCGTCCCTCCTCCGAGCCGCCGCGGTCACGGGCGTCGCGGCCCTCACCCTGACGGCCTGCGGATCCGGCTCGGGCTCCGGCTCGTCGGGCTCCGGCTCGGGCGAAGTCAAGGTCGGCCTGATCACCAAGACCGACACCAACCCGTTCTTCGTGAAGATGAAGGAGGGCGCGGAGAAGGCCGCCAAGGAGAACGGCGTCCAACTCTCCACCGCTGCGGGCAAGTTCGACGGTGACAACGCTGGGCAGGTCACCGCCATCGAGAACATGGTCGCCGCCGGCGTGAAGGGCATCCTGATCACTCCGAGCGACTCCAAGGCGATCGTGCCCGCGGTCGCGAAGGCCCGCGCCAAGGGCGTTCTGGTCATCGCCCTGGACACCCCGACCGAGCCGGAGAGCGCGGTCGACGCCCTCTTCGCCACCGACAACCTCAAGGCCGGTGAGCTGATCGGCGAGTACGCCAAGGCCGCGATGAAGGGCAAGACGGCGAAGATAGCCGCGCTCGACCTCGCGCCGGGCGTCTCCGTCGGCGTGCAGCGGCACGACGGCTTCCTCAAGGGCTTCGGCGCCACCGAGAAGGACGTCGCATGCGCCCAGGACACCGGCGGCGACCAGTCCAAGGGCCAGACGGCGATGGAGAACTGCCTCCAGAAGGAGCCGGGCATCAACGTCGTCTACACCATCAACGAGCCGGCGGCCCTGGGCGCGTACACCGCGCTGAAGGCCAAGGGCCGGGAGAAGGACGTCCTGATCGTCTCCGTCGACGGCGGCTGCACCGGCACCCAGGCCGTCAAGGACGGCAAGATCGCCGCGACGTCGCAGCAGTACCCGCTGAAGATGGCCGCCGAGGGCGTCAAGGCCGTCGTGACGTACGCCAAGGACGGCAAGAAGGCGTCCGGTTACACCGACACCGGCGTCACGCTGATCACCGACAAGGCGCAGGACGGGGTCACGTCGAAGGACACCGCCTACGGCCTGGAGAACTGCTGGGGCTGAGCGGGCCGCTCCGCTGGGGGGCGCGGTGTTTTGCTGCGGGCCCGGTGGGGGCTGGTCTCGCCCGCGCGGCGGCGCCGCATATCGGCACAGCCCCGCGCCCCTGTCGGGGGCGCTGTCGCGCCACCCGACTTCGCCAGAACCGCCTCGTTCCCCCGTCCGCCGACAAGGACATCTGTCTTCCGACAAGGACTTCGCATGACAGCCACGACCACGCCGTACTCGGAGCTCAAAGCACCGACCACGGCTCGCAGACTGCTCACGGCGCCGACCACCGGACCCCTGGTCGCCCTCCTCCTGGCCTGCGCCTTCTTCTCCTTCTCGACCGATCAGTTCCTGACCGGCGGGAACTTCTCGCTGATCGTGCAGCAGGTCATGGTCGTGGGCACCCTCGCCATCGGCCAGACCCTGATCATCCTGACCGCGGGCATCGACCTGTCGTGCGGCGCCGTGATGGCGTTCGGCAGCATCGTGATCGCCAAGATGGCCGCCGAGGGCTCGCTGCCCCCGCTCCTGGCCATCGCCCTGGGCCTGGTGGTCTGCGGTGGGTTCGGGCTGCTCAACGGGCTGCTCGTGCAGAAGATCCCGCTGCCGCCGTTCATCGTCACCCTCGGCATGCTCAACGTGGCGTTCGCGCTGACCCACATCTACTCCGCGGAGCAGACGGTCACCAATCTGCCCGGGTCGCTGACCGCCCTCGGGGAGACCTTCCCGCTGGGCCACACGGACATCACGTACGGCTCCCTCGTCACCATCGCCCTGTTCCTCCTCCTCGCCTACGCGCTGAGCAACACCGGCTGGGGCCGCCACGTCTACGCCCTGGGCAACAGCGCTGAGGCAGCCCGGCTGAACGGCATCCGGACCTCCCGCCTCACCATCGGCATCTACACCGTGGCCGGCCTGCTGTACGGCATCGCCGCCCTGCTGCTCATCTCCCGCACCGGCGTGGGCGATCCGCAGGCCGGGCAGACCGACAACCTCGACAGCATCACCGCCGTGGTCCTCGGCGGCACCAGCCTCTTCGGCGGCCGTGGCTCGGTGCTGGGCACCTTCATCGGCGTCCTCATCGTCGGGGTGTTCCGCAACGGCCTCCAGTTGATGGGCGTCGCCTCCATCTACCAGACCCTGATCACCGGCGTCCTGGTGATCCTCGCGGTGACCGTCGACCAGCTCTCCCGGAAGAAGGCCCGATGAGCGCCACCTCCTCCCCCACGCCCGTGCTGCAGGCCCGTGGCCTGGTCAAGCGATACGGCCAGGTCACCGCCATCGACGGCGCCGACTTCGATCTGCTGCCCGGCGAGGTCCTCGCGGTCATCGGCGACAACGGCGCCGGCAAGACCAGCCTCATCAAGGCCCTCACCGGCGCACTGACCCCCGACGCGGGCGAGATACGTCTGAACGGTGAGCCCATCACCTTCTCCGGGCCCCAGAGCGCCCGCGCCCACGGCATCGAGACGGTGTATCAGGACCTCGCCGTGGCCGCCTCGATGGACATCGCCTCGAACGTGTTCCTCGGGCGGGAGCTGCGCCGTCCCGGTGTCCTCGGCAGTGTCTTCCGCATGCTCGACAAGAAGCGCATGCGCCAGGAGGCCGCCGAGCACATGGCCGACCTGAAGATCGGCCTGCGCTCGCTGACGCAGTCGGTGGAGACGCTCTCCGGCGGACAGCGCCAGGCCGTGGCGGTCGCCCGCTCCGTGGCTTGGGCCAGCAGTGTCGTCGTCATGGACGAACCCACCGCCGCGCTCGGCGTCAAGGAGTCCGGCCAGGTTCTCGACCTGATCCGCCGGGTCCGGGACAAGGGCATGCCGGTCGTCCTGATCAGCCACAACATGCCGCACGTCTTTGAGATCGCCGACCGCATCCACGTGCACCGCCTCGGCCGGCGCGCCGCCGTGATCAAGCCCTCCGACTACTCGATGGCCGAGGTCGTCGCCATCATGACCGGCGCTCTCACCGTCGACGAGGCCGGAGATACTGTCGTAGCGGATTCGGAGGCCGCCAAGGCCGCCGGAGTCCAGGCCACCTGACAGCACGACACCCGCTCTCGTAGTTTCCGGCCGAGGCCGCGGCCGGAACCGAGAGCCCTCAGGAGACGGTTTCCTCCATGGCAGCGAACCGCCGCCCCACCCTGGCCGACGTCGCCCGCGAAGTCGGTGTCAGCGCCAAGACGGTCTCCCGAGTCCTCAACGAGGACGGGCCCGCCTCCGCGCAGACCAGGGAACAGGTACTGGCCGCAGTGGCCAAGCTCGGCTTCCAGCCGAACCTGATGGCCCGCAACATCCGTGTCGGCGGTCCCGACACCACCATCGGCCTGGTCATTCCCGACCTCGCCAACCCCTTCTTCGGAGCCGTCGCCCGCGCCATCGAGGACACCGTCCGCGAACGCGGACTGACCCTCCTCATGGGCTCCTCCGCGGACGCTCCCGATCGTGAACGGGCCCTGACGGACAAGTTCCTGGCCCGCCGCGTCAGCATCCTGATGGTCGTCCCGTCCGTCGGCGCCGACCACTCCCACCTCAGGTCCCACCGTACGGCGGGACTGCCCGTGATCTTCCTCGACCGACCTGGAGTCGGTCTCGCCACGGACTGCATCGTCAGCTCCAACCGGGCCGGCGCCCACGACGGCGTCGCCCACCTCGTCGCCCACGGGCACCGGCGCATCGGCTTCGTCGGTGATCTGCCCCCGAAGCTGTACACGCGTCGCGAACGGCTGGCCGGCTACCGCTCCGCGCTCCAGGAAGCCGACATCCCCTACGACCGCTCGCTCGTCACCAACGCCCACGACCAGCAGGGCGCCGAGACCGCGACCTCCCGGCTCCTCGACCTGGCCGATCCCCCGACCGCCCTGTTCGCCGGCAACAACATCATGACGTTCGGCATAGTCGCCGAACTGGCCCGCAGCAAGCGCAAGGACGTCGCCGTCGTCGCCTTCGACGAGGTGGCGCTCGCCGAGGCGCTCGAGCCGGCCCTGACCGTCGTCGCCCAGGACGCGGAGGAACTGGGCAGAACAGCGGCGGCCACCGCACTGGCCCGTCTGGACGGGGACCGCTCCCGGGCCCGGACCATCACCGTCGCCACCCGCCTGATCACCCGGGGCTCGGGCGAACTCCCCGCCCCCGCGCTGCAGGAGGCGTGAACGGCACGCCCGCTGCCGCGATGAGTTCCGGCGGGTTCGCGAGTCTCATCCGCTGAGCGTCGTACGACGCCGTACGGCGCTGCCCGGCACAAGACTCCACGGAGGACACCATGACGACCACACCGAGTGACCCGACCGCCGCGCTGCCCGGCCGCCCGCCCGTCGTCGATCTGGCCGCCTGGCAGGCCGCCCGGGACGAGCTGCTGCTCCGCGAGAAGGCCCACACCCGCGCGGGCGACGCCCTCGCCGCGGCCCGCCGCCGACTGCCGATGGTGGAGTTCGACGGGACGGCCGAGGTCGTCGGACCCGACGGACCCGTCCCGTTCCTGGACCTGTTCCAGGGACGCGACGAGCTCGTCGTCTACAAGCACATGTGGTACGACGGCGCGCCGCACCAGGGGCAGTGCGAGGGCTGCACCACCACGGCCTGGCATCTGAGGGACGCCGTCTACCTCAACGCCCGGGGCGTCTCGTTCGCCGTCCTCACCACGGGCCGCTGGGAAGAGGTGGCCTCCTACGTCGAGTTCATGGGCTACACCCAGCCCTGGTACTCGGTGCGCGACGCGGACGCGCCGGTCGGCGGCGAGATGGGTCACCTCACCTCCTTCCTGCGCGACGGCGACCGCGTGTTCCTCACCTACTCCACGACGGGCCGTGGCAACGAGCCGGTCAACGGGTCCCTCGCGCTGCTCGACATGACGCCCTACGGCCGCGGCGAGGCGTGGGAGGACAAGCCGGAGGGTTGGCCCGAGGGGCACAGCGCGTGCTGGACCTGGCGCTCGGACGCGGCCGGGAACGCCGCCTGGGGCCCGACCAGCCGCCCCGTACCCCAGTGGACGCGCCCCGGCGCGACCCCTGTGCGGACCCTCGGCCGGCAGGGTCACCACCACTGACGGCCCGCGTCGGCGGCGTGCGCGGCTGCCCGCGGCCGGAGCCGCGGACGGCCCGGGCGCGGCCGCGCCTGCGGATGAGGCCACGACCGCAGGCACGTCGTACGGTGCGCGCCGGGTCTCTAGCCACAACCAACTGTTGCTGGGATTTCAGTGACGGTGAGGGGCCGACGCCGGCGGAGTGGGCGCACGCGCACGGCACGCAGATGGGACAGCCGGTGCTGCTGCGGGCCGATGGTTGGTCGGTGCCGGAGGTCAACGGGTTCTTCGCCTCAGCGCGGATGCGTAACGCGAGCGCGGGCACGCGGAGGAAGTACGCCTTTGCGGTAGCGGTCTGGCTGGGGTTCCTTGATGCGGCGGGCCGGGCTTGGCACGACGCCGGCGAAGAGGACGTCACCGGGTTCAGTTCTGGCGGATGACTGACGAGGCGAGAGTCTGTGCCTGACGCCCCTAGGTCAACGTCGACTCCGCCACCAAGTCGGACAGTACATCCCACGATCGTGTCCCACCGGGAACCCATCCATGCCACGCGCCGGCTCCGGCTACCTCCAGCCGGCGCAGCTCGACAGTCAGCGGGCGATTGAGATCGCGAAGGGTGTGAATCCGGTGGAACGGATGACGTGAGGTACGAACAGGATCGCGGCCTCTGTGGCGCGGGCGGTCCGGATCCCGCCGAGGTCGGTGATCCATTCCTTTTGCCAGCCGAGGTCGGTGAGCAGTTCGCGGACGCTCTGCTTGGCCTGCGCGTCCTCGCCGGAGAGGAACACAGTCGGTGTCTGGGCGAGCGTGTCCGGCGAGGTCATCACCGGGAAGAGCATGGTGTTGAGTGTCTTGACGACGCGCGTTTCGGGGAGCGCCTTCTGGAGCTGTTCGGCCAGGCTCGAGCCGGGGTAGATCAGATCGGCGGGCAGTCCGTCCGGTCCGTCGGTGGTGGCGTTGGAGACGTCGACGAGGATCTTGTCCCGGAGTTCTTCGCGCAGAGCGGCGAGCCGGTCCAGCGAGCCGGCGCCCGGGGTGGCGTTGATGACGATCCGGGCAGTCCGGGCGGCGTCGGCGGCGGTGCCCGGCGTGCGGTCCGCCACTGTCACTTCGTGTCCTGCCCGGGCGAGGGCTGCGGCCAGGTTGCCGCCGACGCGGCCGTTTCCGAGAACTGCGATCTTGGTCATGATGATCTGGTCCTTCCGTGGGCGTGCGGGTTGTAGTGCGCGGTCAGCGCGAGAGCGTGGACACGGCCTCGGCGTGGACGCCCGGCGCGGCGGCCACAAAGCTCTGGCTCTGGGGGGTCCAGGGGCGGCCTTCGGCGTCGGAGATCCGTCCGCCGGCCTCGGTGACGAGCAGCGCTCCGGGAAGCAGGTCCGCGCGGGCGCCGGCGAACTGCCAGAAGGCGTCGATCCGGCCGGCGGCTACGTTCAGCAGGTGCAGGGTCGCGGGCACGGCGACGCGGACGACGAGCGCGTCGAAGAGCATCGCGGTGATCGAGGAGCCGACCCGCCGCACGACCTTTTCGTCCTCGTCCGGCCGGGCCTGGCTGGTGGCCACGATGCTCAGGCCGAGGTCGGCGGTCTGGGAGACGTGCAGCGGCCGGCCGTCGAGGTGGGCGCCCGCGCCGGTGAGCGCGGTGTAGGTCTCGCCGGTCAACGGCAGGTGCACTGCGGTGAGCACCGGCTGATTCTCCCGCACGAGGGTGGCGGTCACCGCCCACTCCGGCAGGGCGTGCAGGTGGTTGACGTTGCCCTCGGCCGGATCCACGACCCACCACTCGCCGGCCGGCAGCGCCCCGCCGTCCAGTTCGTCCTCCACCCAGCCGGCCTGCGGACGCAGGCTCGTGAGACGGGGACGCAGGATGTCGAGAGCCGCGTCGTCGTTGACGGCCAGCGCGCGCATCAGCTCTTCGCGGCTCTGGTAGCGGACCACCTCGCCGAAGCGCTCGCGCAGCGCCGAACCCGCCTCACGCACGGCGATCGCGGTCTGGGCGAGCAGGTCGGCGTCGGAGGCGGCGACGTCGGTGGTCTGAAGCGTTTCGGACATGGCGGTATTCCCGTCTGAGGAGGGGTGCTGAGGCCGGTCGAGGGCCGAACTGCGCGTTACTTCTTGCGCTTTCGCCTCAACGGTAGGCAGCCCGGCGATTAACTTCAAATGCATGTCAGGCACGGTTAGAATTACTCACATGCAATTGGATTTGAACCTGCTCGCCGCGCTCGACGCGCTGCTGGAGGAGGGCAGTGTGGCCGGGGCGGCGGCGCGCCTGCACGTCACCGCCCCCGCGATGAGCCGGAGTCTGGGCCGGATCCGGCGCACGACCGGGGATCAGATCCTCGTGCGCACCGGCCGCACGATGACCCCGACGCCGTATGCGATCGCCGTCCGGGAACAGGTGCACGAGCTGCTGCACCAGGTCCAGGGGGTGCTGGCACCGAGCCGTGAACTCGATCTGGCAACGCTCGAGCGCACGTTCACACTCCGCTGGCACGATTCCCTCGTCGCCTTGAGTGGCCCCGCACTGCTCGCGGCCGTGCGCGGACAGGCGCCAGGCGTGCGACTGCGCTTCGTCGCGGAATCGAGCATCGACACCCCCGAGTTGCGGCGCGGCGAGGTCGACCTGGAGGCGAACTCCAACCGCCCGAGCGCACCGGACATCCGTGCCGAGAACGTGGGCGAGACCCGCCTCGTCGTCGTCGCGAGGCAGGGGCACCCCCTCACCCGCGTCAGGACCCTCACCGCACAGCAGTACGCCGACGCTGAACACGTCACCGTCTCGCGACGTGGAAACCTCACCAACGCCATCGACGACGCCCTCGCCCGGCTCGGCCTCACCCGCCGTGTGGTGGCGACCGCGCCCACGGAAGGGGCCGCTCTGGAGTTCGCGCGCGGCTCCGACATCCTGATCAGCGTCCCCGAAGCCACCACGCGGTCAGCGGTCGCCGACCTCGGCCTGGTCGTGCTCCCCCTCCCGCTCGAACTGCCGTCGGCACCGATATACCTGTCATGGCATCAGCGCTACGACACCGATCACGCCCACGCCTGGCTCCGCGGACTGGCGCGAACCGCGCTGGCCCTGTGAGGAGCGTCGTAGTCGGCGCCGTGGCTGCGTCACTCATGCGTCCACGGTCCACGCGACCACCACGGCGATCTGCTTGAACGTCAGCAGCGGCTTGTCCGTGCGGGTGCTGGCCGTGGAGGCGGCTCACAATCGCGGCTCGCCGGTGTGCAGATCAATCTCACCGGGATTTCCTGTACCTCAACTACTTTCCAGGAGTCGGGCGTTCACTGGCACAGGACCTACCGCCCTCAAGCCATAACCAGGGCGAGTTCGGCACCGCCGGGCTACGCGGGGACGGCCGCTGAACCGTGATCGATTAACGCCGGAAGCAACAACTCGGGATAGGCGAGAGAACTGACCTCTAGCCACAAGCAACTGTTGCTGGGATTTCAGTGACTGTGGGTTCCTGTGTGTTCACTCGTTGATAATCGATGAACTTGAGGTGGAAGCCGGTCCGTTGGTGCGGTGGCAGGTGCATTGGTGCGACCCGCGGCGGGAGGTGCCGTGGTACGCGGCCGATCCGGTGCTGGCGGGCCTGCCGACGCTGGCGGAGTGGGCGCACGCGCACGGTACGCAGATGGGACAGCCGGTGCTGCTGCGGGCCGATGGTTGGTCGGTGCCGGAGGTCAACGGGTTCTTCGCCTCGGCGCGGATGCGCAACGCGAGCGCTGGCACGCGAAGGAAGTACGCCGCCGGAAGTCCGAGGCGAACGGCATTCCGCCCGCGTTCCAGCATCTGCCCGCCCGCGCAGTAGATGCCGAAGCCGCCGCCCAGGCTGCGGGAGGACAACGACCGGGTTCGCGAGCGCGTCGCCGTCTATGCCCAGGTCATCCACGAACTCCGCACCGAGCTGGACCGGCGAACCGACAACAGCACCAGGGTCGTCGGCGAGTACGACGGACGCGGTGATCCACCGAGCAACCGCGTGGTCCGGCCAGGGACTGAGAGTCCGGTGTTTATACCTTGCTCGCGACCACCATGTAGTTCTCGGCCTCAAGATCGAACGTGCTCAGTTCCGTTTGGAGTCCGACCCGGTGCAGCTCGACTTCGAGTTCCTCGTACCGGTAGGGCCAGCAGGACAGCAGTTCCGAGCGGACAAGAACCAACCCGGTCCCATCAACTTGCGCGATCGCAATTTCGATGTGGTGCTCCTCCTCCCAATGCGGCGCAATCTCCCAGCGGTAGACCACGACGGCATCGCGACCGTTCCGGCGGACGAGTCGGTCACTGATCTCCAGCCGGGAACCTCTGGCCCTCACGAGTTCCCAAGTGCGGGATGTGAGTACCAAGCGCCCGCCGGGGCGCAGAAGCCGTGACATCGACTCCAGAGCAGCACCCCTGCCTGTCGCGCCCGCGGCATGGTGAAGCGAGTTGCCAACGCAGAACACCATGTCGAACGTGTTGTCCTGGAAATGGTCGGGCAACTCGTCCCAGTTCGCCCGTACGGCCCGGACGGACGCCCCGAACTCCTCAGACAACTCTCCAGTCCGGCGAACCATCGCCTCGCTGGCGTCAGTTGCGGCAACCTGCATGCCACGACCGGCGAGGCCAACTGCCAACTGTCCGGTTCCGCACGAACAGTCGAGGACGTGAGCGTTCGACGGCAGGAGATTGAGGACGTCGTCGAACGACGCAGCGAACTCGGCTGGAGGCAACTTTGCATCCGAGATGAGCCATTCGTACACCTCGGCAAGCACGTCATAGCCTGTCACAACCACTACCTCCGTCACGCGGCAGACGTCAGTCCATCAGCGGAGCAAGCCGGGCGCCAATGGTTTTCGCAAGGATGGCTCTGACGGTGTTTGCAGAGCTGAAGGGACGGAGCCGTGAGCGAGCAGGCTGGGCAGTGGCAATTCCTCACCAACCACGCCCGCGTACTGGTCGCCATCGCACGCGACCCTGCCACCCGGCTCCGCGACATCGCCGCGGTCTGCCGCATCACCGAACGCAGGGCGCTGAGCATCGTCACCGACCTCGAACAGGCCGGCTACATGCGCCGCGAGCGCGAAGGACGGCGCACGGCTACATCCTCTGCCTGGACGGCACCCTCCGTCATCCAGCAGAGGCAGACGTGCCCGTCCGGGAACTGCTGGAAGTGTTCACCTCACACGAGAGCCCGCCCTGACCGACGGCCCTGCTCCCCCCCTCGGAGCCAGGGCCTAGTGCTGCCCCTGCGCGTTGATCAGCCGCTTGAACCGCGGCTATGCGGTCCTCTGGAGCAACAGCTCGCAATGGGCGAGAGAACCGGCGGCCGCCATAGGGCCTGCGGTTTGGTCCAAATCATCGGCCAACGCATCGGTGACCTGGGCCGGGAGACCACGATCGAGCACATGCACGCCCATCTCCCCCGCGTGCTGAAGACGGCGTCCTCGTGACCGGTCACTGGAGTCGCAGGACGCCAGGGGCGCGATCGTCGAAGATCTCGACCAGCCAATCGAAAACCGTGGATCCGCGTCCATCTCTTGCTGCGGCAAGGTCGGCGCCGACAGAGGGGCGGTTCGTGGGGTGACAGCGTGACAACCGGATCTCGAGCTGGCGAGCTGTCTCCGGATAGCCGAGATGCCGGCGAGACACCTGATGGTCGCGCCACTCAACCACGTAGTCATCGTCGTCGGGCGCTCCGAGGCCACCGCTGAGGCAGTCAGCGAAGGCGTCGAGGTTTCGACCGAAGTAGCCCCCCGGACCGTTGATCGCTTCGCCGATGACTCGCCAGAAGTCCTCCAGCGTTCTGATCTGCCTGCCGTCCAGCACGTATGTCGGTGTCACGGCTCGGAGGATACGTGCGGCTCCGCGGCT
This sequence comes from Streptomyces sp. NRRL WC-3618, assembly GCF_001280005.1. Classification (GTDB taxonomy): domain Bacteria; phylum Actinomycetota; class Actinomycetes; order Streptomycetales; family Streptomycetaceae; genus Streptomyces. The sequence goes on along the minus strand of NZ_LGDW01000499.1, from coordinate 10,092 downwards.
GCGTCCCCTCGATTCTGGCCGCCTCCGCTTAGTCCGGAAAAGTGCCGGCGGCCTCACCGAAATCCTGCCCGCGTGCTCCGCGACCGCGGCCGTCAGGTCGAAGTCGAGCACCTTCACGTCCACCTGCCGCGCGTGCTCAAGACGCCCGCCAACGGCATCGCCCACTCCAGCCCCGCGCAGGAGGCCACCCGCTGAATCACCTCGACCCCAACTTGCGGGTATGGGCCGAACCTGCCTATCGACAGGAATGGCCCGATCAACTCCCATTCTTCATGAGTAAGTTCCGCATGCGCCACGTTGGCGTTCTAACGGACCGGCCCGCAGGTCCGAAGCCGGATCTCACGTGTGGGGGCTCACCCCAGCTCGTGGGGGCATGCCCTCACGCCGCCCGGCACGCGCCCCCATCCCGGCGTCAGCCTCGCGCAGGAAAACGTCCCGCCAGGAACTGCTCGAACGTGACCTTACCCACGGCCCGCTCCGGCGTCAGATGCCCGCCCGCCCGGAACTCGCGGTAGGCCTTGCCGGGCAGGCGCACGTTCAGCACGGGACGGCGTCGTCCGCTTGCGCGCAGATAGGCCCGGGCCAACTCCGGAAACGTCCGGACCACGGGGCCGCCCATGTCCGGCACCCGCCCCGCGGGCGCCCCGGTTGCGAGCTCGGCCAGGTAGGCGGCGACCTCCTCCACCTCGATCGGCTGGTCAGCGACCTGCGCGGGGAGCAGAATGACCGGGAGATTCGCCGAGCCCTGGAGGAACTGCAGCACCAGGTCGTGGAACTGCGTCGTGCGCAGCACGGTCCAGCCGAGCCCCGACTCCTCGATCAGGTTTTCGACGGCAAGCTTGGTCCGGTAGTAGCCAAGCGGCACCCGGTCGACGCCGACGATCGAGATGTACGCCAGATGCCGTACCCCGGCGCGGCGGGCCGCCTCGATCAGATGGCGTGCCGCCTGCTCGTCGCCGCCGCGCGGGTTGGTCGCACAGTGCACGACCGTGTCTACGCCCGCGACGGCAGCGGCCAGCCCGGTGCCCTCGCGCAGATCCACGGCGTAAGGCCGGGAGTGCCGGCTCAGCCCTCTCACCTCGTGCCCGTCCGCACGCAGCCGCTCGGTGAGGCGCCGGCCGAGCGTTCCGGTGCCGCCCGTCACCAGGATCGTGGTCATCGCAGTTGTCGTCCCTTCGGTGGGCGGGCACTCCCCGGTGGAGCGCCCGTCACCCGCTGGGAACCGACGAGCATCCGAAGATGTGACAGCCTCTTCGTGTCTGCACTCGCACGCGGCTCACGCCCCGGGAGCCATGGCGGCGAACTGGCGGCCCGCGAAGATGAGTTTGTCCGGGTTGACGACGACCCGCACCTGGGCGATGGCGCTCTCGCGCAGTTCGAAGGAGGCGACGGCGATGAGCTGGTCCGCCGCGTGCGCCACCACCGCTGGCGCCCCGTTGACCTCGGCGACCGCGAGGTCCAAGCGGCCTTCGAACCGCTGCGCGCCGCCCATCAGGAAGCGCATGACCGTCTCCCGGCCAACGAGGGGCCGCCGGGCCGCGGTGACCTTGCCGCCGCCGTCGCTCCACCAGGTGACGTCCTTAGCGAGCAGCTTCTCCAGGCCTGCCAGATCGCCCTCACGTGCCGCTGTAACGAAGGACTCGACGAGTTCGCGCTGCTGCTCGGCTGCCGGTGTGAAGCGGGCCTCGGGCGTCGCCACCCGCTGGATGGCCCTGCGGTACAACTGGCGGCAGTTGGCCTCGCTGAGGTCAAGCACCCCGGCGATGTCCCGGTGACCGTAGCCGAATGCCTTGCGCAGCACATAGACCGCACGCTCCGTCGGCGTGAGCCGCTCCAACAGCACCAGCAGCGCCGTCGACACGGCATCGCGCTGCTCGGCCAACTCCATCGGGCCGAGCGACCCGTCCTGCGTGAACACTGGTTCCGGCAACCACGGCCCCACGTACTGCTCGCGCTGCACACGGGCCGAGGTGATCCGGTTAAGGCAGAGGTTGGTGACAACCCTGGCGAGCCAGGCCCCCGGGTGATCGATCACCACACGGTCGGCGCTGCTCCAGCGTAGATACGCGTCCTGCACCGCATCCTCCGCCTCCTCGGCGGAACCGAGCAACCGGTAGGCCAGGCCGAACATCCTGGGGCGGTGGGCAGTGAACTCCTCGGCTGTCCCTGACGTCACGCGCCCAGCCTGCCAGAGGCGCGGGAGCATCCGGCATCCGGCAGTTGCCCCGGATGGGACATCGGCCCACGTGTGGCACCATGCGGTCATCTGGCTCCGCAGCCTCCGCCCAGCCACATGATCAGAACCAGGAATACTCCCTAGAAGCGGTGCCCCTTGGCGCCGGCCTGCGATAGCTTCTGCCAGGCCCGCTTGGGCACCTTGGCGGCCAGGGCATCCGCTCGGAACTTCCCGGCCGCGGTGGTGACTTCGTGGGAGCGGGCGACGGCGAGCACGTAGGCGACCCCGCGCTCTTCCAGCGCGGACCGCAGTTTCGGGTTGCCGCCGTAGACCTCGTCCCCCGCCACGGGGATGATTCCACTGTGCCGATCATGACCTTACCCACCATTCGCGCCGGGGCGTTGTCCTCCTCGGCTCAGCCCTCGCTGACCTCCGGAGACGGCGAGCTCGCGCTGCGTCGGTGGGACGTGGGGGACGCTGCCGTGCTCTACACCGCTTTTCAGGACCCGGTGATCCGCCACTGGCACGCACGCCAGATGAGCTCGCTGGAGGAGGCTCGCGAGTGGATCGAGGACGTCAACCAGGGCTGGCAGCAGGAGCGCACCGCCCAGTGGGCCGTCTCCCGGACCGACGACGGCGAGATCCTCGGCCGGATGGCCCTGCGCGAACTGAACCTCCACGAGGGCCTCGCCGACTGCGGATACTGGATCTTGCCTGACGCGCGGGGCACTGGTGTCGCCCCACGGGCCCTCGCCACCATGGCCGACTGGGCACTGGAAACGGCAGGCTTCCACCGCCTTGACCTGGAGCACTCCGTCGGCAATGAGGCATCCTGCCGGGTGGCCGCCAAGGCAGGTTTCACCGTGGAGGGCACCCGACGCGGCTCGGCTCTGCACACGGACGGCTGGCATGACATGCACCTCCACGCACGCGTCCAAGGCGATGATTGCTCTGAGCAGCGAAAGCATCTGTCATGACAACTGCCCTCTGGTCGTTCGTACTTGTCGTGGGCCTGCTCACCCTGACCCCAGGCGTCGACTCCGCGCTCATCCTGCGCACCGCTGCGCTGGGCTCACGCCGCCGCGCCTGGGGTGTGGTCCTGGGGATACAGACTGGGACCCTGCTCTGGGGCTTCCTTACCTCGCTCGGACTGACGGCGCTTCTCACCGCTTCCCGGCTGGCATACGAGACACTGCGCTGGCTGGGTGTGGCGTATCTGCTGTGGCTCGGCGGACGCATCCTCTGGCACTCCCTGCGCCGGACCGGCACGCAGGTGGATAACAGTGCACCGCAGTCGGCCGCAGAGGACGATTTGCTCCAGGGCTGGCGTCAGGGCACCCTGACCAACCTCCTCAACCCCAAGATGGGCGTCTTCTACGCGGCTGTCCTGCCGCAGTTCATCCCTGCGAGGGCACCGCACTTGGCCACCGGAGTGTTGCTTGCCTGCGTTCACATCCTGCTGGGGCTGATCTGGTCGACTGCTTTGATCGGCTTTGCCCGAGCCCTGCGCGACTGGTTCCAGCGTCCCGCCGCGAGAAGACTGCTGGACCGCATCACCGGCACGGTCCTCGTCGCCTTCGGACTGCGGCTGGCGGTGGCCGACTGAGTCTGTTCGCCCCGAGGCTGGTGAGATTCGCGCAGTGACAACAGAGAAATGTGCTAGGAGCCCCGCGCCGTGGTCCAGACGCTTGGAACGGTCAACGGTCAGTCCTAGCGGTGCCGAACCGGCGCCCGATGGATTTGGCGAGTGTTGCGCCCAGGATGCCCCCGAGGCTGCCTGCTATCAGAACCGGCCCAACCGTTCCGGGGGTGATTCCGACGGTGCGGACCAGGAAGACGACCTGCACCGCCTGATAGCCCATCAGCGCCAGGTTGACGATGGCCCCGCAGATCACCATCGGTCGTAGGTAGCGGTCTCGTTGTACGAATCTCAGCCCCTCGGCGACCTGGCTGCGCAGGTTTCCGTCCCGTCCGTCCTTCTCGGGCGGTGCCTCCTGCGCATGGACCGAACGGAGGCATCACGCCGAGACGAGGAATGTGAGCGCGTCCACTGGCAGCCCGGCCACCGCGCCGAAGCATGGGCGATCAGACCGGCCAGTCCCGGGCCGGCCACACTCGTCCCGGCTTCACTCACCTGAAGTTTGGAGTTGCCCTCCAGCAGATGGGTGAAGGTCAGGGCGTCGAACCAGGCAAGAACCGGCACGCTCGCGTACAGACTCGCCGACACCAGATTGCAGGCGAGCATCACCGGACGCCGGCGCACCCGGTCCAGCCATGCGCCCGCTGGCAAACCGACCACCAGCCAGGGCAGTCAGATCGCCGCGGATAGCAGACCCACCGCGGTGGCATTTGTGTCCAGCACCACGACGGCGATCAGCGAAGTGCCACCGAGGTCACGCTGTTGCCGAGCGTGCGCGCGGTCTCACCGAACCACGGCAACCGGAAGTCGCGCTGCAGCAGCACCCTGCGATGCTCCATCTTCTCCATGGAGGCATCCTGTGTGACTGCGAGGGGATGACCGCAAGCCGGTTACCAGGGCGTCTCGTTGAGCCTGGATATCAGCGGAATGTCGTTCTCAACGCGGTCCTACAGCCGTGACCGATTGGCGTTGAGAGCAACAGCTCGGAATCGGCGAGAGAGCAGGAGGCCGGCACCGTGGGCCGGAAGGCCCCCGGACGGCCCCCGGACGGCCCCGGACGGGAGCCGCGTCGGCGGCGTGCGCGGCTGCCCGCGACCGGAGCCCCGGACGGCCCGGGCTCGACCGCGCCCGCGGATGAGGCCACGACCGCAGGCACGTCGTGCGGTGCGCGCCGGGCCGGCGCCGTGGGCCGGAAGGGCCTCGGACGGCCGGGACGCGGCGAAGCCGCGGGGCGGGGAGCGGGTACGCGACGAGGTCCGCCGGCTTTGCCGGTGACGCCCGCTCATCTGCCGCGCAACCGCGCGCTGATGGTCCGTCCCGTCTGCCGGGCCACGTCCACGAGCCGGTCCAGGCTGTGCGCGGGATCGGTCACCACGCTCAGCGACGCCAGGAGCACGCCCCCCGGGCCGTACAACGGCACGGCCACGCAGCACACCCCGGCCACCACTTCCTCCCGGTCGAAAGCGACACCCCGGTCACGGATCGCCGCCGACTCCTGTCGCCAGGACGAGGGCAACGGTCCCAACGGGAGGCGTGGGTGCGCCCCGGCCACCAGGACCTTGCCCGCCGCGGTGAACCACGGCCGGACCGCGCTGTTGAGCAGTGGATCGGGCGCCTCGTCGGTCTCGCAGCCCGTCCGGTCGAGGACCAGGGTCCGTCCCTCCCGCAGGACGTTGACCCCCACCACCGTGCCCGTGGCGCGTGCCAGCCGGCGGGCGGGTCCCCGGGCCACTGATCTCAGCCCGGGATACGGCTGCCATGTCTGCCCGAGCCGGAACATCCGCGCGCCCATGCGATACCCCGTACGACTGCGCTCGACGGCGCCCAGTTCGACCAGTTGCTCCAGCAGCCGGTACGCGGTCGTCTTGGGCAGCCCGCACTCCGCCGCGAGCCTGGTCGGTCCGGCCTGCCCGGCCCGCTCCAACGCTTCCAGCAGCCCGAAGGCCCCCTCCAGTACGCTCCGCCCGCCGACGTCCCGCGCGATCGGCGAACGCACCGCCGCCCGCTCGGGCTCGCACAGCCGGTCCAGCCGCCCCACCGGTGAAGGTGCCGTCCTTGTCGCTGTCGCTCCCCGTGTTTCTTGCACGTTCCTCTCCTCACCTACCGCCCGCAACGCGGCCACGGCCCGAACGGCCCGGGTCCCCCGACTCCCCGCGCCACGTCCCCCGTGTGCGGAGCGCCGCCGTGCGTGGACGTCTCCCTGCCCCTCAGACTGAGGCTCGAACGTGGCTCAGAACGTTGTCGATAGGTTGTCGCCCAGCGTGAGAGTGTGCGCGACACGTGGAGAAGATCTGCACGGGGGGTGCGGAGAGCGTGATGGATTTGCGACTTCTCGGTGTGGTGGAACTGTCGGTCCGGGGCTGTACGACCGAGGTCGGGCCGCCCCAACGCCGGGCCGTGCTGGCAGCCCTGGCGGTGGACGCGGGCCGGCCCGTCACCGCCGACGTGCTGATCCAGCGGGTCTGGGGCGCGGATCCGCCGGACGGGGCACGGCGTGCGGTGCACGCCCACGTCGCCCGGATCCGGCGGCTGTGCGAACAGAACGCGGACCCGGAGGACGCCCCGTTACGTCTGGTGCGCCGTTCGGGCGGCTACCTTCTGGAGGCTCTCCCCGAGCAGGTGGACGTCCATCGGTTCCGGCAACTGGTCGGCCTGGCCCGGGAGTCGGGGCGGACGGAGGAAGAGCGGGCGGCGCTGCTGCGCGAGGCGCTCGGCCTGTGGCGCGGGGAGCCGCTCGCCGGGCTGGGCGGTCAGTGGGCGGGGCGGGTGCGGGAGGCGTGGCGGCAGCAGCGGGTGGACGCCGCCGTGGGGTGGGCCCATCTCGAGTCGCGCGTCGGTGATCCCGCTGCCGTGATCGGCCCGCTGACCGAGCTGCTCGACGAGTATCCGCTGGTGGAGCCGCTGACCGGGGCGCTGATGCGGGCGCTGCACGCCGCCGGGCGCGGCGCGGAGGCGCTGGACCGCTACGCCGCCGTCCGGCGACGGCTGGCGGAGGAGCTGGGCGCCGACCCCGGGTCGGCGTTGCGGGAGGTGCACCAGGCGATTCTGCGGGGAGGCCTGTCCGAATCTCCCGCCCGGCAGACGGCTCGGACGCCCGCCGAGGCCGCCTCCCTCGCGCGTCCCGCGGCCCGGCCGTCGGCGGTACCGCAGCCGGGTGACGTACCCGTACAACTACCCATGGGCGTACGCGGATTCACCGGGCGCGGCCAGGAACTCGCCCGGCTCGAGGAGATCCTCGCCTCCGCGGTGGACCAGCCGTCGGCGGTGGTGATCTCGGCGGTGTCGGGTACCGCCGGGGTGGGCAAGACCGCGCTGGCCGTGCACTGGGCGCGCCGGGCTCAACAGGCCTTTCCCGACGGCCAGTTGTATGTGAATCTGCATGGCTTCGACCCCGGCGGGTCGGCGGTGAGCCCGGCGGAGGCGGTACGGGGGTTCCTGGACGCCTTCAGGGTGGCGCCGTCCCGTATCCCGGCGGGTCTGGAGGCGCAGATCGGGTTGTATCGCAGCCTGCTGGCCGGGCGGCGGGTGCTGGTGGTGCTGGACAACGCCCGCGACGCCGAGCAGGTCCGGCCCCTGCTGCCCGGAGCCCCCGGGTGTCTGGCGCTGGTCACCAGCCGGCGCGCGCTGACCGGACTGGCCGCCGCCGAGGGGGCCCATCTGCTGACCCTCGGCCTGCTCGGTCCCGCCGAGGCCCGGGAGTTGCTGATCGGCCGGCTGGGACCGGACCGGGTGGCGGCCGAGCACATGGCCGTACGGGAGATCGTCGGCCAGTGCGCGGGGCTGCCGCTCGCGCTGGCGATCGTCGCCGCCCGCGCCGCCGCCCAGCCCGGTCTGCCGCTCGCGGCGCTCGCCGGGGAGCTGCGCCGGGCCGACGGACGCCTGGACGCCCTGGACGGCGGGGAGGCCACGAGTCAGGTACGGGCGGTGTTCTCCTGGTCCTACCAGGCGCTCAGTGCCGACGCCGCCCGGCTCTTCCGCCTGTTGGGGCTGCACCCCGGACCAGACGCCACCCTGCCGGCGGTCGCCGCGCTGGCCGACGTACCGTTGCCGCGCGCCCGTGTCCTGCTGGCCGAGCTGGTCCGCGGACATCTGCTCACCGAACATGTGCCCGGCCGGTACGCCTTCCACGACCTGTTGCGCGCCTACGCCGCCGAGTTGGTCGCCGCGTACGACGGTGACGACGTCCGGAGTTTGGCCGTGCACCGCATGCTCGACCACTATCTGCACACCGCGCACACGGCCGACGCCCTGCTGACTCCCCGGCCCCACCCGACGCCGCTGCCGCCCGCCCAGCCGGGCGCCTCACCGGTAGGGCTGTCGGACCACTCGCAGGCCCAGGCCTGGTTCACCGCCGAGCACGCTGTCCTGCTCGCCGCCGTGGAACAGGCCCCCGCCGCGGGCTTCGGCACCCATATCTGGCGCCTCGCCTCGGCGCTCACCACCTACCTCGACCGGCACGGATACTGGCGGGCACTGACCGCCGTCCACACCGTCGCCCTGGACGCGGCGCTGCGCCAGGGCGACAAGGAAGGGCAGGCCGACGCCCATCGCGGGCTCGGACTCGCCCAGGACAGGCTGGACCGTCCCGACCACGCCCGAGCCCACTATCTGCGGGCGCTGGATCTCTTCGACGAGGCGGGGAGCCATGCCGGGCAGGCCCGTATCCACCAGCATCTGTCCCGGATGTGCGAGGCGCAGGGGCGGCATCTGCGGGCGCTCGATCACGCTCGTGACAGCCTCGCGCACCACCGGGCCGCCGGTGACCGGGCCGGGCAGTCCGCCGCCCTCAACCACATCGGATGGATCCTCGCCCAGCTGGGCGACCAGCTCCAGGCTCTCGCCCACTGCCGTGAGGCCCTGGACCTGGCGCGGGAGACCGCGGATCTCAACGGCCAGGCCCACATCCAGGACAGCCTCGGCTACGTCCACCACCAGCTCGGCCACCTCGAGGAGGCCGTCGGCTGCTACCGGCAGGCCGTCGACCTGTTCCACCGGACGGGGGACCGCCACAGCGAATCCGCCGGGCTCGTCCTCCTCGGCGACATCCAGCACACCACCGCCCAATCCCAGGCCGCCGCCGGGGCGTGGACCCGGGCCCTGGCGATCACCGTCGATCTCGGCCTCCCGGACACGGATCCGCTGCGTGCCGGTCTCCTGGACCGCCTCGGTCCCGCATCCGCCCCGGATCCCCCGCCGCCGTCCTGGAGCGACCTGAATCCCTCGCCGGCGACGCCGGGCAGCTGGATCGGGCCGGGTCCGAAGAGCCCGACTCCGGTCCACTGAAGCCGACGAGCGCACGGGGAAGTGGGTGGGCGTCAGTGGCCCACTCGGTGTGTGTGCGCTTCGGCGAGGAGGAGGTAGCTGGCGGCGGTCCAGGTGTAGGCGCGGTCGCGCAGGCCCGTGCCGGTCAGGGCGTCGAAGTTCTCGGCGAAGCCGTGGGTTTCGCACAGGGCGCGGAAGCGGGCGCTCACGTCGTCCGCGAGGCGCTGGTGTCCTGCCCGGCGCAACCCGTCTTCGACGAGGACGGTGGCGGGCGCCCAGATCGGTCCGCGCCAGTAGCCGTCGGAGAGGTAGTGCGGCGACGTGGGCAGCTCGGTGGCCAGGCCGTACGGGGTCAGATGGGCCTCGATCCGGGCGGCCAGAGCGTTGCTGACGTCGTCCGGCAGGTGCTCGCCCAGCGCGACGGGCATCAGGTCCAGCAGGCTGGACGTGCTCCAGGGGTCCCCGCTGCCGACCCCTCGGGCGACGAACCGATCGCCGGTCCAGAGCTGGTCGAGCATCGCCGCCTGGGTCTCGGCAGCCGTGCGCCGCCACCGCAGAGCATCGTCGGGCCGTCTCAACTCATCGGCGAGGTCGGCGAGTTGATGCAACTGGAGGATGAGGAAGGCGGCCAGGTCGGCGGTGACGACCACGCGTGCGGGGTCGAAGGTGGTGGCGTTGTCCCAGCCGCTGTCGTTGCCGTGCTGGTAGTGGGGCAGGGCGGCACCGGGTGCGCGCCGCGCGGCGAGCCAGAAGTCCGTCCAGCGGGTCAGCCTGTCGTACGCCTCGGTCAGTTCGGCCTGTCCGAGCGGCGTGGTCAGCAGCCTGCGCAGGTGGCCGAACGCCCAGCCGTGGATGGGCGGTTTGACGAAGTTGTAGAGGACCTCCGAGTGGGTGACGGAGTCGGGCAGGGCCCCGGTCTCGTCCTGGTGGTCGAAGGGCAGATGGAACTGGTCCCAGGCCAGTTCGGGGCTGCCGCTCGCCAGGGCGAGGGCGTTGAAGCAGTGGTCCCAGCTCC
>NZ_LGDW01000498.1 GCF_001280005.1 Streptomyces sp. NRRL WC-3618 | reverse complement strand
GGCGGGGCGGGTGACCAGGCCGGCCGGGCGTACGGTCGCCGACCACACCACGTACGCGGCGAGTTCGGCGGCCGGAGTGTCCGCCGAGCGCCAGGGGGCCACCGCGTCGACGAAGTCCGCGAAGGCGTTCCGGGCTTCCTCGACGAGCTTGGCGAAGACCGCCGTTGACACGTACGGCGCGCGGGCCGTGTCCATCTCCTCGACCGCGATCTCCCAGAAACCGTCGGTGTCGGCGGCGACCGTGAGACCCCGGTCGGCGCTGCCCAGGGCCTGACTGCCGACGGTGTCGGTCACCATGCCGGCGAGCACCGTGACGCGGTAACGGCGCCCGGTCTCGTACGACGTGAACACGTGCGCCCGCGCCGCCGGGTCGTCAAAGAAGTAGGTGCCGCTGAACGGGGTCAGCGTCGAGGCCGCCGCCGAGACGCTCAGCGCCAGCCCGGCGCCTCGCAGGCGGACGGTGTCCGGCGACTCGTAGGCGAGGTCGACGCGTCCTGCCGTACCGGTCCAGCTGAGCAGGCCCGGTGTCGCCTCGACGCGGGTCTCG
>NZ_LGDW01000497.1 GCF_001280005.1 Streptomyces sp. NRRL WC-3618 | reverse complement strand
CCCGCCAGCTGACCGGAGAACGGGGGCCGGGGGCCGGGGGCCGGGGGTGATCGTGCCACGGTGCCCGTAACGCGCCGACCGCCGGGAGCTCACCCGGCGGTCGGCGGCGTCGTGCATGGCGATGCGCCGGTGTCCCCTCTCGGTCAGGTGGCGGGTCCCGGACCGCCCGCCGTTGACGTTGGGCACCCACATAGGAGACACCGTGGTGGGGACCGAGACACCCGCCGACTCCGCGATGTACGCGATGGTCACCGACGCCGGCCCGCGAGCCGGCGCGGCCTTCCCGTTGTGCTGCGGCGCCGGCTCGTTTCTGGCCGTCACGACTCTTTCCCCCGGTTACCGCTCCTGTGGGGCGGCAAGAACACGGACGTCCCAGGCGCCGAGCTCCACAGACGTCCCCGCCGGGACCGCGCCGCCGTCCAGGGCGTCGGACAGGTCCACCGGGGCCTGGACGGTGACCGGCCGCCAGCTCCAGTTGTGGACGACGTGGACGCGCCGGCCGTCGGGAGCGGCGCCGGTGGCGACAGTGACCGAGTCCGGCAGGTCCTGCCAGCCGCTGGCCGGGGCGGGTGCGAGCCAGACGGCCAGCGCACGGGCCAGCTCACGGCCGGGCACCGTACCAACGGTGGTGACACGCCCCGCGCCATGGCGGCGGGTGGTGACGGCGGGCCAGCGACCGAAGTGCGGGTGGTCGTACTCGGCCAGGACCTCGGCGTCGTCCACGGCCAGCCCCTCCACCCAGCGGGTGGCCACCGCGCCCTCCGGCAGCCGCAGCGGACTGTCCGGCGCGCCGCGCAACGGCAGGTCGACGTGGAGGTTGCTGAACTCGTCGTACCGGACGCCCGCGGCCTTGACCAGCCGCGCCGGTGTCACCTCGTGGCGTGCCCGCGCCTCGTGGTCGCCATAACCGGTGCGGGGACCGAGGACGAGATGGCCGCCCGCCTCGGCGTACGCGGCGAGCCAGTCCAGCGTGCTGTCGTCCGCCACGTACAGCCCCGCGGCGACGAGAACCGGGTGCCGCTCGGCCGCCGACTCCGGTGACAGTCCCGGGCGTTGGCCGCTTGGGTCGTGCAACTGGCGGGCGTGCAGGATCCGTACCTGCCGTCCTGCCTCGAACGCGCCCCGGTAGAACGGGCCGAAGATGCCCTCGTACGCGCCCGCGTCCGGACCGCCGTCGGCGCCGGCGAGCGGCGGGTACTTGTTCATCAGCCACTTGCTCGGCGCCGAGTACACCATCGCGATGTCGGCGTCCGGTGTGATCCCGGCGACCAGGTCTCCGACACGGTCGAACTCGGCGCCCAGCCGGGCGAGTTCGGCGTACGCGCGCCCGGGCCGGCCGCTGTGCGGGAGGATCCCGCCCCAGTACGTCTCGGTGCCGAAGTGCAGCGTGTGCCAGTGCCAGTACTCGATCATGCGGGCCCCGCGCGCGACCAGCGCCCACCCGGCCTGGCGCCACTGCCCGTCGAAGGCGGGCCGGTTGTCCGAAGTGCCGCCGATCGCCTGGGCGTTGGTCTCCGTGACCAGGAACGGCTCCTGGCGCGAGGAGTAGATCCGGTCGGCGCTCTGGTGCAGCGCCCACACCCCGTGGTCCATCCACTGCCCCGGCAGTTTCGCGTGCGGGGGATCCGGCATGGTCAGGCTGTCCTGCATGTCGTAGTACGGGTTGCCCGCGGTGACGTCCAGGCCGTCGGTGAGTTCGTCGTCCTCCAGGCCGGGGGACCAGTACGCCAGGCATGTGGTGACGAACTGGCCGGGCCTCGCGTACTCGCGCACGATGCCGGCCTGCCAGGCGATGAACTCGGTGGTCTGCCGGGCCTGGAACGCCCGCCAGGCCAGTTCGTACTGCGGCTGCGCGTTGCCCTCCGGCTTCCACAGGTCGGCCCAGGTGGACAGCCGGTGCGACCAGTACACCAGCCCCCACTCGCGGTTGAGGGTCTCCACATCGCCGTAGCGCTGCCGCAGATCGTCCACGAACCGCTGGAAGACGCCGTGGTTGTGCGGCAGTCGCGGGCCGGGCTCGTTGTCGACCTGGAAGCCGATGACCGCGGGATGGTCGGCGTAACGGGCCGTGATCGCGCGGATCACCCGCTCCGCGTGGAAACGGAAGGCCGGGTGCGTGATGTCGACCTCCTGCCGGCCGCCCCACGCGGCGCGCCGCCCGGTGGCGTCCTCGGCGGCGATCTCCGGGTACTGCCGGGCCAGCCACGGCGGCACCGCGTAGGTGGGCGTGCCGAGGACGACCGCGATACCGCGCTCGTGGGCGCCGTCGAGGACGGGTCGCAGCCAGTCGAGCTCGAAGCGGCCGTTCTCCGGTTCCCAGGTGGACCACACCGACTCGCCGACGCGGATGACGGTGAACTTCGCCTCCGACATGAGGTCGAGGTCGGTCTTGAGTCGCTCGTAGGGCTGGTACTCGTGGTAGTAGGCGGCGCCGAACAGCACGCGCGGAGGCAGGTCGGCCATGGGGTGCTCCTCCGTGGAGATGAGGGGGGCGGCCGAGTGCCGGGCCCGGGATACGGGCCCGGCAGCCGGGACGTCAGGGGAAGGGATGGTCAGGAGGCCGAACCGGTCACCTTCGTACCGTCCCTGGTCACCTGGTACTTCACGGTGGCTCCGCTGTAGAAGTGGAAGGTCAGATTGACCTTCTCGCCGTCACGCAGGGCCTTCATGAACGCGGTCGTCAGGATGATCTTGTTGTTCGGGTAGTCCGGCGCGAACGCCTTGTTGAACTCCTGGTACGGGTTCCAGTCGGTCGGTCCGGCGTTGTCACCGTTGGTGTAAGTGGACTCCATCGCCGCCAGTTCGTCACCCCGGTAGTCGGTGAGGATGTAGAACTCCTCGGTCGTGCCCTTGGCGGCCGGCAACGGCTTCGGCCGGTCGTACGTCACCACGTCGATCTGCCAGGGCAGTCCGCTGGAGAAGCGGGCCTTCAGCGTGGCGTTGACCCCGTACTCACGGTCGCCGGCGAGCCGGGTCAGCGCCTTGGCGGTGAGGGTGAGGCGGGTGCCGGACAGGGTGTAGTCGCGCTTCTCCTTCAACTTGGAGTCGCCCTGCCAGAGTCCACGGAACTTGGTGCCGTTCGGGTTCAGGGTGAGCGACTGGGCCGTGACCGGGCTCGACTTCGGCAGGTACACGTGGTCGAAGGAGGCCGTGCCCGAGCGCGTCGTCCAGCTCGACTTGATCCAGGCGAACAGGGCCGGGTCCCGCCACTTCAGGGTGATCCGGTTGAGGTAGGCGAAACCGGGGTCCCACAGCGCGGTGGTCACACCGGCCTCGCGCGCCGCGGCACCGACGTGCTCGAAGTACTTCAGCGCCTCGCCGCGCTCGACGCTGGACGGGTGGTTGTGATCGGGCCAGCTGAGAAGGCCGTACTCGCCCAGGTAGACGGGGATGCCCTTGGCGACGAGGGTGTCGTGCATGCGCGTGAAGCTGTCGGTCAGGTCCTTCTGCGCCGCCGCGTCGTAGTGGGTGCCGCCCGCGACGTTCACGCTGAACGGCCACCAGCCGTAGTAGTGCACGGTGGCGACCACGTTGTCGTCGTCCAGTGAGCGGATCGTCCGGTAGAGGTCGTCCAGCAGCGACTGGCTCGGGGTGCAGTACTCGGTGGGCAGGACGAGCAGGCGGTCGTCGTTGTTGCCGCCCGACGAACGGACGACGTTGTGGAAGGAGACGTTCAGCTCGTTCAGGAGCTTCGTCTTCTGCTCGGCGGTGGCGCCGTCGAAGACGGGCTCGTTGATGCTCTCGAAGAGCAGGGTGCGCGGCTCGTCCTTGAAGGCCGACGAGATCTGCGTCCACGTCGAGTTGAAGCGGGCCAGCACGTTGTCGTGGTCGGTGGGCATCTTGTTGACCCACTGCCACGAGTCGTGGTGGACGTTGAGCACTACGTAGAGGCCCTCGTCCAGCGCCCAGTCGACGACCTGCTTCACGCGGCTCATGTACGCGGCGTCGACGGTGTAGGGCGCGGTGGCCGACTGGTGGTCCTTCCAGGTCACCGGTATACGGACGCTGCGGAAGCCCTCCGAGCGGACCTTGGCGAGCAGCTCCCGCGTGGCGGGCGGGTTGCCCCAGGAGGTCTCCTCGGGGATCGCTTCCAGGGTGTTGCCGAGGTTCCAGCTGGGTTGCATCGCCGCGACGGCGTCCATGGCGGAGTCCGGGACGCGCACCTTCCCGGGGGCGGCCTCCGCGGCGGGAGCCGTGAGTGCGGTGCCCAGGGTCAGACCGATGGTGGCGCCCAGTGCGAGCAGCAGGATCGCCAGGCGCCTCAGCGCGCTGCCGGGACGGCTCGCGGCGGGGTGCGACTCTCTCATGTCCCTTTCCCTTTCTGGATGGTCGAAGGCTCCGTCTGTGGGGGACGCGCGAGCTCGTTCGAACTGTCGAAGCGCTTCACCTGTCGACGCAAGTTAATGCGATGTTTCATACGAAACAAGGGGGTCACCTTGAAGAAACTTACTTTCGACCAGCCCATTGACGCGCTGTGCAAGATGCTGACAGCGTCGAAGCGCTTCACTTGCTGAACGCGGATCGAATGGCTTCGGGGGGTCCTGATTGCGGCAATGACCCACATCCGCCACGCCCCTCAAGCAACCGCTGCCCGTCCCGGCGCGTGAGGCGCTGTGGCGGCGCGTCGCGCAGCCCGCGTACGCCTCTCCGCCGCCGTACGCCCGCGAGTCTGCGGGCCATCTCACGGCTCGGCCCCGGCTCGCGCCCCGCGCCGTACAAAGTCGGACGACGGCTCGCCATACTGGACGCGCCAGGGGAGGGTGAACAGGGACCAGGGGCGGCGGCAGGACATGGCGGACACCAGACTGATCCAGAGCCGCTACCGGCTGCTCGATCTGATCGGGCGCGGCGGCATGGGGGAAGTGTGGCGTGCTCGCGACGAGTCGCTGGGGCGGCAGGTCGCCGTGAAGTGCCTGAAGCCGCTCGGACCGCACCACGACCACTCCTTCACCCGTGTCCTGCGGGAACGCTTCCGGCGGGAGGCGCGGGTGGCCGCCGCTCTGCAGCACCGCGGGGTGACCGTCGTGCACGACTTCGGCGAGGCCGACGGGGTGCTGTACCTCGTCATGGAGTTGCTGGACGGGCGCAATCTGAGCCAGCTCCTGGAGGACAACAAACACCATCCGCTGTCCGTCCCGGCCGTCGTCGACATCGCCGACCAGGTCGCCGCCGCCCTCGCCTACACCCATCAACAGGGCATCGTCCACCGCGACTTGAAGCCCGCGAACATCATGCGGTTGACCGACGGTACGGTGAAGATCTGCGACTTCGGCATAGCGCGCCTCGGGCACGACATCGGCTTCACCTCCCGGCTCACCGGCACCGGGATCGCGATGGGCACCCCGCACTACATGTCGCCGGAACAGATCAGCGGCGCCGAGGTCGACCACCGCAGCGACCTGTACTCCTTCGGATGCGTGTTGTACGAACTGGCCACCGGGGTACCGCCGTTCGATCTCGACGACGCCTGGGCGGTGCTCGTCGGACACCGTGACACCCCGCCCGAGCCGCCGCGCAGCCACCGCCCGGACGTGCCCGAGTTCCTCGAGCGGGCCATCCTGGACCTCCTCGCCAAACATCCCGACGAACGTCCGCGCGACGCACGGGAGTTGGCGCGCCGGATCAGCGCGGGCCGGGCCACCCCGCTGTACGTGCCGACCCTCGTCACCCCGCAGCCCCAGTTCCGGCCCCCCGAGCCCGCCACCCGCGCACCCGGCCTGCCGTCCTGGACCCGTGGCATGACCACCGGCCACAAGGCCACCGGCGCCCGGACGGGCACCGCACCACCGGATCCGTCGGCCGGGCTCACCGGCGACTGGATCGCCCGCCCCGTCGAGGGCCACCCCGAACCCGTACCGCAGCTGCCGCCCGCTCCGTCACCCCAGGTGCTCGACGCGCTGGCCGGGCGGCACAACGCGGGCCTGAGCCTGGGGCGCCTCGGTCGCTGGGCCGAGGCGGGGGAGGTGCACCGGGCGGTCGCCGCCGAACGCGAGCACGTCCTCGGACCCGCCCACCCCGACACCCTCGCCAGCCGTTACGAGGTCGGCTTCACCCTCAGCCGCACCGGCCGCGCCGCCGACGCCCTGCGCGAGTACACCCACGTGGCCCGCGAGCGGGAGCGCGTCCTCGGCGCCGACCATCCGGACTCGTTGGCCGCCCGGCAGGAAACGGCGTACGTCCTGGGCCAGTTGGGCCGTCATTTCGAGGCCCACCAGGCCTACACGACCGTCTTGGCCGCCCGGGAGCGCACCATGGGTCCCGATCACCCGGACACCCTGCGCTGCCGCCACAACCTCGCCTTCAACCTGAGCCGCCTGGGGCGCCTGGAGGACTCGTACCGCATGGCCTGCGAGGTGGCGGCGGCGCGTGCCAGGGTGCTCGGCGCCGCGCATCCCGACACGCTCGTCACACAGTACGAAGTCGCCTACGTGCTCGGTCAGTTGGGGCGCTGGCCGGAGGCCCTGCGGACGTACCAGGAGGTCGCGGTGGCGCGCGCCGAGGCGCTCGGCCCCGATCACCCCGACACGCTCGCCGCCCGCTACGAGGTCGGCATCGGTCTCGGCCGCCTCGGCCGCAGCGCGGAGGCCCTCAAGCTGTACCGCGACCTGGTCGACGACCGTACCCGGGTCAACGGGCCCACGCATCCCGAGACCTTGCGCGCCCGGCACGGTCTGGGCGTCAACCTCGGCCGCCTCGACCGTTGGGAGGAGGCGCTCGCGGAGTCACGCGACGTGTGCGCGATCCGCGAACGGGTCCTGGGCGCCGACCACCCGGACACGCTGGTCAGCCGCCGCGAGGTGGCCGTCGGCCTCGGCTGGCTCGGCCGCTGGCCCGACGCCCTGACCGAGTACCGGCGGGTTGCCGCCGCCCGCGAACAGGTGCTGGGCGCCGACCACATCGACACCCTCGCCAGCCGCAACGACGAGGCCCACTGTCTGGAGCGGCTCGGCCGGGGCGCGGAGGCCGCCGAGCTGTACCGGCGGGTGGCGGCACTGCGCCAGCAGCGGGCCTCCGGCCACTGAGCGGGAAGTGCCTCGCGAAGTCCACCCCGGTTCCCCGCGCCCTCCGAGGGCGCTGCCGGACCGTGGTGGACTTCGCGACCCCTCGGCCCCGCACCTCTGGCCGGGGTGGATCATCACGTGTTACGAAGAACCATGCCCGCACCCGAGCGCCCCGACCGCCCCGGCCGATCCGGCCTCCCCGACCGATACGACACGGTGATCGTCGGCGGCGGCCACAACGGCCTGGTCGCCGCCGCCTACCTGGCCCGCGCCGGGAAGTCCGTGCTGGTCCTCGAACGGCTGGCCGGCACCGGCGGCGCCGCCGTGTCGACCCGTCCGTTCGCCGGGGTCGACGCCCGGCTGTCGCGCTACTCCTATCTGGTCAGCCTGCTGCCCCGGAAGATCGTGCGCGATCTCGATCTGGACTTTCGGGTGCGCGGGCGCACCGTCTCCTCGTACACCCCCGTGGAACGCGACGGCCTGGCCACCGGACTGCTCGTCGGAGGCGGTGAGCGCCGCACCCGCGACGCCTTCGCCCGCCTCACCGGAGGGGAACGGGAGTACGAGTCCTGGCAGCGTTTCTACGGTATGACCGGCCGCGTCGCCGAAAAGGTGTTCCCCACCCTCACGGAGCCCTTGCCCACCCGCGACGAACTGCGCCGCCGCGTGGACGACGAGGACGCCTGGCGCACCCTCTTCGAGGAGCCGATCGGCACCGCCGTCGAAGCGAACTTCACCGACGACCTGGTACGCGGCGTGGTCCTCACCGACGCCCTGATCGGCACCTTCGCCGACGCCCACGACCCGTCACTGCGGCAGAACCGCTGCTTCCTCTACCACGTCATCGGCGGCGGCACCGGCGCGTGGGACGTGCCCGTGGGCGGCATGGGCGCCCTCACCGACGCCCTCGCCGGCGCCGCCCGGAACGCGGGCGCGGTGCTCGCCACCGGCCACGAGGTCGTACGGGTGGACACGGACGGGCGCACCGCCGAGGTGACGTACCGGACGGCCGACGGGGAGGGCACGGTCGGCGCCCGGCACGTGCTGGTGAACGCCTCGCCGCAGGAACTGGCCGCGCTGACGGGTGACGCCCCGCCGAGCCCCGCCGAAGGCGCCCAGCTCAAGGTGAACATGCTGCTCACACGGCTGCCGAGGCTCAAGGACACGTCCGTCGACCCGCGCGAGGCGTTCGCCGGGACCTTCCACATCGCCGAGGGGTACGAGCAACTGGCCGCCGCCCACGCCCAGGCGTCGGCCGGTGAACTGCCCGCCGCGCCGCCGTCCGAGATCTACTGCCACTCTCTCACCGACCCGACGATTCTCGGCCCGGACCTCGTCGAGCGCGGCTACCAGACGCTGACCCTGTTCGGCCTGCATACCCCCGCACGGCTTTTCGCCCGCGACAACGACGCAGTGCGCGACGAACTGCTGACATCGACCCTCGCCCAACTCGACGCCCACCTCGCCGAACCCCTCGCGGACTGCCTGGCCACCGACACCGACGGACGCCCCTGCATCGAGGCGAAGACCCCCCTCGACCTGGAACGCGACCTGCGTCTGCCCGGCGGCAACATCTTCCACGGGGACCTGACCTGGCCGTACGCCCAGGAGGCCGACGGGCGCTGGGGCGTGGAGACCCGGCACCCGAACGTCCTGCTGTGCGGGGCGGGCGCGGTGCGCGGGGGCGGGGTGAGCGGGGTGCCGGGGCACAACGCCGCCATGGCCGTGTGGGAGGCGGACAAGGGCTGAGCACCGGGCGGGGACGGTTCGCCCGTTCCCGGGTCAGTTCGCGGACCCCGTCCAGCCCACCGCTTCGATACGTGCCGCGTCCGCCGGGTGCGTCTCGTCGAAGACGGTGCCGTCGGCGTCGCGTACGGGCCGGGCGTCGACGTACACGCCACGGCCCACGTACAGCCGGTCGGTCGTGCACCGTCAGCGCAGGACGAGGGACGGTGCGGTGGGAAGGGACGCGGAGAGACGGTGCCAGACGCGCCCCGACCAGCCGGTGGCCGTGCCCGCCGGGTGCCCCTGCGGGGTGCCGTCGGCGCCGGTGGTCGTGAACGGGACCGGCTGCCAGGTCCCGCCGCCGTCGGCCGACGCCTCCAGCGACAGGACGTCCGACTGCGGTTCGGTGTCCCACCACAGCGCGCAGCTCAGCCGGGAGTCGACGGCGGTGGTGAGGGGCGGGAGGGTGAGCGTCGCCGTCGTCGAGGTCGCCGTGCCGGAGAACCGGGCCGTACGTCCATGGCGTGGGCGGACCGGCACCGCGCGGGCCAGGTTGTTCGCGGCGGCGACCCGGGGCGCGGAGCCGGAACGCCAACTGCGCACCGGATGCACGGAGTTGCTGAGGACGATCAGGAAGGAGTCGGTCGTCGGGTCGAGGACGAGTGAAGTGCCGGTGAAACCAGTGTGCCCGGCGGTGCGGGGCGTGGCCGTCGCACCCATGTACCAGTGCTGGTAGAGCTCGAAGCCGAGACCGTGTTCGTCCCCGGGGAAGGCCGTGTTGGGGTCGGTGAACATCAGCTCGACCGAGGCGGGCGACAGAATGCGCGCCCTGCCGTACGCGCCGCCGTTGAGCAGCGTACGGCCGAGAACGGCGAGGTCCCACGCCGACGAGAAGACACCGGCATGGCCGGCCACCAGCGCAGAGTCGGGGGACGGCCCGTCGTCGGGGCGGCCTCGGCCGGTCCCGCCGGGAAGGAGGCGAAGGCGAGGGCGCCGCCCAACGCCAGGGAGTATCTGCCCAGTTGACGTTGCGTCAGCCGCTCGCCCGTCGCCGCTTCTTCTGTCATCGAGGAGCCCCTTCCGAGTCACCTGAGGTGTGGGTCAACCGTATTCCAGTCGCGCGCGGTCGGTGGCCGAGAATCTGACGGTGTATCAGAAAAGGTCTTCCCTCGTCCGGAGGACTGCGGCATCCTGCGGCCATGCAGACGGAGCTGAGCAAGAAACTGGGAATCGAGCACGCCGTCTTCGGCTTCACGCCGTTCCCCGCCGTCGCCGCGGCCATCAGCCGGGCCGGGGGTTTCGGGGTGCTCGGAGCGGTCCGCTACACGGCGCCGGACGACCTCAAACGCGACCTGGACTGGATCGAGGCGCATGTCGACGGCCGGCCCTACGGGCTGGACGTCGTCATGCCCGCCCGGAAGGTCGAAGGGGTGACCGAGGCCGAGGTCGAGGCGATGATCCCCGAGGGGCACCGCCAGTTCGTCCGGGAGACCCTCGCCAAGTACGGCGTGCCCGAGCTGGCCGAGGGCGAGGCCTCCGGGTGGCGTATCACCGGGTGGATGGAGCAGGTCGCCCGCAGCCAGCTCGACGTGGCCTTCGACTACCCGATCAAACTGCTGGCGAACGCCCTCGGCTCACCGCCTGCCGACGTCGTGGCCCGCGCGCACGACCAGGGGGCGCTCGTCGCGGCCCTCGCGGGCAGTGCCCGGCACGCGCGCAAGCACGCCGAGGGCGGCATCGACATCGTCGTCGCCCAGGGCTACGAGGCGGGCGGCCACACCGGCGAGATCGCCTCCATGGTGCTGACCCCCGAAGTCGTCGACGCCGTCGACCCGCTGCCGGTGCTCGCCGCCGGCGGTATCGGCAGTGGCAGACAGGTGGCCGCCGCGCTCGCCCTCGGCGCCCAGGGGGTCTGGCTGGGCTCCCTCTGGCTGACCGTCACCGAGGCCGACATGCACTCGCGCGCGGTCACCGAGAAGCTGCTCGCGGCCGGCTCCGGCGACACCGTCCGCTCCCGCGCGCTGACCGGAAAGCCCGCGCGTCAGCTCCGCACCGAGTGGACCGACGCGTGGGACTCCGCCGACGGACCCGGCACCCTGCCCATGCCCCTCCAGGGTCTGCTCGTTGCCGACGCCATCTCGCGCATCCAGAAGTACGAGGTCCAACCGCTCCTCGGCACTCCGGTCGGCCAGATCGTCGGCCGGATGAACCGTGAACAGAGCGTTCAGGCCGTCTTCGACGAGCTGACCAGCGGCTTCGAACAGGCTGTGAACCGAGTCAACCGCATCGCGGGAAGGAACCTCGACGGAAGGGGCGACCAGTCGTGAGCGGAACAGTGAGCGCACCAGCGAACGCAACAGCGAGCGAGACCCCCATCGGATTCTGGGCACAGGCCGCCGCCGACCCGGAGCGCACGGTCCTCATCGCCCCCGACGGTGAGCAGTGGACCGCCGGACGGCTGCACGCCGCCACCAACCAGCTGGTCCACGGGCTGCGCGCAGCCGGACTCGGACGCGGTGACGCCTTCGCCGTGGTCCTGCCCAACGGTGTCGAGTTCCTCGTGGCGTACCTGGCCGCCTCCCAGGCCGGGTTCTATCTCGTCCCCGTCAACCACCACCTCGTCGGGCCCGAGATCGCCTGGATCGTCGCCGACTCCGGCGCCAAGGTGCTCGTCGCACACGAGCGGTTCGCCGACGAGGCACGCGCCGCCGCCGACGAGGCACAGCTCCCGGCGGAGCAGCGGTACGCGGTCGGCGAGGTCGACGGCTTCCGCTCGTACACCCAGCTCTTCGAGGGGCAGCCCGATTCGCCGCCCGACGAGCGCACCCTCGGCTGGGTCATGAACTACACCTCGGGCACCACGGGCCGTCCGCGCGGCATCCGGCGCCCGTTGCAGGGCAAGCCGCCCGAGGAGGCCTACCTCGGCGGGTTCCTCGGCATCTTCGGCATCAAGCCGTTCGACGGGAACACGCACCTCGTCTGCTCGCCGCTCTACCACACGGCCGTACTCCAGTTCGCGGGCGCGTCCCTGCACATCGGGCACCGGCTGGTGCTGATGGACAAGTGGACACCGGAGGAGATGCTCCGCGTCATCGACGCCCACAAGTGCACGCACACCCATATGGTCCCGACCCAGTTCCACCGCCTCCTCGCGCTGCCGGAGCGGGTGCGGCGGGCGTACGACGTGTCGTCCATGCGGCACGCCATCCACGGCGCCGCGCCCTGCCCCGACCATGTGAAACGGGCCATGATCGACTGGTGGGGCGACTGCGTCGAGGAGTACTACGCGGCCAGCGAGGGCGGCGGGGCGTTCGCGACCGCCGAGGACTGGCTGAAGAAGCCCGGCACGGTCGGCAAGGCCTGGCCGATCAGCGAACTCGCGATCTTCGACGACGTCGGCAACCGGCTGCCGCCCGGCGAACTCGGCACCGTCTACATGAAGATGAGCACCGGCGGCTTCGCCTACCACAAGGACGAGGGCAAGACGCGCAAGAACCGCATCGGCGACTTCTTCACCGTCGGCGACCTGGGCCTCCTGGACGAGGACGGCTACCTCTTCCTCCGGGACCGCAAGATCGACATGATCATCTCGGGCGGGGTCAACATCTACCCCGCCGAGATCGAGGCCGCCCTGCTCGCCCACCCCGCCGTCGCCGACGCCGCCGCCTTCGGCATCCCCCACGACGACTGGGGCGAGGAGGTCAAGGCGGTCGTGGAAGCGGCACCCGGACATGTGCCGGGGCCCGACCTGGCCGCGGAGATCCTCGGCCACTGCGCCCGCCAGCTCGCCGGGTACAAGCGGCCCAAGAGCGTCGACTTCATCGAGAGCATGCCGCGCGACCCCAACGGCAAGCTGTACAAGCGGCGGTTGCGCGACCCCTACTGGGAGGGCCGTACGCGGCCGGTGTGAGCGGTCGCGTGAACAGCGGTGCGAAGAGTGGTGCGAACAGCGGTGTGGCCCCGCCCCGGTGAGGGACGGAACCACACCACACCGGACCGACCGTACGTCCGTCAGCCCATCGACTCATCAGCCGACTCGTCAGCCGTGCACCCGGATCACCCGCAGCGCGGGCGACGACAGGATGTCCTTCTCGCAGAACCTCGCCCTGACCCACTTCTCGGCCGAGAACAGCCGCGTCTGGTCCGCGAAGTGCGGCGAGTTGGGATTCGACGACTGGGAGTACGTCAGCAGCGTGCGGGCCACCGGGCAGCGGCTGCCGTCCCAGCCCACGGCCTGGATGTGGCTGGACCCGAACTTGTTGTCCCGGTAGCCGCCGTTCACCGTGTCCCACACGGGCTCGATCTTGTTCCACACGCCCAGGGACTCGGTGCCGCCACCGAGGGGCATCCGCCGGCCCTGGCGTACGACGTACTGGTGGTCCCCGAGCCGGGCGCTCAGCGCGATGCCCGCCACGCGCAGCTCCGTCACCGCGTCGGCGAGGGCCTTGGTGAAGCCCGGCGCGTCCGTGTTGAGCGTGTTGGGGGTACCGACCGGATCCGCCGCCGAGAACGGCACCTTCCAGCGTTGCGCGGACGGCACGGCGCCCAGCAGCTTGCGCCAGAACCGGTCGAAGAGCAGCGCACCCCGGCTGTCACGGTTCATGGTGCGGTCCCAGGACGCCAGCACACCGCACGCCTGACTGACGTCAACAGCCGTACCGGCACTGTCGGTTGCCGTATCGCCCGGCAGCGCCGCACAGGCCCGGGCCGCGTCGGCGGCGGCCAGCGCGCCCGTCGTCGACGGGTTCGCGAACTGCTGCCGCTGGAGATCCGCGACCGTCAGCCTGCCCTTCGCGGCCAGCGCCGCCACATCGGCGACGGCACCCCGGGTCCGCGGCGAGGCGGCCGTGCGGACCTTACCGAAGATCCGCTCGTAGCCGGTGATCGGCTTGTCCAGGTTGGCCAGCCACGCGCTGTCGTTGGAGTTCTCGACGTACGGCGCGTCCTTCAGCGTCGGCATCCGCGCGGGCCCGAAGATTCCGGGCGCCACGGCGTCCGGATCGTCGCCGATGGCGCAGTCGGCGCGTGAGCCGTCGAGGACCGCGACCCCCGCCGCCGGGTAGGTGACCCTGCCGAGCGGCGTCGAACAGGCTGCCGCCAACGCGTCGGTGATCCGGGGGAGTACCTGCGACTGGGCGAACAGGGAGTGCCCCGCGGAGTCGGCGGCGACGGTGTTCACCCAGGGAATGCCCTGGTGCCTGTCGAGGGAGCGGAGGACCTCGGCGGTGCCGCGCGCCTTGCTGAAACCGAGCGAGGTGTCGTAGAACCGCAGGTTCGCCGCGTTCGGGTCGTTCAGCGCGTACGCCGTCGTCGTGGTCCAGGGCAGCGGGAGTTCGCCGTCGGGGGAGAGGACGACGGGGCCGTAGCGGGTCCACCACTGGGTGCGGGTCACCGGCGCGCCGTTCTTCACCGGGACCGTCACCGGCCGGGGCGTCATCCGCTCCGGCCTGCCGTCGACCAGGTACGTCGTCGGGTCGGCGGGGTCCAGCTTCAGCTGGTGCAGACTGAATGGCACACCCGTGGACACGGTGTGGCTCCACGCCACGTTCGCGTTGTACCCGACGGAGATCGTCGGCGAGCCGAGCAACGACCCGCCCGCCACGTTCAGTTCACCCGGGATCGTCTGCTGGGACTGCCAGAACCGGCGTCCGCCCTGCCACGGGTAGTGCGGGTTGCCGAGCAGCAGGCCACGGCCGCCCGCCGTCGTACTGCCGTTGAACGCCACGGCGTTGGAACCCATGTCGGAGATGCCGAACAGCTCGCGCGCGCCCCTGGCGGCGGCAGCGGCGTCCGGGAGCGCCGGTTTCGTGGGCGTGGTGGGTGCGGTCGGCGGTCGCGCGGCGGTGATCCCGTCCACGAAGCCGCCCTGTCCCCCGAGCACCGCGAGGGCGTAGGCGCGGGTCGCCACGTCGAGACCGGTCACGGGCCGGACCCAGCCGGCGCCCGCGCAGGCCGGGTCCGTGACCCGGTTCTGCCTCAGCCAGGTGTTGTAGCCGGCCGCCCAGCCGTTCATCAGGTCCTTGACGGACCGGCTCGGGCCCTGCGGCGCCGGCTGGGCGAGCAGCCGCTCCACCGTGCCGTTGTCCCGCACCCCACGGAAGTACAGATCGCTGGAAAGGTTGTCGGAGGCGTCGGAGAGCGAGAAGTCCGTCTCGGCGTCGGGGCCGAACCAGCGCGAGCGGTCGCCGCGCAGGGTCACGAAACCGTCCGCGAGCGCGCACGCCTGGTCGGCGGCCTGAGCCCAGCCGCTGCCGAAGCCGAGGTCCGCGTAGTCCTTCGCGACGATGTGCGGGATGCCGTACTCGGTATAGCGGATCACGGCGGACAGACGGCCGTGGGAGGGATGTTGCTGTGCTGTTCGTGGCGCCTGCGACGCCTCTGAGGGTCTGCTCTGCGCCGTGGCGGCGGGCAGTGCTGTCGTGGCGGTGAGTAATGCGACGGCCATGACGACGAGCCGTCTTCTGCGGGTACGCATAGTGCCTCCCAACGTCATTGGGGGAAGGGGCGGTTGAGCGTACCAACGGGTATGTTTCCCGGCCCCCTCCGGTGCTTGACCTCGTTCGGTGACGGAACCAGGATCATGGACTATGACGCAGCAATACGGGAGCACGGTTGACGGGGTGCTGCGGCGCAGCGCCCAGCGCGTTCCGGCGCGGATGGCGGTCGAGTACCGCGAACGGGCCTGGACGTACGGGGAACTCGACGAGGCCGTCTCCCGCGCGGCCGGCGTACTGCGCGCCGAGGGGCTCGCCCCCGGCGACCGGGTCGCCGCCTACGGCCACAACTCCGACGCCTACCTCATCGCCTTCCTCGCCTGCGCCCGCGCCGGACTCGTGCACGTCCCCGTCAACCAGAACCTGACCGGCGACGACCTCACCTACCTCGTGGCCCAGTCCGGCAGCACCCTCGTCCTGGCCGACCCGGACCTGGCCGACCGGCTCCCCGACGGCGTACGAACCCTGCCGCTGCGCGACGCCGACGACTCCCTGCTCGCACGGCTGGCCGACACCGCGCCCCACGAAGGCCCCGAGTCGCGCACCGAGGACCTGGTACAGCTCCTGTACACGTCCGGGACCACCGCGCTGCCCAAGGGCGCGATGATGACCCACCGATCTCTGGTGCACGAGTACCTGAGCGCGATCTCCGCCCTGGATCTGAGCCCCGGGGACCGGCCCGTGCACGCGCTGCCCCTGTACCACTCGGCGCAGATGCACGTGTTCCTGCTGCCGTATCTCGCGGTCGGCGCCACGAACATCATTCTCGACGCACCGGACGGCGACACGATCCTCGACCTCGTGGAGTCCGGCGGGGCGGACAGCCTGTTCGCGCCGCCGACCGTGTGGATCGCTCTCGCGGGCCGCCCCGACTTCGCGACCCGCGACCTGAGCGGACTGCGCAAGGCGTACTACGGCGCGTCGATCATGCCGGTCCCGATCCTGGAGCGGCTGCGCGAGCGCCTTCCGAAACTCCACTTCTACAACTGCTTCGGCCAGAGCGAGATCGGCCCCCTCGCCATGGTTCTCGGGCCCTTCGAACACAAGGGCCGGCTGGACTCCTGCGGACGCCCGGTGCTGTTCGTGGACGCACGGGTGGTGGACGAGAAGGGCGCGGAAGTCCCCGACGGGACACCCGGCGAAGTCGTCTACCGTTCACCGCAGTTGTGCGAGGGCTACTGGGACAAGCCCGAGGAGACGGCCGCCGCTTTCCAGGACGGCTGGTTCCACTCCGGTGACCTGGCCGTCCGGGACGCCGACGGCTACTACACCGTCGTCGACCGGGTGAAGGACGTCATCAACTCCGGTGGCGTACTGATCGCCTCACGCCAGGTTGAGGACGCCCTCTACACCCACCCGTCGGTCGCCGAGGCGGCCGTCGTCGGCCTTCCCAACGAGCGCTGGATCGAGGCCGTCACGGCGGTCGTCGTCCCTCGCGGCGAGGTTACGGAGTCGGAACTCATCGCCCACGCCCGCGAGCGGCTCGCCCACTTCAAGGCACCGAAGAGGGTCGTGTTCGTGGACGAGCTGCCGCGCAACGCCAGCGGGAAGATCCTGAAGCGGGAGCTGAGGGACCGGTTCGCGGACTCCTGATCGTCAGCCCTCATCGGCGGCGGCGAAGGTGACATCCGCAGTACTGACCGTCCCCGCCTTGCGCCCGGGGGCGGTCTGGAACTGCCAGTAGAGGTTGGTGTGCGCTATCACCTCGGCCGGCTTCGGAGCACCGTACTTCGTGAGGTCCTCCGTGGTGTGGGCGTCGCCGACGAGCGTCACGTCGTACCCGCGCACCATGCCGCCGTGCAGGGTCGAGCGGACACACGCGTCCGTCTGGGCGCCCGTGACGACCAGTCGCCCGACCCCGCGCTCGGCGAGGACGTCCTCCAGCTCCGTGGCCTCGAAGGAGTCGCCGTATTCCTTGTGGACGAGGGGCTCGGAGTCGCGGCGGACCAGTTCCGGCACGTACTCCCAGCCTTCGCTGCCCGTCTTCAGCTCGTCGCTGGAGTGCTGCACCCACACCACGGGCACGTTGTGCGCGCGAGCCTTGTCGACGAGGGTGTTGATGTTCGCGAGCACCGCGTCGCGGTTGTGGGCGCCCTCCACCACCTGGTTCTGGACGTCGATGATGAGCAGCGCGCTGTTCGGGCGGTCGGGCAGAGTCGTCATGGCAAACCTCTTCGTCTCGTCGGCGCGAATCCGATCTCGCCACCCACACTAGAACCGACCACTGACAACGGCCCCTGAACTGGCACTTCCATGATCGACGGGCGTCCGGTGGTGCCGCTCGACCCGCCCCGGCCGACGAGGCGCGGCCGGAAGAGTTCCTCGCGGTGGTCGAGCCGTTCCTCGGTGCGGACGGCGCTACTTCTTCGCCGGCCCGTACGCCGTCATGAAGCGGTTCCGGAACTGGTCCATGCGCCACTTGGGGGCGTTGGCCGCCGGCTTGAGCCCCTCCGTCCAACCCCAGTCGGCGACGCGGTCCAGCACCTTCGGGTCGCGGGCGACGATGGTGACCGGCACGTCCCTGCTGGTGCTGCCCCCCGTGACCGTCGGGACGGGCTGGTGGTCGCCGAGGAAGACGAGGACCGTGTTGTCGTCGCCGTAGCGCTGGACCCACTGGGTCAGGCTGTCCAGGGAGTACTGGATGGCCTTGCGGTACTCGGTCCGTACGCGCTTGGCGCTCTTCCAGACCTCCGTGGGGTTCGTGCCCTCCTTCTTGATCTTCTCGAAGACCGAACCGTCCCCGAGGTCCTTCCAGTCGATGGTGTGGGCGATGGGGGACCAGGGGTTGTGGCTGGAGGCCAGGATGATCTCCGCCATGATCGGGTCGCGGTTCTTCTTGCCGTGCTCCAGCTTCTGGAAGGCCTCCAGGCTGAACTGGTCCGGCACCGGGGTCCAGCTGAAGTACGGACCCTGGTAGCCGAGGTGTGTGGAGTCGTAGATGTGGTCGAGGCCGAAGTACGTGCCCTCGGGCCAGGCCTTCCGCACGCCCGGGACGATGCCGACCGTGCGCCAGTCGCCGGTCTTGCGGAAGTAGCTGGTGAGCGTGGCGCGGTCACTGGTGGTCGTGGTCCGGTACCGCTGCTGGTTCTTGATCCACAGACCGGACAGGAACGTCGTGTGGGCGAGCCAGCTGCCGGCGCCCGTCACGGGCGACGTGAGCCAGCCGCTGCGCGCCGCGAAGCCGGCCGACCTGAGCCTGGCGTCGCCCTGCTTGAGCGTCGTGTCGATCTCCGGTGCCATCGCCGGGTCGTCGATCGCCACCCGGCCGTAACTCTCGATGAAGGTGAACAGCACGTCCTTGCCGCGCAGCCCGGTCAGCAGCCGGTCGGACGGCGTGTCGGCGAAGGCGTCGACGTGGAGTTGCTTGTCGAAGACATCGGCGTCCCCGAGGCCCTCGCGGACGTACTGCACACGGTTGGTGAGGTACTGGGTGTAGCCCTTGGTCGCGATCGTCACACCACCGGTCTGCACGCCCATGGTGAAGCAGACGATCCACGCGGTGCCGAGAACCAGCGTGCCGCGCACGGCCACGGGGCGGTGCCGGGCCATCACGTCGGCCAGCCGCACCAGCGCGAGCGCGCTCACCATGAGCACGGCGATCAGCAGGACGATCACGCCGATCACCGAGAGCACCTCACCCGAGCGACCGAGCGAGTCCTTCAGGAAATCCGCCGCGTCGTTGAGCAGCACCCAGTCGAAGACCAGGTCGAACGGCCGGGCCAGGGTCTGGTAGAAGCCCATGTCGAGACACTTCAGGACGGTGGACAGCCCGAGGAACGCCCCCAGGACGAGGGCCGTGATCCGCCGTGCCTTCGCCGGCAGTACGAGCAGGACAGCCGCGAGGAAGATCGCCTCGACAGGCAGACGGAGGAACGACTCGGCGGTGATCCGGTCGAGGCGGTTGGGTATGAGGAGCACGACGACCACCAGGACACCGGCCAGGACACTCGTGCCCACCCGCACGGCACGTGCGGCGCGCGGGAAACGACGGCGCCAGCCGAACCAGCCGGGGCGGGCAGAGGGGGAGGTGGCGCTGCTCGGGCCGGGTTCGTCGGCGGACGGGTGGTCGGGGGCCGCCGCGTCGGCGGGTTCGTCGTCGGCGGCCACAGCCGCGCGGGGGATTAGGGCCTTGCCGGGCGCCTTCCCGTCTTCCGCGCTGTCGGCCGTCTCCTCCGCCGAAGGGCGCCCGCCCGGCACGTCCGCCGGGGTGCCGGGGTCGGTGTCGTTCACTGCGGGAGCGCGCGAGGCCTCCTCGGCTGTGGTCCCGTCCAACGCGTCCGCGTCCGTGTCGGGCAGTTGACGAGGGGGCGTGTGGTGCGACACCCGTGGGTCCTTCCGTGCGGAGCGCTGATGGCACGGCGGACCGGGCTCGCAGGGCAGGGCCGCCGACCTCGCGTACGTCCCCGCGTCACCCTCCGTTCAACCCCGGGTCAACCGCGCGCACAGAGTACGCCCGTCAACCCCGGTCGGCCCACCGGCCAGGCGCGGCCTCCCGCCTCACCGGTCCGCCCCGACGGCAACCTCCTTGGCCCAGCGGTAGTCCGCCTTGCCGCTGGGTGACCGCCGTATCGTCTCGGTGATCACCAGCTGCCGGGGAATCTTGTAACCGGCCAGCTGTGAACGGCAGTAGGACTGGACCTCCTCCAGCGAGGGCCGCGGCGCTCCCTCCCGCAACTGCACCACCGCCGCCACATGGTTGCCCCACTTCGCGTCCGGAACTCCGGCCACCAGCGCGTCGTACACGTCCGGATGGGACTTGAGAGCCTGCTCGACCTCCTCCGGATACACCTTCTCGCCACCGGTGTTGATGCACTGCGAGCCCCGCCCGAGGACGGTGACGACGCCCTCCTCGTCGACCGTCGCCATGTCGCCGAGGAGCACCCACCGCTCGCCGTCCTTCTCGAAGAAGGTCTCCGCTGTCTTCCGCTCGTCGTTGTAGTAACCGAGCGGTACGTGGCCGCACTGCGCGATCCGGCCCACCTCGCCCGCCGGCACCGGCTCGTGGGTGGCCGGATCCACCACCTGGGTGCGGGAGTTGACGCGGATGCGGAAGCCCCGCTCGGGGCCCGAGTCCTCGGTCGCCGTACCGTTGAAGCCGGACTCCGACGACCCGAAGTTGTTCAGCAGCATCACGTTCGGGACCAGGGCCTGGAACTGGGCACGCACCGTCTCCGACATGATCGCGCCGGACGACGAGACGCTGAACAGGGACGAGCAGTCCGTGTCCTTCATGGGCCCGCTCAGGGCGTCGATCAGTGGCCGCAGCATGGCGTCGCCCACCAAGGACACGCTGTTGACCTGTTCTTTCTCTATCGTGCGCAGCACGTCCTCGGGGGTGAACTTGCGGTGGATCACCACCCGTTGCCCGAAGTTGAAGCCGATGAAGGCGGTCAGCGTCGAGGTGCCGTGCATCAGCGGGGGAGTGGGGAAGAAGGTGATCCCCTCGCCGCCGGCCGCGACCCGCTCGGCCAGCTCCTGCGGCGACTTGACCGGCTCGCCGGTGGGGGCGCCACCGCCCAGTCCGGAGAAGAACAGGTCCTCCTGACGCCACATGACACCCTTGGGCATGCCGGTGGTGCCCCCGGTGTAGATGATGAACTGGTCGTCGCCCGAGCGGTCCGCGAAACCCCGTTCCGGGGAGCCGGCCGCCTCCGCCTCGGCGAAGGGCACCGCATCCAACTCGGGTGCCCCCGCAGCCGGTTCGCCCACCCGGATCAGGTGCCGCAATGCCGTGGCCCGGGGCCGGGCGGCCGCCACCCGCTCCGTGAACTCCGCGTCGAAGACCAGGGCGGCGAGGTCGGCGTCCCGATAGAGGTACACCAACTCCTCTTCCACATAGCGGTAGTTGACGTTGACCGGAACGATCCGCGCCTTGAGGCAGCCCAGCACGGTCTGGAGGTACTCCACCCCGTTGTAGAGATGCAGGCCCAGATGCTCGCCGGGGCGTATCCCGCTGTCGATCAGATGATGGGCGACCCGGTTGGCGGCGGCGTCCAACTCCGCGTAACTCAGGCGGCGTTCCGCGCCCGAGCCGGGATGGTCGAGATACACGAGCGCAGCACGGTCCGGCACCACATCCACGACCGACTCGAACAGGTCGGCAAGGTTGTACTCCACCGCTCCTCCTGACCCCGGGCATCCCTGGCGGTTGTCGGCTCGCGGTCATCAGAGCAAAGGGCGCGGCAAGTGTGAAGGGGCAGCGTCGAAGAAATCTGACTACCTGTCAGAAAACCCTTGAAGTGCTTCCTCCGCTCCTGCAACCTGTTCTCGTTCTTTCACCTGTTCTCGTTCTTTCAGAGGGGAGATGGGCGATGGGTGGCACGGAACACCTGACCGTCCGGCGTGAGAACGCCACGCTGGTGCTCACGCTCAACCGGCCGGAAGCCAAGAACGCGCTCTCGCTGCCGATGCTCGTCGGGCTGTACGACGGCTGGGTCGAGGCGGACGAGGACGACACCGTCCGCTCGATCGTGCTCACCGGAGCCGGCGGCGCCTTCTGCGCCGGAATGGATCTGAAGGCCCTGGCCGGAAGCGGTCTGGAGGGAGAGGAGTACCGCCACCGGCTCAAGGCCGACCCCGACCTGCACTGGAAGGCCATGCTGCGCCACCACCGCCCCCGCAAACCGGTGATCGCCGCGATCGAGGGGTACTGCGTCGCCGGCGGCACCGAGATCATCCAGGGCACCGACATCCGCGTCGCGGGCGAGTCGGCGACCTTCGGACTCTTCGAGGTCAAACGCGGCCTCTTCCCGATCGGCGGCTCCACCGTCCGCCTCCAACGGCAGATCCCCCGCACCCACGCCCTGGAAATGCTGCTCACCGCACGCCCCTACAGCGCCCAGGAGGCCGCCGCGATCGGCCTGATCGGACACGTCGTCCCCGACGGAACCGCCCTCGACAAGGCCCTGGAGATCGCCGAACGCGTCAACGCCTGCGGCCCCCTCGCCGTGGAAGCGGTGAAGGCGTCCGTCTACGAGACCGCCGAACTGACCGAGACCGAAGGCCTCGCCGCCGAACTCAAGCGCGGCTGGCCGATCTTCGACACCGCCGACGCCAAGGAAGGCACCCGTGCCTTCGCCGAGAAGCGCCCCCCGGTCTACCGGCGCGCCTGAGTACGCGAAGGAGCCCCCGGGATGACCACCGAAGTCCTCAAAGCCCCCCTCGTCGTCGAATTCCCCTTCACCCGCTCCCTGGGCCCCGTCCAGAGCGCCTTCCTGACCGGTCTGCGCGAACAGGTCGTCCTCGGCGTCCGCACCGCCGACGGCCGCACCCTCGTCCCACCTGTCGAGTACGACCCGGTGACCGCCGACGAACTGCGCGACCTCGTGCAGGTCGCCCCCACCGGCACCGTCACCACCTGGGCCTGGAACCCCGACCCGCGCCGGGGCCAGCCCCTGGACACACCCTTCGCCTGGGTCCTGGTCAGGCTCGACGGCGCCGACACGGCCCTCCTGCACGCCCTCGACGCACCCGGCCCCGACGCCGTCCACACCGGAATGCGCGTCCGCGTCCGCTGGGCGGCACAGCGCTCCGGCGCGATCACGGACATCGCCTGCTTCGAGCCGCACGACAGCGCGAGCGGCAGTGAAGTGTCCGGCCACGACGGGCAGTTCGCGTCCATGGTGACCGGCATCGTCGCCGAGGCCCGCCTCGACTACACCTACTCGCCCGGCCGCGCCCAGACCGACTACATCAACGCCCTCGCCGAGCGGCGGATCGTCGGCGAGCGCTGCCCCTCCTGCCGGAAGGTGTACGTCCCGCCCAGGGGCGCGTGCCCCACCTGCGGTGTCGCCACCGCCGAACAGGTCGAGGTGGGCCCCGGGGGCACGGTCACCACGTACTGCATCGTCAACATCAAGGCCCGCAACCTCGACATCGAAGTGCCCTACGTCTACGCGCACATCGCCCTCGACGGCGCCGGCCTCGCCCTGCACGGCCGGATCGGCGGCATCCCCTACGACCAGGTCCGGATGGGGCTGCGCGTCGAACCTGTGTGGACGGAAGGGGGCCGCTACCCCGACCACTACCGGCCCACCGGCGAACCCGACGCGGACTACGAGACGTACAAGGAGCTCCTGTGACACGCGAGATCGCCGTCGTCGCCTTCGCACAGACCGATCACCGGCGCACCAGCGAGGAACTCTCCGAGGTCGAGATGCTGATGCCGGTGCTGCACGAGGTGCTCGACCGGACGGGGCTGAAGACCAGCGACATCGGCTTCACCTGCTCCGGCTCCTCCGACTACCTCGCCGGCCGCGCCTTCTCCTTCACCCTGGCGCTCGACGGGGTGGGTGCCTGGCCGCCGATCTCCGAGTCGCACGTGGAGATGGACGGGGCATGGGCGCTGTACGAGGCGTGGACCAAGCTGCTGACCGGCGACGCCGACACGGCACTCGTGTACTCCTACGGCAAGTCCTCGCCGGGCTCGGTGCGGGACGTCCTGACCCGGCAGCTCGACCCGTACTACGTGGCTCCCCTGTGGCCCGACTCCGTGGCGCTCGCCGCGCTCCAGGCGCAGGCCCTCATCGACGAGGGCTACACGGACGAGCCCGCGCTCGCCGCCGTCGCCGCCCGCAGCCGGGCCGACGCACAGGACAACTCCCACGCACAGCTGCGGGGTTCGGTACCGCACGGGGACTACGTCGTCCATCCGCTGCGTACCGGCGACTGCCCGCCGATCGGCGACGGGGCCGCCGCCGTGATCCTCGCGGCCGGTGAACGCGCCCGGGAACTGTGCGAGCGGCCCGCCTGGATCCGGGGCATCGACCACCGCATCGAGGCACACTCGCTCGGCGTCCGTGAACTGACCGACTCACCGTCGACGCGGCTCGCCGCCGAGAAGGCCGGCGCCTTCGAACGGCCCGTGGACACCGCCGAGTTGCACGCCCCGTTCACCTCCCAGGAGGTCGTCCTCAGGAAGGCGCTCCGGCTGGGTGACGGGGTCCGGGTGAACCCCTC
The DNA here is from genome assembly GCF_001280005.1 of Streptomyces sp. NRRL WC-3618. GTDB lineage: Bacteria > Actinomycetota > Actinomycetes > Streptomycetales > Streptomycetaceae > Streptomyces. The sequence goes on along the minus strand of NZ_LGDW01000497.1, from coordinate 5,012 downwards.
GGGGGGTGCCCTCGCCGCCAACCCGATCATGGCCGCCGGGCTCATCCGCATCGGCGAGGCCGCCGCTCGAATCCACCGGGGCGAGTCCGACCGGGCCCTCGCCCACGCCACCTCCGGGCCCTGCCTCCAGCAGAACCTGGTCGCCGTACTCGAAGGGGAGCCCCGTCATGCCCAGTGAGCCCGTGGCGGTCGTCGGGATCGGCCAGACGAGGCATGTCGCCGCCCGCCGGGACGTGTCGATGGCCGGCTTGGTCCGCGAAGCAGCCCAACGCGCCCTCGCGGACGCCGAGTTGACGTGGGCCGACATCGACGCCGTCGTCATCGGCAAGGCACCCGACTTCTTCGAGGGCGTCATGATGCCCGAGCTGTATCTCGCCGACGCGCTCGGCGCGGTCGGCAAACCGATGCTGCGCGTGCACACGGCGGGCTCGGTCGGCGGTTCCACGGCCCTCGTCGCCACGAACCTCGTCCGCTCCCGCGTCCACGCCACCGTCCTGACCCTGGCCTACGAGAAACAGTCCGAATCGAACGCCATGTGGGGACTCTCCCTGCCGATCCCCTTCCAGCAGCCGCTGCTCGCCGGGGCGGGCGGGTTCTTCGCCCCGCACGTGCGCGCGTACATGCGACGCAGCGGTGCCCCCGACACGGTCGGCTCGCTGGTCGCGTACAAGGACCGCCGCAACGCGCTGCTGAACCCGTACGCGCATCTGCACGAGCACGACATCACGCTGGAGAAGGTCCAGGCCTCGCCGATGCTGTGGGACCCGATCCGCTACTCCGAGACCTGCCCCTCCTCTGACGGCGCTGTCGCGATGATCCTCACCGACCGCGCCGGAGCCGCCCGTTCACCGCGCCGGCCCGCCTGGCTGCACGGCGGCGCGATGCGCAGCGAACCCACCCTCTTCGCGGGCAAGGACGCCGTGTCGCCGCAGGCGGGCCGGGACTGCGCTGCCGACGTGTACCGGCAGGCCGGGATCGCCGACCCGCGCCGGGACATCGACGCCGTCGAGATGTACGTACCGTTCTCCTGGTACGAGCCCATGTGGCTGGAGAACCTCGGCTTCGCCGCCGAGGGCGAGGGCTGGAAACTCACCGAGGCCGGGGTCACCGAGCTCGACGGGGACCTGCCCGTCAACATGTCGGGCGGCGTCCTGTCGACCAACCCGATCGGCGCCTCGGGCATGATCCGTTTCGCGGAAGCAGCTCTCCAGGTGCGCGGGCTGGCCGGAGAACACCAGGTGGACGGGGCCCGCAGGGTCCTCGGGCACGCCTACGGCGGTGGCTCCCAGTTCTTTTCCATGTGGCTCGTCGGCAGCGAACCGCCCACCTCCTGAAGCGTCCCCCTCACGTGGCCTGTCGGCGGCAGGAGCCGATGGCTAGGCTGGCCGCGGACGACGAAACCGGGAGGAGCACGGACGTGGCCGAGAGCACGATCCAGGAGCACCCGCTCGCGGGCTGGGACAAGCCGGAACTGGACCTCAGCAAAGCCGACTGGCAGTCGAGCAGCAGTGGGCGAGGGGATGTCCAGATCGCCTTTGTCGAGGGGTTCATCGCGATGCGCAACAGTGGCCGCCCGCACAGCCCTTCCCTGATTTTCACGCCCGCGGAGTGGGGCGCGTTCGTCTCGGGGGCACGGGAAGGGGAATTCGACCTGACCTGAGACCGCGTCGCCCTTGCGGTGGAGCTGCGGCAGGGGCTGCCCCGAACGACAGGGCCGCCCCTGCGGTGCTAATGGATACCTCTGGGACTAGCATTAGCGCCATGCGGGACCTGATCAACAAGGACATCACCAGCGACATCAGCGGCGACGCACGGCTCGCCCTCGACCTCGCCCTCACCGTCCGCCACGGCGGCGACGGCGGCATCGCCGACGACCTCACCGACACCGCGGGCCTCACCACCTGGGTGCGCGCCCACCGCGACACCCTGCCCGTCGCCGACGGCTTCGTCGCCGACGAGGCGGCGCTGAGGGCCGTACGGGAACTGCGTGCCGCCGTGCGAACCCTCTTCGCCCGCGCTGTACGGCCCGGGGAACCGAGCGCGGCGGACGCGGCACGGCTGCTGCCCCTGGCCGAGGCGCTGCGCCTGCTCAACGAGGCGGCGGCCCGTGTCCCCACCGTCCCGGTGCTCGCCTGGGCCGACGACGCCGAACCCGTCGTACGCCACCAGGGCGTACGCGGCGAGGCGGAGATCGTCGCCCTGCTCGCGCAGGCAGCCGTGGCCTTTCTCGCCGGCGCGGACCGGGAACGGCTGCGGGCCTGCCACGCTCCGCGCTGCGTGCGCTACTTCCTCAAGGAACATCCACGTCAGGAGTGGTGCAGACCGGCCTGCGGGAACCGGGCCCGCGTCGCCCGGCACCACGAGCGGCACAAGCAGGCGAGCTAGAGCTCTGCTGTAGTGACGCCGCCCGTGGGACACGAGGTTCGGCCGGACACGTACCATTGCCGTATGTCGTTCCTCCGTCGCCGCAGCGCCACTCCCGCCGGCCCTGACTTCGATGTTCTGGCCATGGATCCGGGCGACTGGCCCGGCAATCTCGGCGCGGGCCTCCTGCCCGCCCCCGACGGCAGTTGCCAAGGCGTGTTCCTGCGCTACGACCTGTTCGGCGGCCGTGGCCCCGCGATGGTCATCGGCAACCTGCCGGAGGGCTCCCCGGCCCGTGACCTCGCCGAGGACGAGGTCCCGTTCGAGGTGGCCCAGCTGCTGCTGGCCCTGGAGAACGACGAGGAGGTCACCGTCGTCGGCACCGAGGACGTACCGGTGATGCAGGGCGACAACCTCCTGATCGTGCGCCGCCTCAAGCTCTCCGAGGGCCGCATCGCCTGTGTGCAGTTCGACCGCAGCGACAACGTCCTGGTGACCATCGCGGCCTGGGACCGACCGATCACCGACGACCTGTACGCCCTGCTGAAGCCCCTGCCGGCGGAGCTCTTCCAGACGGCCTGAAACGACACGCAGAGGTGCGGGGCCTCGCCCCGCGCCTCTGTCGTCGGTGGCTCAGGACAGTGTGAGCCGGACGTCCGCCGCCCGGACGAACGCCACCCGGTGGCCGAACTGGATCTCGTAGTACTGATCCGTGCCGACCACGACCCGGTGCGCGGCCGTGTCGAAGGTGGTGGCGTAGTCGTACTCGCCCGGCACCTTCTCCCCGGCCACGTACTCCTGGCCCGCGGGCAGCTTGTACGACAGTGGCGAGACCGCCTGGACCGGCACGCCCGCCGGATATGCCGAGGCCTCGGGGTACGCCCTCCCGTACACCGGGATCTCCGTCAGACCGTCCTTCGGCGTCACGACCGCGCCGACGGCGCTCACCGCTGTCGGGTTCGCGGCGGGGTTCTGGAACCAGGCCTTCTGGCCCAGATACCAGATCGCCGTCCAGTCACCCCTGCGCTCCGCGACCACGTACTGCTGGCCGGTGGAGGCCCGCGCCCCGACGTCGTTGACGTCGATCGACGAGATGCCGCCCGACGGGTGCGTGCCGATGTCCTTGACGAGCTCCGACGACGTGTCCGGCTGCGAGTACAGTCGCACCTCGCTCGACCCGTGCACCGCGCACGCCTGGCCCGACGTGGCACAGCCCGTGTACGTCGGCCGGTTCGACGTGTAGTCCGGCCGGATCGTCACCACCGGGCTGTCGCCCCGCAGGTGAGCCATGCGCTCGAAGGGGTGGCCCAGCAGGGAGAAGTAGTGCTGCCAGTCCCAGTACGGGCCCGGGTCGGTGTGCATACCGGAAACCGTCGACGTGGTCGGCCCCGGCACGGTGTCATGGCCGAGGATGTGCTGCCGGTCCAGCGGGATGCCGTACTCGGCCGCCAGGTACGTCACCAGCCGGGCCGACGCCCGGTACATCGACTCCGTGTACCAGGCGTCCGGATTCGCGAGGAACCCCTCGTGCTCCAGCCCGATCGACTTGGAGTTGATGTACCAGTTGCCCGCGTGCCAGGCCACGTCCTTCGCCTTCACATGCTGCGCGATGTGCCCGTCCGTCGAGCGCAGCGTGTAGTTCCAGGACACGTAGGTCGGGTCCTGGACCATGTTCAGTACGCCGTTCCAGGCGCCCTCGGTGTCATGGATGACGATGTACCGGATGCTCTGGGCGGCCGGCCGGTCGCCCAGGTCGTGGTTGCCGTAGTCGCCCTCGCCGAACTGCTCGTACGGCGCCGGAATCCACTCGCAGGACACCGTCGACGGGCACTCGGTGCCCGCGGCGGACACCTTCCGCAGCCCGGTCCGCTTCAACTGGGCGGTGTCGGGGGCCAGTTCGGGGCGCGCGGCGAGGGCGACCCGCTGTCCCTCGTCGGTCGTGCGCTTCTCGCCGGTGCGCAGTACGTCGAACACCTCGTCGGCGTACGCCGCCGCCGTCGCGCTGTCGTCGGCGCCGGAGAAGCGGGCCACCGCGCCGTACCAGTCCGCCGGGTCGGCGCTCAGCGGCTCGGCCAGGTCGTACTGGGTGGCGGCCAGCAGCGCGGCGCCGCCGGCCACGTTGGCGGCCGGGTCGGTGCGCAGCTGCTCGGCGGGCAGGCCGGTCAGCCCGGCCGCCTTCGTCAACGTGCGCAGCCGGGGCGGGAGTTCGTCCTGCGTCGGCACCTCGGTGGTGGGGTGCAGGGCCGGCCGGGCACTGTCGCCGCGCGCGTCCTCCGTGCCCTCGCTGTGGTGCGGGGCCTTTGCGAGGGCGGTCCGGGCGTCGGTGAGGTGCATCGGACCGTAGCCGCCGGTGACGCTGGGCGCCCCGGCGTGCGTGTCCCAGCGGGACTGGAGGTAGGAGACGGCGAGCAGGACACTCTGCGGCACGTGGTACTGGTCAGCGGCCGTGGCGAAGGCGTGCTGCAACCGGGTGGCCGAGGCGCCGCTGTCGGCCGGGGCCGCGCCCAGCAGCGGCAGCAGAAGAGCCGCCGGGACGACTGCCCCGGCGGCTCTGCGCAGACGTGGGCGTCTGGGCCCGGGATCGGTGGGGAGGGCGGGGTCGGTGGCGTGTCCTCGCATTGCGGCCTCCGGGGGCGGGCGGGTGTGGG
>NZ_LGDW01000496.1 GCF_001280005.1 Streptomyces sp. NRRL WC-3618 | reverse complement strand
TATCAGGCCCAGGCCCAGGCCTCTCAGCCCGTCCGGCGTTTGAGGACGAGGCCCCTTCAGGGCCGAAGGGGGGTCTGGGGCGCAGCCCCCGGGGATGGGACGGGTAGGGGCGGCGGGGGCCAGAACACCCCTCGGCGCGCCGCCCGGCATCATGACCCCATGCGTGCTGCCCGCCTCATCAAGATGGTGCTGCTGCTCCAGGCCCGGCCCTCCATGACCGGCGCCGAACTCGCCCGGGAACTGGACGTGTCCGAGCGCACCGTCACCCGCGACGCACAGGCCCTGTCCGAGGCCGGCGTACCCGTGTACGCCGACCGGGGACGGGCCGGCGGATACCGGCTGATCGGGGGATACCGGACCCGCCTCACCGGACTCGCCCGCCCCGAGGCCGAGGCACTGTTCCTCAGCGGCGTCCCGGGCGCCCTGCGCGAGATGGGACTGGAGGACACCGCCTCGGCGGCCCGCCTCAAGGTCGCCGCCGCTCTCCTGCCCTCCCTCCGCGACACCCCCCGTACAGCCGCCCAGCGCTTTCATCTGGACGCGCCCGCCTGGTTCAGCGAACCCCCGACCCCCGAGTCGCTGCCGGCGATCGCGGAGGCGGTGTGGGGCGACCGGCCGATCCTGGCCCGGTACCGGCGCGGCCCCGAAGAGGCCGAGGTGGAGCGCGCGTTGGAGCCGTACGGGCTCGTCCTCAAGGCGGGCGTCTGGTATCTGTGCGCCCGGGTGCCGAACCACACCGATCCCGAACCCGACCCCGGGCCCTTTCGGGTGTACCGCGTCGACCGGTTCACGTCCGTCGAAATCTCCGGTGCCGAACGCTTCACGCGCGACGACGACTTCGACCTGCCCGCGTTCTGGGAGGAGCGGGCGCGGCAGTTCGCGCGGTCGATCCTGCGCGCCGAGGTCGTCGTCCGGCTGTCGGCGGAAGGGGCGCGCGGACTGCCGTACGCCGTCGATCCCGTGACCGCCCGCGACGCGCTGTCGGCCGCCGGTGACCCCGACGAGCAGGGCCGGGTCACCGTGACGCTCGCCGTGGAGTCGGCGGAGGTCGCCCATACGCAGCTGGCGGCGCTCGGGCCGGAGGCGGAGGTGCTGGCACCGCCGGAGCTGCGGGAACGGTTCGCGCGGGACGCGCGGCGGCTGGCGGCGCTGTACGCCCCGTCACATTCCGGGTAGCTCCACGTGCGTCCGTCCCCTATAGGCACGATGCTGTACCCGTGATGGACGAGACGGATTTCTGGAAGCTGGTGGACGCGACCCGCGAGGCCGCCGAGGGTGACCCCGAGGACCAGGCCGACCTGCTGGTCGAACGGTTGCTGCAGCTCGATCCGGACTCGGTCCTCGACTTCGCCCGGCATTTCGAGGCTCGTTACAACCGTGCGTACCGCTGGGATCTGTGGGGCGCCGCCCGGGTGCTGCTCGACGGCATCGACGACGAGGGCTTCGACTTCTTCCGGTGCTGGCTGATCGGGCAGGGCCGCGAGGTCTTCGAGGGCGCCCTGCACGGCGACCCGGACTCGCTCGCCGATCTCCTGGACGACTTCGACCCGGAGATCGACGGGGACGGCGAGGAGCTGGGCTACGCGGCCGACGAGGCGTACGAGCAGCTCACCGGTACCCCCGCCCCGGATCTGGGTATTCCGCCCGCGCCGGCGGAGCCCGAGGGCACGCCGCTCGCCCTGGAGGACGAGGGGGCGCTCGCGGACCGGTTCCCCAAGCTGTGGCAGCGGTTCAAGGGCGCCTGAGATGCCGTAACCCCGCCCGCCCGTGTCCGCGGGCTCTTTTCGCAGCTCAGCGTCTGCCCTGGAGGCGGGCCGCCGTCTGTCTGATCGCCGGGAGGCGGGCCGTGAGGGCGGCGCCGGGGCAGCTCGTCATGTAGCCCGCGTTGTGGCCGGCCAGGGCGGGCAGGGTGACGGTCGTGCCGGACGCCCAGCGGCTGAGGGAGTTGCTGGAGACCAGGCGGGCGGTGCCGCGCGGGTCGATGCCCGAGAGGCCGAGTTTCCAGGCGGCGACGGCGGCGATCGCGTCGGTCATGGCCTGCGGCACGGGTACGCCCGCGGTGAAGGTGCCGAGGGCGGCGATTCCGGCGGTGCGATGGTTGAAGCCCTGGGTGTGGGCGCCGGTCACGGGGCGGTCGACGCCGCCCGCGCGGCCTTCGTAGACGGTGCCGCAGCGGTCGACGACGAAGTTGTAGCCGAGGTCGTCCCAGTCGCGGGAGCCGGTCTGACCGGCGTACAGGTAGCGGATGATGCGGGGCGCGTCGGCGCAGTCGTAGCCGTTGGGCGAGTCGGTGTGGTGGACGAACACGGCGACGACCCGGTCGTCGTAGCGCGGTGGTGGCTGGCGGCGTTCGGCGTCCCCGATCCAGGCGGTACGGGGCACGATGCGCGGTTTCGGGGCGGGGTGGGCGAGGGCCGGGCGGACCGCCGCGGGGTGCGTGCGGCGGGCGGGCGTACGGTCGACGCCGGCCGCGCACAGGACCAGTCCGGCGGCGGCCGCGATTCCGGGCATGCAGGAGAGCGCCACGCGGGCGGCGCGCGGCACGCGGCGGACACGCGAGTCACCCATGGACCCCATGGGCCCCACTGTGGGCCGGTTCCGCTCCGCCCGCGATGTGTGGTGTGCCACTTGGTGGAACCAATGCTCCGGTCCAGGACGTTTTCAGAGGTCCAGGGACCGGATACGCACAGGTGACTGAACGGCGACTGATCACCGTGCCCGTCCCGCGCGTACTACCGCATGTAACCGCGTGTACGGGGGACCAACGGGGCACCGAGGGTCCGGAGAGAGGCGGCCTGAGTGGACCTGCTCGACATCCTGCTGTTACTGGTGATCCTCGGCTATGCCGCGTCGGGGTACCGGCGTGGCCTGGTGGCGGGCTGTGTCTCCCTGGCGGGATTCGTGGGCGGCGCCGTCATCGGGGTGTGGGTACTGCCGTGGATCATGGAGCTGGTGGAGGCGGACACGCCCCCGGCGACGGTGACCGCCGTGCTCACGGTGCTGGTGCCGGCCGTGGTGGGACACGAGCTGATGGGCAGATTCGCGCTGAAGCTGCGCCGCGAGCTGGACCAGGGGCCGCTGCGGGTGGCCGACGGGATCGGCGGGGCCGTGGCGAACGCGGTCGCCGTGCTGTTGGTGTCGTGGGTGGCCGCGAGTGTCCTGGGGGCCTCCTCCTCGCCGGTGGTCACGACGGCGATCCGGGACTCGGCGCTGCTGGGGGCGGTCCAGGACTCGATGCCGTCGACGACCCCGACCTGGTTCTCGCGGGCCACGTCCGCGCTCACCCAGGCGGGCTTCCCGCAGGTCTTCAACCCCTTCGAGAACGAACCGGCGACAAGCGTCGCCAAGCCCACCGGTGACAGTGTCACGGTGAGCGCGACGAACGCGGCCAAGCGGAGCACGGTCAAGATCGAGGGCGTGGCGGGCACCCAGGGCCGCGAGGGCAGCGGTTTCGTGTACGCGGCCCGGCATGTGATGACCAACGCCCACGTGGTGGCGGGCATCGACGACCCGACGGTCCGGATCGGCGGTGTGGGGACGGCGTACAAGGCGACGGTGGTGCTCTTCGACCCCGAGAAGGACGTGGCCGTGCTGTACGTCCCGGAGCTGCGCGCGCCCGTGCTGCGCTTCGACGACAGCGCGAAGCGGGGCGACTCGGCGGTGGTCGCGGGCTATCCGCAGGACGGCGACCTGAACCTGCAGGCGGCGACGGTCGCCGACAAGGTGCGGGCGAGGGGCCAGAACATCTACAACAGCGAGACGGTGACCCGCCAGATCTACTCGATCCGCTCGACGGTCCGCCCCGGCAACTCCGGCGGCCCGCTCCTGACCACCGACGGCAAGGTGTTCGGCGTGGTCTTCGCCCGCTCGACGTCCGACAACGAGACGGGCTACGTCCTGACGGTGAACGAGGTCTCCGACAACGCCGAACGCGCGGCGACGGCGACGACGCCGGTGGACACGGGCGACCTGGTCACGTCGTGAGAGAAGGGCCCGCGTGGGCGGACGACGGCGGACGACGGGACTTTGCGGACACGCCCTAGAGCGACCGGCCCATGAGTACGTCGTCCACGAACTCACCGTCCAGCAGGAACTCCCGGGGCTGTATGCCCTCGACGACGAAGCCCTCCGACTCGTAGAGCTTGCGGGCCGGGGTGTTGTGGCCGAGGACGCGCAGCGAGAGGCGCAGGGCGCCCCGGCGGCGGGCCTCGGTCACCGCGGACCGGATCAGCAGCCGTCCGACGCCCGTGCCCCGCGCCTCGTCCAAGACGGCGAACCCCTGGATCTGGAGCACGTGCGCGTTCGACGCGAGCGGAGTGGCCCGGGCGAGCTTGATGTAGCCGACGACCCGGCCGTCTCCGGTCACGGCGACCAGATGGTCTCCCGGGACGGAGTTCACGCCGAAGAACGGCGTGTACGGCGGTCTGGCCCGGGGTGTGACGGCGTGCAGCGTGGACCAGGTGGCGCGGTCGAGTCTGCCCAGGGCCTCGTCGTCCTCGGGCCGGGCGAGGCGTACGAGCGGCTCGGGGCGCGCAGGACGGTCCTGGGGCTCGGGGCCGTCGTACGGCTGACGCGGTTGCTGCGGCTCGGGCGGCATGGGGGTCACTGGATCACGATAGGGCGGGGGTATGACAGCGGGGCAGGGTCCGGTGGCGCAGGATGGAGCGTATGGAACGCTCGCGAATCGCGGTGGCCGGTGCGTCCGGTCTCATCGGTACGGCTCTGGTGCGGTCCCTGACCGCCGACGGACATGAAGTGCGCCGCCTGGTACGGCGCGCGCCCCGGGCGAAGGACGAGGTGCGCTGGGACCCCGAGCGCCGGACGGTCGACGCCGCCGGGCTCGCGGGCTGCACCGCGGTGGTGAACCTGGCCGGGGCCGGCATCGGGAACCGGCGCTGGACGGACTCGTACAAGCGGGCGATCCGCGACAGCCGGGTCCTGGGCACGGCGACGCTCGCCGAGGCTGTCGCCTCGCTGGACGAGCCGCCACGGGTCTTCGTGAACGGCAGCGCGATGGGCTACTACGGGGAGACCGGCGAGCGGGCCGTGGACGAGGACAGCCCGGCGGGGGACGGTTTCCTGCCGTCGGTGTGCGTGGAGTGGGAGGGGGCCGCGGGCGCCGCCCAGGATGCGGGCGTACGGACGGTGTTCGTGCGGACCGGGCTGGTGGTGGCGCGCGGGGGCGGGGCCTGGGCAAAGCTGTTTCCGCTGTTCAAGGCGGGCCTGGGCGGGCGGATGGGCGACGGTTCCCAGTACTGGTCGTTCATCGCGCTCCACGACGAGGTCGCGGCGATCCGGCATCTCATCGACACCGACGGGCTGTCCGGGGCGTTCAATCTGACGGCACCGCGGCCGGTGACCAACCGGGAGATCACGGCGGCGATGGGGCGTGTGCTGCACCGGCCGACGCTCTTCACGGTGCCCGCGCCCGTGCTGCGGCTGGTGCTGGGCGAGATGTCCGGGGAGGTGCTCGGCAGCGCGCGGGTGCTGCCGAAGCGGTTGCTGGAGTCCGGGTTCACGTTCTCGTTCCCGGAGGTCGACGACGCGATCCGGGCGGCGCTCGCCTGATCCCTCTCCGCGCCCCTGCCCCGCACCAGGATCACCGGGTGCGACCGTATGCGACCGCTGTGCGACCGTGCCCTGTCCATGCGCGACTCCCGCCCGCCGTGCGCCGACCTACTCTCGGTCGGAACGGTCCGATCGACCGAACTCGCTTATCCCGTACGCCGGTTGGGGCATCGGCGCCCTGACCGGCCGCGCCACCGCGAACGAGGGAGGGCACGTGCTTGAGCCCGCGTACCAGGCGGACGTCGTCATCGTGGGGGCCGGGGTTGCCGGACTCGCGGCGGCCCATCGGCTGACCAGCGCAGGAGTAACGACCGTGGTCCTGGAGGCCGCCCCTTACGTCGGCGGCCGGATGGCGACCGAGAAGCTCGACGGTTTCCGGCTCGACCGGGTCGGGCAGCTGCTGTCCACGTCGTATCCCGACCTACGGCTGGCCCCGGGCCTCGACGCGCTCGTCCTGCGTCCCTTCGACCCGGGTGTCCTGGTGCACAGCGACGGGCGACGGTACCGCGCGGGCGCTCCGCTCGGCGGAGGGGGCGCACGGGGCGCACTCGGTGCCGTGCGCGCCCTGGCAAGCGCCCCGAGGCCGGCCAGGACGGTCAGGTCCGTCAGGTCGGTCAGGTCGGTCAGGTCGGTGAGGTCCTCCAGGACGGTGGCGTCGGCGATGGCGCGCACCGGCACACCCCTCGGCGGGATGGTCGGCGGGGCGTTCGGTGGCGCGGTCGACCAGGCCCGGCTCGGCGCCGCGCTCACCCGGCTCGCCGGGGTCCCCGTGCACCGGCTGCTGGCCCGGACCGAGCTGCCGGCCGCCCAGGCCCTGGCGGGCCGCGGCCTGCCCGCCCGGACGATCGAGGGCTTTCTGCGCCCGCTGCTCGCCGCGCTGCTCTGCGACCCCGATCTGACCACGTCGAGCCGGTGCGCGGATCTCGCGCTGCGGGCGTTCGCGAGCGGCCGGCTGTGTGTGCCGGAGGGGGGTGCGGAGACCCTGCCGGAGCTGCTCGCGCGGGCGCTGCCGCCGGGCACGGTGCACACCGGGGTCCGGGTCACGTCCATCGCCACGAACCTCGTGACCACCGCCGACCACGGGGAGCTGCGCTGCCGTGCCGTCCTGGTGGCGACCGACGCCCGCGCCGCCTCCGGTCTGCTGCCCGGCCTGCGCGTACCCGACTTCCACCCGGTGACCGTCGTCCACCACACGGCCGACGAGGCGCCCACCACCGGTGCGTCCCTGCTCCTGGAAGCGGATCGCGGGGGCCCGGTCGCCCACACGGCGGTGATCAGCCGGGTGGACCCGTCCCGCTCCCCCGCCGGCCGCCCGCTGATCTCGTCGACGGTGCTGGGCACCCCTCCGCAGGACCTGGAATCGGCCGTACGTACGCACCTGGCCCGTCTCTACGGGGTGTCGACCACGCGGTGGGAGACGCTCGCCGTGCACCACACACCCGAGGCGGTGCCCGCGATGCGCCCGCCGCACGATCTGCGCCGCCCGGTACGGCTGCTGGCGGGCCTGTACGTGTGCGGCGACCACCGGGACACCAGCACCGTCCAGGGCGCCCTGCACTCCGGGCACCGGGCCGCGTCCGCGATCCTGACGGACCTGGGCGCGGGCCCGATGCACATGGCGGAGCCGCTGCGGGCGACCACGACGGAGGAGGAAGCGGCGGCCGCGTGAGCGACCCGCGCCAGGTCGTGTCCGCAAAGTCCCGTCGTCCGCCCGGAGGACGGGCCAGGCGTCGCGAGGCAGGCGGGACTTTGCGGACACGGCCTAGCCGAGCGCGGCGACCTTGTCGCGGTACCCCCTGACCGGGGCCGCGTCCCGGTAGGGCTCCAGGCGCCGCTCGAAGTCCCGTACGTACTCGAGCGCCCGCACCGAGCGCATCTCCGTCGCCGCGCCGGCCGCCTCGGCCCCCAGCTGGCAGGCCTGGTCGAGCTCGCCGAGGCCCAGCCGGGCCGAGGCGAGCACGACGCGGCAGAAGAGGCGGCTGCGGGCGAAGGCGGGGGCGCGCAGCTGGAGCGAACGCTCCGCGTGCTGGGCGGCCGCGCGGAACTGCTGCAGATCGCGGTGGCAGTGCCCGAACTCGTCGGCGAGCTGCGCCTCGTCGAAGAACCGCGCCCAGTGCGGGACCTCGTCGCCGGGGCGGGAGGCTTCGAGGGCCCGTTCGGCCCGTACGAGGGAGGCGGTGCAGGCCCGGACCTCGCCCAGCACTCCGTGGGCGCGCGCCTCGCACGCGTGCAGCAGCGACTGCACGACGGGCGGCGCGGCGGTGCCGACGCCCTGCTGTGCCACCCGGGCGAGCTGCACGGCCTCCCGCCCGTGCCCGAGATAGACGGCCTGCCGGCTCATGGTGGCCAGGACGTACGAGCCGTACGCCCGGTCCCCGGCCGCCTGCGCGAGCCTGAGCGCCTGGACGAAGTAGCGCTGGGCGAGGCCGTGCGCGGCGATGTCGTACGACGTCCAGCCCGCGAGCCGGGTGAGGTCGGAGGCCGCCGCGAAGAGCCGGCGGCCCGTCTGCTCGCCGTACGTGCCGCGCAGCATGGGCTCGGTCTCGTGTTCGAGGTAGCGGACGAGGGCCTGACGCGCGTGGCCGCCCCCGTAGGCGTCGTCGAGGGTGCGGAACAGCTCGCCGACCGAGCGGAGCGCGGCGATGTCACCGCCGGAGACCTTCTGCCCGGGGCCGCGCTCGGCCTGCCCGCGTTGCCGGGGCACACCGGGACGCCCCTGCACGGGCACGCGTGCGGCGGGCTGGTCGCCGCGTCCGACGCTGTCGTCGGCCCGCCCGATCAGCCAGTCCCGGCTGGGCACGACGAGCCCGGCCGGGGTGAAGGCGATCTTGCGCAGCTCGGCGTGGCTGCCGGAGTCCTTGCGCCACAGCCCGCTGACGATGTCGACGGCCTCCTCGGGGCTGGCCGCGAACTCCAGTCCCGCGTAGACGGGTGCGCAGGCGTCGAGCCCGAGATCCTGGGCGGTGAGCCGTCGCCCGAGGCGCCGGGTGAACACCTCGGCGATGAGGGCCGGCGTGGTGCCCCGGGGCTGCTGTCCGCGCAGCCAGCGGGTCACCGATGTCTTGTCGTATCTGAGATCAAGGCCGTGTTCGAGACCGAGCTGGTCCACTCGGCGGGCCAGACCCGCGTTGGAGAATCCCGCTTCTGCGATGAGCGCGGCGAGCTGGCGGTTGGGAGTGCGCTGCGCGGGTCGTTCCGTCATCTGCGGTGCGGTCTCCTGCCTGGCGGGCCCTCTGGGGTGCCCGGATCGCTGGTGAGCAGCCCTTTTTGGCCTCGTGAACGGCGTGAATGTAGCGGAGCGTGAACGTCCGGTAGCACATTCCGCCGTACATTCATCCGATCGTGTGAGAATTGGGCGCCGGAGTGACGGACATCGGCCGGACGTACAGTGGCTTGGGCGCGTTACGTGCCTGACGCGCAGTTGCCGAGTAAGCCGCTGGAACAGCCAGGGAGGCGCCCCCGTGAGTGGTGAGTTGCGGTTCGTCCGGATGGGACTCGGTGCCGACGGCGTCGAGTACGTCGACTACCAGGCCGCCTGGGACGAGCAGCGCCGGGTGCACGCCGCCCGTTTCGCGGACGAGATCCCCGACACCTGCCTGCTCCTCGAACACCAGCCGGTCTACACGGCCGGCCGGCGCACCGCCCCGAGCGAGCGTCCCCTCGACGGCACTCCGGTCATCGACGTGGACCGCGGCGGGAAGATCACCTGGCACGGTCCGGGGCAGCTGGTGGGCTACCCCATCCAGAAGCTGCCGCGTCCGGTGGACGTCGTGGCGCATGTACGGCGGCTGGAGGAGGCGCTGATCCGCACCTGTGCGGAGTTCGGGGTCGAGACGTCGCGGGTGGAGGGGCGCAGCGGGGTGTGGGTGCTGGGCGATCCGGTCGAGCGGCGGCCCGCGCTCGGTGGTCTCTCTCTGGATCTGGATCCCCGGTTGCACGACGACGAGTTCGATCCCCGGATGAACGGGCCCGAGTACGCGCCGTCCAACGCCGGGCAGCGGCGGGAGGACCGGAAGGTGGCGGCGATCGGGATCCGGGTGGCCAAGGGGGTCACGATGCACGGGTTCTCGTTCAACGTGAACCCGGACAATGTGTGGTTCGACCGGATCATTCCGTGCGGGATCCGGGACGCGGGGGTCACGTCGCTCGCGAACGAGCTGGGGCGGGATGTGTCGGTGGGGGAGGTTGTGCCGGTGGTGGAGCGGCAGCTGCGGGCTGTGATGGAGAGCGCGGAGCTGCGGGCGCGGGTGGTCGAGGGGGCTTCGGTGTAGGGGGCTTTTTTTTCGCCCCCGCCGCCCTTTCCCGTCCCGCCCCTGGGGGGCTGCCCCCCAGACCCCCGCTGTCGGCCCTGAAGGGGCTTCGTCCTCAAACGCCGGACGGGCTGGGGGTGCCTGGGCCTGGGCTGCAGGAGCGGCGGGGGCGAGGAAAACCGGGCCCGGGAATGGACCCCCCGTCTCAAAGGTTGCCCGTCTCGTAGGGCGGGAAGCGCACGGGCGTACTCTGGTGTACGCCGACGAATCGAAGTTACAGGGAGCCCCATCGTGTCCGCAGTCGCACCCGACGGACGCAAGATGCTGCGCCTGGAGGTCAGGAACGCCCAGACCCCCATCGAGCGCAAGCCCGAGTGGATCAAGACCCGGGCGAAAATGGGTCCCGAGTACACGAAGATGCAGAACCTCGTGAAGAGCGAGGGCCTGCACACCGTCTGCCAGGAAGCCGGCTGCCCCAACATCTACGAGTGCTGGGAGGACCGCGAGGCCACCTTCCTCATCGGCGGCGACCAGTGCACCCGGCGCTGCGACTTCTGCCAGATCGACACCGGCAAGCCCGAGGCGCTCGACCGTGACGAGCCCCGCCGCGTCGGGGAGTCCGTGGTCACCATGGACCTCAACTACGCCACCATCACCGGCGTCGCCCGCGACGACCTGGAGGACGGCGGCGCCTGGCTGTACGCCGAGACCGTGCGCCAGATCCACCAGCAGACCGAGGGGCGCCCGGAAGGCCGTACCAAGGTCGAGTTGCTCGCGCCCGACTTCAACGCCGTACCGGAGCTGCTGGCCGAGGTCTTCTCCTCCCGGCCCGAGGTCTTCGCGCACAACGTCGAGACGGTCCCCCGCATCTTCAAGCGCATTCGCCCCGGCTTCCGCTACGACCGCTCGCTCAAGGTCATCACCGACGCCCGCGACTACGGTCTGGTCACGAAGTCCAACCTGATCCTCGGTATGGGCGAGACCCGCGAGGAGGTCAGCGAGGCGCTGCGCCAGCTGCACGAGGCCGGGTGCGAGCTGATCACCATCACGCAGTACCTGCGTCCGACCGTCCGGCACCACCCCGTGGAGCGCTGGGTCAAGCCGCACGAGTTCGTCGAGCTGAAGGAGGAGGCCGAGCAGATCGGCTTCTCCGGGGTCATGTCCGGCCCGCTGGTCCGCTCCTCGTACCGGGCCGGCCGCCTCTACAAGATGGCCATGGAGCTGCGTCAGTCAGCGGCCACCGGCGCCTGATACACCGTCACCCATCCTGCCCTGCAAGGGTGCGGCAGACGTGTGAATTCGCGCACAAGTAACTACTCGCCAGTAACGGCCGGCTCCGTGCGGCCCTGCCCGTCCTCGCAGTTGAGGGCGTACGTCAGGGCCGCATCGGCGTTTTCGCCTTCCCTATCAAGGCTTCATCGGCGTTTGACCGGCAGGTCACGCCCTGGTAACACCAATCAGAGAGCCTGGTTTCACACGTTGCGCACCCTTACCCAGAGCCGTCCGAGGGGGACATCCACCATGCAGACCGCACCCGTCCGCGCCACGCCCATTCCGTCGTTCACCGACGCACTGCGCGCCGTCGAGTCGCTGCTCATGCACAGCGGCCAGCGCACCGCCCGCCAGAACGCCTGGACCTCCGTCCAGGAGGACCGCCGTCGCGCCAAGGACCGCAACGAGGCGCAGCGCGTCCTCGATCAGGCCCTGGCCACCCGTTCCTGACCCGTCGCTCCCCGTCACCCGACGACACCGCCGTCGTCGGCGCTTCCCGGGCCACGTAGACTTCACGGCATGGCGAGGAAGGAACCCGCGGCGGACGCCGCGAACCCCGGGCGACTCAAGCAGATCGCTCTGACGTACAAGATGACCCGCAAGGCCGACAAAAAGATCGGTCTTGTACTCGCGGCTGTCGGAATCTTCACCTTCGGTGTCTTCCTCGCGATCGGCTTCCTGATCGGTCACCCGATCTATCTCGGAATCCTCGGCCTCCTGCTCGCCTTCCTCGCGACGGCGATCGTGTTCGGGCGCCGGGCCGAGCGGGCCGCCTTCGGGCAGATGGAGGGCCAGCCGGGTGCCGCTGCGGCCGTACTGGACAACATCGGCCGAGGCTGGACGACGACTCCGGCGGTGGCGATGAACCGCAGCCAGGACGTGGTGCACCGCGCGGTCGGCAAGGCCGGCATCGTGCTGGTCGCCGAGGGCAACCCGAACCGGGTGAAGAGCCTGCTGGCCGCCGAGAAGAAGAAGATGGCCCGCATCGTCGCGGACGTACCGGTGCACGACCTGCTGGTCGGCACGGGCGAGGGCCAGATCGAGCTGAAGAAGCTCCGCACGACCATGCTGAAGCTGCCGCGCGTTCTCGCCGGCCCCCAGGTGACCGCCACCAACGACCGACTGCGGGCGATGGGCGACCTGATGAGCAACATGCCGCTGCCAAAGGGTCCGATGCCCAAGGGAATGCGCATGCCGCGCGGCGGCAAGACGCGCTGAGGTAAGCGATCACGTACGAGCACTCGTACGACAACGTGTACGAGGAAACGTGTACGAGGATGGGGCGCCCGGATCACTCCGGGCGCCCCATCGTCGTATCGGCCGGACCGTATCGCCGTATCGATCGGCTAGATCCGTACTTCCACTGTGCGTGCGAGGCGGTCGTGCAGGCCGCGGCCGTCGCGGTCCCAGATCATGGCCGGTACGGCGAGGCACAGCAGGAACGTGCGCAGCAGGGCGCGCGCGGGGTTCGGCCGGCCGGTGGCCGCGGCCACCACGCGCAGACCGAACAGGCGCTTGCCCGGCGTGAAGCCGACCGTGCCGACCGTGGCCGCGCCCATGACGAAGAAGATCAGCAGGGCCCAGTTGCCGGTCGCCTGGTTGTAGCCGTCCGTGAGGAGGCCGTATGCGATCAGGAGGCACAGGCCCCAGTCGACGGCCAGGGCGCCGAGTCGGCGGCCCGGGCGGGCGATCGAGCCGGGGCCCGCCTCGGGCAGACCGAGCTGTTCACCCCGGTATCCGAAGTCGACACCGGCTTCCTCCGCGGCGGCGCGAGGGCCGGAGAGCCACGATCCGAGTGCTTGCCTGTTGTCCACCCGACCACCGTACTGCGCGCGTTTTTCGATACCCACAGGTGGGTCGCCCGGCCCGTGTCCGGTTAACTTGGTCGAAACAAATGGGTCATGCCTGAGAAATCACCTGTCCCTAAGGTCGGATCCAACGTGTGCCACCGCACTGGCCGCACGCACGAACTACCACCCCGGCACGGACGGCCGGGAGTAGGAGGAGCTGGATGTTCCAGAACGCCGACGAGGCCAAGAAGTACATCGCGGACGAGGACGTCAAGTTCATCGACGTCCGCTTCTGCGACCTGCCGGGTGTGATGCAGCACTTCACGCTGCCGGCGACGGCCTTCGACCCGGATGAGGAACTGGCCTTCGACGGCTCCTCGATCCGCGGCTTCCAGGCCATCCACGAGTCCGACATGGCGCTGCGCGCCGACCTGTCCACGGCGCGGGTCGACCCGTTCCGCCGTGACAAGACGGTCAACATCAACTTCTTCATCCACGACCCGATCACGGGCGAGCAGTACTCCCGTGACCCGCGCAACGTGGCCAAGAAGGCCGAGGCGTACCTGGCGTCGACCGGTATCGCGGACACCGCGTACTTCGGTCCCGAGGCCGAGTTCTACGTCTTCGACAGCGTGCGCTTCGCGACCGGCGCGAACGAGTCCTTCTACCACATCGACTCCGAGGCCGGCGCCTGGAACACCGGTGCGGTCGAGAACAACCGTGGCTACAAGGTCCGCTACAAGGGCGGCTACTTCCCGACCCCGCCGGTCGACCACTTCGCCGACCTGCGTGCCGAGATCTCCCTGGAGCTGGCCAACTCCGGCCTCCAGGTCGAGCGCCAGCACCACGAGGTGGGCACCGCCGGCCAGGCCGAGATCAACTACAAGTTCAACACGCTGCTCGCCGCGGCCGACGACCTCCAGCTCTTCAAGTACATCGTGAAGAACGTGGCCTGGCGCAACGGCAAGACCGCGACCTTCATGCCGAAGCCGATCTTCGGTGACAACGGCTCGGGCATGCACGTGCACCAGTCCCTGTGGACGGGCGGCCAGCCGCTCTTCTACGACGAGGCCGGTTACGCGGGCCTGTCGGACACCGCCCGTTACTACATCGGCGGCATCCTCAAGCACGCCCCGTCGCTGCTCGCGTTCACCAACCCGACGGTGAACTCGTACCACCGCCTGGTCCCGGGCTTCGAGGCCCCGATCAACCTGGTGTACTCGCAGCGCAACCGCTCCGCGGCCATGCGTATCCCGATCACGGGCTCCAACCCGAAGGCCAAGCGCGTCGAGTTCCGCGCGCCCGACTCCTCCGGCAACCCGTACCTGGCCTTCTCCGCGCTGCTGCTGGCGGGCCTGGACGGCATCAAGAACAAGATCGAGCCGGCCGAGCCGATCGACAAGGACCTCTACGAGCTGGCTCCCGAGGAGCACGCGAGCGTGGCGCAGGTCCCGACCTCCCTCCCGGCGGTCCTCGACTCCCTCGAGCGCGACCACGAGTTCCTCCTCCAGGGCGACGTGTTCACGCCGGACCTGATCGAGACGTGGATCGACTTCAAGCGCACGAACGAGATCGCGCCGATCCAGCTGCGTCCGCACCCGCACGAGTTCGAGCTGTACTTCGACGTGTGAGTCGGCCGGCGCCACCAGGTGTCCGATAACGATGTACGTCGATAGCGATGTGCGTCAGTAGCGATGTACGTCAGCGCCCTCGCCCCGGTTTTCCGGTGGCGGGGGCGTTGTCGTGTCCGGTGGCCCGGCGCGGGGGTTCGGGGAGCGTTGTCAGAGGGTCGCACTATGCTGCCAAGGACTGGCACGGGCATGGGATCAGACGGGAAACGGAAGGCAACGGGGATGACGGGGAAGTCCGAACACGACGACAGCGAGCGGGAGTTCGACCTTCGGTGGGCGGGCGACGCCCCGTACAAGGAGCCTTCCGCCCGGGCCCGTATGCTCGCGGCCCGCTGGAAGGAGAACCCGCCGGAGCCGGTGCCGTTCCGGGGTGAACCCGAGGGGTCGGGGCCGCGCAGATCGTCGTGGATATCGACAGCCGTGGTCCTCGGCTGCGTCGGCGCGATCATCCTGCTGCTGGGGTACGCCCAGTTCCGCGCGCCGTACTAGGGCCGGGGCCGGGCCGGGACGGTCGACGTGCCCGAGGTGCCCGAGGTGTCCCCGCAAGCGATACTGATGATGATTTCGTACGACGACGCTCCGGTGCTGCCGCATCCGGGTCCGTCCGACCCGGCACGGCGGAACACCGCATCCGATCCCCCAGGGGCGTCGATGTCGCCCGCCCCAGGAGCGGAGGATCCACGATGTGTCGCTGGATTGCCTACTCGGGTACTCCCATCGTTCTCAGCGAAGTCCTGTTCAAGCCCGCGCATTCCTTGATCGACCAGAGTCTCCACTCGCGTATGGGGGTGGAGACGACCAATGGTGACGGCTTCGGCCTCGGCTGGTATGCCGAGGACGCGGTCGGCGGCACTCCGGCTGTCCTGCGGGACGTGGGCCCGGCGTGGAACAACCGCAATCTGCGGGAGGTCGCCCACCACGTTCGCTCCGGTCTCTTCTTCGCCCACATCAGGGCGACGACCGGGACAGCCGTGCAGCAGTCCAACTGCCACCCGTTCCGGCACGGTCGATGGATGTGGATGCACAACGGGATGATCAACGGATTCGACCTCCTGCGGCGTGACCTCGCGCTGGCCGTCGATCCGACCTTGTATCCCGACATCGAGGGTTCCACCGACTCCGAGCTCATGTTCTTCCTCGCCCTCACCTTCGGCCTGACGGAGGATCCTCCCGCCGCCGTGGCGCGCATGGCGGGCCTGATCGAGAGGAAGGGCCACGAGCACGGCATCCAGTACCCGCT
Source organism: Streptomyces sp. NRRL WC-3618 (assembly GCF_001280005.1). Lineage (GTDB taxonomy): Bacteria > Actinomycetota > Actinomycetes > Streptomycetales > Streptomycetaceae > Streptomyces. Next base: position 14,149 of record NZ_LGDW01000496.1, on the reverse strand, counting down.
GCAGATGACCGTCGCGGTGTCCGACGGCGAACGCACATGGGCCTTCCGCTACTCCAGCGAGGGCCACTCACGGTCGTTGTTCCACAGCACCCGAGTGGACACCCTGCGCGCACTCCACCCGGACGTCGAGTTCCTCCGCGAGGTCTCCGACGACACCCGCCTCGTCGTGTCCGAACCGCTCGGCAACCTCCCCGGCGCCTGGAACGCGGTACCCGAGAGCAGTTACAGCATCATCCAGCCGGGCCCAGACGTGATCCGCGCCTTCGAGCCCGAGCTCCAAGGCGCCTCGGCCCGGGGCTGACCAGCCCGCCCTGCCGCTCGCGTCAGGACGATGTGCCGCGCGAGTGAGCAGGCGCTGCCCGGGGCGTGGTGCCGACGGACTGGGAAGTGAGACCTTTGTCGGAGACCTACGGGAACGCTCGAGTACCGACCCTTCACTCCGTTCCGACCGTTGCGTGCGCCGATCCGTTGGGAGACCCGTTTCTGCGCACCCGGTTCGCCCTCCCCACCAAGCCCGCCACCTTCCTGCGGCGGCAGCGGCTCGTCGACCACCTCGACCAGGCTCTCGGGACCCGGTTGACCCTGCTCAACGGCGCTGCCGGGGCGGGCAAGACATTGCTGGCCGCCGACTGGGCCGCCGGACTGCGGTCGCCGGTCGCCTGGCTCACCGTCGAAGCGGGTGACTGGCGTCCCGGGGTGTTCTGGGCGTACGTCCTGCAGACCCTGCGCGCCTGCGGTGCGCTGGAGTCCGACGCGGTCGGGGCCCCCGCGGACGCCTCCACGGTGGACCGCGGGCTGCTGGCGGCGCTCGCCGCCGAGCTGAACGATCACGACCGGCCCGTGGTCCTCGTACTCGACGAGTACGAGCGGCTGAAGGCGCCGGAGATCGCGGAGCAACTGGCGTTCGTCCTGCACCACGCCGGGCGAGGCCTGCGCCTCGTCCTCGTCACCCGCACCGAACCGCTGCTTCCGCTGCACCGTTACCGGACGGCCGGTGATCTGACGGAGATCCGCGCCGCCGAACTGGCCTTCACCCCCGAGGAGGCCGTGGCGCTGCTGGAGCTGCACGGCCTGAGCCTTCCGGTGCACGCCGCGCGGGCCCTGGTGGAGCGCACCCGGGGCTGGGCCGCCGGCCTGCGCCTTTCCGCCCTGGCCGCCCGGGAGAGCCCCGACCCCGAGCTCTACTTGAAGGAGTTCGAGGCGGACCGCAGTACGGTCGCGGACTTTCTGCTGGCCGAGGTCCTCAAGGGCCAGACGCAGGAGACACAGGACCTTCTGCTGCGCGTGAGCGTCCTGGAGCGTTTCTGTCCGGATCTGGCCAACGCACTGACCCTCCGAACCGACGCCGAGCCCATTCTCGCCGGGCTGCACCACGAGAACGCGTTCGTCGAGCCTCTTGGGCACTCGTGGTACCAGCTCCATCCGCTGTTCGGGGAGATACTCCGGGCCCATCTGCGGGTGCGCCTGCCCGGGGTGGAGCCGGAACTCCACCGGCGGGCCGCGCGATGGCTGCGTCCGTCCGGATTCCTGCCGGAGACACTCGTCCACAGCGCCGCCGCGGGCGACTGGGACTTCGCCGCCGGTTCCCTGATCGAGGATCTGGCTATCGGCCAGCTCTTCACCGGCCTGCGATCGGACGATCTGAACCAGTTGTTCTCCCATATGGGGCCCGAGGCCAAGAGCCCCGCCACGGACCTCGTGCGCGCCGCGCGCGATCTGTCCGTGTACGACCTCGATCGAGGTCAGGCCCGCCTGCGCCACGCCGAGGAACTACTGACGGACGACACGCCCAACCTGGCGGCCACCCAGCTGAGTCGGGCGCTGCTCGACGCCTTGGCCGCCCGGCTGACCGGGTCTCCCGCACGCGTCGAGAAGGCCTCCGAAGCGGCCGATGAACTGCGGCGGGAAGTCCCGGCGCACCTGCTGGACAAGCATCCCGAATTCACCGCTCTCCTGCTGACTCATCTGGGCTCGGCACGCCTGTGGGCGGGGCGTTTCGAGGACGCGCGCGCCGCCCTGACCACCGTGGCCGGCACTCAGGGCGGAGCCTCCACCGTGCTGCCCCGGGAGGAGTCGATGGGTCATCTGGCCCTCCTCGACTATCTGAACGGCTGGCTCGGCCGGGCCGAGCGCAAGGCACTGGCGTCGGTGTCCGAGGCGGAGCGGAGCGGCCAGGACCAGCCGTCCGGCTGCGGCATCGGGCGGCTGGTCCTGGCCGCCGTGGCTGTCGACCGTAATGAACTGGACCGGGCTCAGGCCTTCCTCGACGAGACGGCCCAGCTCCCGTCGGGCACGCGCGATCCGGTGATGGCGGCGGGGCGCGCCCTCGCCCAGGCCCATCTGCTGTTGGCCAGGGGCAGGACAGGAGCCGCCGTGGAGGCGGCGGACCCGGCCGTTGCCGCCGTGGTGGCCTCGCCCTGGTCGGTGAGCCACGAGCTGCTCGTCACCTCGGCCGCCCGCCTGGCGGAGGGACATCCGGACAGTGCCGCCGAGGTGCTTCAGGGAGTCGACGTCGACCAGCCGCTGTGCGCTGTGCAGGCGGCGGCGATCCAGCTCGCCACCGGCCATCGCGACGCCGCCGTCGACCTGCTGGACAGCATCCGCTTCGCCGAGGGCAGGACCGGTCCGGCGGTGACCGTGCGGGCCGCGCTGGTCAGGGCTCAGGCAGCCGAGGAGGCGGGAGACACCGCCACTGCCCGCAGACTCGTGGCGCAGGCGCTCCTCGACGCCCGGCGGGAGCGGCTGCGGCGGCCGTTCCTCGATGCTGGGGCGTGGATCCGGCCCCTCCTGGCCACGAATCCGCTGCTGGCGCTGACAGCGGGCTGGCTCACCCCCGACTCGGCCCGACACGGTGAGGCGCGCCGGCCCGAGTCGTCGCCCCCGCCGCTCGTCGCGGCGGAGTTGAGCGGGCGCGAGCAGGACGTCCTGGAGCGGCTGGCCCGGATGATGTCGACCGAGGAGATCGCCGCCGACCTCTACGTGTCGGTGAACACGGTGAAGACCCACCTCAAGAGCGTCTACCGGAAGCTCGCGGTGAGCCGGCGAGGCGAAGCGGTGCGCCGCGCGCGGGAACTCCGACTGCTGTGAATCCGACTCCCGTGAACCGGCTGCCGTAATCCGACTGCTGTGAATCCGCCTGCTGTGAACACGCGTCGGCGCCCGTTCCTCCCCCTTGGCGGGTGAGGTGCTGGGCACGTACTTCGGCTGCCATGGAGGCACGGCGGGGCGTGCGCCGGGCCTTCGGTCCGGCCGGCTCAGCCCGCGTAGCGGCCGACTCGGCGAGGTGGACACTGTGAAGCATTGGCGGGCTCTGATCGTCCTCGGCACGGCCCAGTTCCTGATGGTCCTGGACACCGCCGTCATGAACGTCTCCATCAGCCAGCTGGTCGAGGACTTCGACACCGAGGTCACGGCCATCCAGGCCGTCATCACGCTGTACGCGCTGGTCATGGCCGCGTTCATGATCATCGGCGGCAGGTTCGGGGACATCCTGGGACGTCGCCGTATGTTCCTGGTGGGGATGACCGTCTACGGGGTGGGGTCGGCCCTGACCGCCGTGGCGCCCACCCTGTGGGTCCTCACCCTGGGCTGGTCCGTCATCGAGGGGCTCGGAGCCGCCATGGTGCTGCCCGCCATGGCCGCCCTCGTCGCGGAGTCGTACCGGGGGCGCGACCGGGCCGTCGCCTACTCGGTGATCGGCGGGCTCGCCGGCGCCGGGATCGCGGTCGGCCCGCTGCTGGGCGGCTGGGTGACGACGTACCTGACCTGGCGGCTGGTCTTCGCCGGCGAGGTCGTGGTCGTCATCGCCGTCCTGTTGTGCCGCCGGGCGATCGCGACGCCCGCCCAGACGGGCCCGCGCCCCCGGCTGGACTGGGTCGGCGCGGTCCTGTCCGCGGCCGGACTGGCGCTGGGCGTGTTCGGGGTCCTGCAGAGCAGCACCTGGGGATGGGTGCAGCCCCGCAACCCTCCCTTCACCGTCTTCGGCTTCGCCCCGACACTGTTCGTCGTCGGCGCCGGCGTGGCCGTCCTGGCCGTCTTCCGATGGTGGGAGCGACGGCGCGACGAGGCGGGCGCCGACCCCCTCGTCCACCTGTCCCTGCTGAGCAGGCCCGTGCTGCGGTCCGGCCTGATGACGCTGCTGAGCCAGAACCTCATCCTGCTTGGACTGTTCTTCACCATCCCGCTGTACTTGCAGGTGGTTCAGGGGTTCGACGCCTTCGAGACGGGCCTGCGTCTGCTCCCGGTGTCCGCCACCATGCTCGTGACCTCCCTGTGCGCGTCCTCGCTGGGGCGGACGATGGGACCGCGCCGGGTGGTCCGGCTTGGCCTGCTGACGCTGACGGCGGCCATCGTGTGGCTGCTGGCCACCATCGACCCGGTCATCGACGACGCCCAGTTCGCCGGAGCGATGGCCCTGCTGGGTGTGGGCGTCGGCCTGCTCGCCTCGCAACTGGGCAACGTCGTCCAGTCCGGCGTCGGCGACGAGGAACGCAGCGAGGCCGGAGGGCTGCAGTTCACGGCACAGAATCTGGGCTCGGCGCTGGGTACCGCTCTCATCGGGTCGATCCTCATCGGTGCGCTGGCCCACGCCTTCACCACGCAGGTGGCGGACAATCCGAGCCTGTCGAAAGAGACCCAGCAGCAGGTCGGTGTCGCTCTCGAGGCCGGGATCGCCTTCGTCCCCACCGATGAGGTGCGCTCGGCGGCCGAACAGGCCGGGTTGCCGCCGTCGGAGGTCGACGCCGTCGCGGACTCCTACTCGTCCGCCCAGCTGAACGGCCTGAAGGCGGCGATCCTGGCCACCGGCGGCATCGCTCTCGCCAGTTTCCTGGTCACACCGCACCTCCCGACCGTCGCCCGGAAAACCCGTCCGCGCAGGGTCGGAGCCGACGCTCCGGCCGGGGTGACCTGATCGACGGGACGAGTTCGGAGTTCGGAGGGAGGCACCGGTGTCCAGGACCACAGCCACGGTCGGCCCGGCCACGACCCGCAGGGCGCGCCGGGCCGAGCAGCGCGCCCGAGCGGACTACACGGGCGGCGTCTACGGATCCATGCTCGCGGCCTCCGTGGTGATCGGCGCCGGCTCCCTGGGCTCGTTCCCCCGCGTCGAGCTCGTGCTGCTTCTCCTGCTCACCGGCGTGGTGTTCTGGATCGCGCATGTGCACGCCCACCTGTTCGGGGCGCGCCTGGCACAACAGGCGCCGGACCGCCGGGGCGTGCTGCTCGTGTGCCGGGACGAGTGGCCGATCGTCAAGGCCGCCGTGCCGCCGGCCGCCGCGGTGGCCGTCAGTCCGCTCCTGGGCCTGGATGTGCGAGGTGCCGTCTGGCTGGCTGTCTCCGTCGCCGTGGCCGGCCAGGTGGGCTGGTCCGTGGCCGCGGCCCGGCGCGCCGGTGCCTCACGGCGGCTGGTGGCCGTCACCGCCTCGGTCAACCTGTTGCTCGGTCTGCTGATCATCTCGTTCAAGATCTTCCTGAAACACTGATCCATGCCTCGGCCACTCGGCGAGGGGTCACCTGTCCCGGGTGAGGCCCTGAGCGGCACGGAGGCGGACGATCGCAGGGCAGGGCGCCGTCCGCCTGTCCCGGCAAGCCCGTAGGAGGACAGCTCGTGCGCTACGAGATCCGCGTCGAGGGACATCTGTCGGAAACGATGGCCAAAGCCTTTCCGGAGCTGGGCCACGTCGTCATGTCCGGCCAGACCGTCCTGTTCGGCCCCGTTGTGGACGAGGCGCACCTGTACGGGCTGCTGGCACGCTTCCAGTCCCTGGGCCTGCGGGTCGTGGAGATGCGGCAGCTGCCTGAGTGACGGGACCGACGGGACCCGGCGATGCGCGGGACCACCGCCACCGGATCGGCATCTGGAGGGGCGTACGGCGGTTCAGAGCCGCCGCTTCGCCCTGATCCGGGCGGCGTGGCGGGCGGCGTCCGCCGTCTCGAAGTCCCGCTCGAAGTCCCGCTCGTCGTGGTCGGCGTAGGAAGCCCCGGCCCTCCCCGGCGAGGCCCACGACAGGGGCCGGCCGAGGAAGAGACCGGGTACGGTCACCATCCGGCGTCGCGGTCCCGCGTTCCGCCGGTGTCGGTGTCGGTGCCTGTGCCGGAGCGCGGCTCCGCCGTCGATCCGCGGCGCTGGCGGCGCAGCCCGGCCTGGACCGCGCTCGCCAGTACCCGTGCGGCGACGCCCACGAGGAGCAGCCCTCCCGCCATCTGCACCATCGTCACCACGCGCCCGGCCTGGGAGCGTGCCGTGATGTCCCCGAAGCCGACGGTGCTGAACGTCGTCAGGGTGAAGTACAGGGCGTCCGTCCTGCTCAGCGGCTCGCTGAAGGAGCCCGGGGTGGAGCGGTCCAGGAGGTAGTAGGCACCGGCGAAGAGGACCAGGAACAACGCCACTGTGGCGGCCAGGGCCTCGACGGCCTTCAGGCGCGGGTGGGGTGAGCGGGTGATGGCCCACACCTCCCACGCGAACACCAGCAGCATCGCCAGCAGGCCGCCCACGAGCAGCGCCGACGAGGCCGCCGTGCCGTGCTCGTCCAGGGGCAGCATGTAGTACGCGGTGAGGAGGCCGGCGGCGATGAGGACGGCGCGGGCCAGGGCGAGGACCGCCGCCCACCTGCGGGCACGCAGAGGCCGCCGGTGGGCGCCCGGTTCGGGCCGGGGGCGGCTCGTCCGGGGAGTGCTCGGATCGCTCATCTCGTGTCTCTTCGTTCCGTACGGCCAGGAGGCCGCGGGGACAGGGGGCGGGGGCCGGGGGACAGGCGCCTTGGTGACTCCCACCTCATCTCCACGGCGGCGGCGAGGGATCACCCGTGGTGGGTGACCCCGGCGTCCGGTGCGGGCGTGACCCTGGAGTGGTCAGGTCCCTGGCGAGCAGGTCCCTGGCGCACACGTGATTCCCTCGACCGCTCGAGGAGGAGCCATGACCATGCCGCGTGGTCCGGCATCGCACACCGGACAGGAACACGAGCCCGACGGGACAGGCCCCGGTCCCTGGTCCGACTCCTCCGACGCACTCGGGCGGCTCGGCCGTTCGTGGACCTGGCTCCTGGGCTCGGCCGTCGCGACGCTGGTGCCGGGCATCCTCGTACTGGTCTGGCCGGACGAGACCCTGCACGTCCTGGCGGTCCTCGTCGGCCTGCACCTGCTGGTGACAGGGGCGTTCCGGTTCGTAGCCGTCTTCGGCCGGGAGGAGCACGGTGAACGGCTGCCCGAGCTGCTCCTGGCCGTGCTGTATCTACTGGCCGGGGTGCTGTGTCTGCGACACCCGCTGCAGACCATCGCCGTGCTCTCGCTGATCGTCGGCGTCCTCTGGCTCGTGTCCGGCATCCTCACCCTCTTCACGGCCCTCGCCACCAAGGACCTGCCGCACCGCGGCATCGTCCTGGGCGTCGCGGTGCTCGGCATCGTGGCGGGGATCGTGGTGCTCGCCCTGCCTACGGAGTCGGCCCGCGCCCTGACCCGGCTGCTGGGCCTGTGGCTCGTGCTGCTCGGCCTGGCCGAGACGGCGGTCGCCCTCGCGTGGCGGACCGCCCTCCGAAAGACACACACCCCGCCACCGCACCCGCGGTAAGGAGCACCCCATGGACCCCGCCTCGCCCCCTGAGTCGCCGCACTCCGGTGGAGCCGCGAACTCGCGGCACGTCAGCACTGCTGAGGAGCGCGCCGGCCGCGCAGCCCTCGCCGCCCGCGCGACAGCGGAACGAGGCACGACGGCCACCGGCCAGGCGCCGTGTCGCGCCGGAGTTCCCACCGGATCCACCGGACGCCGGCCCACGGGCCACCGGGACTGGACCACCGGTGGCGTGATCGCGGGCGCCCCCGAACCTGACGACCGGGTGGCTGACCGGGTCGGCTCGTGAGTCATGGTCGGGAAACCCGGCCTCGGGCGCACGTCCCGCAGGCGCACGGCGTCCCTCGGGCACAGGGCCGCGCGGGTCGCGGCGGGCCTGCGGTCGGGGACCGCCGCCCGGCTGCTGTCCCGTCTCTCGGCGCTCAACCTCGTGGAGGGCGCCGTACGACTGGCCGCGCAGGCGTTCCTCACCGCGCTCCCGCTGCTGATGACCTTCGCGGCGTTCGCCCCCGGCTGGCTGCAGGACCTGCTGGCGGACTCTCTGCGCGCGGTTCTGGGAGTCCGCGGCGACACCCTCGACGAGATGCGCCAGGCCTTCTCCGCGACCGGCACGACACGAGACACCACCGGAGCCGTGGGCCTGGTGGTGACGCTCGTGTCGGCCACGGCGTTCAGCCGGGCGCTTCAGGCGGTGTGCGAGCGGTGCTGGCACCTGCCGCGCGCAGCGGTGCGGGCACTGGTCTGGCGCTGGCTCGTCTGGCCGGTCGTCTGGCTGGTCTTCCTGCTGTTCCAGGCACCCCTGCGCGGCGGGTTCGGCGCGGGATCGGTGAGCGGGCTGGTGCTGTCGGTGGTCTCGGCGACGCTGCTGTGGTGGTGGTCGCAGCATCTGCTGCTGGGCGGGCGGATCGGCTGGCTGAGCCTGCTGCCCGGAGCGGTGCTGGCAGGCACCGGTACGGTCCTGCTGAGCCGGGCCGCCCGTCTGCTGGTGCCCACGGCCATGGAGCGCAGCCTGCACGAGTTCGGCCCGCTGGGCCCCGTCTTCACGTTCCTTTCCTGGCTGATCGTCGTCTTCCTGACGGCCGTCTCGGGCCTGGCCCTCGGCGAGTACGTCGCCTCCACCACCTGGTACCGGACGGTGGCCGCACCCCGCCTCGCATCCGCCCGGCGCGCACACTCACCCGCGCCGGGTGAGGCCGCCCGGCGACGGCCGTGGGCACGCTGAGTACCGCACAGAACTGCTGCCGGGCGAACGCCCGGGACGGAGGCCGGACATGACCGCGCACACCTACCTGGCGTACGACTTTCCGCTGCTGGGAGCCTTCTGGACCATGCTCGTGTTCTTCCTCTGGATCATGTGGTTCGTCCTGCTCTTCCGGATCATCGGTGACATCTTCCGGGACGACTCGCTGAACGGCTGGGCGAAGACCGGCTGGCTGGTGTTCTGCATCGTCCTGCCCTTCCTCGGCGTGTTCGTCTACGTGATCGCCCGCGGCAAGAACATGGGCCGGCGGGAGGTCAGGCAGGCGCGTGCGCAGCAGGAGGAGTTCAACGCCTACGTCAGGCAGACCGCGTCCGGCGGCCCGCCCAGCAGTGTCGACGAGCTCGCCAGGCTGTCCGAGATCCGCGAGCACGGCGACATCACGGACGAGGAGTTCCGCAGGGCGAAGGAACTGGTCCTGTCCGGACACGGTCCGGCGCAACACTCGGGCTCCGCCACCCACACCCATCGTGGCTGAGCATCCGCACGACACGAATCGAGGCGCAAGATGACCGCGACACACACCCGGCCGGAGTACTCGGCGAAGCAGGAATGGGCCTCCGGCCTGACGGCCTTCGCGGCCGTGATGCTCTCCCTCGTCGGCCTGCTCGACATCTTCCGGGGCATCATGGCGATCGCCCAGGACGACATCTTCGTCACGACGCGCAACTACGCCTTCGCGTTCAGCCTGACCAGCTGGGGCTGGATCCACCTCGCGCTGGGCGTGGTCGCCGTCATCGTCAGCTTCGGGCTGCTCAGGACCGCGATGTGGGCGCGCGTCGTCGGCGTGGGCATCGCCGGACTCGTCATCGTCGCCAACTTCCTCTCCCTGCCGTCCTACCCGGTGTGGTCGGTGGTGATGATCGCGCTCTCGTCCCTGATCATCTGGGCCCTGTGCGTGGTCCCGCGCGACAACCTCTACGACCTCTCCGGGGAGCGCACCGAGAGCACAACACCGCACCACGTCTGAGAAGGGCCGGCAGATGGGACCGCACGGCGAGCACCCGAGCGCGTCCGGTGAGGCGGACGCCGCGACCGTACGCGGGAACAGTCCCGGACGGGCTCGCCTCGCCGTGCTCGCCCTCCTGGGAAGCGTGCTGGTGCCGCTCGTCGCCGCCGGTCTGCGGAGCGTGCTGTGGGCGCTGGTCGGCATCGCCGGACTGGCGCTCGCCGCCGTCGGGGTGTGGTGGACCCTGGCTCACACGGGTGCGCTGCGTGTCCTCGGGGTGGCCGTTTCGCTGCTCGCACCGGTGGCCGTCCTCGTCCTGTACGCGACGTCCGGCATCCTCTGGGCGGCCTGTCTGTCCCTGGCGCTGTGGGCGCTGGCCCTCGTGACGGCCCGCGGCGCGCTGGCTCCCGGGCACGTCGCCTCCGAACGCGCGGTCACCGAGGCGCCCCGGCATCCCTGGGTCCTCATGAACCCGCGCTCCGGTGGCGGCAAGGTGGGCCGGTTCGGCCTGGTGGAGAAGGCCCGGGCGGCCGGCTGCCACGTGGTCCTGCTCGACGGACACGACGGACTCGGCGGACTCGGCGGACTCGGCGGACTCGGCGGACACCAGGATGTCGCCGAGCTGGCCCGGCAGGCCGTCGCCGAGGGGGCCGATCTGCTGGCGGTGGCGGGCGGCGACGGCACCCAGGCGCTGGTGGCCGAGGTCGCCGCGGGCCACGGCCTGCCTTTCGTGGTGATTCCCGCCGGTACCCGCAACCACTTCGCCCTCGATCTCGGCCTCGACCGCGACGATCCGGCGAAGGCGCTGGAAGCCCTGACGCACGGTGTGGAGCTCCGCGTCGACCTCGGGTACGCGGCGGACCGCGTCTTCGTCAACAACGCCTCGTTCGGAACGTACGCGTCCGTCGTCACCGAATCCGCGTACCGCGATGCCAAGGCCCGTACGACCCTGCGCACCCTCCCCGGCCTCCTCACCGGCAAGGACGCGCCCAGGCTGTGGATGCGGGCCGACGGGACGGACATCGACGGCCTTCAGTCGCTGCTCGTCAGCAACAATCCGTACGGCCGCGCCGTCGACGCCGCCCGTCCGGGGCGCAGGGAGCGGCTGGACTCGGGTGTCCTGGGCGTGGTGTGCGTGCGGGTCGGCAACACCGCTCAGGCGGCGCGCATCGTGCGCGGTCCGGGCTCCGGGGGACTCGTCCGGCTGAGCGCCGGGGAAGTCGTCGTCGAAGGGGACACCGACACCCTCCCGGTCGGCATCGACGGAGAGCACGTCGTACTGCCGTCACCCGTGGTGTGCCGCAGCGCGCCCGGGGCGCTCCGGGTCCGCGTGCCACGCCGGCGCCCCCACGCCCTGCGGGTCACCGGAGGCGCCGCCGACTGGCCGCGCGTGGCACGGCTGGCGCTGGGCCGCCGGGTGCCGGACCGCTCCACTGGGGACGGGTGACACCGCCTGGTTGCGCGGGCTGCCCCCCGCAGATACGAGTGACCGGCCGGTGGCCGCGCGGAAGGTCGCGCGGCCACCGGCCGGTGCGGGTGGGGCTGTTACAGCATGGAGTCGCTGTCTCCGCCGCCCGTGCGGGTCTGCTGCTCGCTCTGCTCCATGAGCCGGCGTGCCTTCTCCTTCAGCCGCGTACGCTCATCCGGGTCGGTGGTCCGCTCCGCGGCCTGTTCCATCTCCTGCGCCTTCTGCCGCATCTGCTGGGCACGGCCGCGGGACTCGCCTGCAACGCTCATGATCACTCCTTGGTGATGTGGGGAGAGCGGGCCACACCAGAGAAACAGTGCCGCCGCTCCCCCGCATCTCGAATGGTCACTCACCGTTGTCTCCGCAGCACACGGGCGTGCCGCGTCAGTCGTCCCGTCCCACGACGCATAGGGCCCAGATGACGAAGATGGTCGAGTACGCCGGGGACCAGCTCGCCCATGACCGTTCGGGGCGCGCGGTTGAACGGGCTCACTCCCCCTCAGTCCCCAGGAACGGTGATCGGGGACGGGTGATCACCCGGGAGGGTGAGGTCGGCGAGGCGGACCGCTGACGGCGGCAGGGTTGGTGAAGCCTCCGGTCTCCGGCGTACGGGAAGGGTGCGGCCTCCGAGCGGAGACCGCACCCTTCCCGTTCCCGCGTGCCCGTATCTCCTCAGGCAGCCTCGGCGGACACCTGACCGTTGCGGACGGCGTCGACGAGTGCCTGGTGGTCCCGCTCGTTCTGGTCGGCGTAGCTCTCGGCGAACGTCACCAGTGCCCGGTCGAAGGAGTCTCCGCCGCCCAGGTAGGAGGCGATGGCGATCCGGTCGCCGGACCTCGCGTGGGCTCGGGCCAGGCTCGCGCCGCAGAGCGCGCCGAAGGTGCGCATGCCCCGCGGCACCATGTCCTCGGCCACCGCGACCCCCTTCCAGTCGCGCAACTGCCGTACGTAGAAGTCCCGTTGCCGGCCGTCGAGCCCCTCGACCCGCTCCCAGCCCAGGAGGATGTCGCTGGTGGCCTGCATCAGCCGCTGCCCGGAGACGACCCTCTCGCCCTGGTTCCGGTACATGCTGCCCCCGACGTGGGGTGCCAGCACCGAGTCGTCGGCCTCCTTGGCCTGGAGGAACAGCGGGTCCTCGTCGTCCTTGCCCAGCAGGAGAATGATCCAGCAGCGGGTCCCCACGCTGCCCACGCCGACCACCTTGCGCGCTATGTCGACCACCCGGAACTGCTCCAGAAGGAAGCGTCGGTCGGACTGCAGGCTCTGGCCGTAGCGCTCGATGAGCCGGAGGATCAGCTGCTCCATCTTGGCGCGCTGCTCCTGCGACATCAGGTCCTGGAGGGGGACGATCAGCGGTGGATCCGGGGTGATCCGGCGGCTGCCGTCCACGGCCTGGGTCAGTTTGTCGAAGACCTGCTGGGTGTCGTGCGAACGGGCCTTCTCCACCGCCCGCTGCCAGCGGTCGCGGCCCCGCGCGGACAGGTCCGCCCCGAACCGCTCACGCACCCAGTCCACGTCGAACTGGGCATACCAGACGGCCATGTTGCCGAGCCCGGCGAAGGCGCGCATGTTCTCGCGATAGGACTCCACGGCGGCCCGTACGATCGAGGCCCGCTCCTTGGTGCTGAAGCCGTTCAGCCGGCCGGCGATCACAAAGCTGGCGGCCAGGCGCTTGACGTCCCACTCCCAGGGGCCCGGCAGCGTCTCGTCGAAGTCGTTGATGTCGAACATGAGGCGGCGCTCGGGCGAGGCCAGCAGCCGGAAGTTCAGCATGTGCGCGTCGCCGCACAGCTGGGTCGTGATGCCCGTCCTCGGGGTCTCCACGAGGTCGGAGGCCATGATGGCGGCTGCTCCCCGGTAGAAGCGGAAGGGCGACTCGATCATCCTGCCGTAGCGGATCGGTACGAGTTCGGGGACCCGGTTCGCCGACTGCTTCTCGATGATCTCCAAGGGGTCCGGACGCTTCGGTCCGGGGTTGTACTCGGCGTGACTGCTACGGGGTACGGTCCCCCGCGCCGCCTTACCGAGTTTGGCCCGCTCCTGCGGTGTGTGGTTCCGCATCGGGTAGCCGTCCAGCTGGTTCGGGGTCATGGTGCCGCTCCAAGGGGGTGGTCGCCGTGCGCCCGGAGGTCAGGCGACGGCTGTCAGCGGGGACTGACCGCTCCGATGCCCTGCGGGCCTGCCGCGACCGGTGTCACGACGGGGGGATTCGGCCACTGTTCCCGGAGCGTGCTCGGGTTCCGCCGAGACGATGAGGAAAAATCAACCAAAATACAATATATCTCCATTCGATCTGGCCAGCGGCTCGGAGTCGGGCCCACCCGGGTTTCCACACGCCTCTCCACACGACGGCTTCCTTGTCGATACGTCAGCCAGCGGCGGCCGCACGGGAGTCGGTGATCGGTGCGGAGCCTGCCCGATCGCGTACGGCGGCCTGAGCCGTCGGTCGGGATGCGAGGCGGTTCCCCCCGTTGGACGCTGGAGTCATGAACCATCACCACCAGCAGTCCCGTCCGACGATCGACATCGACACCCGGCTCGTCAGGGCCGGCGCCGTGCTCACCGCGGCCGGTGCCGTGCTGGCATGGACCGGCATGGCTCTCGGGGCCTTCGCTGTGTTCACGGCAGGTCGGCGCATGATCCGCGCCATGGACGTACCCCCGACCCAGCAGGCTGTCGCGAAGTGGCAGCAGGCCAAAGAGGCGTCCAGAGCGGGTGTACGGGCGTGGCAGGAAGCGTCCGACGCCCCGAACGGCTCACTCACCCGCTAGGACCTGTCCGGCGAAGCGTCTCCGACCCACCGGTCCCCGGCCCGGTGGGCGGAAGCCATGCCCAGGTTCCGGGTCCAGGTCAGGCCTGCGCTGGGCTGATCTGGGCTGGGCTGGGCTGGGCTGGGCTGGGCTGGGC
>NZ_LGDW01000495.1 GCF_001280005.1 Streptomyces sp. NRRL WC-3618 | reverse complement strand
GGCGGTCCCGGGGGGGCCCTCTTTGCTCCCGGGGGGGGGGGGAGGGGGGGGGGGGGGCCCCGGAGGGGCCCCCGCCGTTGTGCCAGGAGCCCTGGCCGCTAGCAGAACAGGAGGCTGAAGAGGCTTCCTCCTCCGAGGAAGCAACCCTTGCTTGCCCTGCTGCCAGGCGGCGGCTTCAGGCCGGTCTCCGACTCGATGGTCAGACCTTGCAGTTCGAGGAGCGACATATGTGTTCACCTCCTTTCGCTCATGTGCGGCGGGACGGGAATGTCGAGAGGGGAGCGGCGGCCCGGTGTGAGGAAGGGCAGTCCGGTGGGCGCGGCGTGGCAGGCGGCGCCGAGGGCGAGCACGACGCCCGCGCCGCCGGTGGCCAGATCCATGGACAGTCGCATCAACTGCTCGCCGGGGAAGGCCAGCCGGCCGTCGAGAACGCAGGCGTGGCGGGCCAGCCGCCGGATGTGGGCCGCGACCACGGGATCGCGGGCGGCGGCCGTGCCGGGCGGGTGGGCGCGGCCGCGGTGGAGGATCATCCCGGCGACACCGTCGAAGAGTCCGGGTTCGACGTAGAACGACGCCCGGGATGCCTCGCGGATCGCCTCGGCGGCGGTCGCGAACTCCTCGTCCGCGCGGAGAGTCAGGTAGTCGTCGATGACCATGCCGATGCCCACACTGCCGTCCGCGAGGTAGGGCATCGTGCGGAACCCCTCGTTCACCTCCATCGAGCCCTCCGCGCGGACCACGCAGCGGCGCAGGTCCTGGCGCAGAGCGGTCGCGGCGAGGTCGAGGTGCGCCGGGTCGCCGTCGTACTCGTGGAGGCGCAGGAACAGCAGCGCCGGACCGGACGAGCCGTACATCAGCCCCGCTCTCGGGTGGGTGCCGCCGCTGATCTCCGGTACGGCGTCGACGGGGCCCAGCCGGTCGGCGACGGTCGTCGCCACGCGGCGGGCGGCGTCACGGACGGTGGCGTCGCCGGTGGTGGCCGCGAAGTGCAGCAGAGCGAGCCCGATGCCGGACAGCCCGCCCTTGAGGTCGAGGGCCAGGTTCTCCCAGTGCTCGCCGAGGCACATGTCGAGGAGCTTGACGGCCTCCTCGTGGTGGCCGAGGTGGTCGAGGACGAACGCGGTGCCGTGCAGGCCGTCGTAGAGGCCGAGGCGGACGCCGGGCGGCGGGTGCAGCGCGTGCCGGATGAGCCAGTCCTCGTGGTCGGGGTGTCGTCCGGCGCCCGTCACGTCCAGCGCGTACAGCACCCCGGCAGCGCCGTGGGCGAGGCCCAGGCCCCCGCCGGGCGCGGTGAACTGCTCGATGTCGCCGGGGAACAGCCGGTCGTCGCGCTCGGGGGTGGCGGAGGCGAGGATCGCGGATGTGATCGACTCGCGGGCGCGCAGCCAGCCGGCGTGGTCGGGTTCGAGACGGGGTTCGTCGTCCTTGTCGGCGACGGCCCCGTCATCCCCGGTGATCCCACCATCCCCGGTGAACCCGCCGCTCCCGGTGAACCCGCCGTCCCCGGTGATCGTGCGTACGGCCTCGTCGAGGAGGCCGTCGGGGACCGGGAACAGTCGGGCTGCCTCCCTGGCCAACTGGCCCGCCTTGCCGCGGTCCAGCTCGATCAGACCGGTCAGCGGCAGGAACAGAGAGATCTCCAGGCAGGCCAGCGCGTATCGGTCGATGTCGAAACCGGTGGTGGTGCTCGGGGCGTGGAAGCCGGGGGCCGCGAGGACCTGGTGGCGGGCGTGCGCCACGTCCGACGCACCCTCGAAGTCGATCAGGACCACCGTGTCGTCGGGCCGGACCATCACGTTGAAGGTGTGCACGTCACCGATGACGATGTCCCGTTCATGGACCGCCGCGACGGCCTCCCGCACTCTCCGGAGCACCCCCAGGGCCCAGGTGGTGTAGTCGGCGAAGGAGGTCGGGTCCGGGTCCAGTTCGGCGAGCGGACTGCGCTCGACGAGCAGTTGGTGCAGGGGTTTCCCCTCGATGAAGTCCTCGACGACGAAGCGGTGACCGCCCAGGTCGAAGTGGTCGCGGAGCGCGGGGACGCAATCGAGCCCGCGCAGCCGTGCCAGGGCCTCCCGCTCGCGCTCCAGCCGGGTGACGGCGTCCGCGCCGTCCGGGGTGAGCCCCGCGTAGGGCCGGGCCTCCTTGAGCACGACCCGCTCCTGGGTGCGCCTGTCCGTTCCGGCGTACAGCCCACCGCCGTTGGAGAAGTGCAGTGCCTTGTCGATCCGGTAGGGCAGATCGGCGACCGTGGTCCGGCGGCTCGCGGCGAGGTGGGGTTCGAGGAAGCCGGGCAGGTCCACCCACTCCGGTGTCCGGAAGGTGGGCCCGCGCACATCGGGGACCAGACGCCCCGAGGGGTCCGCCACCGCCTGCTCCACCTCACCGTCGGCCGACACGCAGTACCGGTCGGCGAAGGCGCCGTACCGGACGTGGAGCGGGCCGTCCCCCCAGCGCAGATCGCTGAGGATGTACGGCCCGGGGAAGCCGTCGAGGATGTCGCCCAGTTCGGTGAGGATCCGCTCGCACGCGACCTCGTCGCTCGGGTAGACGGTGACGAACTTGCCGCTGGAACCCCTGTGCGCGTACTTGGCGTTGGCGAGGAACAGGGTCTCCAGCCCGGGGAGGAACTTGAACGCGATACGGCGGGGCACGCAGTACTCCCACACCTCGTCCAGGATCGACTGGGCGTTGTCCAGGCAGGCCGACACATGGATCTTCCAGCCCTGCTGCGGGAGCCGTACGTCGAGGGGGCGGAAGGCCAGCCACTCGCCGACCTTCGCGCGCTTCCATGCCTCCTGGAGCGGGGCGTCTGCCTGACGGAATCGGCCGTGTGTTCCACCGTGCGAGGACGGGGCGTCGTAGAAGTGCGGGTGGGTGAGGCAGTAGACCTCGTACCGCTTGTCCACGGGAGCCTCCAGTGCTGCCGGGTCGCCCTCCCCCAGCGGTTTTCATGGCACTTCCTTCTCACCATCGCAGAGCGCGGTGGCGCGGACATCGTTCGTCTGTCATCGGTGGGCGTGTGATGCGCACAGTCGGACTGTGCACTTCACATGGCCGGCCGAGCCACAGTTGACGGACTGCCACATGCGCGGTTGTCACCAAGCCATGCGCTCCCCAGGGAATACATGCCTTACATATGTAAGGTTACAAACGTAAGGTGACCCCGTGGTAATCCTGGGCGGCCGAGGCGGCTCGTCGGCGTGATCGTCGGAAATCACGTCCTCGGAGGCCTCAGCAACGGTCTGACCCCGCAGGAGATCCTCGAGGCTGTGCTCCAGACCGTCCCCTACGTCGGGCTCACTGCCGCCGGCCAGGCCATGGCCAGCGTGGCCCGCGCGATCGAGGAGGCGTAACCGCGGCGCCTCGCGGCGGGCGCCACGGCGACGACCGCGCGCTCCCGCAAGGCTTCGCTCCCGCAGAATGAGACACATGAACCAGGACTCCGCGACCAGCACCGACACTGCCCGCAGACGTAACCCTCGCGGCCACGGGGACCGGCTCCGCGCGGAAATCCTGGCCGCCGTCGCACGCCTTCTCGACGAGAAACTGACCGACAACGCCCTCCCGGTGTCCCTTCGGGAAGTCGCGCGGGAGGTCGGCATCGCGGCCCAGAGCATGTATCTGCACTTCGCGGACAAGGAACAACTCGCCCGAGCGGTTGCCGAGGACGGATACCAACGGGTTGTCGCGGAGATGCGCGAGGCCGACGCCCGGGCAGCGGGCCGCGGCGCCGATGCCAGCGAACGACTCCGCGCCCAGGCGAACGCCTTCTGCGCCTTCGCTGTCGCTGAGCGCGGAGTCATCCGCATGATGTTCGGCCACGATGCGTCGAGCTTCGGTGAGCCCGGTCAGGAGCACCCCGCTCGTCTTCTGTGGCAGCAGTGGGTGGACGCCGTCCACGCCTGCGAGGGCGAGGGACTGCGCTGGCCGGACGGCGTGGAATCAGCCGCCTTACTGCTGTGGTCCGCGCTCTTCGGCCGGTTCGCGCTGTGGACTACAGCCTTCGGACAGCGCGACCAGGACGAACTCACGTCCCTCGTCGATCGCGTCGTCGACGCTGTCCTGCGCGACGGAAACCGGTGACCGGTCAACGGCGTTGTCGGGGAAGGGTCGCCAGACGGGTTGGGCGCGCGAGTCGGGCGGGACGCGCGCGACGCTGACAGCCCCGTGCGTCAGGGCAGGCGGGGCAGTTCGTCCCGCGCGGATTGGCTGAGGATGCGCAGGTCGTCGGCGAACCGTTCCACGTCCTCGGGCGGCAGCGGCGCCACGAAATAGCGGCGGATGTTCTCCACGTGCACCCCGGACGCGCGTACGACGGTCTCCTCCCCCAGCCGCGTCAGCCGTACCAGGCGGCCACGCCGGTCGTCCGGGTCGTCGGCCCGCTCGACCAGCCCGGCCGCCGCCATCCGGTCCACCAGCCGTGTCACACCGCCCGTGGTCAGCACCTGCGCCTGGGCGACGGCCCGCATGGACAGCCCGGGTCCGCCCGCCCGTCCCAGGATGAGCAGCACCTCGTACATGAGGTGGCTGATGCCGCACTCCCGCTCCAGCGACCGGCCGAGGATGTACTCGAGCCGGTTCGCCGCGCCCTGCAACCGTCCGAACGCCAGCACCAACGCGTCGTTCGCGGCCTCCTGAGGCGACGAGAACTCCGCCCCTTCGGCCACGTCACCACCTCGGCTCTCGTCCTGTGCAGCTCGCATCCACCGATCATCCCGTGTGCCGGGCCGCAAGGCGCACCGCCCCCCGGGAAGGCGGGGGCATATTTAGCAGAGTGCAAAATTTGCCCTGAGCAATTATTGCATCTCATCTCTCCCAACTCCCGTACCTACTGGCGTACGACTGCTCACACCAGAAGGCCCCCAGGCCCCATGCCCGTCCTGGCTGAAAAGGCCGGAAACGGGGATCACGTCCGCCGTGAACGGCGGCGTCACACGAGCACGGTGTCCGCCCAGCCGAGGGGGTTGGGCCCCGTCTCGTCCGCCGTCGGGGCCGGGGGCTCGCCGCCCGCCTCGCTGAACGCCGTGAGCGCGTCGACGAGTGCGGCCCGCCGCGCCGGGGCCAGGCGTGCCACGATCCCCGCGACCTCGGCCCGCCGCCGGGCCATGACGTCCTCGACCGTACGACGCCCCTCCTCGGTGAGGCCGAGCTGTGTCTCACGGCGGTTGGCGGGGTTGAGCCGGCGTTCCGCGAGGCCTGCCGCGATCAGCCGGTCGACCATACGCATCGCGGTGGACGGGGCGACCTGGAGCAGATCGGCGAGCGTGACCAGCTTGGTGTCGCCGCGCGTGGACAGGACGACCAGCATCCGGAACTGCGGGAGCGTCACGCGTTCCTCGACCTCGGCGAGGGAGCGGGCGGAGACCGCCACCAGCAGCCGCGACGCGGTCAGCACCGCACGGGTCACCGCGTCAACGTCGTCCATGTCCCCCATCGGGGTCTTTCGCTCCGCCATGGGTCCTTTCTACCGTGCCGAAGCAGCCGCTCCCGCCCGCGAGGGAACGGTCCTCCCCGCCCATGACCGAGGCGGCGGCTGCCCTACCGGCGGCGATCAAACCGGTTGTAGCGTGACCAGGTGCCGACGAACGATGCGGGCGACGCGAGGAATTCCTACGACGAGTACCGGGAACTGGGCGAGGCCGCCTGGTCGTGGGTGCTGGACCAGGTCCGTGACGACGACGGCCCGTGGCTGCCCGAGACGGTCCCCTCGGACGTGGCCCAGGACAGCGCGGACGCCGTACCCGGCAAGGACCGCGACTGTCTGTACGCGGGCATCGCGGGCCTGGCCCCCGTGCTGGCCGAGATCGCCCGGTACCGCGAACCGGCCGACCGGGAGCGGTCGTTGACGGCCGGGATCGTGACCAGGCTGTCGGCGGAGGCGAAGGTCCAGACGGAACCGTCGTTGTACGACGGCCTGGCCGGCTTCGTGACGGCGCTGCGCCTGCTCGCCCCGGACACGGAGTCGGTCGCGCTGCGACGGCTCGCCGAGCTGGCGACACCCGACGGCTGGCCGACCACCCTCGGGTTCGAGCCCAGGTCGGACGCGCCCCTCAACGACATCATCATGGGCACCGCGGGCGTGGTGCTGACCGCCGTCTGGGCGGGCGGCGAGTTCGCGGAGCCGATCGCCACGACGGGCTGCGAGGCGCTGCTGCGGGTGGCGGACCGTACGGCGGCGGGCCTGGACTGGGGCATCGGGGCGACCACGGAGTCCCGGTCGCCGAACTACTCCCACGGCACCGCCGGAGTGGCCTCGGCGCTGGCCGTGGCGGGGGCGGCACTCGGCAGGGAGGACTTCGTCGACGCCGCGGTCCAGGGGGCCCGGCACGTGCTGTCGGTGGGTTCGCTGGACGACGGCGGCTTCATCGTCCCGCACACGATCCCGCCGTCGAGGCGCGAGGTGGAGCCGGTGACGTACACGTGGTGTCACGGTCCCGCGGGCACCTCGCACCTGTTCTCGGCGCTGGCCCACGCGGGCGTGACGGAGGTGTCGGGTCACGGCGTCGGCGAGCTGCGGCAGCGCTGCCTGACGTCGATCCTCACCTCGGGGCTCCCGCAGCGCCTGCGCCCCGGGTTCTGGGACAACGACGGCCGCTGCTGCGGCACGGCGGGCGTGGGCGACGTACTCCTGGACGCGGCACAGGACTGCGCGGACGCGGACACCGCGGCGACGCTCGTGCGGGCGGCCAGCACGATGGGCGACGCGCTGGTGGAACGGGCGGTCAGGGACGGGGCGGGCGCCCGCTGGCGCTTCGTCGAGTACCGCCAGGAGTCGCCGCTGCTGCCGCCGGGCACCATGTGGATGCAGGGCGCGGCGGGCATCGCGGCGTTCCTCCTGCGGCTCGCCCGGTTCGTCGAGACCGGCCCGGAGGCGGCGGTGGTGGACCGGCCCGACCAGTGGTGGGCGGTGCCGGACCGGCTGCGTACGACGGGCGCTGCGGCCCTCTCCTGAGCGGGCGACGACGGGCTTCAGTGGGCCCAGTCGCCCCGCACATGGCCCAGATGCCCGGTCAGCACGGTCCGTACGCGCTCCGCGTCCCGGGCGAGGAGCGCGTCGAGGATCTCCAGGTGCTCCTCGGCGGTCGACTTCAGCAGGCCGCGCTCGGCCAGTGCGGTCAGCCCGTACAGCCGGGACCGTTTGCGCAGGTCGCCGACGACCTCGACCAGATGCTCGTTGCCGGCCAGGGCGAGCAGACCGAGGTGGAAGCGGCGGTCGGCCTCGACGTGGGCGATGAGATCGCCGCTGTCCGCCGCCGCCACGCTTTCCTCCGCGTGCGTGCGCAGCGCCTCAAGGGCGGCCGGGTCGGCGGTCGCGGCGAGGCCGACGGTGGTCGGGATCTCGATCAGTGACCGGATGTGGGTGTACTCGTCGAGCTGTCGCTCGGAGACCGTGGTGACCCGGAAACCCTTGTTGGGCACGGGATCGATCATGCCCTCCTTCACCAGGTCGAGCATGGCCTCGCGTACCGGGGTCGCCGAGACGCCGAAGCGGGCGGCGAGCGAGGGCGCCGAGTAGACCTCGCCGGGCCGCAGCTCACCGGCGACGAGCGCGGCCCGCAGCGCGTCGGCGACGCTCGCCCGGTAACTGGGCCGCGGCCCGCCGATGCTGGGCAGGGCGGGGCCGGTGCGCTGAGCGGCCATGGGATTCTCCTGGTGGATCTGGTGGATCTGGTAAGCCTCGTGGGGCTGGTGGGGCTCTGGTCGGGCGGCGTCAGAGTACGAAGCCGGCCGGGAACGGGTCGTCCGGGTCCAGCAGGTACTGGGCGGTGCCCGTGATCCAGGCGCGGCCGGTGATCGTCGGCACCACGGCGGGGCGTCCGGCGACCTCGGTGGCCTCGACGAGCCGCCCGGTGAACGACGTACCGATGAAGGACTCGTTCAGGAAGTCGTGGTGCAATGGGAGTTCACCGCGCGCGTGCAGCTGGGCCATCCGGGCGGAGGTGCCGGTGCCGCAGGGTGAGCGGTCGAACCAGCCGGGGTGGATGGCCATCGCGTGCCGGGAGCGGGTCGCGTTCGAGCCGGGGGCCGCCAGATAGACGTGGTGGACGCCGTTGATGGTCGGGTTCTCGGGGTGTACGGGTGGACTGTCGGCGTTGATCGCGTCCATCAGGGCGAGCCCAGCGGCGAGGATGTCGTCCCCCCGCTCGCGCTCGAAGGGCAGGGCGAACTCGTCGAGGGGCAGGATGGCGTAGAAGTTGCCGCCGAACGCGAGGTCGTACGTCACGGTGCGGCCGTCGGCGAGGGTCGCCTTGCGGTCCAACTCCACCGCGAACGAAGGCACGTTGCGGATCGTGACCGCCTTCGCCGCGCCGTTCTCCACCGCCACCTCGGCGACGACGAGTCCGGCCGGGGTGTCGAGGCGGATGGTGGTGACCGGCTCGACGACCGGGACCATGCCGGTCTCGACGAGCACGGTCGCCACCCCGATCGTGCCGTGGCCGCACATCGGCAGATAGCCGGAGACCTCGATGTAGACCACGCCGTAGTCGCAGTCGGGCCGGGTCGGCGGCTGGAGGATCGCCCCGCTCATGGCGGGGTGGCCGCGCGGCTCGTTCATGAGGAAGTTCCGTACGTCGTCCCGGTGTTCGCGGAACCACAGTCGGCGTTCGTTCATCGTGTCGCCGGGGATCGGGCCGATCCCGCCGGTGACGACCCGGGTCGGCATGCCCTCGGTGTGCGAGTCGACGGCGTGCAGGACGAGTTTGCTGCGCATGATCGCGATCCTCTCAGGTCAACTCGGGTCAGTTCAGGTCGACTCGGGTCGGCTCGGGTCGGGTCAGTTCGGCGGGCTGTCGGCTCAGGCGAGGCCGAGGGCGACGGCCTGCTCGGTGGCCTCGCGGACAGCCTTCTCCTGTTCCGGCAGCAGCGGCATGCGCGGCGGGCGGACGGGGCCGCCGTGCCTCCCGACGATGTCCATCGACAGCTTGATCGCCTGCACGAACTCGACCTTGGAGTCCCAGCGGTGGAGGGCGTGCAGCTGCTGGTAGAGCGGCAGGGCGGTGGCCAGGTCGCCCGCCACGGCGGCGCGGTACAGCTCGACCGTCGCCCGGGGCAGAGCGTTGGGGTAACCGGCGACCCAGCCCACCGCGCCGGCCGTGGCCAGCTCCAGCAGGACGTCGTCGGCGCCGATCAACACATCGAGTTCCGGGGCGAGTTCCTGGATCTGGTAGATGCGCCGGGTGTCCCCGGAGAACTCCTTCACCGCCTTGATGAGCCCGGCCGCGTGCAGTTTGGCCAGCAGTTCGGGGGTGAGGTCGATCTTCGTGTCGATCGGGTTGTTGTACGCCACGATGTCGATACCGGCCTCGGCGACGGCGGCGTAGTGGGCGAGCACCGAACGCTCGTCGCCACGGTAGGAGTTGGGCGGCAGCAGCATGACGGCGGCGCAGCCGGCGTCCTTGGCCTGCGCGGCCCAGCGCGCGGACTCCGCCGAGCCGTAGGCGGCCACGCCGGGCATGACCCGGTCCCCGCCGATCGCGTCGACCGCGGTCTCGACGACCTTCACCCGCTCCTCGGTGGTGAGTACCTGGTACTCACCGAGCGAGCCGTTGGGTACGACGCCGTCGCAGCCGTTCTCGACGAGCCAGCGGCAATGGTCCGCGTACGCCGCGTAGTTGACGCTCAGGTCGTCGTTCAGGGGCAGCGCGGTGGCGACAAGAACACCGCGCCAGACGGGAGTGGTGGTACTCATAGGGACCTCACCTTTCGACATGCAGAGGGAGAGCGCCCCGACAGGGGCGCGGGGCTGTATTCAATTTGCGGCTCCGCCGCGTGGGCGCGACGAGCCACAACGGCCCCGCAGGCAAAGCACGATCATCAACGCCCGGGTTCCTTCGCCAGCACACCCAACGGCACCGGCCGGGCGAACGGCCGCTTGGCCGGACCCACCGGGCACCCGGCGACCCCGGCGACGCCAGGCGCACAGACCCGCCCCTGGCACCAGCCCATCCCGGCCCGGGTGAGGAGCTTGACGGTTCGCACATCCGACGCCCCCAACTCCTCGACGGCTTCCCGGACTTCGGCCGCCGTCACCTCCTCGCAGCGGCACACGACGGTGTCGTCGGCGACCTGTTCCGCCCAGTGCGCGGGCGGGGCGTACGCCGTGTCGAGGGCGGCGAAGAACTTCCGCAGCCGGGTACGGGTCCGGGCGGCCCTCGCCCAGTCGGCGGGGCGAGGCGGGGCTCCCTTCATGCGGGCGGCGATCGAGTGCCCGGCGATCTCGCCCTCGGCCAGGGCAAGCGCCGCTCCCCCGATGCCGGTGGCCTCGCCCGCCGCCCAGACGCCGTCGACGTCGGTGCGCTGTTCGGCGTCGGTGACGACGAACGGGTCCCCGGTGGCGTCGATCGCGCACCCCAGGGTCTCGGCGAGGTCGGTGTGCGCGAGCATGCCGTGCCCGACGGCGAGGGTGTCGCAGGCGATCCGGCGCGCGCTGGCCGGCCGTACCCGGCCGTGTCGGTCCAGGGCGGCGACGGTGACGGCCTCGACGCGGTCGGTGCCGTGCGCCGCGACGACGGTGTGACGTACCGTCACTGACACTTTGTGGCGCAGGAGTTGGGCCGCGTACCGCGCGGCCTCCGCGATCTTCGCCGGGTTGGCGGCGAGCGTCGCGGTGTGCCGTACGAAGTCGGCGGGGTGCGTGGACTCGACGTATGCGGCGACTTCGGCGCCCGCCGCGGCGAGGCCGGCCGCGACCGGCATCAGCAGCGGCCCGGTGCCGGCGACGACCGCTGTACGGCCCGGCAGGACGAGGCCGCCCTTGAGCATCGCCTGTGCGCCGCCCGCGGTGACCACGCCGGGGAGAGTCCAGCCGTGGAAGGGCAGCACTTTCTCGTAGCCGCCGGTGGCGAGGAGGACGGCGTCGGCGGTGACGGTCTGCGAGTCGGTCTGCCCGGGCCCGAGGAGAGCGTGCACCCCGAAACCGCCGTTGTCCCCGAACTCCGGCTCGACACACCACACATGACGTTCCGTCAGATGACTGATCCGGCCCGCCGCGACCTGTGCCGCCAGCCGGTCGCGCAGCTTCTTCCAGGTACCCCAGGCGTGGTGCAGGGCCTGCGGTCGGCGCGCCTTCAGCGCCGCCGCCGGCTGCCGGTAGAACTGGCCGCCCGCCTGCGCGCCCGCGTCGAGGAGCACGACCCGCATGCCCAGCTCGGCCGCCGTCAGCGCGGCGGCGAGACCTGCGGGACCGGCGCCGACGACAGCCAGCGAGGCGTCAGGGCGCGCCGTGGCCGAGGTCGTCATGACCGGTTCCCTCCTGGGTGCGGATGGCGTCGCCGGGCGCTGCCGGGACGAGGCAAGCCCGTTGGTTGGGGCGGTCGTTGACGGTGACGAGGCAGTCGAAGCAGACGCCGATGCCGCAGAAGATCCCGCGCGGCGCACCGCTGCCCCGGGTGGCGCGCCAGGAGGTGATGCCCTGCGTCCAGAGCACGGCGGCGACGGTCTGGCCGGGCAGCGCGGCGACCTCATGTCCGTCGACGGTGACCGCGTACGCCGGTCCGGGCTGTGCCTGGGCCAGCTCGAGCGGAGTTCTCTTCATCGCTGCCCTGTCTCCTTCTTCTCCTCGAGCTTCTTCTCCTCGAAGCGGTCCGGGCGGAAGGGCGCGAGGTCCAGATCGGGCGTCCGGCCCGTCAACGACTGCGCGATCAGATGCCCCGTACCGACCGCGAGCCCGATCCCCGCCCCCTCGTGACCGCACGCATGGTGGAGCCCCGGCGCGCGGGGATCGGCCCCGATGGCCGGCAGATGGTCCGGCAGATAGGGGCGGAAGCCCAGGTAGGCGCGCATCGCGTGGACCGTGCCGAGGAGCGGGAAGAGGGCGGTGGCCTGGGCGGCCAGTCGGCGTACGACGGGGAGGGAGAAGGTCCGGTCGAAGCCGACCCGTTCGCGGCTGGCGCCGATCAGTACCGGGCCCGCGGCCGTACTCTCGACGACCGCCGAGGACTGGAGCCCGGCGTCACCGCTGGCCACGTCGGCGACGTAGTCGGCGGCGTACACCTTGTGCCGGACGGTGCCGGGCGGCAGCGGTTCGGTGACCAGGACGAAGCCGCGGCGTGGCAGCACGGGCAGGTGCACCCCGGCCAGCGCGGCGACCTCGCCGCCCCAGGTGCCGGCCGCGTTGACGACGGTCGGCGCGTGGATGTCGCCGTGCCCCGCTGTCCGGACGCCGCGCACCGAGCCGTCCGGCGCGCGCAGGATGTCCGTGACGGTCGTGCCGGTGCGCAGCTCGGCTCCGGCGCGTCTGGCGGCCCGGACGACGTGGGCGGCGGCGAGGGAGGGCATCACCTGGCAGTCCTGCGGATAACGGACGCCGCCCGCGAGGTCGGGGGCCAAGTGCGGTTCCAGGTCGTGCAGTTGAGCGGCGTCGACAATCTCGGCCGCGACGCCCGCCGTCCGCTGTCCGGCGGCGAAGCCGGTCAGCGCGGCCATGCCCGCGGCGTCGGAGGCGACGACGATCCCGCCCTTGGCCTCGAACTCGACGGCGCCGCCGATACCGCGTTCGGCGGCGAGGTCGTGCCAGAGGCGGGCGGAGAGCAGGGCGAGGTCCAGCTCGGGGCCCGGTTCCTTGTCGGAGACGAGCAGGTTGCCCTCACCGGCCCCGGTGGTGCCGCCGGCCACCGGACCGCGGTCGACGACGAGGGTCGCGAGGCCCGCCCGGGCGAGGTACAGGGCACAGGCGGCGCCCACCATTCCGGCGCCGACGACCACGACGTCGCAGGTCAGTCGCTTACTCACGTCAGTACAATGTCACATGTTCCTGTCGGGGCCAAGGGCGCGGCCAAGGGCGCCTGCTGTCTGGGGGGGCGATTCGCCGAACCGACGAACGCCGCCGACGACGACCTGTTGGTGCGTACCGGCATGCGCGCGGACCCGCTCCGCCACTGCGGTTGCGGGTGCCACCGCGTCATGTGTGACTGGTGAGGACCCCACCTCTCTTCAAGGAGAGATCGTCATGGCTGACAGTCCCTCTCACCGCTCCCGTGCCCGCGCCGTCTGGTCCGACTTCTGCGCCGTGACCCCCAGTCCGGATCTGCGGGAGCGGCTCCGGGAAGAGCAGCAACGTATCCGCGGCGCCTCGCCGCTCGGCAGCCACTTCGTCGTGGGCGGCGCTCCGCGCCCGCTGGGCTTCGATGACGGCACGATCGTTCCGCCCGGTGAGTTCCCTGTCGGCACTCCGCGAGCCACGATCGCCGCCGCGGCCGCCGAACGCAGGCCACTCACCGGCGCCGTACGCGTAGTTGTCGTCCTCGCCGACTTCAGCGACAAGCAGATGACGCGTGACAAGCAGCATTTCGAGGACTTGTTCTTCTCGCTCGGCGCACTGCCGAAGGGCAGCGTCCGCGAGTACTACCGCGAGGTGACCCACGGTCTGGTCGACATCGTCGGCGAGGTCGTCGGACCCGTACGGCTGCCACGGGAACTCTCCTGGTACGCGAACGGCAACTTCGGCATCGGCAAGCCCTCCGGGCAGCCCCGGGCGAACCTCATGGCACGGGACACCGCCATGGCCGCGGACCCGCAGATCAACTACGCCCCGTACGACAACGACGGCAACGGATTCGTCGACGCGTTCATCGTCCTGCACGCGGGCCCGGGCGGCGAGGAAACCGGTGACCCCGGCGACATCTGGTCGCACAAGTGGACCCTGCCGAACGCCCAGAACGCGGACGGCGCGCGCATCTTCGCCTACCTCACCATCCCCGAGGACGCCAAAATCGGCGTCTGCGCCCACGAGTTGGGGCATCTGCTCTTCGGCTTCCCCGATCTGTACGACATCGACGGAACCTCGGAAGGCATCGGCAACTGGTGCCTGATGGCCGCTGGTTCATGGGGAGAGAAGGGGGATCGGCCCGCGCACCCGTCCGCCTGGTGCAAGGTCGACCAGGGGTGGGCGACGGTGGCCAATGTCTCCGGCTCGACGACCCTGTCGATTCCCGACGTGAAGAACAGTCACCAGGTGCACCGGCTGTGGTCCGGCGGGCTGCCGGGCAGCGAGTACTTCCTGGTCGAGAACCGCCAGCGCTCCGGCTACGACGCGTCGCTACCCGGTGAAGGGCTGCTGATCTGGCACGTCGACGAACACCAGCCGGACAACTCCGACGAGACCCATTACATGGTGGGACTGGTGCAGGCGGACAACGACCAGGACCTTGAGTGGGCGAAAAATCGCGGCGACGCGGGTGACCCCTATCCCGGAAGGACCGGGAACACCGCGTTCGGTCCTACGAGCGCCCCCAGTTCCCACTCCTACTCGGGCGCCCCGACCGGGGTGTCTGTCACCGGCATCTCGGCCTCCGGACCCACGATGACGGCAACGGTCGCGGTCACCGTACCGGGACCGGTCCATATGCCCGTCGGTGTCACGGCGGCGCGCGCCGAGGCGGACAGCGCGGCGGGGCTGACAGAGATGATCCACGCCGTCCAGGCGCGGCTGGAAGCTCTGGAGCAAGCCATCGCGAGGGAAACGCGGAGGCCCGCCGAGCCCGCCTTCGAAGGCGGACCGCGCCACGAGCGTGGTGACGGCACACCACGGGCTGCGGACTCCGCCCCGGGAACCGGCCGCGCCAACCGTAGGTAGAACGCCCCGCGGCCATGGTGCAGGCGACCGAGAACCTCACCGCACTGACCGTCCGTCTGGTGACGACGGGTCCGCATCCCCGGCTGAGGGGCTGGGACCGGTTGGGCACCGAGGTCCTCGACGCCCAACCGGTCGCCGGCTATGCCGACCTGCTGTCACGGCACGTCGGACACCGGCTCGACCTGGCCGTGCCGAGCAGCCTCGCAGCGGGGGTCGTTCCGGGCGTCGTCATACGCCTGCGGGCCCGGCTCGCCGGGGGCGAGGCCCTGGCCGAGAAACGTCCTCCACCGGGCACGTTCGCGGTGGAACCGGCGCCCTGATGTTCCTCCCGCGCCAACTGCCCAGTGACATATACCCCCCAAGAAAACCGACCGAAAGGTACTGCCTCATGCGATGCCACAGCCATGTCGGCCCGAAGTGCCAGTTCATCCCCCCGCACATCCTCAATCACATCGCGAAAGCCACGGGAATGGACACCAGGGAGCCGCACCCGGCCACCCTGTCGGCGACTGCCAGCACGCAGTTCCGGGACGAAAGGGCCCGAGCCGCAATCAACCTCGCGGCGTTGACGACGCCCCGTCCGGGGAAGTCCGACCGCGTGGTCTACGACTCCAAGAACCAGTGGGAACTGCCCCTGGCGGAGCAAGTTCGCGGGGAGAGCGACCCGGCAGTCGGCAGTCCCCAGAACGCGAACACGGCATACGACCACGTCGGTGAGGTGCGCTCGTTCTACGCCGACACCTTCGATCGTGACAGCATCGACAACCGAGGCATGAGCATCAACGTCTACGTCAATTACGGCGTCGACTTCGACAATGCTTTCTGGGACAACGAGAACATCGTCCTGGGCAACGGCGACGGCATGATCTTCACGGATTTCTGCAAGTCGCCCGACGTGATGGGGCACGAACTGACGCACGGCGTCGTGCAGTACACCGCCAACCTCGACTACCAGGGCCAGTCCGGAGCCCTCAACGAGCACTTCGCCGACGTGTTCGGAAGCCTGATCGAGCAGCGGATGCGCAAGGAGGACGCGGGGACCGCCAACTGGCTCATCGGTGACGAGGTCATGGCGGAAGACCTGTTCGGCGAGGCCCTCCGGTCGATGGCTCACCCCGGCACCGCCTACGACAACCCCACCATGGGGAAGGACCCGCAGCCCGCACACATGAGCAAGTACTTCGCGGGCCCCGAGGACAACCAAGGCGTCCACATCAACAGCGGTATCCCGAACCGGGCGTTCTATCTGGTGGCGACCGAGCTCGGTACCGCTCACGCCGGCCAGATCTGGTACGCGGGACTGCAGAACCTCTGGGCGACCGCCAAGTTCGAGGACGCGGCCTCGGTGCTCAGCGCACAGGCGCGAATTCTCGCCCGCGAGAACAAGGTCGCAAGGCAGGCCGCGCAAACGGTGCGATCGGCATTCCGGGAGGTCGGAATCATCTAGTCCCCGATTGTGTATGAGGGCCCGCCGGCTTGCCGGCGGGCCCTCATACACAATCGGGACATCGCATCTCGCCGCATGTGGTTCAATAGGCAAATATCTATACCTATGACTCTGCATGTACGAGGAATTGATCTTGAGTACTGTCTCATCGCCGGATTCACTGACCGTGACCGGTGCTCTCGACAATAACCACATAGAGATCCACGCCGCGTGCTGGTCGTGCGACAGCCCGGTGCGGAAACTCGTGCCGCGCAGGAGCCGGTCCCATCAGCATTTCCACTGGAACTGCGACACCTGTGAAGTCGCGTGGGAAGGACCTGGCTCCCACGGCTGGTAGGCCGATGTCCGGCGCGGCCAGGGCCTTGTCTTGAGGACAGGGCCCTGGTGTTCGTGTCTCAGGCTTCGGTGAGGACGACTTCGTGGATCCGCTCCGAGTGGACGGTCGGCAGCGGGATGAAGCCGGAGCGGCGGAACTCCACCAGGCTGGTCTTCACCCGCACCGGGCCGGGCTTGTAGGCGCCCGGCTCGGTGGCCTTGGTGTTCGACCACTGGTGCCAGGAGCCGTCACAGCTCGCGCGGATGCTGTCCATGCCGTACCAGACGTTCTCGGCGCGCTCGATCGAGGCGGCGACGCGGACGGAGTCGCCGGTGTTGAGGCACCGGTAGCTGCCGGCGAGCGTGAGCTCACCGTCGGGCGTGATGCTGCCGGATTCGACCGTCACCTGGTCGAAGCCCTCGTCGGCGGCCTGGGCGGCTGTCACGGCCGGGGCCAGGGCCAGCAGCACGGCACCGGCGGCGACGGCCACGGCGCGGGAGAGGGACGAGCGAGACGTACGGGACATGCGGGGCAATGCCATGGGAGAACCTCCTAGGGGGACTCCACAGGTACTGGCCCCACGCGCTCGCGCGCGTGATCATCACCCCTTCGGCGGCGAGTCGCGCGCGCCGACTGCCACACTTTTCGGACTCCGGACTCCGGATCTTGTCCGAATGTCAGGGTGATGTCACAGCACGTCCGCCGTGCTGTCACGCTTCCTCGACACCACTTGGCGCCGGGCCCCGGCAGGAGCATCGTCGGAAGTGGCAAGGAAGCGCCACCCGAGCACCAGCATCCGATCCGGAGGCACACCATGTGTTCACACCAGCCCCCGTGCCCCTCGGCCGACCGTCCCGACCGCGATGCCGCGCACATCGTCGCCTTCCACCCCGAACAGGGCTGGAACCTCCTGTGCAACGGCGCGATCGTCTTCGACGACACCGGCGAGCTGCTGCCCGACGGCAGCGTGGTCTCCCCGCACCGTCTGACGACCGCGGCCTGAACGACCTCCGGGTCGCTACGGCAGCACCGCGAAGCCGTCGAGTTCCACCAGGGCCTCCTCGTCCCAGAGCCGCACGATCCCGACGACCGCCATCGCCGGATAGTCGCGTCCCGCCAACCTCCGCCAGATACGGCCGAGTCGAGAGGCCTGGGCGCGGTACTCGGCGACGTCCGTGGCGTACACGGTGACCCGGGCCAGGTCGGCGGGCGTACCGCCGGCCGCGTGCAGTGCGGCGAGCAGATTCGCGAGGGCCCGCTCGAACTGCTCGGGCAGCGTGTCCCCCACGACCTTCCCGCCGCCGTCGAGCGCGGTCTGCCCCGCGAGGAACACCAGCCGGGAGCCGGTGGCGACGACGGCGTGCGAGAACCCGGCGGGCGGCGACAGCTCCGGCGGGTTGATGCGCCCGGCGGTCACAACACACCCCCCGCCGGGCGCGGCTCCTTGTACAACTCCTTGGCGATGACCGCCCGTTGGACTTCGCTCGCCCCCTCGTAGATACGCGGCGCCCGCACCTCCCGGTAGAGGTGCTCGAGGAGGTGGCCGCGTCGCAGCGCCCGCGCGCCGTGCAGTTGGACGGCCGCGTCGACGACGTGCTGCGCGGTCTCGGTGGCCAGCAGCTTCGCCATCGCGGCGCGCCCCGGGACACCGTGGGCCCCTTCGTCGTACGCCGACGCCGCCGCGTACACCATCAGCCGGGCCGCCTCCGTGCGCACCGCCATCTCGGCGACCTGGTGGGCGACGGCCTGGAGGTCCCTCAGCTTGCCGCCGAACGCGTCCCGCGCGCGGGTGTGGGCGATGGTGGCGTCCAGCGCCGCCTGGGCCATGCCGACCGCGAAGGCGCCGACGCTCGGCCGGAACAGGTTCAACGTGCCCATGGCGACCCGGAATCCGTGGCCGGGTTCGCCGATGACGTCGTCCGCGGTGACCGGTACGGCGTCGAACGAGAGGGCGCCGATGGGGTGCGGGGAGAGCATGTCGAGGGCGGTGCCGGTGAGGCCGGGCCGGTCGGCGGGGACCAGGAAGGCCGTGACTCCACGGGCCCCGGCCCCCGCCGCCGTACGGGCGAAGACGGTGTAGAAGTCGGCCTCGGGGGCGTTGGAGATCCAGCACTTCTCACCGGTGAGGCGCCAGCCGGAGGGGCCGTGCGGGGTGGCCGCGAGGGTGAGAGCCGCCGCGTCGGAGCCCGCGCCCGGCTCGCTCAGCGCGAACGCGGCCACCGCGCCGCCCTCGCTCACCCGGGGCAGCCAGCGTGCCCGCTGGGCCGGGGTGCCGTGGGCGTGGACGGGGTGGGCGCCGAGGCCCTGGAGGGCGAGGGCGGTCTCCGCCTCGGTGCAGGCGTGGGCGAGGGACTCCCGCATCAGGCACAGTTCGAGCGCGCCGGAGGTGAACAGCCGCGAGAGCAGGCCGAGTTGGCCGAGTTCGGCGACGAGGGGACGGTTGACGCGGCCCGGTTCGCCCTTCTCGGCGAGGGGGCGCAGCCGGTCGGCGGCCAGCGCGCGCAGCTCGGCGCACCAGGCGATCTGTGCCGGTTCGAGTGAGAATGCGGGCATCGCCGGTCCTCCCTCCGAGGCCGGCGGTCGCGGCCCCTCCCCGACGATATCGCGCACCGTTGACTGTCGTCACCAAGGCGATACGATCCTGGGGCGAGCCCACCACGACGCCCACCATGGCAAGGGGGCGAACCTCCATGGACCCCGCGCAGCCCGTGCAGCCCACGCGTCCGAGGCAGCCCCGGTCCGGCAGGGATCCCGAGGACCGCGCCACCCCCGCCCGGCGGATCGCCTCGGCCCACGTCGACACCTTCGCGCGCGACCGCCTCCCGCCCCCGGACCAGTGGCCCGACCTCCGCCTCGACCTGCCCGAGCTGCGCTACCCCGACCGGCTGAACTGCGCGGCCGAGCTGCTGGACGGCGCCGGCGGCGGTCCCGGGCGCCCGGCGTTCCGTACCGCCGCCGGCGAGGTGTGGACGTACGGCGAGCTGCGCACCCGCGTCGACCGGGTCGCGCACGTCCTGACCCGGGACCTCGGGGTCGTGCCCGGCAACCGGGTCCTCCTGCGCGGACCCACCACACCGTGGCTCGCGGCCTGCTGGCTGGCGGTGCTGAAGGCGGGCGCGGTCGCGGTCACCGTGCTGGCCCAGCAGCGTCCGCACGAGCTGCGCACGATGTGCGAGATCGCCCAGGTGCGCCACGCCCTGTGCGACGTCCGGGCCCTCGACGACCTCGCCGGGGCGGAGATACCGGGGCTGCGGATCACGCCGTACGGCGGTGACGGCCTCGACGACCTGTTGAACCGTCCGGTACCCGGCACGCCGTACGCCGCCGTCGACACGGCGGCCGACGACGTGGCGCTGATCGCGTTCACGTCCGGCACCACCGGCCGCCCGAAAGGGTGCATGCACTTCCACCGGGACGTGCTCGCCGTCGCGGACACCTTCTCGCGGCATGTGCTGAAGCCGCGCGCGGACGACGTGTTCGCGGGAAGTCCGCCGCTCGGCTTCACCTTCGGGCTCGGTGGTCTGGTGGTCTTCCCGATGCGGGCCGGGGCGAGCGCGCTGCTCCTCGAACAGGCGGGCCCCCGGCAGCTGTTGCCGGCCATCGCCGAGCACCGGGTGTCGGTGCTGTTCACGGCGCCGACGGCGTACCGCGCGATGCTCGACGAGCTGGACGGGTACGACACCGGCTCGCTGCGCCGCTGCGTGTCGGCGGGCGAGAACCTGCCCGCGGCCACCTGGCGGGCCTGGTACGAGCGCACCGGCCTGCGGCTGATCAACGGCATCGGCGCGACCGAGCTGCTGCACATCTTCCTCTCGGCGGCCGACCAGGACATCAGACCCGGCACGACGGGGATTCCGGTGCCGGGATGGCACGCGCGCGTGCAGGACGAGAGCGGCGAGCCGGTGCCGGACGGCACGCCCGGACTGCTCGCGGTGCGCGGTCCGGTCGGCTGCCGGTACCTCGCCGATCCGCGCCAGCGCGCGTATGTGCGCGGCGGCTGGAACATCACCGGGGACACCTACGTCCGGGATCGCGACGGGTATTTCCACTACGTGGCGCGGGCCGACGACATGATCATCTCGTCCGGGTACAACATCGCGGGCCCGGAGGTCGAGGAAGCGCTGCTGCGCCATCCGGACGTCGTGGAGACGGCCGTGGTGGGGCGGGCGGACGAGGCGCGAGGACAGGTCGTGGTGGCGTACACCGTACTCAGGGAGGGCGCACGGCGGGACGCGGAGGCGCTGCGCGCGTTCGTCCGGGGGGAGCTGACCCCGTACAAGTGTCCACGCGAGATCGTCTTCCTGGACTCGCTTCCCCGGACGGCGACGGGAAAACTCCAGCGTTTCCGCTTGCGCAGCTGAAGTGATCTTGACCGAAAATCAATCACCTCGGGTATGTGACCAGCGGAAATGGCGTACAGCAGTGACCTTGGCGGCTTAAAATGATCAACGTGTCCGAACAGCACGCTCCTCGGTCCCTCATCGTCACGCTCTACGGCGCCTACGGTCGTTTCATGCCCGGCCCGGTCCCCGTGGCCGAGCTGATCCGGCTCCTCGCCGCGGTCGGCGTCGACGGGCCCTCCGTACGGTCGTCCGTGTCCCGCCTGAAGCGGCGCGGTCTGCTGTTGCCGGCGCGTACGGCACAGGGCGCGGCCGGGTACGAACTCTCCCCGGGCGCCCGCCAGTTGCTCGACGACGGCGACCGGCGCGTGTACGCCGCCGCGCCCACCCCGGACGACGAGGGCTGGGTGCTCGCCGTGTTCTCCGTCCCCGAGTCGGAGCGCCAGAAGCGCCACGTCCTGCGTTCCCGGCTGGCCGGGCTCGGCTTCGGCACGGCGGCGCCGGGCGTGTGGGTGGCCCCGGCGCGCCTCCACGAGGAGACCCGGCACACCCTGGAGCGGCTGCGCCTCGACCCGTACGTCGACTTCTTCCGGGGCGAGCACCTGGGGTTCGCCGCGACGGCCGAGGCGGTCTCCCGCTGGTGGGACCTGGCCTCGATCGCCAAGGAGCACGAGGCGTTCCTCGACCGCCACGCGCACGTGCTGCGTGCCTGGGAGTCGCGCGAGGACACCCCGCCCGAAGAGGCGTACCGCGACTACCTGTTGGCCCTGGACTCCTGGCGCCACCTGCCGTACACCGACCCCGGTCTGCCCGCCCACCTGCTCCCGGCGAACTGGCCGGGCGTCCGCTCGGCGGCCGTCTTCCAGAGGCTGCACGCCCGGCTCCGGGACGCGGGGGCCGCCTTCGCGGGGCTGTGACACGAGCGGTGCCGGGTGCGGGTTTTCGTCGGCACCGAGGTCAACTCCCCAGGGTGAGCCGGGGTTTGGGGGCGTCCATACGTCCGGTGCGCGGGCGTCGGCTGCCCGCGCGGTACGGCGTCGGCCAGACGGCGCCCGGACCCTCGTAGCCCTGCTCGGCTGCCGCGTGCAGGGTCCAGTTCGGGTCGTAGAGATGGGGGCGGGCCAGCGCGCACAGGTCTGTACGGCCCGCCAGGACAAGGGAGTTGACGTCGTCCCAGGAGGAGATCGCGCCGACCGCGATCACCGGGGCGCCGGTCTCGTGGCGGATCAGGTCCGCGAACGGGGTCTGGTACGAACGGCCGTACTCCGGACGCTCGTCGGGCACCACCTGCCCGGTCGACACATCGATCGCGTCGGCGCCGTGGTCCACGAAGGCCCGCGCGATCGCGACGGCGTCCTCAGCCGTCGTACCGCCCTCGGCCCAGTCCGTGGCCGAGAGCCGGACCGTCATGGGACGGTCCTCGGGCCACACCCCCCGTACGGAGTCGAAGACTTCGAGGGGGAAACGGAGCCGGGCGGCGAGCGGACCGCCGTACGCGTCCGTGCGGTGGTTGGTGAGCGGGGAGAGGAAGCCTGAGAGCAAGTACCCGTGGGCGCAGTGGAGTTCGAGAAGGTCGAAGTCCGCGCGAGCGGCTCTGCGCGCGGCTGCCATGAACTCCGCGCGGATCGTGCTGAGTTGAGTGCGCGTCAGTTCGCGCGGGGTCTGACTGCGGGGCCCGTACGGGATCGGGGACGCGGCGACCAGTGGCCAGTTGCCCTCCGCCAGCGGTTCGTCGATGCCCTCCCACATCAGCTTCGTCGAGCCCTTGCGGCCCGCGTGGCCGAGCTGGACGCCGAGTGCGGTGCCGGGAGCCTGGGCGTGCGCGAAGGCGGTGACGCGCTGCCAGGCCTCGGCCTGCCGGTCCGTGTAGAGGCCGGCGCAGCCCGGGGTGATGCGTCCCTCGGCGCTCACGCACACCATCTCGGACATCACCAGGCCGGCGCCCCCCAGTGCTCTCGCGCCCAGGTGGACGAGGTGGAAGTCGCCGGGGACACCGTCCGTGGCCGAGTACATGTCCATGGGGGACACGACGACGCGGTTGCGGAGGGTCAGTCCGCGCAGCCGGAAGGGCGTGAACATCGGCGGGGTGGCGGGCGGGCAACCGAACTCCCGCTCCACTGCGGCGGTGAAGTGCGGGTCGCGCAGCCGCAGGTTGTCGTGGGTGACGCGGCGGCTGCGGGTGAGGAGGTTGAAGGCGAACTGGCGGGGCGGCTGGTCCAGATATCGGGGGAGGTTCTCGAACCACTCCAGGCTGGCGCGGGCCGCCCGCTGGGTGGACGCGACGACGGGCCGCCGCTCCTCCTCGTACGCCGCCAGCGCCTCGGCAAGAGTCGGCCGCTCCTCCAGACAGGCGGCGAGCGCGAGGGCGTCCTCGACGGCGAGCTTCGTACCGGAGCCGATGGAGAAGTGGGCGGTGTGGGCGGCGTCCCCGAGGAGCACGACGTTGCCGTGCGACCAACGCTCGTTGACGACCGTACGGAAGGTGGTCCACGCCGACGTGCCGGCGCGCAGCGGCCGTCCACCGAGGGCGTCCGCGAAGATCTTGGCGCAGCGTTCGACGGATGCCTGGACGCGCGGTGCCGGGCTGTCCGCTGCGGATTCGTCCACTGCGGGTTCGTCCACTCCCGGTACCGCCGCTGCCGGTTCGTCCGCAGCCGGTTCGTCCGCAGCCGGTTCGTCCGGTTGGTCGAAGCCTGCCGCCCGCCACACCTCCTCGCGCATCTCGACGATCACGGTCGAGGCGTCGGCGGAGTACGGGTATCCGTGGAGCTGCATCACGCCGTACTCCGTCTCCGCGATCTCGAAGCGGAACGCGTCGAAGGCGAAGTCGGCGGCAAGCCAGAGGTAGCGGCAGCGGTGGGTGGTCACCCGGGGCCGGAACTTTTCGGCGTAGGCCCCGCGGGTGGTGCTGTTCACCCCGTCCGCCGCGATGACCAGGTCGTACGTCCGTGCCAGCCACGCCGGGTCCGGCGCCCGCGTGTGGAAGCGCAGTTCGACGCCGAGCGAGCGGCAACGGGCGTGCAGGATCTCCAGGAGCCGCCGCCGGCCGAGGGCGGCGAAGCCGTGCCCTCCGGACGTGTGGCGGGTGTCGCGGTGGACGATGTCTATGTCGTCCCAGCGGGTGAAGTGCTGTCGCAGGGCGTCGTAGACCACGGGGTCGGCGTGTTCGATGCCGCCGAGGGTCTCGTCGGAGAGGACGACTCCGAAGCCGAAGGTGTCGTCGGGGGCGTTGCGTTCCCAGAGGGTGATGTCGCGGGTGGGGTCGAGGCGTTTGAGGAGGGCGGCGGCGTAGAGGCCGCCGGGGCCGCCGCCGACGATCGCGACGCGGTGGGGGGCCGAGCGCGCCACGGTCACCGCCCCCTCCACTCGGGAGGGCGTTTCTGCGTGAACGCCGCGTGGAACTCCTTGTAGTCCTCGCCGGTCATGAGGAGGGCCTGGGTGGCGGCGTCCAGTTCCACGGCTGCGGCCAGCGGCATGTCCAGTTCGGCGGTGAGCAGCGCCTTCGTCTGCGCGTATGCCAGTGCCGGGCCCTCGGCGAGGCGGTGTGCCAGTGCCTGGGCGGCCTCGTCGGCGCGTCCCTCGTCGGTCAGCTCGCTGATCAGGCCGATGCGCTCGGCCTCGAGCGCACGCACCGGCTCGCCGAGCATCAGCAGGCGGGTCGCGTGGCCGAGTCCGACCACCCGGGGCAGCAGATAGGCGGCGCCCATGTCGCCGCCGGAGAGGCCGACCCGGGTGAAGAGGAACGCGAAGCGCGCGGACGGATCGGCGACGCGGAAGTCGGCGGCCAGCGCGAGAACCGCGCCGGCGCCCGCCGCCACCCCGTGCACCGCCGCGATCACCGGGAACGGGCACTCCCGTACGGCCCGCACGACCTGCCCGGTCATCCGGTTGAAGTCGAGCAGCTGGGCGGTGTCCATGGAGAGGGTGGCGCCGATGATCTCGTCGACGTCACCGCCGGAGCAGAAGCCGCGCCCCTCGCCGGCCAGCACCAACGCCCGTACCGATCTCTCCCGCGACAGCTCGGCGAGCAGATCGCGCAGGTCGGCGTAGGCGCCGAAGGTGAGGGCGTTGAGTTTCTCGGGGCGGGCGAGGGTGACGGTGGCCACGCCGGTGGGGGTGACGTCGAGGCGGAGGTGCTGCCAGGCGGAGGTGCGGGGGGTCGAGCCGGTGAAGGGACTCACGCACGGCCTCCTCGTCGAGCGGGGGACGGCTTCGCCTGAATTTATCACCGGTCCGTGACTGTCGTCACGAGGGCGCAATAAGAGTGAGGGGGGCAGGAAGGCTGTTCCGGTGATCCGGCCCCGTCACGGGGTGTTAATAAAGCGGTAACAGTGGGAGTGGGCGAGGGAGACGGGCCGTTGGTCTGGGTAGGCCGGACAGTGAGCGGGTCCGAAGGTTCCGCTCGGCGCCGGACGAACATCTGCCCGACCTCGCCGTACCATTCACATTGTTGAAAGCAGGACTGCCTGCTCCATGAACGGAACCGCCTTGCAAGAGCCCTCCGCCCCCGCCTCCTGGCGTATCGCCCTGCCGCACACCGCCGCGGCGGTGCCTGTCGCCCGCGCGCTGGTCCGCACGGCTCTGACCGAGCTCGAACACGCGGCGGCGGACTGCGACACGGCGGAACTGCTCACCGCGGAACTGGTGGCGAACGCCGTGGAGCACACGGCCGGCACCACACCGATAGAGCTGGTGGTGGAGCTGCTGCCGACCAGCTGCCAGGTCGAGGTGCACGACCCCGACCCGGCACCGCCGGGGAATCTGACCCGGCCGACGCCGGAGATGCCGGACCCCTGGCAGGAGCACGGCCGGGGGCTGCTGCTGATCCGAACACTGAGCTCGTCGTGCGGCCACCGGCCCACGGAATCGGGCAAGGCGGTGTGGTTCAGGGTGCCGGTGGTGCCGGCACAGTGGCGTCGCCGGGGGCAGTGAGCCCCACGCCGGACGGGCGCCCCGGCCCGTGAGGCATTTGACGAACGTTTGAAGAACGAGCCCGCCTCAACCCAGCGTGGCGACCAGCACCGCCTTGATCGTATGCAGTCGGTTCTCCGCCTCGTCGAACACCACCGAGTGCTCCGACTCGAACACCTCGTCCGTGACTTCCAGCGACTCCAGCCCGTACGTCTCGTGTATCTCGCGCCCGACCTTGGTGCCCAGGTCATGAAACGCCGGCAGACAGTGCAGGAACTTCACCTGCGCGTTCCCGGTCGCCCGCAGCACATCCATCGTCACGGCGTACGCCGCCAACGCCGCGATCCGCTCCGCCCACACCGACTTCGGCTCCCCCATGGAGACCCACACGTCGGTGGCGACGAAGTCGACGCCCCGCACCCCCTCGGCCACCTCTTCAGTCAGCGTCACCCGCGCACCGCTCGCCTCCGCCAGCTTCCGCGCGTCGGCGACGATGTCCTCGGCCGGCCAGTAGGCCCGGGGGGCGACGATCCGTACGTCCATACCCAGCAGGGCACCGGTGATCAGATACGAGTTGCCCATGTTGAAGCGCGCGTCGCCGAGGTAGGCGAAGGCGATCTCCTTCAACGGCTTGTCGCTGTGCTCGGTCATCGTGAGCACGTCGGCCAGCATCTGGGTGGGGTGCCAGTCGTCGGTCAGACCGTTGAACACCGGCACACCCGCGTACGCGGCCAGTTCCTCCACCGCGGCCTGGCTGTCACCCCGGAACTCGATCGCGTCGTACATCCGCCCGAGCACCCGCGCGGTGTCCTTCACGGACTCCTTGTGCCCCATCTGCGAGCCGGACGGGTCCAGGTACGTGGTCGACGCGCCCTGGTCCGCCGCCGCGACCTCGAACGCGCAGCGCGTACGCGTCGAGGTCTTCTCGAAGATCAGCGCGATGTTCTTCCCCACCAGATAGCGCGTCTCGGCCCCGGCCTTCTTCGCGGCCTTCAGCTCGGCGGCGAGGTCGAGCAGCCCTCGGAACTCCTCCTCGGTGAAGTCGAGCTCCTTGAGGAAGTGGCGCCCGGCGAGGGCGGTCGGGACAGTCGCCATGGGGACGCTCCAGGTGATCCGGCAGGACTTACATGACATCGCAAGAATGGACAGATGGAAGTCTATACGACTCCCTACATTTCTATGCGGACGCCTCCACCACTACACCACCGCGTCCCGCTGCACCGGGCAGCTCATACAGCGCGGCCCGCCCCTCCCCCGCCCCAGCTCACTGCCCGGGATCTCTATCACCTCGAGCCCCTGCTTGCGCAGATGCGTGTTCGTGGTCGCGTTGCGCTCGTACGCGACGACCACCCCCGGCTCGACGGCGAGGACGTTGCAGCCGTCGTCCCACTGCTCGCGTTCCGCCGCGTGCACGTCCTGGGTCGCGGTCAGGACGCGGATCTCGCTCAGCCCGAGCGCGGCGGCGATCGCCCGGTGCATGTGCTCCGGCGGATGGTCGGTGACCTTCAACTCCTTGTCGCCGACGCCCGGTTCGATGGTGTACGAACGGAGCATGCCGAGTCCGGCGTACTGCGTGAAGGTGTCGCCGTCGACCATCGTCATCACCGTGTCGAGGTGCATGAACGCCCGCCGTTTGGGCATGTCGAGCGCCACGATCGTCTTGGCCGAACCGGCGGCGAAGAGCTTGTGCGCGAGCATCTCGACCGCCTGGGGCGTGGTGCGCTCGCTCATGCCGATGAGTACGGCGCCGTTGCCGATGACGAGCACATCGCCGCCCTCGATGGTGGAGGGGTAGTCCGCCTGCCCTTCCGACCAGAGGCGGAAGGTTTCGTCACGGAAGAGCGGGTGATGCCGGTAGATCGCCTCGAAGTGCACGGTCTCCCGCTGGCGCGCGGGCAAGCGCATCGCGTTGATGGAGACGCCGTCGTAGATCCAGGCGGATGTGTCACGGGTGAAGAGATGGTTGGGGAGCGGACCGAGGAGGAAGTCGTCCAGGTCCATGACGTGGAAACGGACCGAGGTCGGCTCCGCGTGCCCGGCGAGGAACTCGCGCTTGGTGATGCCGCCGATGAGCAGCTCGGCCAACTCGGCGGAGGCCAGGTTCTCGAAGGCGGCCCGGAGATGGTCGGTGGCGAGCGGCCCGTACTCCTTCTCGTCGAAGACGCGGTCCAGTACGAGGGTGCGGGCCGCCGGGATCGCGAGGGCCTCGGTGAGCAGGTCGCCGAAGAGGTGGACTGCGACACCCCGGTCACGCAGGACATCGGCGAAGCCGTCGTGCTCGGCGCGCGCACGGCGCACCCACAGGACGTCGTCGAAGAGGAGGGCGTCCTTGTTGCTGGGGGTGAGCCTCTTGAGCTCTAGATCCGGCCTGTGCAGGATGACGCGGCGCAGCCGCCCGGCCTCGGAGTCGACATGGAATCCCATGCCTCCATCCTGACCACTTCGCACCCTGTTCACCCGCCGCTCGGCGGTATACATGCGACAGCCCTGCCACCTCCTCCCTCCCAGGCCACCCCTCCATTTCGTCCTCTTGACGATAAGCGGGGGACCGAATATCGTCCACATGACGACAAGGGGTGCGGGAGCGCCTGCGAGCAGGTGACACTCCCGCGCCCGACAAGGGAATGGAAGACAGGCACATGG
Source organism: Streptomyces sp. NRRL WC-3618 (assembly GCF_001280005.1). Classification (GTDB taxonomy): domain Bacteria; phylum Actinomycetota; class Actinomycetes; order Streptomycetales; family Streptomycetaceae; genus Streptomyces. The sequence goes on along the minus strand of NZ_LGDW01000495.1, from coordinate 2,127 downwards.
CCGACATCACCCGGCGCCTCGGCTGGCGCCATCTGCGCGGCACACCCACGGCCCACATCCGCCACCACCGCTCCGGCCGACTGGCGCACGACGGTCCCGGGCTCAGCTTCTGGTTCCGCGCCCTGGCCGCCTCGCTCTCCGAAATCCCGGTCGACGACCGCGAGTTGGCGATGACCTTCCACGCCCGTACGTCCGACTTCCAGGACGTGTCGGTCCAGGGAGCCGTCACCTACCGCATCAGCGACCCCGCCCTTGCCTCCGCCCGCCTCGACTTCTCCGTCGACCCGGACACCGGCGTATGGCGAGGCGCGCCCCTGGAGCAGCTGGCGACCCTGCTGACGGAGACGGCCCAGCAGCACGCCCTGGACGTCCTGGCCCGTACGACACTGTCGTCCGCGCTGGTCGACGGGGTGGCGTCGGTACGGGAACGGGTCGCGGCGGGGCTGGCCGCCGAGCCGCGTCTGCCGGCCACAGGTATCGAGGTCGTGGCCGTACGGGTGGTGGCGCTGCGCCCGGAGCCCGAGGTGGAGCGGGCGTTGCGGACTCCCGCCCGCGAACAGATCCAGCAGGAGGCCGACCGGGCGACGTACGAGCGCCGCGCGGTGGCCGTCGAACGGGAGCGGACCATCGCCGAGAACGAACTGGCCAGCCAGATCGAACTCGCCCGGCGGGAGGAGCAGTTGGTCGACCAGCGGGGTACGAACGCCCGCCGGGAAGCCGAGGAGTACGCGGCGGCCGACGCGGTACGGGCGGACGCGGAGGCGGCGCGCGTCATACGGCTGGCGGAGGCGGAGGCCGCGAGCGTGCGCGGGGTGGGCGAGGCGCGCGCCCAGGCCCAGACGGCGTGGCTGCAGGCCCACGCCGACGCGGACGTGACGATGCTGCACGCCCTGACGGGCACCCGGCTCGCCGAGAACCTGCCCCGGATCGACAGCCTGACGGTGTCCCCGGACGTACTGACCGGTCTGCTCGCCAGGCTGGGCGGAGCACAGGAGTGAGCCTCGCTCCACGGGCCGTCCTGGTCCACCGCACCACGGAGTACGAGGAGTTGGTGGCCCGGCACGGCACGCACGGCCAGGCCGCCTTCTTTCTGCGCTCCCGGGGACGGGACATCGAGGAGATCGCCGAACGCCACCGCCGCGCCCGTCGGTCCATGGCGGAGGTGACGGCGGCGATCCCCCTGACATGGCGTCAGGCTCAGCTCGAGCGCGCCGACTTGGACCGTTTCCTGTTCGCGCCCGAGGACGTGGTCGTCGTGGTCGGGCAGGACGGGCTGGTGGCGAATGTCGCCAAGTACCTCACGGGGCAGCCAGTTGTGGGCGTAGACACCGATCCGGGGCGCAATCCCGGGGTGCTCGTGCGGCACCGGCCGGGGGCGGTGGCGGGCCTGCTGCCCGCGGTGCTCGCGCGGGACACCGGCGTCGACGAACTCACCATGGTCGAGGCGGTCGCCGACGACACCCAGCGGCTGGTCGCCCTCAACGAGATCTACCTGGGGGCGCCCAGCCACCAGACGGTCCGCTACCGCCTGGGCCTCGACGACGACAGGGGTGTCGTCGAGGCCCAGGCATCATCCGGAGTACTGGTGGGTACGGGAACCGGGGCGAGCGGCTGGCTGCGGTCGGTGTGGCAGGAGCGCGGCGCCGCCCTCCCCCTCCCCCGGCCCACCGACGACCGCCTGCTGTGGTTCGTACGCGAGGCGTGGCCTTCCCCGGTCACGGGAACGTCGCTGGTCGCGGGCGAACTGGCGGCGGGAACGGGCCTCCGACTCACGGTGGAGTCGGAACGCCTGGTGGCGTTCGGGGACGGGATGGAGGGGGATTCGGTGCAGTTGACGTGGGGGCAGACGGTGCGGGTGGGGGTGTGCGGGGAGCGGTTGCGGCTGGTGGGCTGACCTTGGCGCGTTTCCCACCCACCCGCCGGCCCGTCCGGCGTTTGAGGACGAGGCCCCTTCAGGGCCGAAAGGGGGGTCTGGGGGCGCAGCCCCCAGAAGGACGGGACGGGTAAGGGCGGCGGGGGCGAAACAAACCCCACCCCCCTACAGCCGCGGATCCACCGGCTCCGACTCCAGCGCCCGCACCCCGAACACCGCCTCATGCACACGCCACAACGGCTCCCCCTCCCCCA
>NZ_LGDW01000494.1 GCF_001280005.1 Streptomyces sp. NRRL WC-3618 | reverse complement strand
CAACCCCAACCCAACCCCCACCCATGGAGACCCCATGCCCCGCGTGCTCCTCATCGAGGACGACCCTTCCGTGCGTGAAGGGGTCGAGCTCGGTCTGCGTCGGCGCGGCCACGAGGTACGGGCCGCCGCGACCGGGGAGGCCGGTCTCGCCGCGCTGGCCGAGTTCCGCCCCGACCTGCTGCTGCTGGACCTGATGCTGCCCGGCATGAACGGCGTACAGGTCTGCCGGCAGGTCCGCGACCGCAGCCAGCTGCCGATCATCATGCTCACCGCGCGCAGCGACGACTTCGACGTGGTCATCGGCCTGGAAGCCGGCGCCGACGACTACATCGTCAAGCCCGCCCGCCCCGAGGTGATCGAGGCCCGCATCCGTGCCGTACTGCGCCGCCTGGACGACAGCGGGCCGGGCCGCCCGGCCATCGAGGTGTACGGCGAACTCACCATCGACCGGGGCGGACTGACCGTCACGAAAGCCGGCCGGCCGCTCGCGCTCGCCCCCTCCGAGCTCAAGCTCCTGCTGCACCTCTCCGCCGCCCCTGAGCAGGTGTTCAGCAGGCAGCAACTGCTGGAGCACGTCTGGGACCACAGCTACCACGCCGACGCCCGACTGGTCGACGCGTGCGTCGCCCGGCTGCGCGGCAAGGTCGAGGACGAGATCGGCAGCCCCCGCTACGTGCAGACACTGCGGGGCTTCGGCTACCGCTTCGGGCCCCTGTGAGCACCGGCGAGCGGTCGCGCGCCAGGGCGTTCGGACTGCGTACGCGGCTGATGCTCGCCTTCCTGCTGGTCGCCGCCGTCAGCGCCGGCACGACGGCCGCCCTGACCTACCGCGAGGCCCGCAACGCGATCCTGCGGACCACCCAGGACACGGCCGTCACGTCGTTCCGCGAGCAGGTACAGCAGACGGCCCTCGCGCTGCCCCTGGAGGGCGGGGCGAACCTGGAGCTGGTCCTGCGCGACATCGCCCGTAAGGGCAAACCCCGCCCCTGGGTGGTGTTCGCCGAGTACGGGTCGATCCGCGCGTCCTCGGGCGAGCACCCCGTCTCCACCGTCATCACACCCGAACTGCGCAGCGCCGCGCGGGCCAACCCCCGGGGCAGCTTCGAGCGGGTCGTCAAGGACGGCGTGCCCTACCTGACCATCGCCATGCCCATGGTCTTCAAGGTGAGCCCGGACAGCACACTGCCCAGCGGGCTCGTCCTGTACGCCGTCATGCGGATGACCGACGAGCAGGTCAACGTCGACGCCCTCCTGATCGCCGCCCGGGACGGCGCCCTGCCCGGCCTCGCCGTCGCGCTGATCCCCGGTCTGATCGCGGCCCGCAGCGTCCTGCGCCCGGTACGGAAGCTGCGCGAGGCGGCCCTGAGCATGGGCAGCGGCAGGCTCGACACCCGGATTCCGGTGCGCGGCAGCGACGAACTGGCCGACCTGGCCCGTACGTTCAACGCGTCGGCGGCCCAACTGGAGCAGTCCGTACGGGAACTGCGCGACGCCGAGGAACGCGCCCGCCGCTTCGCCTCCGACGTCTCGCACGAACTGCGCACCCCCCTCGCCGGAATGCTCGCCGTCACGGAGGTCCTCGACGAGGACGCGGACGGCCTGGACGCCGACACCGCCCGCGCGGTCCGGCTGGTCAGCGCGGAGACCGGAAAGCTCGCCGTGCTCGTCGAGGACCTGATGGAGATCTCCCGCTTCGACGCCCGCGCCGCCGAGCTGAACGCCGACGAGGTCGACGTCGCCGAGGCGATCCGCAAGACCCTCCACAACCGGCACTGGACCGACGACCGGGTCCGCGTCGAACTCCCCGACGGCATCCGGGCCCGCCTCGACCCGCGCCGCTTCGACGTCGTCCTCGCCAACCTCGTCGGCAACGCCCTGCGGCACGGCGGCGCGCCCGTCACCGTATGTCTGCGCACCGAGGCCCGCTCCCCGTCCGGGCGGGTGCTGATCACCGAGGTCATGGACACCGGATCCGGTATCCGTCCCGAGGCGCTCCCGCATATCTTCGACCGCTTCTACAAGGCCGACGCGGCCCGCACCCGCTCGGCGGGCAGTGGTCTGGGGCTGGCGATCACCCTGGAGAACGTGAAGCTGCACGGCGGTACGATCCACGCCGGGAACCGCCCCGAGGGCGGTGCCGTCTTCACCGTGGAGATACCGCTGCACGCTGAGGAGGCCGGCGGATGAGGCACGCGCGAAGGCGCCGACGACGTACGTCGGTCGCCCCCGTCGCCATCGCCCTCGCGGTCGCCGCACCTCTCCTCGGGGGCTGCGGTATCCAGCCGACCGACGTCATCGAGGCGGGCGGCCCGCCCAGCTTCCAGGCGTTCCTGAACCGCGACTACGACATGCTGCTCTTCTTCCGTTCCCCGGACGGCGGGGTGGTCCCCGTGATCCGGACGACGAGCCCCTCGTACTCCTTCGGCGACGAATACACCGAGCCGGGCTCCGGCCAGAACCTCGCCAACCTGACGGGACCGGCCCGGACGGAGAAGGTCGTCCAGGAGTTGCTGGCCGGCCCGGGGACGAAAGACCGCACAGCGGGCCTGAGTACCGCCCTCCCCGCCCGCCCCGGCGGAACCGCCAAGGTGGACCCCTTCTCGGCCGGCAGGGTGACGGCCCGCCTCCCCCTCGCCCTGAAGGGCCTGAACAGCACTGCCCTACGCCAGTTGACCTGCACGATCGCCTACAGCACGACCGCCGACGGCCGGGCCGTCGTCCAACTGACGGGCCAGGACGGCACGTCGAGAACGGCCACCTGCCCCGTCGCCTCCGGCAGCACCGAAAACACACCGGCAGGGACGCCGACACCCGGGACGACCGGCTGACAACGCCCCGGCCAACCAGGTGGACGCGGCAGAACCGCGCGTCGGGCTCAACGCACCGGGAACCCGAACACGTAACCCTGCTCCTTCAGTTGGGGGAGGATCCGGCGCAGGGCCTCGACGGTCTGGGAGCGGTCGCCGCCCGCGTCGTGGAAGAGGAGCGTCGGGCCGTTGGGCAGTTCACGCTGGACGGTGGCGACGATGGCGTCCGTGCCCGGCCGCTCGAAGTCCTTGGTGTCCACGTTCCAGCCCAGCGGGCGCATACCGTGGGAGGCGGCCAGCTTGCGGCTGTACGGGGTGAAGGCCCCGCCGGGCGCGCGGTAGTACATCGGCCGTACGCCCCCGGACGCCTCGGTGATCATGCGTTCGGCGTCGAGAATCTCCTGCGACTGGTAGGCCTCGGACTTCTTGTCCATGGTGGTGTCGTGCGACACCGAGTGGTCGCACAGCCGGTGTCCGGCCGCGACCACCTGCTTCACGAGGTCCGGGTGGGCCTGCGCCTGCGTCCCCACCATGCAGAAGGTGGCCTTCACGCCGAACTCCCGCAGCACGTCCAGCATCTGGGGCGTCCACTCGGGGTCGGGGCCGTCGTCGATGGTGATGTTGACGCCGCGCGCCCCCTTGTCCGAGGCGTGCACGATGGTCACCGCGACCGGCTTGACGGCGGCAGGGGCCGCCTTGGTCGTCTTCGGCACCGAACCGCCCAGGGCACCGGCCTGCGCGGTCCACATCGAGGCGCCGGTGGCGAGCAACGTCACTCCGAGCGCAGCGCCGAGCACCTTGCTGTACCAACCACGTCCGCCGCTGTGCCGCGCCATGTCCGTCCCGCTTTCCCGCAGTTCTTCGCCGAGCTCCTATGGTCACCTCGCGACCAACTGACTTGACGACGAACAGAGGCCGGAGGATGCGTCCGTTACCGATCACGGACAATTCCGGTGAGGTTCACGGACAACGGAGGCCGCACGGCCACCGTGTCGGTGTGTACGGAGCCGGTCGCGGCCCGGTTCACCGGACGGCGACCGCGCCCGACTCCCGGCTTCACGAACCTGTTGTGCCTGCGGCCCCGCCTCGGTGGTGCTGGGGTGGTGCTGGGGTCAGGACGGGTCGCCGTACTGGAGACCGCGTCCGTTGGTGCCGATGTACACGCGGCCGTAGGTGTCGGGGTCGCCGGTGATGACGCCGCCGCCGCTGATGTTGCCCCACTGGTGGGCGTCGTCGTTGACGCGGAGCCAGGTGGCGCCCTTGTCGGTGGAGCGGAAGACTCCGGTGACGTTCTTGACGGTACCGATCAGGTACAGGGCCTGGTAGCCGGTGCCTTCCTTGGCCTTGCCGAAGCCGAGGGCGGACGCGTCGCTCACCGAGCTCAGCGTGGTGAAGGTGCGGCCGCCGTCAGTGGAGTGCAGCAGCCCCTTGTAGTTGCCGGAGAGCCACAGGTCCCCGGCGATGCCGGGCGCCGCCGCGAGCCGGCCGGAGGGCAGGTTCGTGGCGCGGGCGGTGAAGCTCGCGCCGCCGTCGGTGCTGGCGTAGAGCGTGCCGCCGGACAGCGCGTAGAACGTGCCGGCCGAGGAGCGGTCGGCGACGACCACCGCGCCGGCGCCCAGGCCGCCGACCCTCGACCAGCTCGCGCCCCTGTCGGTAGAGCGGTACGGGGCCTGGCCCTCCTCGGTCCACACGATGGCGGAGCCGTCCGCCGAGAGCGCGACCTGGCCGCTGTCGGCGCTGCCGACCGGCTCCGACGCGAAGCCCTTCCAGTTGCTGCCGCCGTCGGTGAAATCGATGTCCGTGCTGGTGATCATCAGCGGGTTCTTCAGCTGCCCGCTGGGCACCGTGGTCAGGGAGCGGGAGGTGCTGTAGTGGAAACCGCCCTGGTCACCCATGGAGGAGATGACGGTGGCGCCGCCGGGAGGGGCGATCGCGTCCTGGACAGCGGTCTCCTCCAGCCCGCGGGCCCCGTTGATCCAGTGGCTGGTGGCGCCGCTGTCGGAGGCGTTGGCGTCCTTGCTGCGCCAGATGCCGCTGCCGGTGCCGTACAGCACGTGCCCGGAGTTGAAGGGGTCGATGGCGAGGGCGGTCATCCAGTGCCCGATGCCGGTACCGAGGTAGGGAGCGCCGGAGGCGTCGCGCACCGACTTCGAGGCCAGCGCCTTCCAGTTCGCGCCGCCGTCGGTGCTCCGGTAGACCTCGTCCTGGGGCCACCAGCGGTCGAGGGTGGTGACCATCACCGTGGACGGCTTCTGCGGGTCGACGGCCAGACCGGAGAACCCGTAACTGCCCTGGGACGGCGAGATGTTCTTCCACGCCCCGTTGTTCGGCGTGTACTTCCACACCGAGCCTGCGGTCACGCCGTTGGGCCCGACGACGTTGGTGTACGTCAGGTACAGCGATCCGTCACCGGAGAACACGCCGTGCTGAGGCATCTGGCCGGTGGGCTGCCCGGAGACGGCCTGCCAGGTGCTGCCGCCGTCGGTGGAGCGGTACAGGGAGGTGGACTTGTCGGCGACGCCGACATAGACCGTGTTGCTTCCCGCCGGGCCGTACGTCACGAAGGAGATGCCCGCGCCGCTGCCCGCGCCGTCCTTGACGGGGAACGCGGAGACCTGACCCCACGTCACACCGCTGTCGGTGCTGCGCCACAGGCCGTTCTTGCGGGTGCCCAGCAGCAGGTTGCTGTGGTTGGCCGGGTCGATGACGAGCCGTTCGCCCGCTCCACGACCGTCCTCGTTGCCGCCCAGCTTGAAGGGCAGGTCGGTGCGCTTGAAGGTGCGGCCCTGGTCGGTGGAGCGCAGGATCGCGCCGTTGCCCGCCCAACTGTTGGTGTAGGTGCCCGCCCCGATGTAGAGCCGGTTGGGGTCGACGGGGTCGGTGGCCAGCGAGTCGATGCCCAGCAGGTTCCAGTCCTTGTCACCGAACTGGTCGGTCAGCGGGATCCACTGCTCGGCCGCGGCGTCCCAGCGGTAGGCGCCGCCCATGTCGGTACGCGCGTACAGCAGGCCCTTCTCGCGCGGGTTGAACACCAGCCCGTCGACGTAACCGCCGCCCACCACCTGGGCGTTCTTCCACACGTACGGTCCGGTCCCGGCCGGGGTCTGCGACCCGCCGCTCCCCGAACCCTGGGGCTGGTCCAGCTTCACCAGTTTCCACTGCTGGTTGGCGGTGCCCCTGCCGGGATACTGGATGACCTTCGCGCCGTCGGCCTTGGACGCCCTGGTGACGTCCAGGACCTGGCCGCTCCGGCGGGAGGTGAAGGTGACGGCGTCGGAACCCTTCACTCCGTCGATCCGCCACTCCTGGGCGGTGGAGGAACTGTCGGTCTGCTGCTCGGCGGCGGCAGCGCGGGCGGTCGAGCTGCCCTTGATGCCCAGCACTTTGCCGCTGTTGCGGTTCACCAGCTCGTAGTAGCCGCCCCCGGCGGGCTTCAGCTTCCACTGCTGGTTGGCGCTGTGCTGGTCGGTCCACTGCTGGATACGGGTGCCGTCGGCGGTGGAGTAGCCGTTGACGTCCAGCACCTTGCCGCTGCGCACGGACATCAGCTGGTAGTAGGCCGCCCCGTCGACCGTCGCGGCCTGCGAGTCGTCCTGTGTGAACACGAGATACGGCACGACGACGGCGGCGGGTACGCCGAACAGCAGACCTGTGGCGGTCCAGCGACGGCGGTGACGCCCCCGGCGCCCGCCGTTCGTGGGGTGATTCATGGGGGAGGTGTTCTCCTTGCGCGCGGTTCGCCAGAGGGAAATGTGGATCCCTGCCGCACCGGTGTGACCGGATCCGCTTCCTTGTGGTCACCGGCACTACAAACGGTTGCCGCGATCCGAAAACTCGACCGGCGTAACTCTTGCCGGACCCTTACCCGCACCCTGACTGAGGGCTGCGGATCCCCCGCCCGCGGTCGGCCGGTCATCCGGCCGGCCGCGGCTGTGCGACACCGTCCGGCGGATACCACAAGTGTGTTCTCCGCCTCACCCCATTTGCGCTGATTGGGGAACGCGAACGGTGCAACGTCCCTCCTTCTGTATGAAGGAAGCCGCACAGGCAATAACAGGCAGGGAAATCGGGGATCAACCGGTATGGGTCTGACCAGCGAGACGACGGTGTATGTGATGGCGGTGGTCGCCGCCGTAGGTGTGGCACTGCTGGTCTGGCTGTGGCCGCGGTTCGCCCGGCGGGGTGTGTGGCAGGTGCTGGGACGCCTGGCGGCCCTCGGGATGACCCAGGTGGTGATCGTCGCGGCGTTCGCGTGCTGGCTGAACTCGTCGTACCAGTTCTTCGGATCGTGGGGCGAACTCTTCGGCCGCGTCGAGACGGCCCCCGTCGGGGTGACACAGGGCGGCGGCGTCGGCACGATCAGCGGCATCTCCGTGAAGGGGGCGCTGGTGCAGCCGGCCTCCGACGAGCAGCTGAGCAGGGTCAGCGGACTGCCCACCGGCCCCGCCGCGGAGAACGGGCGAGTGGAGTCCGTGAAGATCATCGGACGCCGTACCGGAGTGATAGACCCGGCGTTCGTCTACCTGCCGCCCCAGTACTTCCAGAAGGCGTACAAGCGGCAGCGCTTCCCGGTGATCGTCGCGCTCAGCGGCTACCCGGGCAGCATCTTCAACCTCGCGCAGTATCTGCGGGTCTCCCAGACCGCCGGTGACCTGCAGCGGAGGGGGCAGATGCAGCCGACGATCATGGTGATGATCAGGCCCACGATCGCCCCGCCGCGCGACACCGAGTGCGTGAACGTACCGGGCGGTCCGCAGACGGAGACCTTCCTGGCCAGGGATCTGCCCGAGGCCCTGAAGTCCACCTACCGGGTCGGCCACGCCGCCAGTGCCTGGGGCGTCATGGGCTACTCCTCCGGCGGCACCTGCGCCCTTCAGCTGACGATGCGCGATCCGCACGTGTACACGACGGCCGCCGCCCTGTCGCCCGACTACAAGATCAGGGAGGACCCGACGACGGGCAGCCTCTTCGGCACCGGCCCGGACCGCGCCGACCGGATCAACGCCCACGACCTGATGTGGCGGCTGAAGCACCTGCCCGTCCCCGACGTCTCCGTCCTGGTGGCCGACAGCAAGCACGGTGAACGCGGCTATCCGCAGACGCAGGCCTTCGTCAAGGCCGTCAAGGCCCCGATGCGGGTCGTGGCGATACTCCCCGACGAGGGCAGCCACAACTTCCCGACCTGGGTACGGGAGATGCCCCCCGCCCTGACGTGGATGGGCCAGCAGCTGACGTTCCCCCAGGATGTCGTACCCCGCCACCTCAAGAAGGGCTCGGCGGCAGCCGTGCCCCCGAAGCTGAGCCACGGCCCTCTGCGCGCCGAGGGTCCGAAGCCGACACCCAGGGTCAAGACGCACAAGTGAAGGCTGCCGACCGCCCGCCGGGGAAAGCTCCCCGGCCGGGCGGTCGGCCGGTTCAGCGCAGGCCGGCGAAGAGGTCGTTCTCGGGCAGGGCCGCGCCGGTGGTGTCCTGGACCCGTACGAACGTCTCCAGGCCCATCAGCTCGCCGAACCTCTCCTTGCCCATCTTGAGGAAGAAGATGTTCTCGCCCTGACTGGCGTGCGCCGCCAGCGCGTCGAACTTCTGACCGCTGAACGCGAGGGTGTCCACCCACGTCGTGATCTCGTCGTCGGGCAGACCGATCTCGGCCAGCGCGGCGGCCTCGGCGGGGTCCGGCTCGGGCATCTCGCCACCGAACTCGCGCATGATCTCGCCGAACCGCCGCATCGCCGAACGCGGCATCGTCGTCCAGTAGACCTTCGGGGTCAGCGTGGTCATCTCCAGCGCCGCCATCGTGATGCGGTGGGCCTGTATGTGGTCGGGGTGTCCGTAGAAGCCGTTCTCGTCATAGGTGACGACCACATCGGGCTGGTAGTGCCGCATGAGCTCCGCGAGCCGGGCCGCGCCCTCCGCCACCGGGGTGTGCCAGAAGGCCGTGGGGGCGTCGTTGCTCGCCCAGCCCATCATTCCGGAGTCCGCGTAGTCGAGCATCTCCAGATCGCTGATCTTCAGGACCTCGCAGCTCGCCTCGAGCTCCTGACGGCGCATGGCGGCGACGGCCGCCGGATCGTGCCCGGGATCGCCCGGCTTGACGCCCCCCGGTCCGTCACCGCAGCCGCCGTCGGTACAGGTCACGAGAACCGTGCGGATGCCCTCCGCCGCGTACCGCGCGAGGACCCCTCCGGTGCCGGTGGCCTCGTCGTCGGGGTGGGCGTGTACTGCCATGAGAGTCAAGGGCCGGTCAGACATGGAACAGTCCTCCTGCGGAAATACGTCTCGGTCCGAGTGCGCGGCGGTCGTACCGCGATCCCGGGGCCGGGCTCCTGGCGGGCGGACGACCTCACGGCCTCCGTGTTCCCCGCCCGTACGGCACCGGTCCCCCGCTCGATGCAACCGCGCCGACCGGACCGCCTGTTCCCGGCACGACGGGTCGGTCTGCCGGAACCAGTGCTTCCGGCAGACCGACCCGCTCAGCGACCTCGTCAGTGAACCTCGTCAGTGGCTCACATCAGCGAACCCCCGGCCTCACTTGCCGTAGTACGCGTTGTGGACCCAGATCGTGGACGTGTTGCCCTTCCTGTCGATGATCTTGGCGTAGAGGGAGATGCCCTGGCCCTTCGCCGGGTTCTTCACGGTGATCTTTCCGTCCCTGACGGTGGTCCTCGTCCAGGTCCTGCCGTCGTCGTACGACACGGACACCGCCAGCGACCTGAGGTTCTGGCCCCTCGCCGCGCCCTCGACGGTGACCGGGTAGGTGACCGTCCGGCCGGCCTCGACCCTGCTGTCCAGGCCCGTCTTCGCCGCGAAGCGAATCGTGGACACCGGCAGCTCGGTCGGCAGTCCGGAGGACGGCTGCTTCGAGCGGAACGTCCAGCGCGCGTCCACCCGGGTGGAGGCGGCCTGGACCTGGGCGCTTCGCGTGGCCGACGTGGTCAGGGTGTACGCGGCCTCGCCGGCCGGGACCTTGAACACGGCGGCGCCGGTGAGCGCGTCGGTGTTCGACCCGAACCTGCGGCCGTTGCGGTACAGCGTCGTCCGCGCCGAGGTGAGGTCCGACCGCGCTTCCTGCCCCTGGCCGTCGGCGAAGAGCGGGAGCCGGCCGGAGATGCCGTCGTCGCCGTGGAAGACGCCGAGCAGCTCGGGAACCACGTGCGGCGCGAACACCGCCGTGCTGAACGTCTTCCGGTAGGTCCTGCCGGCGGTGAGCTGCTGGTAGTCACCGGAGTCGGAGTCGGACTCCACGATCGGCGCGCCGTCCGCGTCCAGTTTCCCCGAGTACTGCTGGAAGCCGAAATACCAGTCGGCGTCGTCGCCCGTCGACAGGTACAGCGTCCGGGTGGTGGGCAGCTTCTGGGTCACGGGCGTGTGGAAGCCGTTGCCGACGTTCACGCCGACGGTCAGGGCGAGCACCCCGGTCTTCCCGGGCGTCGAGGCGCCCAGACCGGCGCGCACCGTGGCGAAGTCGCTCGCCTTGTAGTGCTGGACGCGCCTGCCGACGAGCGTCTTCACCTCGCTGCCGCTGACGGTGTCGTACTCGGCGCCGTTGCCCCTGGTCCACTGCCCGGACCAGATCTGCGTCAGGCCGGAGGGCATCCGGGGACCGAGGTGCGCGAGACGGATGTCGGAGAAGGTGGGCATCACGATGCCGTTCGCCACGTTCGCGGGCACATGCTTGTACAGCACCATGGCCTGAAGCGGCTTGGCGTTCTTGTCCGGCACGGTGATGTCGGACGAACGGGTCTTGTTCAGGTCGAGCGTGATCGTCGTGTTCCTGCGGATGTCCAGCACGGGCTGGGACAGCCAGTCGACGCCGCCCTCGGTCGAGTCCGGGTCCTTCATGCTGGCCGAGTCCAGGATGTACGGGCCCTTGCGGACACGGAAGGTGACGGTGTCGTCGGTGGTCACGTTCGAGTAGCCGGGGATGCCCCGCACGGCCACCGCCAGGCTGGTGAAGTGGACCGGGTGCTGCCCGGGACGGTTGACGAACTTCAGCGTCACGTCGTACGCCTCCGTCTCCCGCTCGACTCCCAGCGCCGTACGGACGGTCTGGCCGCCGCCACCCGTGGCCGTCACGAACGCCGTGTACCCGCCGTTGAGCGTGCCGCCCAGCCTGGTGTTGACGGTGACGTCCACGGACGACGTGCCACCGGCGGGGACGGTGACCTTCTTCGCGCCGAGGGTGAAGAAGCCCGCCGGGGCGCTGTCGCCACGGGGGCCGCGGGCCGTGGTCGACAGGTTCAGCGTGACGTCCGTGGTGCCCAGGTTGCGGTACGTCAGCTTCCTGGTGACCGGGGTGTCGTCGGTGTGCGGCCACAACTGGACCGGGAAGCTCACCGAGGCGGGCTCGGCGACCACGTTCTGGCCGATCGCCCTGTCGACCTGGATGCGGCCCGAACCCTCCGCGTACGGCGCCTCGCCGCCGCCCTTCGCCGAGCCCATGAGCGCGGCCTTCAGCTCGCGGAACCTCCAGTCGGGATGCCGCTGCTTGAGGAGGGCGGCGGCGCCCGCGACATGCGGGGTCGCCATGGACGTACCCGAGATCGTCAGATAGCCGGGCGGGTTCTCGCCGACCTCCTTGGGGATCGCGCTGTCCTTGGCCGCCGCCGCCGTGATGTCCACGCCGGGCGCGGTCACATCCGGTTTGAGGGTGCCGTCGGCGGTGGGGCCGAGGCTGGAGAAGTCCGCGAGATCGTCCGAGCCGTCGACGGCTCCGACGGTGAGCGCGTCGGCGGCGCTGCCGGGGGAGTCGATGGTCTTGGGACCGTCCCTGCCCTCGTTGCCCGCCGCGATGGCGAAGAGGGTGCCCTTCGTCTCGGACAGCCTGTTGACGGTGGCTTCCAACGGGTCGACGCCCGGGGTGTCGGCGCCGCCCAGGCTGAGGTTGACGACGTCGGCGCCCTGGTCGGCGGCCCACTCCATGGCCGCGATGATGCCGGAGTCCTCGCCCTCGCCCTTGTCGTTGAGGACCTTGCCGATCAGGAGCCTCGCTCCGGGGGCCACCCCCTTGTACTTGCCGCCGGACTTCGCGCCGGTGCCGGCGATGGTGGACGCGACGTGCGTGCCGTGGCCCTGCCGGTCGCCCGTGGTGGTGGCCGTACTGAAGTTCTTGGCGGCGATCACCTGGCCCTGGAGGTCGGGGTGGCCGGCGTCGAGGCCCGTGTCCAGGACGGCGACCTTGACGCCCTTGCCGTCGTAGCCCTTGGCCCAGACCTTGGGCGCGCCGATCTGCGGCACGGACTTGTCCAGGCTGGCCTTGCGGACGCCGTCGAGCCAGACATGGGAGATGCCCGGGGCGAGGGTGTCACCGTTGGTGAGGGCGTCCCACAGCTTCGGGGTGTCCTTGGTGGGCGTCTGGAGGGCGTCCATGTCCAGGGCCTTGAAGGTCCGGTGGACCATGCCCGAGTCCCTGACCTCGGCCTTCAGGGTGCGTGCCGTGCCCCTGTAGTCGACGATGACCTTCGTGGCGCCCTGCTGGTTCCTCCGGGCGGCCGCCGTGTTGAGCGCGGTGACGTCGAACAGTCGCTGGTCGAGCCTGCCGCTCGCGACCATCCGGGCGACGTCCGTCGGTATGACGTGGGTGTGGCCGTCGATCTTCCGTATCTGCACGGGGATCCGCTCGCGGCCCGGGGCCCGGTCCATGCCGACGACATCGCCCTTGGCGTTGAGGAGGACATGGTCACCGGTGACGAGGGTGACACGGTGCGTGCCGACGGATGCCTTGGCGAGCGCGGGCGTGGCGTGCACGGGCGTGGCCTGTGCCGTCGTGCCGATCAGCCCGGTGGCGAGGACCGCCGCCACCGTCGCCGCGGCGGTGCCCACGCACGCTGCCTTCGTTTTTCTGCGCAAGTTTCCCCCAGGAGTGGTGTGCCGGTGGGTGCCGGGTGCCTTTGGTCGGAGCGACAGTAGGAAGGCGGAGGCACAACGGTTCGTCGGCTGTACGGCGATGACGTATCGAAGTCGATGACGCGTCGCCGGGCAGCTGTTACATGCGCAGGTCAGAGGGCCGATCGCGGGTAACAGCGGGCTGGGAACGGCCTCTTGTCCCGAGGGTCACCGCCGTCTCGGAACGGCCCGCAGCGGCCCGCCGTACCATGGCCTGCGACCTGTGCGGCAGCGTTCTCCACACACCCGGCAGCCCGGCGGAAGGAGCAGGGATGCGGCTTTCCCGACTCGTGCCGTGCGCCGTGCTGGCCGTCTGCCTGACCACCTGCCTGACCGGCTGCGGCGAGGTGGACGGTGGCGTGCACGTCGAGGGCCCGGCGGCGACGACGATCCCCTGGACGGGGCCGGTGTACATGACGGACTGGTACGGCCGGGCCTGGCAGCGCCCCAAGGAGGTCTACGCGCACTGGCGCGTCTCCCTGACCAAGCTGACATGGCGGGACTGGGGCTCACCCCGGGCGCGGGCCACCGGAGTCGCCACGGACGACACCTGCCTGTCCGGCTGCCCCGACGGCGACGACCACCCGCCGAGCTTCCAGGTCAACGTCGTCTTCAGCGGCCTGGTCAAGCGCGGGAACGCGGCGTTCTACAGCCACGCGGCGCTCACCCCCGTACATCCCCCCGCGCCGTTCTGGATCGAAGGCAAGGACAATACGGACCTGGACGTACCGGATGCCTGAGCACGGCACAGGAGAGGACCGTCGGAGAGGGAACGCGATGGACGCCGGCCGGGACATCCTGCTGGTCGAGGACGACGAGCTGATCCGGGAGGCCACCCGGCTCACCCTGGAGCAGCGCGGCTACCGCGTCCGTACGGCGGCCGACGGCCTGACCGGGCTCGCCCTCTTCCGGGAACGTCATCCGGACGTGGCCGTTCTCGACATCATGCTGCCGGGCCTCAACGGGGTGAGTCTGGCCGGCCGTATCCGCGAGGAGTCGGGGGTGCCCGTGCTGCTGATCTCGGCCCGCAACGACCCGGTGGACGTGGTGATGGGCCTGGAGGCGGGCGCCGACGACTACGTCACCAAGCCCTTCGACGGCCCGGTCCTCGTGGCCCGCATACGGTCCCTGCTGCGCCGGGCGGCCCCCGCCGCACCCGCCGAGCAGCCGGCCCGGAGCACGCGCCTGCGCTTCGGGGACCTGGAGTTCTGCCCGGAGTCCCTGACCGCGACCCGGGACGGAAAGCCGCTCGCGCTGACCACGACCGAGCTGAAGCTGCTGAGCGAGTTCGCCGCCGCGCCGGGGACCGTGCTCTCCCGGGACCTGCTCCTGGAGCGGGTCTGGGACTACGCCTGGTCCGGTGACACCCGGGTGGTGGACGTCCACGTGCAGCGTCTGCGCGCCAAGGTCGGCCGGGAGCGGATCGAGACGGTGCGCGGCTTCGGCTACAAGCTGCGCCCATGAGACGACCAGCCATGAGACCGCCTGTTCTGAGTGTGGGCGCGAAGGTCGCGGTCGCCGTCGCCGTCGCGGCCCTGTGCGTGGCGGGGGCGATCGGCGTGCTGGTGCACCGGACCACCGCCGCCGGCCAGCTGGCCACCGCCCGCTCCGGCCTGGACCAGGAGTTGCTGAGCGCCGCCGCCGCCCACGCCGACGGACGCAGGTCGGACGCCAGGCTCGACCCCCCTGACCTGCCCGGCCCGGTGGCACGGGCCGTACGCGGCGACGTCCGGGTCACCTACCTCCAGCAGGGCGGCGACCACCCTGTCCTCTGGGCGGCGACCAGGATCTCGGACCGCAAGGTGCTGGCGATCCGCCGTTCGTACGCCCCTGATATGGACTCCCTGGCCGCACTCGACCGGACGCTGCTCGCCACGGGCGCAGCCGTCACCGTGCCGGTGTCGCTGGCCGGACTGCTGCTGGGGGTGCGGATGGGACGGCGGGCCACGGCCGCCGCGCGGACGGCGGAACGTATCGCCGACGGTGACCTCGACGCCCGGGTCCGTCCGCACGGCCAGGACGAGATCGCCCGGCTCGCCGCGTCCGTCAACACCATGGCGGACGCGCTCGGCGCCCGTCTGGAGGCCGAGCGCCGGGTGACCGCCGACATCGCGCACGAACTGCGCACGCCGGTCGCGGGGATGTCCGCCGCGGTCGGCCTGCTGCCGCCCGGCCGGGCGTCCGAGCTGGTGGCGGGCAGTGTGCGGAAGCTGCGCGGGCTGGTGGAGGACGTACTCGAAGTGGCCCGGATGGACTCCCACGCGGCGACGGTGGAGACCGAGGAGCGCGAGGTGAGCGCGATGACCCGGCGTGCGGTCGCCGGGCTCGACGGCGTACGGCTGACGGTCGTGGCGGACGCGGTCGTGGCCACCGACCCGCGCCGGGTCGAGAGGATCCTGGCCAACCTGGCCGCCAACGCCCTGCGGCACGGCGCCCCACCCGTGGAGGTGGAGGTCGACGGCCCCGTGATCCGGGTCCGCGACCACGGCCCCGGCTTCCCGGCCGACCTGCTCGCGGTGCTGCACATCTCCGGCCCGCAGCGCTTCCGTACGGGCTCCAGGACCGGCGGCACCGGCCTCGGCCTGACCATCGCGACCGGCCAGGCCCGCCTGCTCGGCGCCCGCCTGACCTTCCGCAACCGTCCGGAGGGGGGCGCGGAGTCGGAGCTGCGGCTGCCGACAGACAACCCGTTCACTCCGGCTCCATGACCGCGTAGTCAGCGAAGACCCGGCGGTAACGGGTGTGCCGGGTCTCCTGTGTGTGCCTGCGCTGCCACTCCTCGACGTCCCCCGGCCCCGGCCGCAACCCGGACTCCGCCCCGCACTCGGAGTCGTCGCCGGAGACGCAGCGCGCGGCGTACTCCGGGTAGGCGGTGGGGTCCTGGACGAGGGTGTACGCCACGTACCGGAAGACCCGTCGGGTCACGCGCCGTGCTCCGCCCGGTGGTGCCTGCGCATCAGGACGTCGGCGTCGGTCTCGGCGCTGGCGTCCGACGCGGCCCGAGCGGCCTGCCGCAGCCCGGCCACCTCGGCGCACGTCTCACAGTCGGCCACCGGCTGGGGCGGGCGGCCCAGGTCGACGTAGCCCCAAGTGGCCCGCCCTGCACGCTCGTTGGCCGCCCGCACCCCGGCGCTCAGCCGCTGCTCGCGCGTGGCCACGCGCAGTGACGCGGGGCTCGCCTGCCACTCCCGGCCACCACCGACGGGCCGCAGCAGCGCGTACGGCCCGACGGTGTCCCGGTACTCGCCGACTCTGTCCGTGACCGGGTCGTGGAGCAGCGTGCCGGGCTCGAAGGATGTCGTCGGCTCGGTTGTCATGGGGTGCCGTTCCTTTCATCCAACTCGTACAACTTCTATACGGAATGCGGTGTTTGTACTACTCTGCGTATTCGGGTGCAGAGTGAGCATGGCCCAGCCGCGATGCCAAAAGGCCGCTGACGAGCGGTTGTTCGGCGCGTGGAGGCGCAAATTCCATAAATTCCACGGGCAGGAGTGCGGTGCGATGCCGTCGAGAAGGGTGATCACGGGGCGCAGCCAGGAACCCAGGCGACGGTTCGCGGAGGAACTCCGGTTACTCCGCCAGGAGCGGGGCGAGAGCCTGCGGCAGCTGGCGGAGGCGCTGGGGTGGGACGCGTCCCTGTTCGGCAAGCTGGAGAGCGGGGCGACGCTGGGGAGCCCGGAGGTGGCTCAGGCGTTGGATCAGCATTATGGGACGCCTGGGTTGCTCCTTGCCTTGTGGGAGCTGGCGGTTGGGGATCCTACGCAGTTCAAGGAGCAGTACCGCCGGTACATGACATTGGAGAGCGAGGCGGTGAGCCTGTGGCACTACGCCGTGAGTGCGCCGCCAGGTCTGCTCCAGACGGACGGGTATGTGCGCGAAGCGCTCGCGGTGGGCTGGATCAAGAGTCAGGAGCTGGAGCAGCAGATCGAGGCGCGCGCGGGGCGACGGAAGCTGCTGGAGAGGGATGACGCACCCCCGTTCCGAGCCATCCTCTCCGAGGCGGTGCTGCGCACGGGGCTGCGCGATGCGAGAGCGTGGCGGGAGCAACTGGAGTTCCTAGTGGCGGCAGCGGAGCGCCCGAGGATCACCCTTCAAGTAGTGCCGTTCCGTGCAGGTCTGCACGGTCTGATGAACACCGCGGTGAAGTTCTTGCGACTGACGGACGGACGTACTGTGGCTTATACCGAGAACGACGTACGCGGTGAACTGATCGAAGAAACAAGCCAGGTTGAGGACCTTCAACGCGCATATGATGCGGTACGTGACTTGGCGCTGTCTCCGGCCGAGTCACGGACGTTCACATTGCGGATGTTGGAGGAAGTGCCGTGCGAGCCATCAATCTGAGCGGTGTGACGTGGCGCAAGAGCAGCTACAGCAACACGAGCGGCGGCGACTGCGTCGAGGTCTCCGACGACTTCCTCAGGGCCGCCGCCTGGCGCAAGAGCAGCTACAGCAACTCGGACGGCGGTAACTGCGTCGAGGTCTCCGACGACTTCCTCTGCGCCGCCGCCTGGCGTAAGAGCAGCTACAGCAACTCGGACGGCGGCCAGTGCGTCGAGTTCGCCGACAACCTCCCCGCCATCGTCCCCGTCCGGGACAGCAAGGACCCCGACCGTGGCGCCCTCGTCGTCGAGGCGGGCGCCTGGTCGGTGTTCGTCGGGGCGGTCAAGGGCGCCGGGCTTCGGTAGGGGCGCTCACCGGCCCCGGGAGAGTTTGTACAGCTCGGCCAAGACGCCGCCGGAGTCGAGGAGTTCCTCGAAGGTGCCCGACTCGGCGACACGGCCGCCGTCGAGGACGATGACGCGGTCGGCGATGCGGGCGTTGTCCAGGTTGTGGGTCACGAAGAGCGCGGCCTTGCCGACGGCGAGCTTCTTGAACCGGCTGATCACGAGGTGTTCGGCGCGCGGTTCCACGGCGGAGGCCGGCTCGTCGAGCATCAGCATGGTCGCGTCGCGGTAGAAGGCCCTGGCGACCGCGATGCGTTGCCACTGCCCGCCGGACAGGTCGGTGCCGCTCCAGTTCGAGCCGGCGACCAGGGTGTCCAGTCCGTACGGCGACCTGGCGATGACGCTGTCCGCGCCGGCCGAGCGGGCGGCGTCCAGGAGGAGTGCGTCGTCCTCGGTGCGGGGCTGGCCGAGGTGGATGTTGGCGCGCAGGTCCATGGGCCAGCGGGTGTAGTCCTGCGGCACCAGGCCGACCCGCGCCCACACGCTGTGCGGATCCGCCCCGGCGAGATCGACCCCGTCCCACGTCACCGTCCCGCTATACGCCGTACGCAGGCGGTGAACAGAGCGGACAGGGTGGAGAATACCCGCGAATAATCCTGAGAGAGAGCCGAAGCTCCGTTGTTCGCGAATTGACTAGCTGCCCGATCGCTTCAACGGAGCTTCGGTCTATCCACCTGCAAACTGCGAGTATTCTTTATTTAGCCGGCCAGGCTCGTCCATCCCGAGCATGCAACAGGTGTCGTGTCGCCCGCGCCGTCGACGGTGCACACCCGCATGCGGAATGCGGACCCGAGGGGTACGCCGCCCGGGATATTGAACTGGGTGGAGACGCCGTCACCGGCTACGTAATGGGTTCCGGGCCTCATGGTGACCCAGGAGCCATTGATTATGTCGGCTCCTTGCACCTGGGACCGGACGCCGTGCCCGTCAGCGCACGCGTCCCACAGGCGGAAAGTGTCGGTGCTGTCAACGAAGTAGAGAGTCGCTACTTCGTGAGGTCCGCCGATGGATCCACGGCAGTTGACGCTCGGATTGTTCAGCCTCGCAGCGTGGTCGGAAGCCCAGGCTGAGCCGCTGAAGCTAATCGCGACAACGGGAGCGGCCAGAGCGGCCGCGATTCGAGCCGTCCATTTGCTTGCCACGGTTTTCCCCCTTTGTTTTCGGTCATCTCAGAGCCAGTCGAATCGGCTCAAGGAATTTCTATCAGTGCAGCAGTGACGCCTGTCAAGGGTTTGCTGCGAACAAGATCAAAATTCGCACGAATCTGAGGTGAATCTGAGGTTCCGGAAAGCGGGGCATTCACAGTTCCAGCCTCGCGCCTTCATGAAGCAGGCTGTTCGGCACCCTACGACTGCTGCGCGCTCCTCTACCGGGATCCCGCGCCGGCACGCGCCGCGCACAGTCAGTCAGCGCACTATCTCGACGCCATCGACCGCGACGTCCACAACCCGACGGACCTGGCCCTCCACCTCAGCCGCCGCGCCCGCGGTCTGCCGTTCTGGTTCAGCCTGGCCGTCCAAGGCACCGACCGGTACACGCGTGCAGTGGAACAGACCCTCACCACTTGCCGACTGGTGGCCGAGGCCATACGCACCAGCGGCCATCTGCGCCTGATGACCGACCCCGAGCTGTCCGTCCTCCTCTTCGAGCGCCCCGGATGGAGTCCGCAGGACTACGCCTCCTGGTCCGCCCGAACCGCCGCCTCGGGCGCCACGCTGTGCGTGCCGACCAGTGGAAGGGCGCGACGGTTCTGCGCATGGCCTTCGTCAACCCCGACACCCGCGCCGAGGACGTCATCGACGTACTCCGCACGCTCCGCCAGTGGTGCGCCGCACATGCTGAGGGTAAGAGGTCGCGCGGACAGGGGGCAGCTCATGCCCGGTCTCCTCCTGGAAGCGCCGGGCGAAAGTGGGGGTGCTCATCGCCGCATGCGCGGCCAACTCGTCCAGCGGCAGCGGCAGTTCGAGCCGCTGCAGCGCCCAGTCGCGGGTCGGCCCGGTGCCGGTTCCGCTCGCCGGCGGCATCGGCCGCTCGATGTACTGCGCCTGCCCGCCGTCCCGATACGGCGGCACGACGCAGCAACGGGCGACATGGTTGGCCACCTCGCTGCCGTGGTCCTGGCGTACCAGGTGCAGGCAGACGTCGACACCGCTCGCCGCCCCCGCGGAGGTCACCACGTCACCGTGGTCGACGAATGGCACGCCGGCGTCGACCTCGACCCGGGGAAACAGCTCCTGGAAGTAGTCGTGAGCGCCCAGTGGGTGGTGGCCCGGCGCCCGTCCAGGAGACCGGCGGCGGCCAGCAGGAAGGCGCCGGTGCAGAGGGACACCAGACGGGTCCCGGGGCGGACGCGGGACAGGGCGGTGAGAGCCCGCGGGTCCAAGGTCGCGGCGTGAACGTTTGTGACGACCTATCAAGAGAGGGGGAACGCCGCGAGGTCGCCGGAGTGCCGGAGGAGATCGCCGTCGCGACGAAGCCGCAGCAGGCGCCCCGCCATGGTCACCGACGCGGTCGCCGCCGGCCTCGAGGCCCGCTGGTTCGCGGGCGAGGAGGTGTACTGCGGGCGCGAACTACGCCGGGGCGTACGGGCGCTGGGGCTCGGCCACACCGTTAAAGGCCCTGGAGGCATCAGGTGTGGCGCTACTGACGGTGACGGGGCGACACCTGCCGCGGCGGCAAAGTCAATGTGATCTGTCGAACGAACTGCTGGAAGCATGCCAGGGATGCGAGGGCGGGTAGGGCGGCTCCGGCGATACCGGTGAAGGTCCGGTCGGCCTGAGCCACGCACAGCATGATGGCGAGGGAGGAAAACAGCAGAACGATGAACCACGAATGCAAAGCTCGGCGCCGATGCAAGGCAGTTCGGAGGATGGAGAGAGACGCCACCATCCAGGGGCCGTACACGAGAAGAGGCCACTGAGGGATGATCCCGCTTTTCGTACCGGACGAGATGTTCTGCAGGGGCCCGTATGCCACCATGCCGCCGAAGACGCTGACCATCGCCACGATGACGGCAACGAATGCGACGATCACGAAGCTGCCGGTCTGTAACCACTTGGGTCGCAGTTTTCGGGCTTCGATCTTCCGATGCCCGGCAGAAGAGCGTCGGAAGGGCGGCAGCTGCGCGGTGATCTGCTCCTCGTCCTCCATCGGGCTGGTGAAGTTGACGCCGGATGGAGACTCGCTGCGAGGTGGCGGCACCATGGCCGCCTGCTCCGCCGGAACGGCCTCCTGCAAGAGATAGGCGAGTTCCTCAACGGGGTCCCAGCCCGGCTCGGGGGGTACCGAGGGAACCCCTGGGCGAAGGGCATCGACGGGGCTGCCCCGCCAATCAGTACCCCACGCATATGAGGATTCATATGAAGATGCGCCGGAATTAAATCCACGTCGCGCAAAGGAGGGATTCGCATAGTCGTAATTCACGTAAATCTGCCCCCGTCAGGCGCGGTCCGCGCGCCAGCCGGACTTTTCCTGGTCGTTCCACCGCTGATTGAGTTCCTGCTGGGCCGCCTCCAGCAGCGTGAGGAACTCGCGGAGCAGGGAGTCGGTGGCCTGGAGTTCAACCTGGGCACCGTCCCAGCGGAAGGTGCCAGACGGCTCGAGCGCCGGGTGTGCGAGACCATGCTCATAGGCGTATTTCCGCACTTCCACCTCACGGTTCGCAGGCAGTTCATCCTTCCATACGCGGCGATTGGGCAAGCCGTGGGACCTTGTTTTCGTCATGTCCCGCTAACGCTGCTCCCTCTCCTCCAGATGCGCGGCAAATGAGTGACTTCGGTGCACTATAAACGCCGAGGAAAGCGTTTCTTAATTAATGCCATCCTCGTTTCGATCCGCATGTTATGAGTCGTGCGGGTTATCTTTTCGGCGGTGTTCCCCGTTGAGGGACTGCCGTACGTCACCCTGCGACCGGGCGGTCAACGGAGCCTGGCTTCAGTGGGCGCCTCAGTAGACGAGTGCCTGCGCCCCGTCCGCCATCGCCTCCTGTACGAACACCTGCGCGCCGGCGATCCGTACGCCCTCGATGACGTCCTTCTCGGTGATGTCCCGCCGGGCCGCGCACTGTGTGCACAGCGTGAGCGTGCCCGCCGCGAGGACCGAGTCGATCAGGTCGGGCAGGGGCGCCGCGTGCGGCAGCTCGAACTCGGCGGCCCGGCCCGGCAGCGCGAACCACGCCGACTCCCCGGTCAGCCACAGGGACACCTCGACCCCGCTGGCCACGGCCACCGCCGCCACCGTGAACGCCTGGGAACATCGCTCGGGGGCGTCGGCCCCCGCGGTCACCTTGATCACGAGCTTCTTCGCCATGCGAGCAGCGTAGGCCAGAGCGCCGGAGCGGGCCCGGGGCTGGGACGGCGACCGTCGGACGGACGTGTCCGTATCGTGATCGTTTTCCTTGCAACCCAAGGTGTTGGCCATGGGTCTGCTGTGAGCGCGGGTCATGAGGTCCGCGCTTCGCGCGTTGGCGGGGATGATTCGGAAGTACCCGAAGTGCTCGATGTGTCCGAAATACTTGATGTGCTTGACGTGGCGGCTGACATACCCGTACGGCGGCGGCCTCGGTGGCGCACAGTGCTGCTCGTCGTCGGCGCCGCCGTGCTGGGCCTCGTCGCCGGGACCTGCGTCGGATACCTCGTGCAGGCCGATCGTGAGCCCACCCCGTTGCCCTCCCTCTCGCAGGCCACGGTCGCGCAGGCCGAGGGAGAGGGGCCGGAGGGCGCGGACCGACGGTGATCTGCGGAAGCTGCTGCTGGCAGCTGGCAGCTGCCAGCTGCTCGGCTAGGGGCGCCGGCTTCCGCCAGGGCCGCTGCCCGTCCGTCCCGACCTGAGCGAGAGCTCCGGGCCCCACCCGACTAGAGTGGGGCCCGGTCCCCGTACACAACCGGGCCCGCGCGCCCCACCCGATCGTCTCGTCCGAGGAGCACCCCGTGCTTGAGGCATTCTTCGAAGCCCTGCTTGTTCTGGTCGCCGTCGGCGTTCTCGCCTTCGCCGGTCTGACGGTCAAGAAGCTGTACCAGGGCCAGCGCTGACCCCCTTCTCCAGGAATCACAGGAACCGTCGCTCATGATCGAGATCCCGTCCGACCTCCACAAGGACCTCGTGCCCCTCGTCTTCCTGCTCGGAAACTGGGCAGGCGCGGGTGTGCACGACTTCCCCGGGTCCGAGAAGTGCAACTTCGGGCAGGAGGTCTCCTTCACGCATGACGGACGCGACTTCCTGGAGTACCACTCCCACTCGTGGGTGCTGGACGACGAGGGCAACAAGGTCAGGCCCCTGGAGTCGGAGTCCGGCTACTGGCGCATCGACGCCGACCGCAAGGTCGAGGTCGTCATGGTCCGCCAGGACGGTGTCGTCGAGGTCTGGTACGGCGAGCTGGCCGCCAAGAAGCCGCAGATCGACATCGTGACCGACGCCGTGGCGCGCACGGCGGCCTCGGGGCCGTACAGCGGCGGCAAGCGGCTGTACGGGTACGTGCACAGCGACCTGATGTGGGTCGGCGAGAAGCAGACCCCGGACGTCGAGCTGCGCCCGTACATGTCGGCGCAGCTGAAGAAGGTCGTCACCCCGGAGGACGTCGAGCGCTGGGCGAAGGCCCTGCCGGACGACATGCCGGACGACGGGATCGCTTTCTTCAAGTAGACCTAGACTCTGAGGTGTGGTGAGCACCGACTGGAAGAGTGATCTGCGGCAGCGCGGTTACCGGCTGACCCCGCAGCGCCAGCTTGTCCTCGAAGCCGTGGACACCCTTGAACACGCGAGCCCCGACGACATCCTCGTGGAAGTACGCAAGACGGCGTCGGGGGTCAACATCTCCACGGTCTACCGCACCCTGGAGCTGCTGGAGGAACTCGGGCTGGTCAGCCACGCCCACCTCGGGCACGGCGCGCCGACGTACCACCTCGCCGACCGCCACCACCACATCCATCTCGTCTGCCGCGACTGCGACAACGTGATCGAGACGGATGTCGCGGTCGCCTCGGAGTTCACCGCCAAGCTGCGCGAGACCTTCGGGTTCGAGACCGACATGAAGCACTTCGCGATCTTCGGGCGCTGCGAGGACTGCACACTGAAAGCAGCAGCCGTCAAGGGTTCAACTACCGACTCGTAGGCGTCGTCGTAGGCTTGTCCCCATGAAGAGCCCTCTGCTGTTTCTGCCCGGCGCCGTCCCCGCCGAGGGGGTGGACGAAGGCGTCGCCGCGCACTACGGCGAACTGTTCCGCGAACAGCGCGCCCTCGCCGAGGGCGTCGGCTTCGTCGACCTCTCCCACCGGGGCGTACTCACCGTCACCGGCGACGACCGGCTGAGCTGGCTGCACCTGCTGCTCACCCAGCACGTCAGCGACCTGCCCGTGGGCCAGGCCACCGAGGCGCTCGTGCTGTCCGCGCACGGCCACATCGAACACGCGCTGTACCTGGTCGACGACGGCACCACCACCTGGGCCCATGTGGAGCCGGGCACCCAGGAGGCGCTGATCGCCTACCTGGAGTCGATGAAGTTCTTCTACCGGGTCGAAGTCGCCGACCGGACGGACGAGTTCGCGGTCGTGCATCTGCCCGCGGGGGCCATCGCCGACGTACCGGCCGGTGTCGTCGTACGGGAGACGGCGTACGGGCGCGATCTGTTCCTTCCCCGGCCCGAGCTGGAGTCGTACGCCGAGAAGGCCGGGCCCGCGGCGGGGCTGCTGGCGTACGAGGCGCTGCGCGTCGAGCAGCATCGGCCGCGCCTCGGGTTCGAGACCGACCACCGGACCATCCCGCACGAGCTGGGCTGGATCGGCACGGCGGTGCACTTGCAGAAGGGCTGCTACCGGGGCCAGGAGACGGTCGCCCGGGTGCAGAACCTGGGCAAGCCGCCGCGTCGGCTCGTCTTCCTTCACCTCGACGGCAGCGAGGTCCACCTGCCGCCGTCCGGCACGGAACTCCGGCTCGCGGACGACGGGCCCGACGGACGGAAGATCGGGGTCATCACGACGTCCGTACGCCATCACGAGCTGGGGCCGGTCGCGCTCGCGCTGGTGAAGCGGAACGTGGCGGTGGACGCGCGGCTGCTCGCCGACACGACGGCGGCGGCACAGGAGGTCGTGGTCGAGCCGTAGTCGGCTTCTACATCCCCGATCCCCGTGGCTGCTACATCTCGACGAGGACGGTGAACGGTCCGTCGTTCGTCAGGGTCACCCGCATCTGGGCGCCGAAGCGGCCCGTCGCCACCGTCGCGCCCAGGGAACGGAGTTGGGCGACCACCTCGTCCACGAGCGGCTCGGCGACGTCGCCGGGGGCTGCCGCGTTCCAGGTCGGGCGGCGGCCCTTGCGGGCGTCGCCGTACAGGGTGAACTGGCTGATGACCAGCAGCGGGGCCTCGATGTCGGAGCACGACTTCTCGTCCGCCAGCATGCGAATCGACCATAGTTTGCGGGCCAGTTGGGCCGCCTTCTCCTTCGTGTCCTCGTGCGTGACCCCGACGAGGACGCACAGGCCCTCGCCGACGATCTCGCCGGTCACCTCACCGTCCACGACGACACTCGCGCCGTCCACCCTCTGCACCACCGCTCGCATACGCCCATCATGCCGTGCCGCCGATGCGGGGATTCTTTTTGATCCTTTAAGCCCCTGTCTGGGGCCGTTCGGGGGGACTCGGTCACGTAGCGGCCACTTGGGGTGGCACGATGCTCCCATTCGCCTGTCGAGGGGACGGTAGAGGCACATGAGCACACCGAGTACCGGGCGGCCTCATACGGCCGCCCGGCCGCCCGATCAGCGCACCGGCACTGACAGTACGGTCACTCCGGTCGCCGTTCCGGCTGACGCCATCGGTTCGCTGCTGGCCGCCGCTCCGCCGGGGTACGACCTCACCGTGCTGCGCCTGTCCGAGCTGCGCGTCCTGCGCCGGGACGCCCAGCGCGACGAGGCCGACCTCAGTTACGTACGGCGGCTGCTCCAAGGGCGCATCGACATCCTGCGGGCGGAGCTGGCGCGGCGCGGGCCCACGTCCGTGGTCGCGGTGGGGGAGGGGTCGGTCGTCGAGCGGCTGTCGGAGATCCTGACGGACGCCCCGGCGCGACAGCGGTCGTCGGCGCGGCACGTGACGCTGGGGACGCCGCACAGCGAGGAGTACGGGCGACTGGCGGCGGAGATGCTCGCCGAGGTCGAGCTGTCGGATCTCGACGCGCGTACGGACGTCGAGCTGACGGCGGCGATGGGGCGGCTGGTGGGGTACGAGCAGCGGGTGTCGCTGCGGCGACAGGGGTTGCAGCGGACGGCGGACGACTGCAGCGGCGAAATCGCGCGGCGGTACCGAGAGGGCGAGGCCCAGGTGGAAGACCTGCTGATCTGAGAACGCCCCGTCCTCGGGGGCGCTGCCCCGAACCCCCGCTCCTCGAACGCCGGAGGGGCTGAGTGGTTCAGCCCGTCCGGCGTTCGAGGACGAGGCCCCTTCAGGGCCGACAGCGGGGTCTGGGGCGGCAGCCCCAGAAGGACGGGACGGGTAAGGGCGGCGGGGGCGAGGAAAACCGCGCGACACCCCTCCCACCACCCCCCTAGCCTGACCCCATGACCCCCCGCGCCGACATCGACATACGCACCGTCACCGAGGACGGACTCCGGGAGTGGAGCCGCGCCCTGAGCACCGGGTTCCTCAGGTCGCCCGAAGTCACCGACAGGGAGCTCGCGGCGCGCCGCGACGGGTTCCTGCCCGGCCGGACCCTCGGAGCCTACGACGGCGAACGATGCGTCGCGACGTTCCGCTCGTTCCCGCAGGACCTGAGCGTCGGCGCAGGCACCACCGTCCCCGCCGACGCGATCTCGAACGTCACGGTCTCTCCCACCCACCGCCGCCGAGGCATCCTCACCCGCATGATGGCCCAGGACCTCGCCGCCGCGAAGGAACGCGGGGACGTCGTCGCCACACTGATCGCCGCCGAGTACCCGATCTACGGCCGGTACGGCTTCGGCCCCGCCACCTCGACCTCCGTGTGGACGATCGACGTACCGCGCACAGGCCTCGACCCCCGCTGGGCGGGCCCGGCGGACGGCGGCCGTATCGACCTCGTGGACGCGGAGGACGTACGGAAGCTGGGACCCGACCTGCACGCCCGGCTCGCGCGACAGCAGCCGGGTGCCGTCAGCCGTGACGAGCGCTGGTGGCAGGTCAACACCGGGCTGGTGCGGTTCGGGGAGTCGTGGGACGAGCCCTTCTACGCCGTGTACCGCTCGGCGGACGGTGAGGTCGAGGGGCTGGTGTCGTACGAGGCCGACGACAAGTGGGAGGCCAAGCAGCCGCACGACACCGCCGACGTGAACTGGCTGATCACGGCGACGCCGGCCGCCGAGCGCGCCCTGTGGCAGTACCTCTGCTCGATCGACTGGATCACGAAGGTCAAGACCGGCTGGCGCGCCCCGGACGACCTGCTCCCCTTCTTCCTGCCGGACCCGCGGGCGGCGAAGCTCGTCACGCACGCGGACTGGCTGTGGGTGCGGATCCTGGACGTCGTACGCGCTCTGGAGGCACGTCCGTACGACGGGGCGGGGGTGGCCGGCGGCATTCGCGGCCTCGTCCTGGAGGTCGTCGACGCGGACGGCTTCACCGGGGGACGCTACCGGCTCGAGGTGTCCGAGCAGGGCGTCGGCTGCTGTACGCCCGGTGTCCGTGACGCCGCCGAACTCACCCTGGACGTACGGGAGTTGGCGGCGCTGTGGCTCGGTGACGAGTCGGCGGTGCGGTTGGCGGCGCTGGGCCGGGTGCGGGAGGAACGAGCGGGCGCCGCCCGTGCGGCCGACGCCCTGCTGCGTACGTCCAGGCGTCCGTGGTGCCCGGACATCTTCTGAACCGACCTCTTTTCCGGTCGTGGCGGCTGCCGAGCTCCAGGCTCCCCTCCGGAGAAGAGTTCGTAGCCAACCTCTGGAAGATTTGACCATATTGCTGAAGTTGGTCACCAACTTCACTGTACTTATCTCCACTTGAAGGTGGTTCATAACCACCTTCACCCGAACTGCACAAAGATGGCGGGTAGTTGTAGGGTTTTGTTGTGGAGCCCCGGAGGTCGCACCGCGAGGTGGCCGACGCCCTGCGCACCCGGATCAGGTCCGGTGAGCTGCGGCCCGGCCAGCGCATGCCCACCCAGGCCGAGTTGGCGGAGGAGTTCGGCGTCGAGCGGGGTGCCGTACGGCAGGCGCTGCGCACCCTGCACACCGAGCGGCTGCTGACCGACGTCAGCAAGGGCAGCCCGGCGACGGTCGCCCCCGCTCCCGGCCCCGCGCCGGCCGGCCCCGCCGCCGCGCCGCTGCCCACCACCGTCGCCCTCGCGCCCCGTATCGAGGCGGCCTTCGCGGCACGGCACGTCACGATCGACGCCCTGTGTCTGACGTCCGTGTCGCTCACCCTCGCGGTCGGGGAGCCGCTGCGGCAGATTCACGCCGGACGGCTGGATCCGGCCAGGATCGACGTGCGGGTGCTGCTGCCGAGCCGTGACATCGACCTCGCGTTCCCGTCACCGGTGGAACAGGCGGACGGCTCCCCTGCGGGGGCCTCGGCCACCGGCCGGCTGCAGCGCCGCTGGCTGGCGCACCGCAACGCCCAGGGTCGGGTGCTGCGGCACAATCTGCTGGCCCTGCGCTCCACGCACGGTATCGACGTGCGCGTCTCCTTCCGGGCCCTGCCGTTCACGCCACCGGTGAAGCTGTACCTGCTCAACGAGTCGGAGGCGCTCTTCGCGTACTACACGCTGAAGAGGCGCGAGGCGGAGATCGACCACGAGCAGGTGGAGATGTACGACGCCGAGGGCGTCCGGTCGATGCTGTTCGCGTTCGAGCGGGGCGCCGGGCTGGGCGACACGACGTTCGTGGAGCAGTCGCATCTGTGGTTCAACGCGCTGTGGGAGACGATCAGTTCGGATCTGCTGCTCACCGACTGACGTCGTCACAGAGTGGGTCCCGTGACCAGCAGGGCGAGCACGACGGCTCCGATGGAGCTGATGGTCGCGTTTCTGGCCTTGATGCCTATGGTGAGCAGCAGCAGTCCGACGACGCCGGAGGTGCCGTACCGCCAGCTGACGAACTGCTGGAAGCCGCTGATGAAGACGGCGGCGAGGAGGGCGATGGCGGGCATGGTGGTTCCCCCTTCAAGCGTGCCAACTTTGACGAGTTGGCAACCAACTCTGCATGGGTTGTCCCCACTTGGCGGCTATCTATAAACAACTTTGAAACAACTCCACAAAGATGGATCGGAGTTGTAGCGTTTGGTCGTGACCCAGGAGAACGTGGCAGTGAACGGCAGCAGAAGACAGTCGCCCCAGGAGATCGCCACCGCCCTGCGTGACCGCATCCGCAACGGCGACCTGCGGCCCGGCGACCGGCTGCCCACTCAGGCCGAGCTGGCCGAGGAGTTCGGCGTCGAGCGGGGTGCCGTACGGGAGGCGCTGCGCATCCTGCACGCCGAGGGGCTGCTGGCGAACGTCAGCAAGGGCAGCCCGCCGCGGGTCGCCGAGATGGCCCCGCCCCGGGAGGCGCCCCAGCCGACGATGGTGGGGCTGGCGCCGCGTCTGACGGAGGCGTTCTCGGTCCCGCACGTCCGGGTCGACGCGGCGTGTCTCACCGCGGAGACCCTGATGGTGGCCGTCGGGGAACCGGTGCGGCTGATCCACGAGGGCCGCATCCGCCCCAAGTCGATCGACGTACGCATCCTGCTGCCGTCCCGGGACATCACGCTGGCGTTCCCGGTCCCCGTCGAGGGCCGCAGCGAGGCCGACCCGGTCCACCAGCGCTGGCTGACCCAGCGCAACGCCCAGGGCCACGTACTGCGGCACAACCTGCTGTCCCTGCGCTCGTCCCACGGCATCGACGTGCGGGTGACGTTCAGGGCGCTGCCGTTCACCCCGCCGGTGAAGCTGTACCTGCTCAACGAGACGGAAGCGCTGATCGCGTACTACATGATCGCCCGCCGTGAGGAGCTGCTGGAGAGCGGGACGCTCGACATGTACGACACCCTGGGGGCCGAGTCGCTGCTGTTCCCGTTCGCCAAGGGCGCGGGTGAGCGGGACACGGCGTTCGTCGAGCAATCCCAGAAGTGGTTCGACGCCCTCTGGGAAACCATCACGACGGACCTGACACTCTCCTAGTGACCTCTGACACGACCTCTGACACGACACAGACCGAACTGGCGACCGAGGACGACTCCGTGACCGACGACCTGCGGGAAGCGGTCGCCCGCGCCCGCGTCGTGCTCTGGGACTTCGACGGACCCATCTGCGCCCTGTTCGCGGGCCACTCGGCGCAACGCGTGGCGATCGACCTCGTCGAGTGGCTCGAAGGCCAAGGCCTGCACGGTCTGTTGACGGAGGAGGAACGCGAATCCCTGGATCCGCATGTGGTGCTGCGCGCCGTCGACCGCCGGCATCCGGGGAGCGACCTGGTGGACGAGCTGGAGAGACGTCTCACCCAGGAGGAACTCCGGGCGACGGAACGGGCGATGCCCACCCCGTACGCCGACCCGCTGATCCGCACCTGGACGGCGGTGGGCTCCCGGCTCGCGGTCGCCACGAACAACTCCCCGCTGGTGGTCCGCCAGTATCTGGCGAGCCGTGGTCTGGCCTCGTGCTTCGCCCCGCACATCTACGGCCGCACGCGGGAGCTGAGCCGTCTCAAGCCCCACCCGCACTGTCTCAACCAGGCCCTGAACGCGATGGGGGCGGCGCCGTCGTCCGCGCTCATGATCGGCGACACCCCGTCGGACCACCTCGCCGCGCGGGAGGCGGGTGTTCCGTTCCTCGGCTACGCGCGCAACGAACACAAGGAGAAGCTGCTGCGGGACGCGGGCGCCGAAGTGGTCGTGGGCTCACTGGAGCCCGTACTGAGGCTGCTGCGCGGTCAGGCCTGAGTCATCAGCAGGGGGCCCTCGACGTCCTGGGCCTGGGCGCCACGCTGACGCACCACGTACAGGACGGCGACCCCAACTCGCCGGGTTCCACCTTCGTCGAGAGCATGCAGAACTGGTTCGACTCGGTCTGGAACCTCCTGTCGGAGTAGCCCGGGGCGGTTAGTATCATGCCCGCACCGTATGAGCAACAGCTCGTGCGCATGCGTATGGATGGCGAACAGGCCAACCTCGGCGACCTGACCCAGCAGAGTGGCAGACCACCCGTCGTGTCCGCTCCGTTGCCCCTCCGGTCGTGCGGCGTCAGACCTGTCACCAGCGTTTTTGCCGCGCCATCCATCGTCGCGCGAGTCCCGGAGCAGCCAGTGGGCGCACCCCTTGTTTCCCGTTCCACGGCAGGGGAACGCGTCGGCGGCGGTTCGCCGGACATCGTCGAGGCGTTCGTGGCACGCGCCGAGCTGCGGGGCGAGGCGAGCAACGGTCACCACAACCAGAACTACGTCCTGCCGTTGACGCGGGACCTGGCGCGGAAGGTGGGCCTGGCGGCCGGGACGCCGGTCACTGTCCGGATCCGGCGGGAGACCGCGCTTCCCGTGGTGATCCGTACCTGGCGGGACGAGTCGCGCATCCTCGACGCCGTGCACGGCGTTCTGCCGCATGTGCCGGAGTGCCTGCTGAAGGGCGACGGGTTCACCATCCACAGCTATGTGGAAGGCGTACCGCTCTCCAGCGTCTGCGGAAACGGCAAGCCCGTCGACACCCTCCTCATGAAGGCGCTGGTCGACCTGCTGGCCCAGATGACCCAGGTGCGCCGAAGGGCGCTGCCGCCCCTGCCCGAGGTCTGGCCCCGCAACCACACGGACAGTCAGGGCTTTCTGCGGGCGCTCACCCAGCTGGCCGACCGCCAGATCCGCCGACGCAACTGGCCCGTGTTCGGTGGCCTGTTCAAGGCACTCGGCATTCCGGAGGACGCCCTCACCCGGTGGGCCGAACGGGTCCCGGCCATGACACGGCGGCCCTACAGCCTGCTCCACGCGGACCTGCACCGGGACAACCTGATCGTTTCCTACGACGGCGACCCACCCCTCGTCTGCGTCGACTGGGAACTGGCGACCTACGGCGACCCCCTGCACGACCTGGCGACGCATCTCGTGCGGATGCAGTACCCCGACCACCAGTGGAACGACGTGATCGACGCCTGGGCGGAGGCGATGGAGCGGGTCCGCCCCGCCGCCGTCAGGGGCCTGGCCAAGGATCTGCGCCACTACGTCGACTTCGAGCGGGCGCAGTCCGTCTTCCCGGACGTCATGCGGGCCGCGCAGTCCCTGGAGGACACGTTCGACCAGAAGAGCCTGGACGAGGCGACGGCGACGGTGCGCGGGGCCCTGGTGGCGGCGGCGCCGCCGCTCGGGCTCCGTAACGTACCGGGCGCGGACGAGATCGAACGGATCCTCTTCCGCTGGCAGGCGTCCCGGGAGGACGGGAAGAGGCGCGGCCGAGGCTGGGGGGCGGTCGACATCCGCTGGACGCCGGACGAACGGGTCCTGGAACACCCCGAGTTCTCCCGCGCCGATGTGCACCGGGCCCTGCTCGCGGAGGGCGCGGCACCGGCGAACCGCGTCTTCAAGGGGACCGCGCACCTGAACTCGGTGGTCTGGCTCGGGGGCGTCGACTTTCCGGTGGTGGTCCGGCGCCATGTGCCGAAGGCCTGTCGGCGTGAGCCCAGCTTTCTCAGCGAGCACGCGGTGCTCCAGGCCATCGACGAGTCGTCCGTCGCGGTGGCGGCGCCGAGGGTCCTCGCCCTGGGCAGCGGCTACCGCAACGAACGCTTCGCCGTCCACACGTACGCGGGCCGACGGGACATCGACCAACCGCCGAGCCATCCGGTGAACGGCCTGTTGCCGCACGAGGCGGACGCGCTCGTCGACCAACTCCGCGCGCTGACGGACGTGGACTACACCGCACTCGACCCGGCGGCAGGCGAGGGCGACTTCTATGGCTGGCTGAGCGAGCAACTCGTCATCCTGGTAAAGGAGTTGCCCAGAGAGTCGCAGCAGCTGGCCAGGGTTCTCGGGCTGCCCGACGCCGACCGGCTGCGGCAGATCCTGGGCCGGCACGTGGTGCACGAACGCGCTCCGGCGCTGCTGCACGGTGACCTGAACCCGTGGAACCTCGTCCGGCGCGACGACCCCCTGGTGCTGACCATCATCGACTGGGAGATGGCGGTCGTCGGCGACCCGCTCTACGACCTGGTGCGGCACATGCACCTCACACCGACCCGGTCGGAGATCCGGGACCGTATGTTCCGGCGGTGGGAGAGCCTGCTGTCCCCGCGCTACACCGACAACTGGCGGCAGGACTGGCGCGTGTACCGGAACATCGAGGTCGTCCGGTCCGCCTACATCGACCTGGACCGGCTGGTCACCGGCGCCGGCCTGGACGCCCCCAACGTCCGCCGGGCGGTCGACTCGTACGCGATGACGCTGGCTTCGGCCACGGCCGCGCTGGGCCTGCCCGCCCGCTCCACCGAGAACCCGTATCTGGCGCTCGCGTTGAGGTAGCCGTCGGGCGACAGTCGGCGGCCGGGCGGGCCGTGCGCGGTGGCCGGGTCCGTGCGGGCCCGGCGAGTGCGTACCCTCGCTCCCATGGCAGGAACCGGACTGCGCGAGCGCAAGAAGCAGCAGACGTACCAACACGTGTCCGACATCGCGATCACCCTTTTCCTCGAGAAGGGCTTCGACGCGGTCTCCGTCGCGGAGATCGCCGCGGCGGCCGGGATCTCCAAGCCGACGCTGTTCCGGTACTTCCCGGCCAAGGAGGACCTGGTCCTGCACCGCTTCGCGGACCACGAGGACGAGGCGGCGCGGGTGGTACGTGCGGCTGGTGCGGGGGTGTCCCCGGTGGACGCGCTGCGCCGGCACTTCCTCGACGGGCTGAGCCGCGAGGACCCGGTCACCGGTCTCAACGCGGCCCCCGGGGTGCTCGCCTTCCACCGTCTCCTCTACGGCACCCCGTCGCTGGTCGCGCGGGCGTACGAGTACCAGCAGCGCTCGGAGGCGGTCCTCGCCGTCGCCCTCGGTGACACCCTCGCGGCCCGGCTCGCGGCGGGCCAGATCATCGCCGTCCAGCGGATCCTCGCCCAGGAGAACTGGCGGCGGATCGCGGCCGGGGAGGCGGTGGAGGCGGTGCGGGAGGACGCGGTCGCGGCGGCGGAGGAGGCGTTCGGGCAGTTGGAGGCGGGGCTGCCGTGGCTGCGGTCGCGCGATGTGGGCAACGCGACCGGGTAAAATATTTAACTCGGTTACGTTATCTGGGTAGGCTGGCCGGATGACGTCACCGCTCCGTGATTCCCTCCACCGCGAACGCGCCCATCACGACATCTGCCGCGCCGCCCTCGCCGCGATGATCGACGGCGCCCGGGAACACGTCGTCACCGGCGAGGACGTCTCCGCCTCCGGCGCCGACGCGGAAGTGCTCGGGTACCAGCTCCGCAGCAAGGCGAAGGCGCTGGGTGAGCTGCCCGAGGGGCCCCTGTTCTTCGGCCGGCTGGACTTCGACGCCGGTGACCGGGGCGGCGAGCACCGCGGCGCCAGCTATCACATCGGGCGCCTGCGGATCAGCGAGCACCCGACCCGCCCGCCCCTCGTCGTGGACTGGCGCGCCCCCGTCTCCCGGGCCTTCTATCAGGCGAGCGCCCGCGACCCGCAGGGCGTGGCCGTACGACGCCGGTTCGGCTGGGCGCCCGGCAGCACCGGCGACTCCGCCGACCTGACCGGCCTGGAGGACGAGCACCTGGACGAGGAGACGGGGGAAGCAGGCGCGGGGGAAGGGGAGTTGGCAGGCGGCGCGGACGGCCTGGTCGCCCGGGAGATCGCGCGCCCCCGGGTCGGGCCCATGCGGGACATCGCGGCGACGATCCAGCCCGAACAGGACGACCTCGTACGGGCCGGCCTCGGCGTCTCCGTGTGCGTGCAGGGAGCCCCGGGCACCGGCAAGACAGCCGTAGGGCTGCACCGGGCGGCGTACCTCCTCTACACCCACCCCGGGCGCGTCCAGCGCGGCGGCCTGTTGATCCTCGGCCCCAACCGCACGTTCCTCTCGTACATCTCGGAGGTCCTGCCCGCCCTCGGCGAGACGGGCGTCCGGCAGTCGACGGTCACGGACGAGATCGCGGCCCATCCGGTGCGCGCGGAGGACGACGAACGGGCCGCCCTCGTCAAGCACGACGCGCGGATGGCCGAGGTGCTGCGCCGGGCGCTGTACGCCCGCGTGGCGACGGCAGAGCACGCCAACTCCCTCGGCCCCCTTGAGGTGCCGGACGATTCGTACCGCTGGCGGATCTCCGCGCCGGAGCTGGCGCGGATCGTGGCCGGCGTACGGGCCGAGGAACCGCCGTACGCCGTGGGCCGCGAGCGCGTACGGACGCGCGTCGTGAACCGCGTCCAACGGGAGGCGGAACGGCGGGCGGGGCCGCAACCGAACGCCTGGGTACGGCGGATCGAGCGGGCGCGGCCGGTCGGGGCGTACGTCGAGGCGGTGTGGCCCCGGGTGCGTCCGGAGGAGGTGCTGGCCGAACTCCTGGGAGACGCCGGGGCGTTGGGGCGGGCGGCCGAGGGGCTGCTGACGGCGGACGAGCAGCGGGCGGTGTGCTGGGCGCGTCCGCCACGCTCGTGGAAGTCGGCGCGCTGGTCGGCCGCCGATCTGGTCCTCCTCGACGAGGTCGCCGGGCTGATCGAGCACCCCGAGGGATACGGCCATGTCGTGATCGACGAGGCCCAGGACCTCTCCCCGATGGAGTGCCGGGCCATCGCGCGCCGGGTGCCCTACGGCTCGGTGACGGTCCTGGGCGACCTGGCCCAGGGCACCACACCGTGGGCGGCACGGGAGTGGGGGCCCCTGCTCGCCCACCTGGGCAAACCCGACGCCACGGTGATTCCGCTGACCGTCGGGTTCCGGGTGCCGAAGACGGTCGTCGCCTTCGCCAACCGGCTGCTGGCCCGCCTGGACGTACCGGTGCCACCGGCCCGATCCCTGCGCGGCGACGGGGAGTTGAGGGTCGTGGAGGCGACCGACATCGCCGGGGAGGTGGTGGCCGCGGTGCGCCGGGCGCTCGCCGGGGAGGGGTCGGTGGGGGTCGTGGCGGCGGACGCCGAGGTGGCCGGGGTGCGTGAGGTGCTGGATGCTGCGGGAGTGACGGTGAGCGGAGGGCGGGTCGCGGTACTGCCGGCGACGGCGGTGAAGGGGCTGGAGTGGGACCACGTGGTCGTGGTGGAGCCGACGGCGATCGTGGAGGCGGAGGGGGCGACCGGGCGAGGCCTGCACCGGCTGTACGTGGTGCTGACACGGGCGGTGTCACGACTCGAGGTCGTGCATGGGCGGGGGTTGCCGTTCTGACGGGGGG
>NZ_LGDW01000493.1 GCF_001280005.1 Streptomyces sp. NRRL WC-3618 | reverse complement strand
GGCCACCCGCACCTGGTGGGCGCCGCCGCCCCGCTTCTCGTACGGGCCGGAGACGTACGCGGCGCGGAAGCGGGTCAGCTCCTCCACACCGGACTTGAGGAAGCCGCTGCCGGGCTGCGGCGGCAACTGGTAGGCGTCGGGCACCCCGAGCACGCCGCGGCTCTCCATCGCGGAGAACGTCCGCAGGCCGACCCGGTACGACAGATGGCTCTCCAGCGCGTGCATACGGCCCTCGTCGAGGCGCTGGGAGGCCAGGAGCAGGTGGACACCGAGGGAGCGCCCCAGGCGGCCGATCATCACGAACAGTTCCATGAACTCGCGGTGTGCGGCGAGCAGTTCGCTGAACTCGTCGACGACCACGAACAGGCTGGGCAGCGGCTGCAACGGGACCCCGGAGGCGCGCGCCTTCTCGTAGTCGAGTGCCGACGTGTAGTTGCCGGCGGCCCGCAGCAGTTCCTGACGGCGCATCAACTCACCGTGCAGGGCGTCCTGCATACGGGAGACGAGCGCGGCCTCACCGGCGAGGTTGGTGATCACGGCGGAGGTGTGCGGGAGTTCGTCGAGGCCGAGGAAGGTGGCGCCGCCCTTGAAGTCGACGAGGACGAAGTTCAGCGTCTCCGAGGAGTTGGTGAGGGCGAGGGACAGGACGAGGGTGCGCAGCAGTTCGCTCTTGCCGGAGCCGGTGGCGCCGATGAGCATGCCGTGCGGTCCGGTGCCGCCCTGCGCGGACTCCTTGATGTCGAGCTCCACCGGCTGTCCGTCGACGCCGACGGCGATGGGCACCCGCAGCCGGGCGGCGCCGGTGTGCTGCTGCCACATTTTGGCGGGGTCGTGGCGGTGCAGGTCGGGGATGCCGAGGAGGTTGGTCAGTTCGAGGTTCGTGGACAGCGGTTCGGCGGCGTCCGTGCCGGTGCCCAGGCCCATGCGGTAGGGGGCGATCCGGCGGGCCAGGGCCGTCGCGCCGACCACGCCGAGGCCGTCGGGGCGGCCCAGCACGGTGGTCTGCTCCTTGCGGTCACGGTCGGTGCGGACCAGCCCGAAGGTGTCCTTGGTGACGTCGAAGCGGAGGGTGACCCGGCCGGGCCGCCAGGTGAGCGCGCCGGACAGGTCCAGTACGACGGTGTTGCGGAAGCCGGGTCCCTCGAGCCGGTGGCCGCTCGGGACGGTGGCGCCGTCCACGACGATCACGATGAACGGCTCCTCCCGGCCGGGTACGGCGTCCGGGTCGAACTGGGGCCGCTCCTCGAACTCGGCGCCGAGGGAGTCCATCAGCTCGCCGAACGCGGAGAACGTCATCCGGGCGGGTCCGGCACCGTCGGTGTCGTGCGGGTGCAGGGCGTGCGGGAGCCACTTGGTCCACTCCCAGTCCGCGCGCCGTTCGTCGGACACGCACAGCGCGATCCACAGGTCGTCCGGCGAGTGGAAGGTGGCGAGCTGGGCGAGGACGGCGCGGGCCACCGTGCGGATCCGGTCCTCGTCGCCCCGGAACAGCACCCGGGCCCAGGCCCGCAGGTAGATCGCGATGGGCTGCTCGGGGACGGTCGCGTAGGCGCGGATGAAGCTGCGCAGGGCGTGCGCGGCGAGCGGTTCCAGGTCCTCGACGGGGCTGGTGGACGTCGGCGTGAGTTTCAGGCCCAGTTTCTGTTCGCCGACCGCGACCCGGACCTCGCCGAAGTCCTCGTCGCGGGGGCGGCGTTCCCACAGCCGGGTGGTGCCCACCATCGCCCAGAGGGCGGCGGGTTCGGGGTGCCGCCAGGCGAGCGCCCGCTGCTGGTCGACGACGGCGCCGCGTACCTTGCGCCGGATCTGGCCGAGGTAGCGCAGATAGTCGCGCCGTTCGCCCTTGAGCCGCTGCTTGCGTTCGCTGCTGCGGCGCATCGCCTGACCGACCATCATCGCCGCGGCCGCGACGACCATCACCCCCAGGGCGAGATAGATGAATCCGCCGCTGCCCCGCGTCATGCCGGGCCGCATGAACATGAACATCATGGACACGGACATCATCGCCATGGGGAGGTACGTCCACACGGCGGAGGAGTCGGGCACCACCTCGGGGAGCGCGGGCGGCTCCTGAAGGTTCAGCTCCCCGTCGGGCATCTCCGGGCCTCGGCGCCGGGCCGGGCGGCGGAACAGGACCACACTCAAGGAGCTTCTCCTTACGAGGACTTGCGGGGAGTTGCGGAGGGCTACGAGGACTTGCGGGGGACTTGCGAGGACTTCGGCGGGTTACGGGGGTTGCTGGGCGGGCGGAGCCCGGCGGGACGGGGCCTGAGGGCGGCCGGCGGTGGGCCGGGGCCCGCTGTTGTCCCGGTGGCGGCTGAAGCCCGCCGTGCATCTGATACTACGATCGTCATGTCGAACGCCAACGACCGGTCCTCCACGGCCAGTTCGTGACCACCTGAACAGGACCGGCCCGGCGCGACCTTCGGCGGGACGTCATCCGGCGTTCCCCTCCAGGCCACGGAAAGCACCTTCGAAGAAGCGTGAGCAAGCCCGATGACTGACACTCAGATGGCGGAGCTGTGCCGGCTGACGGTACGAGCCCCGGCCAAGACCATGGATCTGGCCGTACCCGCCGACGTGCCCGTCGCGGACCTGCTGCCCGCGGTCCTCGGCTACGGCGGCGACGATCTCGAGGAGACCGGGATCGACCACGGCGGCTGGGTGCTCCAGCGGCTCGGCGGCGAGCCGCTGGACGAGGAACGCACCCTGGACTCGTACGGCCTCCGGGACGGCGAGACGCTCTTCCTGCGGCCCCGCACCGAGGCGCTGCCCGAGGTGCACCTGGACGACCTGGTGGACGGCATCTCCACCACCATGCGACAGCGCCCGCACGGCTGGAGCCCCACGGTGAGCCGGTGGCTGCTGCTCGGGATCGCGCTGGCGGTGCTCGCGGCCGGCATCCTGCTGGTCGCGCTGCCGGGCGGCTCCGCGGCGCCCCGCGCGGTGTTCGCCATGGCCGCCGGGCTGCTGCTGCTCGCGGGGGCCGGCGCGGCGAGCCGGGCGGTCGGTGACGCGGGCGCCGGAGCCGCGCTCGGCGTCATGGTGGCGCCGTATCTGGCGCTGGCCGGCTGGCTGTTGCCGGGCGGCGCGCTGAAGGGCCCGGAGCTCCACGAGGTGCTGGGTTCGCGGCTGCTCGCGGCGACGGCGGCCGGGGCGGGCGGCGCGGTGCTCGCACTGGCGGTCGTGGCCTCGTACGCGGCGCTGTTCCTCGGCGTCACCGTGGTCTGTGTGTTCGGGGCGCTGGCGGCGGTACTGATGCTCGCGGCGGATCTGCCGCCGGTGCATGTCGCCGGGGTTCTCGCGGTCGGGGCCGTGGTCCTCGGGGCGTTCGTGCCGACGCTGTCGTTCCGGATGTCGGGGATGCGGATGCCGCCGCTGCCCACCAACGCCCAGCAGTTGCAGGAGGGCATCGAACCGCACCCCACCGCCACGGTGGCGTCCCGGGCCGTGCTCGCCGACGGCTGGATGACCTCGCTGTACGGCGCGGTGGGCGTGGTCGCGTGGGCCTGTCTCGCGGTGCTGGCCCGGGAGAACGATCTGCCCGAGACGGTCATGGCGGTCGTGCTGTCCCTGCTGCTTCTGCTGCACGCGCGGGGCCTGGGCAACGTATGGCAGCGGCTGTCGCTGGTGGTTCCGGGCGTGGCAGGTCTGCTGGCGCTGGTCGTCGTCTCCGTTCCGCAGGCCTCGCCGGGGACGCGGCTGGTGTGCGCGGCGGGTCTGCTGGCGGCCACGGCGGGGCTCGCCATCGCCTCGTGGACCGTACCCGGGCGGCGGCTCGTGCCGTACTGGGGGCGGATCGGCGAGGTGCTCCACTCGGCCCTGGCGATCAGTCTGCTGCCGCTCGGCCTGTGGGTGCTCGGCGTGTACGGGGCACTGCGGTCCATGAACGGCTGACGAACCGTTCCGTTCAAGCGGCCGGTGACCGGAGGCCGGCAAACCGACGACTAGCAACCCACGACCGACCGACGACCGACTGACGCTCCACCACCGGCCGTACGCGGCCGGACCCGAAACGGCCGAACCGAAAGGGAACCAAGGCTGTCATGCAGTCCAGACGCGATCAGGTCCAGGCGCACATGTTCGTCATGGGGCGGCTGACCTCGAGCATGCTGCGGGCGGACCCGGACGCCCCGGAGAGCCCGCAGGGCCGGACCAACCGGGGGGTGGTCATCGGTGTGCTGATCGCCGTGCTGCTCTCGGCCGGGGCGTTCGTCCTCGGTCTGCTCAAGCCGGGCACCAAGGACTCCTGGCAGGCGAGCGGGACCCTGGTGGTCAACAAGGACACCGGCTCCCGCTATCTCTATCTCGGCGGCCGGCTGCGGCCGGTGCGCAACTACTCCTCGGCCCGGCTGCTGATGGGCGCCGACATGAAGGTGTCCATGGTCGGCTCCGCGTCGCTGCGTGACACCCCGCACGGGGCGCCGGTCGGCATCGACGGCGCCCCCGACGCGCTGCCCGGCGCCGGCGACCTGGACGCCGGGCCGTGGCAGGTGTGCTCGGGCACCGGATCCGGCTCGACCGGCACCACCCTCGCGGTGGGCGCGCGGTCCGACGCACCCGGCCTGCCCGCCACCCAGGCGCTGCTGGTGACCGGGCCCGACAAGGCCGACTATCTGGTGTGGCGGGGCAGCAAACTGCTCCTGTTCGCCAACTCCAACGCGCGCGAGGCCCTCGGTTACGGTTCCACTCCGCGTACGGCGGTGTCGGCGGCGTTCCTCAACTCCCTGCCGTCCGGCCCGGATCTGGACCCTCCGCCGGTGACGGACAAGGGCGCGGCCGGACCGTCGCTGGGCGGCCGGAGCACCCGGATCGGCGAGGTGTTCCGGGTCACCGTGCCGGGCGCCGCCGAGCGTTACTACCTGCTGGAGCGCGAGGGACTGACCCCGCTCACCGCCACCTCGGCCGCGCTGGTGCTGGGCGACCCGGACACCCGCGAGAAGGTGTACGAGGGCCGGGCGCCGCAGGCCGCCGTACTGGGCGCGGACGCGCTGAACGGCCGGCTGGTCCCGGGGTCGAGCGAACTGCCGCAGAACACGAATCTGCCCGAGGCGCCGCCGGAGGTGGTCGGCATCGATGAGGCCACGACCGCCTGTGTACGGATCACGACCGGTGCGCAGGGCCCCCGGATCAGTGTGGCCCTCGAGACGGCGGCGGCCCTGGGCCCGGCCGCGCAGGCGCCGCCGGAGGGGCTGACACCGGCCTGTCTGCCGGTCGCCCGGATCACCGTACGGCCCGGTGGCGGTGCGCTGGTGCGGGCCCTCGGGGCGGGCGGGAGCCAGGTGGGCGGCACGCTCTACCTGGTGACGGACACCGGGATGAAGTACCGGGTGGGTACGGCGAAGGCGCTGGCCTCGCTCGGTTACACGGAGGGCCAGGCGCTCGGGCTTCCCTCGCCGCTGCTGGCGATGCTGCCGACCGGTCCCGATCTCAGCCTGGAGGCCGCGGCGGTGGGCGAGAGCGGTACGACGGCGCCGCGCTGCGAAGGCAGCCGACCATGACTTGCCCCTACCACCCAACCGGAAGGGCAAAAGTGACGTCCATCATTGGTGGAGCAACTCACCCATGTCTACGCTCACTTGGACCACTAGAATTCCAGGAGGCCCAGATCCATGGCACCTACAGGTAAGCAGCAGTCACAGGCGGATGCCACCAGGAACGGTGTCACCGCCCTGGAGCAGGCCTTCTCGGGCGTTCAGCGATGCCGCCAGGACGTCGAGAACATGAAGCACAATCTCTCCTCCGGCTACTCGGGTAGCGACGGCGGGGCCTTCCAGAAGCTCCTGGAGCGGTGGGACCAGCAGGCGGAGATCATCTCGAACAACCTGCAGAACATGATCGACACGCTGAACGACACGCTCAAGGCGCAGGGTCAGCAGCAGGGTTCGGCCAACTCGTCCATCCAGGAGGCGTACAGCCGGTCCGAAGCGATCTTCGAGGCCCTGCGCGGCTAGGGCCTGTCTGTCGTAGGACAGCTCCGCGCCGCGTTCCTCCGCCCCTGACACGACCGCCTCGAGACAAGGACAGCCATGCCCGACTTCACCGACGGACTCATCTACGTCGACTACTCCCACATGAACAACGCCGCCGACGACATGGTCCAGCAGACCAAGGCGATCGACAGCATCCTCACCAACCTGGACGCGGAGCTCCAGCAGCTCAAGGAGACCTGGGAGGGCGAGGACAAGGACGTGTACGGCAAGAAGCAGGAGGCGTGGAACAACGCCGTCTCCGAGATGGAGCGGATTCTCGGCGAGAACTCGGCCCTGCTGAACGAGGTGTCCGACAGCTACCAGTACAGCGAGAAGTCCCTGACGCAACTCTGGGAGAGCGTGCGCATCGGCGGCGCCTGACCACGTGAGGGCGGCGGCACACCCACCCCGGCGGCCGTCCGCGTGCACACCCCGCGGACGGCCGTCTCCTCGTCCCCCTCACGGCGGGGCGGGACCTGACGGACGCAGGAACAGGAGGAGTACCAGATGGCGACCACTCCCACGGTCAATCTGAACAAGTCGTGGCTGCAGAGCTTCATCGACAACGACATCATCCCGTTCAAGGACGAGATCAGGAAGATCGGCCTGGAGGGCAACTCCCCGGTGGACGGGGTGCTGGTGCCGGCCCTGGCGGACCTCGAGGCGGAGGGCGGAAAGACGGCTGCCGGCTTCCTGGACGGGCAGGTGAAGCCGCTCGCGATCGGAACGATGGCGAGCGAGACCGCCGGCCGGACCAACGGCGGCAATGTCACGGCGAAGCTGAACGAGCTGATCACGCAGGTGAACGCGATCCTCAAACAGCAGGGGGAGCTCTTCGGCGAGATCGAGGACGACCTCAAGGAAACCCTTTTGAAGATGTTCAAGACCCAGGACGAGAGCCTGGACAAGATCGACGGGAAGAAGTTCGTGAACTTCTTCGAAGACGTGGACAGCATCCTGTCCGAGGGTCCCGGTGGCGAGAAGAAGGACTGACCATCCCCCATGTAGTCGTCCTGTCGTCGTCCCGCTAGTCGTCCTGTAGCCCTTCTGTAGCCCTTCCGTAGTCGATCTGAATTCGTTCTGAAGTCCTTCTGACGAAAAGACCCCACCATGGCGCTTGACCCCAGCAAAGTCACCAACGATCTCACCGC
This sequence comes from Streptomyces sp. NRRL WC-3618, assembly GCF_001280005.1. Lineage (GTDB taxonomy): Bacteria > Actinomycetota > Actinomycetes > Streptomycetales > Streptomycetaceae > Streptomyces. Next base: position 25,120 of record NZ_LGDW01000493.1, on the reverse strand, counting down.
CGCCAATGACGTGTGGTCCGAGGCGGTCAAGTTCTTCACCGGCTACGCCGCGCCGGCCCGGGACATTCTTTTCGACACGCTGGTCGGCAACGAGGGTATTCCACTGATGAAGGTGGAGATCTCGACCATGGACTCCGTGGACTACGTCGACGCGGACGACCTCAACTGGCTTTCCGAGAACGCCGGCTACAAAATCAACAACACCGACTTCGTCATCCCCTTCTACTCCTCGAGCGGCGGGGAGGGGTCGACCGTCAGTTATCACAAGGCGCGTATCACGCTCCTCGGTGACCACACCGAGAAGGACGGGCAGCTGACCGGCGGTGTGCTCGAGGGCGGGGAGTTCAGCAGCCACATCAACAACCACCTGGGGATGGACGGCAAGCCCACCTGGAACACCGCGCCGCTGAACCAGTACAGCTACGGCACCGGGCGCGCCCTGGAGGCGCTGCTGTGGAACAACGCGGGCACCCACGGCTTCGCCTTCGGCGGCAAGCCCGTCGACAACGCCAATTCCGTCACCCTCGCGAACTTCGACGTGGTGGCGGGAGCGTTCGACCGGGTGGCGAAGTTCTTCGTGGACCAGCAGAAGAAGGTCGAGGAGTGGCAGGGCAGGCTCGGCACCGAGGAGAACGAGGCCTGGCGCGGCCAGGCGGCCGGTGTTTTCTGGGATCTCATCGACAAGCTGAACAAGCAGTACTCCGACTACGCCCAGGACATGAGCCAGGGCGGGACCTACTACTCGAAGCAGGGCAACGAGATCCGGGACGCCAAGGAAGCCCTGGTGACGGCCGCCGGTAATCTGCAAAAGGAATGGGCGAGCTGGGAATGGGAAGACGGCAACCCCTTGGTGCATCTGCACAAGATCCTGTCGTCGATCACTGATTACGCGTGGGACCACAACATCACGAAGATCACCTACGACATCGAGGTCGCAGGCGAATCCGTGTACACGACCTATGAGTCGGAAGCCGGCTTCAGCAACCAGGCCGTGCTCGCCGGCGGCCACAATCTGCCGGCGGAATGGACGGGCAAGGACTTCGGCCCGCTGAAGGAGCTCAGCACCTGGGCGGCCATCGGGAACCAGGCGATCCTGCTCTGGCAGAAATCCGTCGAGGACCGACTGGAGAAGGTCGCCGTCTCGTCCCTGAATTCCCTGCGCGATGCCTGGAGCAACGCGAATTTCGATCTCGGCGCCGTCAAGTCGCGTCCCGGTGAGACCCTCAAGCAGGGATACACCGAGGACAAGTCCGAGATCGCCGAGGAGAAGGCGAACAAGGCGGCTGAGGACGCCGCCAAGGCCGCCGCGGCGGCGGCGAAGAAGCAAGAAGAGTTCATGCAGTGGCAGAAGGAACAGGCTCTCAAGGCGGAGGAGGAGCGCAAGAAGGAGAAGGCGGAGCAGGAACGCAAGGAGAAGGAAGCCCAGGCCAAGCAGGAGCAGAAGGAGAAAGAGGCCGAGGCCAAACAGGCCCAGAAGGAGAAGGAGGCCGAGGCCAAACAGGCCGCCGCGCAGGCCAAGCAGGAGCAGAAAGAGGCCCAGGCCAAGGCCGAGCAGAATCAGAAGGAGAAGGAAGCCGAGGCCAAACAGGCCCAGCAGCAGGCCAAACAAGACGCGAAGCAGGCCGAGCAGGAAGCCAAGCAGGAACAGAAGGAGAAAGAAGCCGAGGCCAAACAGGCCCAGCAGGAAGCGAAGCAGGAGAAGCTCCGCACCGAACAGGAGGCCAAGCAGACCGAGGCACAGAATCGTCAGGAGCAGCTCCAGATAGCTCAGGTGGCCCAGGCGAAGGCCGAGCAGGAGCGCCAGCGCAAGGAGCAGGCGCAGAAGGAGGCCGAGGCCGAGGCCAAGCAGGAGCAGAAGGAGAAGGAAGCCCAGGCCAGGCAGGCCGAGCAGCAGGCCAAACAGGACGCCAAGGAAGCCGAGCAGGAAGCCAAGCAGGGACAGAAGGAGAAAGAAGCCGAGGCCAAACAGGCCCAGCAGGAGGCCAAGCAGGAGAAGCTCCGCACCGAGCAGGAGGCGAAGGCGGACCACCTGCGCGCCGAGCAGGAGGCCAAGCAGGAACAGAAAGAGGCCGAGCAGGAGCAGAAGCAGGCTCAGGCGGAGGCCAAGCAGGAGGCCAGGCAGGCCGAGCAGAAGGCCGAGCAGGAGCACAAGCAGGCCGAGGCCGAGGCCAAGGCCGACAAGCTCCGCGCCGAGCAGGAACAGAAGCAGGCCGAGGCGCAGAGCAAGTACGAGGCCGAACGGCGGTCCGTCCTCAACCACGGTGACCTCTCCCAGCTGTCACCCACCGACATCAGCGGCCCGGTCAACGACGGTCCGCTGCACCTCGGCGGCGGCTCCCTCAACGACGGTTCGCTGGACGTTCCCGGCGGCGGTCACACCCACGTCGACGCGGACGGCCGCGTGGTCACCGACTTCCCCGACGGCAGCTCGACGACGATCGACCCGCTCACCCACACCTCGACGGTGACCCGGCCCGACGGCTCCACCATCTCCGGTCCGCTCAACTCCGGTGACCTGCTGACCAATCCGGACGGCAGCGCCACGCACCTGGACCCGCGGGGCCACGTGGTCACCCAGTTCCCGGACGGCACCGTCCAGACGGTCGACCCGGACACCGGCGCCACCACGGTCACCCACCCGAACGGCACGACGACGTCCGGCAACCTCAACGGCAACCTCCACCTGCCCTCCTTCAACTCCCCCTCGCACGGCGGCTTCGGCGGCTTGGGCGGCCACGGCGGCTACGAGGAGGAGCTCTACGACGGCTCCCCCTACCAGTCGCCGCTGGACTACGGCTCTTCGTCGGGGCCCCAGCCGAGCCCCACCCGTCAGTTCCTGAACTCCGGTCCCTTCCCGGGCCTCAGCACCAGCGGCTCGGACGTGTCGGGCGGTTCCGCGGGCAGCGGGGCACCCGGGGGCGGAGCGCCGATGGGCGGCGGCATGGGTGGCGGGATGGGCGGGGGCATGGGCGGCGGTATGGGCGGAGGCGGTGGGGGCGCCGGAGACAACGGCGAGCGCGTGCGTAATGTTTTCGACGGCGATGTGGTCAGCAACCGGCGCCCGAAGGCGGGCGCGCGCACCGGCCGCGGGGGTTACGCGGAGGACGAGGTACGGGTGGCGGCGAGCGGTCCCACCACGTCCGGCAGTACGCCGTTCCTCCCGGGAACGGGCGGCGCCGACGGGCCCGGCCGGACCAAGACGCAGAGCGGTGACCGAACCCGCGAGGCGTGGGAGCCGGAGGACGAGGACGTGTGGGGAACGGACGAAGGGGGCGCGCCCGCCGTGATCGGCCGATGAGGCGGAGGCCCACGGACTGCGCGGCTCCCTGTGCCCCGTACGCCACGAACACCACATACGCCCCGTCCGCGCAGCACGCCCCGTACGCCCCGTACGCCCCGTACCGAATGACCACTGTCGAGCAGGGAGGTGCCCGTTGAGCGAGTCGATGGAGCGGAAGCTGGCCGAGGCGATGGCCGAACTGACCGCCGTACAGGAGGCCGTGGCGCGGGCCGAGAGCGAACTCAGCCAGGCCACGGCCACCGCGCGGTCCCGGGACCGCGTCGTGGAGGTCACGGTCGGTCCGCAGGGCGAGCTGACCGGTATGAGGTTCCTGGACGGCAAGTACCGCAGCATGCCCGGCCCGCAGCTGGCGTCCTCCATCCTGGAGGCCGTGCAGGACGGCCGGGCCCAGATGGCGCGCAGAGTGATGGACACCTTCGCGCCGCTGACGGAGCGGCAGGGCGCCGGCACGGGCATCTCGGGCATCGACGTCGACTGGGACCGGATGTTCGGCTCCGCGCTCGACCCGGAGGGCGGCAGCGGTTACGGGCGGCCTTCCCGGGACCGACTGCGCGACGAGATCCATGAGGACACGGACGACACCTTGCCGAGGGGACGGTAACCATGTCAGGCAGATACGAGGCGGACCCGGCGGGGCTGCGGCGGAGCGGCGTCGAGGTCGGCGAGCTGCCGACCCTCGCACGGAAGATCGGCGACGACTTCATTTCGGACCAGGCCAACTACCGTGGCCTGAACGGTTATTCGGACGAGTTCTACAGCCAGACCCAGCCCCGGTACGAGGCGAACAACGAGTCGTGCCTGGCGGCGATCAGAGCGCTCGGGGACGCCTTCACGGGGCTGGAGTCGGCGATCTTCGGCAACCACCGCAACATCGTGAACACCCAGCAGGACGCCAACGACCTGATCCACCAGCAGTCCTCGAAACTGGACGGCCAAGGGGGCGGGAAGCACTAAGTGGAGGAGATCAACTTTCCTCCGGACGTCCGGAAGATGCTCTTTGTCCTACTGGGAGAGCAGCCTCTCCAGGCCAGGGAGAATCAGCTGTGGGCAAGTCGTAACCTCTACACGGCCTTTCAGAGATCCCTGATCGGGCTCAGGGAATCCACCCGCGAGACCATCGTCAAGGCGCGGGACTCCCTGCCGCCCGAGGTCGCCGAGCCGTACGTCCAGGGCCTCACCATGCTGATCGGCGAGGGCTACGGCAACGACCCCGTACAGCGCCTCATCGATCAGCTCGACGATCTCGCCGACAACCAGATCGACCTCTCCCAGAAGGTCCAGGCGTCCAAATGGGAGATCATCGCCGAGATCATCATGCTGATCGCCGAACTGGCGATCATGGCGGCCCTGATGGCGTTCACGGGCGGCGCGTCCGTGTCGGAGATGTTCCTGGCCAGGGCCCGGAGCAGGTTCGCGATCCTGATGATCGTCGACCGGCTGCTGCGGATGACCCACCTGATGCCGAGCCTGTCGGAGGCGGTGGAGGAGGCCATCCAGACCCTCGCGGTCCGGCTGGCCCAGATCGGTCTGAACAGCGGCGGCCGCAAGCCCCACGGCATCGACTGGGCCGATGTCGGAAAGGCCGCCGCGTTCGGTGCGGTCACCGGCGCGTTCATGGGTGTGTTCGAGAAGTTCTTCAAGCCGTTCAAGAACATTTTCAAGAACCTCGCGGACGACGTCCTCACGAAGTTCAAGTTCAAGCCCGACACGCTGGTGTTCAAGGGCCTGAAGAACGGGCCCGGGGAAATAGTCGGCGCTTTCGTGATCGAGGGCACGAGTGAGGGGCTCGCCGAATACCTCATCAACGGCGCTTTCGAGGGCAACTGGGAATTCAAGTGGGAGACGTTCGTCGGCGCCGGCTCCAGTGGGGTCTTCGGCCTCGGCGCGGGCCTCGCGCTCGGGGGCGCGGGGCTGTACACGTACAACAAGTGGTTCGCCGACAGCAACGCCTTCAACGACCACATCAATGAACTTCCCGGCACCAAGGGCCCGTTGGGAAGCGGAGACGGTTCCGGTTCCACCAAGTCGCCGATTTCCATTTCCACCGGTCCTTCGGTTACGACGACGGTGACGACCAACGCGTCTCTCTTCACGCCGGGGCCGGTGACTCCGGCACCCCTGACGACGACGTCGACCGGGCCCTTCGGGGGAACCGACAGCATCGTCACACCGCCGCCGGCCCTTCCGCTCACCACGACGTCGGGTACGACCTCCACCTCACCGACCCCGACGCAGAGCACGCCGCTCAACACGATCCCCGACATCACCGGGGACCTGTCCACGTCGAATCCGCCTCTCACGAACCCGTTGCTCACGACGCCGGTGACGACCCCGTCGCTCAACCAGCCGTCTCTCAGCACGCCGACCGGGTCGCCGACCCCCAACTTCTCTCCACCGCGCACCTCCGACTCCTCGCCCGTGGTCGACTTCGAGGACACCCGCACGACGACGCCCGACCTCGACCTGGACGCCGTACTCAACCCCGACGGGGTGTCCACCACACCGGATGCGACGGACGACCTCCCGCAGTCCGCGGTGCCGAGGGCGACCGGTACGGGTGGTACGGGCGCTGTGGGCGGTGACGCGGACCTGGAGACCGTCCGTGACGGCGTACAGAGCGACGAGGACCTGGCCTCCGGCGCCGGGAACGTCGCTCCGCCCACCCCGGTGAGTACGTCGGCGGGCCCGCAGGGTGCGTCGAACGGCCCGGGTGCGACGCACGGTTCACAGGGACCGGCGCAGCAGCCGGGGCAGGCGGGTCACACGGGTCCCTCCGGTCAGTCGAACCGCCCGGAGCAGTCGGAGGGGGCCCTGGACCAGTCGGACGTCTCCGGCAGCGCCGACATCGTGGACGGCACGGACGGCACGGACGGCCGGCAGGAACTGGACGCCGCCTCCCCCGGCGCCAACTCCCCCACACCGTCGCCGGACAGGCCGGGAACGGTACCTCCGGGGCTTCGTACGTCCTCCGACACCCCGGGACAGATCGACGCGGAACTCGTCGAAACGTCGGCCGGGGAAGCCGAGCCGGTCGGTGACGGCCCGATCGCCGTGCACGAGGTGCCGCCGGCCGCGCAACCCGGCGCCACGGGGCGGCCGACCACCCCCCGCACCGCTCCGACGGAGACCCCGCTCACCGCCACGGACGCCGATCCCACCGGCGCTCCCGACGCCCTGGACCAGGACGGCCGGCCCGTTTCGGCGCCGCAGCCACGGGCCACGGTCGCCGCGGCCCCGTCCGCGCCGACCGACCCCGTCCGCATCGGAACGGACGGCACCGGCCCCGCCGCACCGGCCGCCCCCGCCCGCATCCCCACGGGCGGCGACAGCCGGCCGGATCCCACGCTCGGCCTCGACGACAGCGACCGGGACAGCGGCTACGGATCGGCCGACGACCTCGACGACAGCGACAGCGTCCTCGGGGATCCGACCGATACCGACCGGCCCCTGACCGACCCCGCACTGCCCGCTCCCCCCGCCGCCGTCGCCACCGCGTCGGCGACGCCTCGCGGCCCCACCAGCACGACCGCTCCCACCGGCACCGACGGGTCCACGGACGCCGAGGTGGCGGTGGCCTCGGCCACGTCGCCCATACGCCCGGAGCAGTGGCGTGGGCGACAGCAGGGGGCGCCCTCGGCCCCGCTGCGGACCGAGCGCTACGACCCGGCCGCCGACCCGCTGGCTCCGGGGCCGGGCCGGGGGAAGGGGACCCTGGGCGGGCGCGACACCGTCATCCGCGTGTCGATCGAGCGCGTCCAGGCCGACGACGGCCGCTGGGTGCGCAACCTGACGCTGAACCTGCCGGTCAGCTTCGGTGAAGGCTTCTCGGCCGACCAACTGGACGACTACCAGGGCTCGTTGAGGGAGCTGCTCGACACGTTCGTGAACGGGGGCCCTGACCCGCTGCCGAAGTCCGGGGACCAGCTCAACCTGGACCTGAACTTCGTCCACGCCCCCGACCACCCCGAGGCCATCAAGCTCAGCAGGGTGGACCGGCCCACCGATTTCGACCAGTTCGACTTCCAGCTGTACACCGAGGACCCGTCCCTGGGGCCCGAGGAGAACGACCATCGCCGGCAGCTCAACGCCTCACGGGCGCTGCACGAACTGCTGCACTACGCGGGTCTCGCCGACCGGTCCCTGGATGCCGGGTTCCTCTTCCGCCGTACCAGGAACGCCGCTGTCGACAGCTCCGGGATCATGGCCGACCCCGACACGCTGCCGGAGCCCGGCCTGCCCGCGCACTACCTTCGCAGCATCGAGGACGTCACCGACTCCGGACCGGCGATCACCGACCATCCGCTCACCGCCCCGGCGGTGGTCACGGCCCCGAAGGACCCCGCCGGCCTGTTGGCGCCCACTCATCTGCGACCGGCTCATCCGCCCTCGCAGGCCAACATCACCCTCAGCACGGCGTCCGCGACCGCCGAGGAGGTCGAGGAACTCTGGGACTCGGCTGTCGAGAACCAGGACGGCGGCGCCGAGGGGATCCTCACCCTCACGGTCGACGGCGCCGGCGTGACCGCGGGCGATCTGATGCCCCTCATCCTGGAGCGGATCGGCGCCACCGGCCGGGCGGGCGAGATCACCGTGCCCAAGCCCAAGGCCAAGCTCAATGCCGGGGCGAAGCACAAGGTGCTGCTGTCCTACAAGACCGACGGCCGGCCCGGCACCCTGAGCCGGGAGATACGCATCGAGTCGGCGCAGGCGGTGGCCACGGCGTCCTCCTCGGCCGGACCAGCCACGACGAGCGGACCTGTGTTCGAGCCCGGGATCACTCCGGCGGCCAACCAGCGGAAGCTGGAGGTGGGCCGCAGGATCGGCACGGCCCTCAACGCTCTCATCAAGGGCGGCGGGCGGATGGGCGACGTCACGAGGCCCGCCGTACTCACCGGGGGCGCCCGGGCAACCGTCGGCTTCGGCAGTCCGCGCCCCCTCGACAGGCTGGAGTTCCGGCTCGCCACCGAGGACGTCCAGCAGTACGCGGATGTCGTCAACCAGGCCCTGGCCGAGCACCTCCCGGCCCCCACCGGCTCCCTGCCGAACGTACTGCGGCCGGACACCGGCAACCCCGGCACGCTCAGCGGCACGATCGACGGCGTCGAGGTCACCATCGGCCCCGACGGCGGCCTCCACGACGCCCCGGCCGAGGCCGGGGGCCATACGGTCCCGTCGGTGCTGGACTCCGCGGTCGACACCGCGTTCGCGTTGGCCGTCGGCGCGGACCAGCGGCAGCGGGCTTCGGCGCTGTTCGACCTGTTGTGGATGCTGGGCGCAAACCCCGGCCTGGACGCCGCGCTCGCCGAGACGCTGGTGAAGCGGCGCGGCAAGCAGTACGCCGGCCGGCCCCCGGCGGGCGGAAAGGCCGAGCTGACCGCTCAGTTCAGCCAGGTGCTGGGCGCGCTGGTGGGGACCAAGGCCGCCCGTGCCGCCCTGTCGGCGCAGTGGAAGGCGTTCGGCGCCACACCGCAGGACGTGGAGCGGCTGCGCGGTGCCCTCACGGACCTCGCCGACGTCTTCCGGGCCGGGTCGGGTCCGCACCGGGCTCTGATCCTCACGGCCGGCAACTTCAGCGGTGACATGTTCGGCGTCGCCACCGCCCTCACGCTCAACCCGAAGCTCCATCTGGGCGTGCTGACGGGTCCGCGTCACCCCGACCAGCTGGGCCCCTTCGTCCGCCGGACCCTCACGGCCCCGGTGCACGCCGAGTACGCCCGCGCGGTGGCGGAACTCGAAGCGGACACCGCGCTGTCGCCGACGGAACGCGCGGACAGGCTGGCGGAGCTCACCGCCCGGCGGGACGCGGACGTACGTGCGCAGGAGGAGCGCGTCCACGTCCTCCACACCGACGAACCGCACACCCTATACACGCAGACCGCCAACGGCTACGAGGCGGCCCCCTACGACCAGATGGTCCCGCCGGTGCCTCCCGGGCTGCGCAGTGTCCGGCTCCAGAAGACGACGGCGTTCGCCACGAGCGAGGTGGCGAACCTGTGGGGCGGCCGGAACCGTGAACGGGCCGTCATGCGGACGGCCTGGGGCCTGGACTCCCCCCGAACCGACCGGGTGCGGAGTTTCCTCGCGGCCCGTGGTGTCCCGCAGCGCGGCCCCTACGTCGTCCTGTGGTCGCGGCTGGGCAGCCGTCAGGAGGGCGAGGCCCATCCGCAGCACGACACCGGCACACAGGGAATGCGGCAGATCATCAAGAGTCTGCCGCCCGGCACGAAGGTGATCATCGCGGGGGACGTCGCCAACAACGGCGCCCTGGAGCGGGTCGCCGCCGACCACGCCAACGTGTACGACCTGACGGGTTTCTGGAACGACGACGACTGGCGGCAGGCCTTCCCGGACGGGACGCGCGAGGACCAGCTCCAGGTCTTCGACCACCTCAAGGACCTCGCCGACGGCGACCTCAAGCACCTGGGGTTCCGCAGCGGCAACCTGGAGTCCTTCGCGCTCGTCGGGCACGAGGTCCGCTATCTGGAGGAGACCGGCAACCGGCAGGCCAAGCGCATGCAGACCTGGCACGCTCCGGCCATCGGCTACCAGCGGATCACCCTGAACAGGGTGCCGACCCTCGCCGGCCAGTGGGTGGTCGCCAACGCCGAGGTGACGGGGAACGAGTCGGCGGTGCCCTGGTGGGGCGACGCCGACGCCAAGATCCGTACCCAGCGCAAGTCCGAAGCGCTGGCCCAGTACGGAATCGAGAACAGCCGCGAGTGGCGCGGGTTCACTGAGCTGGACCTCCGGACCATCACCTCGTACCTCGACTTCTCCGCGAAGGGCGCGCCGACCCTGCTGGCGTCGCCGCCCGCCGCAGGGAACACGTCCGCCTCCGGGGATGCGTCCACGCCCGCGCCCGCGAAGAAGATGACGCCCGATGTGGCGGCCTCGTTCTACCGCGAGTACGCGGACTACCTCTTCTCCGATCAGGGTGCCCGCGACTTCGACAGCGTGTACTACGCGTTCCTCGACGAACAGGTCGTCCTGGACCAGGATCTGGCCCGTCACCAGAAGCTGCTGCCGCAGATGACGAAGTTCCACGACGAGTTGCTGGCCATCGAGAAGGAGCAGGCGGCACGCCCGACGGTCATTCCGCACACCGGTCAGGAACCCATGCGGTTGTACCGGAAGATGGCGGTCTCCGAGTCCGCCGTCTTCCTCAACGCGAGGGACGCGAAAGCGGGCGTCGCGGACGCGATGCTGCACAACCGCAGTGACGAATACCGGAAGTTCTTCACCACGTCCCTGTCCCACACCAGTGTCTTCGAGAACGCCAACGCGGCCTCGGACTCCGAGACCGTCGTCGAGTTCACGCTGCCGTGGGACGGATACTGGAACTTCGTCGGGAATCACGGCACCCCCAACCAGCAGGACGGCGCGTACCGGGTCCGGGATTCGGCACTGGTCCACCAGGAACAACTGCGCTCCGGCGCGGCGGCGAATTTCAGGACCCAGGACGACGTGAACGCCGTCATGGCCGACCTGACGCACCACAACGTCGGTATCGGCCACGGCAACAGGAAGCAGTTCGCCGCGCTGATCACCGGTATGCGGGAGGTGACGGCGGACGAGGTGGCGCAGGCGGCGCAGGACGCCCGGGAGACCGCGCGGCTGGAACGCGTACAGCTCGCCCGCGAACTGGTCCAGCAGAAACTGGACCTGGCACGGCAGCGGGCCGGGGTGCACGGCGAACCGTTCGTCGACTATCTGGCGACGCTGGACGATGTCGCATCTGCCGCACCCGACGACTGGTCGGACCTGGTGGACTTGGATGTCGCTCCGGATTCGGTGACGGCGGTGGAGGCGGTTCGGCCGCCGAACGCGGACGCGCTGGTGACGGGTCTGCTCACCCTGCCCGCGACGGAGTTGCCCCGGACCCTGGAACTGCTGCCCCCGCAACACCGGCGGTGGCTGGCCACCCACGAATCGTTCGTGGACGGCGTCCGCACGTCCCTGTCGGCACCGGAGTTCGCGCAGGTGGCGGCCCGGCTGCTGGTGGTGGTGCCGGGTCAGGCGCTGCGGCCGGTGTCGGCACGGCACGAGACGTACGCGCAGACCGCGCGGATGTTGCAGGACAAGGAGACCACGGCACAGCTGCTGGCGTCGGGGGCGGCGGTGGTGGTCCTGCCGCAGGACGTCCCGCTGACCCGGCTGAGCTCGTTCGCCCGCCTGCACGGGCGCGTGGACGCGGCGTCGGGACGCGCCTTCCGCGAGCTGCGCGGCGCGACGGGCGGGCTGACCGCGGCGGTGCCGGAGGAGAACCTGCTGGGCGAGAAAACCCCGGTGGGGCCCGCCCCGCACCAGCCGGAGGGCTACTCGACCGCCACCCACGAGATCGCGCACCTGCTGCACCTGGCCGCGCTGACAGACGCCGACCGTGACCTCATCAAGCGGGTGTACGACGCGAAGAAGGATCAGGAGGCCCGCTGGAACAAGGCGGTGGAGGAGGGCAGGGAACCGGGCCCGGCGGTGCGCTGGCCGGACGGCGACAACCGGGACGCGCAAGGCCGCAAGGCCGACAACTACTCCTCCACGAACGAGTACGAGTTCTTCGCCCAGCTCACCAACGCGTACCTGGGGACCAACCACGGCACGGACACGACCACGGGCCGCCCGCGCAACAACGGCGACGCCTGGGTGACGGCCCATGAACCGGCCCTGGTGCCGCTGATGCGGCGGCTGTACGGAGCCGATCCCCAGGCCGTCCACAGCACGCCGGCCAACCCGGTGACCGCCACGGGCGCCGACAACGCCGTCTACGAGAACTTCCGCGACTTCATGGCCGGCATCGAGGGAGTCGACGAAGACGACGCGTCCACTGCTGACGACGCGAGCTCCCTGGCGTCCGATGCGGACGCGGATTCGCTGGCCGGGGTCCACGGGGCGCCGTCGGGCCCGGCGACACGGATCACCGCCGACGCGATGGAGGACTACTTCCGCGCGTACACGGAATTCTTCGAGACGGACGCCGCCGCCGCGGACTTCAACAGCGGCTACTACGTCTTCGCCGACAGCCAGAACGTCCTGACCGGCCGGCTCGCCACCCACCGTTCACTGACCGGCCGCATGCGCACCTTCCACGACGAACTGGTCAGGATCCGCGACCAACAGGCCGAACAGCCCACGGTGATCCCGCACACGGGCAGCGAGCCCGCGAAGCTGTACCGGAAGATGTCGGCGGACGAGGCCGCGCAGATCCTGAACGCGAGGGACGCGAAGGCCGGTATCGGCGCGGCGATGGAGTACAACCGCAGTGACGAGTACCGGAAGTTCTTCACCACCTCCCTGTCCCACACCAGCGTGTTCAGCAACGCCAACTCGGCCTCGGACAGCGAGGTCGTAGTCGAGTTCACGCTCCCGTGGAACAGCTACTGGGCCTTCGCCGGGCGCTACGGCACCCCGAACCAGCAGACCGGCGCCTACCAGATCCGCGAATCGGCGCTCATCCACCAGGAGCGGCTGCGCACCGGTCCGGGAGCCAACTTCAGGACGCCGCAGGACGTCAACGCGGTCGTCACCGACCGCACCCACCACAACATCGGTATCGGCCACGGCAACGCGAAGGACTTCGCCTCACTCCTGACCGCCGGACGGCTGGTACCCGACGCCGAGGTGGCACAGGCCGCGGCGGACGCGGCGGAGGCCGCCGTAGAGGCGCGTCGGCCAGCCGTCGACGCGCTGATCCAGGCGACGGTGGCCCCTCTGCGGCAGCGCGAGGCCGAGGCCGCGGAGGCCATGGTGCACTCCGCGCCCCCCACCGGCCAGGCGACGGGCATCTGGACCGGACCGCCCTCCGCCTTCGTGCGGACCTACGGTTCGCAGCACGACGGCAACGTGGGCCTGGTCCATGTCGAGCCGCTGCCCCCGGGTGTGGTCGCCGGACTGCACGACCAGGTCCTGGCCGCGCTGGTCATTCCCCGGCCCGTGGCCGACGACCACCCGGTGCTCGTCCAGTTGCGGGACCGGCTCAGCGCGGAGGAACTGGCGCGGGAGCTGCCGTACCTGCGCAGCAGCGGTGGGCTGAGTGTCACCGTGGTCCACGAGGGCCGGGAGCGCACCGTCGACGTGCGGCTGGCGCTGCGCGATCCGGTCCGCTCGGAGCGCTACGGCGCGAACAGCGTCACGGACCCCGAAGGCCGCGTGGAGCGGCGCGCCCAGGGCACGCAGGAGTCGTCTGACTCGGTCGCGTCGGGGACGGTCCGTACGGTTCCCGTGCCCTGGTCCGGGTCCTTCCCGATCGGGAAGGCCGGCCCGGTGCGGGCGATCGACGGCGCGCTGTCGCTGTCTCTGACGCACAACCAGTTCTCCTCGTCGACCACCGTCACCAACGTGGTGCAGACGATGACCGCGCAGCGCAGCAACGAGCTGTCGCAGCCTTTCGAGTTCGGCGGGGAGTGGCAGGTGCGGTTGGACTCCGCGCCGCTCGCACCGCCGGTGGACTGGAGCCCGCCGCAGTCGCACGGACCGGTCACCGTCTGGTTCCCGGAGCATCTCGCGGTCGACCACGCGGGGGAGCTGGCGGAGCCCGCCGATCTCGACGACCTGCCGGTGTGGGGTGTGGACACGGTCCGGGAGCCGGGTCGGCTGCTGGCGGAGGTGCGGCAGAACTTCCGCACCGAGCTGGCGGGACTGTCCGATTCCTCGGTCCGGGAGCTGGAGACGTTCCTGTCCGAGCCGGTCCTGCGGGGCACCCTGCCCTTGCAGCGCGGCCGGGGTCTGTTCTCGCCGGTCCTGCTGGACGGCGACGGCAACACGATCGGGATGCTGAAGCTCACCACCGTCGTGGAGCCGGTGGCGGCGACCCACCGTTCGCTCGACGGGAAGATCAACCTGGAGGCGCATGTCACCCAGACGGTGAAGGTGGACAGCTCGGCGAAGCTGACCAGTGGCGTCGCCCTCGACGGCAGCGTGGGCCCCTCGTTCACCGGGGACCACGCCCAGGGACACGCCGGGGCCTCGTCGGTGGTCTCCGGCAGTTTCGTCGGCAAGGCCGGCGTGAAACTGCAGACGAACTCCGCGCTCGCCTCGGGCGGCTCCGCCAGCATGAGCCACTCCATGCGCAGCAACCGCAGCCACCTCCTGGGTCCGGTCAGGGTGTCCCACCGGGTCACCCTGATCCGGCCGCGCGGCGGCAGTACGTCCCATGACTTCGGGCCCTGGGACGCGGGCATGCACCTGCGGATCCTCAGCAAGGCCGACGCGCTGGGCCAGGAGCACGCCCCCGGCGAGGGTTCGCGGGAGCTGCCCGACGACCTGGAGAACCTGCGGGGCCTCGGCATGTCCGCCGCTCCGCTGGCCGTGACGGGCACCGGACCGCTCTTCGAACGGGCCGAGGTGTGGCTGCGCGAACGGGGCTTCCTTCCGCCGACCGAGCCGACGGCCGGGAAGATGTTCGACGAGGAGACCGCCAAGGCCCAGCTGATGAACCTGCGCCGGTTCGAACAGGCCCGGTCCGAGGTGGGGCTGCGCGCGTCGGCCGACGCCATGCTGGACGGCGGCCAGGCCATGTGGTTCGACCGGCCGACGCGGTCCGGTGGCACGCGCCGCGTCCAACTGCGGCTGTCCGCCTTCCGGGACACCGACCCCGCCGCCGGGACCCGGCACCGCCGGACGCTGCCCGATGTGCAGACCATGGGCATCTCCTCGTTCAGCGTCGGCGGCACCGAGTCGAGCGGCTACTCCTACGGCTGGCAGGCCGGTTTCGGCGGCGGCGTGGCGGGACCGGTCGGGGGCGACCGGCCGTGGTCGCTCGGCGGCAGCGGGGACTACACCCACGCGCAGGCGACCGCCCACACCTCCACGGTCGGCGCCGGCATCAACCAGGATCAGTTCTTCATCGGCAGCGGACAGGCCGCCGAGGTCTTCGACGTTCCGGCACGGATCGCGCTCGACCTGTACGAGGGGCCGGGCGCGGAGCCCGCCGTACGCTTCGCCGACCCCGGACGTCACTCCGACGACGCCGTGCCCGCCGCCGCTCCCGCCGACATCGAGCGCCCCGCCGAGCTCGAGCGCCCCGCCGCCCGTACCGTCAGCGGGAGCATCGCTCTCCTCGTCCCGCACCACCGCACGGTCGAGCCGGGGCAGCCGCGCGAGACGCCGGCCGGCCACACCGTCCGCCTCGCGGATGCCGACGACCACGCGCGGCTGGCCATGACCGGCCCGGACGGCAACCCCCTGCCCGGTCTCGTCCGGCTGCCAGACGACGCGGTCATGGACGGTGTACGCGGCTCGGCCGCACTGCTCGACGCGTTCGGACAGGCCGTCACCAACACCTATCCCGGGCACCCCGAACGGGGCCTGCTCGACCAGGTGTGGGACACCGTCGCCGCCTACGTGCCCGACAAAGTGGCCTCGGCCACCGCGCCCGCCAGGAAGTGGGCGTCCGAGGCGCTGGCCGGCGCGGACGTCCTGGACCAGAGCTCATCGGCCACCGAGACGCTGCGGACCGCGCTCAGCCCCGCCGCCCTCGTCGCGCGCGCCCACCAGATCTTCAAGGGCGGCTACGTCATCGAGGGCCTGACCCTGCCCGGCCTCGGCGCCGACCACGAGTTCTCGGTGGAGATCCAGGGCTTCCTGCACGACCCGGAGCACCTCCAGAGCGCCAAGCAGTACCTGGAGACGGACGTCGGCGCCACGGACACCGCCACCCAGCAGATCACCACGAGCCGCAGCAACGGGGGCGCCGTCGCCGCCATGGCCCAGCAGCGGCCCGCGAAGGTCCCCGCCGGCGCGCCCAAGCCCGGCCCCTCCGCCAGGTTCAACCCCTCCGGCCGCTACGGGTTCACCCACCGTACGGACGACACCCACACCCTCGGTTCGAGTACCGGCGTGACCCGGACCCCGACCGAGAGCGGCACCCAGCACCGGGTCCGCAGCGGCGCGACCATCCTCCTGACGATCCGCCACGGACGCCGCAACGTGATCGGCAACGCCCTCGGTATCGCCAGTGCCGAGCCGGTCACCGTGGCCGTGGAGCTGCCGGACGCCGCGCAGTTCCTGCTCACCGACTCCCAACTCGCGCGCGACGCGGCCTGGTTGACCGGCGTGAAGGGTCTGACCGCGCCCGCGCGTCCCGAGGCGACGCTGCCCCTGCCGGACCGGTTCGCCCGCACCGGGGAACTCGGCCTGGCCGGTGTCCTGTCCGTCAAGCAGCTCGGTGGCGGCCCCGACGGCCGGGCCGAGTGGCGCGACCGGCTGCGTTCCGAACTCACCGAGCTCGTCGAACGCGAGGCGCCCGGCTCCACCACGCCCGGCCGCGCCTCCTACCTGCCCGGCGTCCGGGCCAGGATCGCCGACATCACCATGCCGACCTCGTTGCGCGCCCTGCCCGGCCGGGGACCGCACGGCGTGCAGCGCTTCCACTTCCGGCAGGTCGTCAAGGGCGGCGCCCGGCTCGTCGAGGTCACCCTCCAGGCCAGGCCCGTGCAGAACACCGCCGGACTGCGGACGGTCCGCGGCAGGCCCGCGGGCGCGGGCACCGGCCAGGAGCAGGTGCACATCCACGCCCCGGCGAACACCTCGAGTGCGGTGTCCGAGACCCGCCAGCACTCCGGCACCGTCAACCCCACCGCCCGTTACCCGCGTCCCGCCGACGACGCCCGTACCGACCGCACCGGCCCGGCCCTGGCGGTCGCCAGTACCCGTACGGACAGCAGCAAGGTCTCCGCCTCGGCGGAGGACCGTTTCTGGATGCGGACCGACAACGCGGCCGACTTCGACGTGGAGTACGAGTACGTGGCCTCGGTCCGCTCCGAACTCGTCACCGACTGGCCGCTGGACGTCCCCGGCGGCCTCATCGAGGGCGGGCTGCTGGCCTGGTATGCCTCCGACGGGGCCACCGGCCTCGCCGACTGGCTGAGGCAGACCCTGCACGGCCGACCCGCCCGTACGGTGAGCGTGCCCGCCGAGGTCACCCTGCGCTTCACCGGCAGCGAGGCGGCCGACCCGGCGGAGTCCGCCACCCCGGTCGCGCCCGCCGTCTCCACCGTCCATCCGTCGGTGGCGCCCCCCGGCGGCGACGGGCGCCGGGTCACCGACGGGCAGCGGATCGTGCCCACCGGGCCGACCCCGGTGTTCCACTTCAACGGCTACCCCGAGCTGGCCCAGGCCCTGCGGACGGTCGCGCCCCGGCTGGCGTCCGAGTGGCAGTCGTCGGACGCCTCCAGCTCCGCCGAGGCCACCGCCGTACGCATCGGCGAACTCATCCAGGCCGGCGAGATCAGCCTCGACGCGCCCCGCGCGACCGCCGGCCTGACCGGCACCCTGCCCGGCGCCTACCCCCTGGAATCCGATCCCTCGACCCCGCCGAGCCTGGGGATCACCCTGCACAACCCCCGGCGGATCACCGACGCCGGAGATGTCACACTCGACCGGCTGCGCCTGCCGACCACGTCAGCCTCGACCTCGCTGGCGACCGGCACCACGCCCGCCGCCGTCCTCCAGGCCGCCTACGACGCGGGCGGCGACGGCCGCAACCTCGTCGGCCTGGGGGTGGCGTTGCTGGCCCAGCAGCCCATCACCCAGGGGCAGGGCTCGGCGGGCGCCGCGACCCGCCGGGAGTGGTTCAAGACCGGCGGCAGCGCACAGCCCGCCGACGGGCGCGGTGTCCGCAGCTACGAGACCATGACCGACGTCGTGATCACGGTGGACGGCCCCGAAGGCACCCGCTATGTCACCGGCAGCACCGAACTGCGCCTGCCCGAACGGGACGTGCTCGGCTACGGCATCACCGAGGCCCGTACCGATCCGCAGGTCTACGACCTGCGGTCGATGCTCGCCGGCCAGTCCGCCGCCGATCTGCGGGACTGGACCACCCACCCGCTGACCGACCTGCCCGGGGCCCTGGCCGCCGGGCTCGACCCGAAGGATCCGGCCGCGCAGATCTGGCTCGCGCCGGGCCCCGACCCCGACGGTTCCCTCCTGGGCCGCGCCCTCTACGCGGCCTCCCGGACCGCCGCCCTCGCGGACCGGCCCGTGGAGCTGGTGCTGCGTACGGACGACGGCCTGCGGCACTGGCGGTTCGACTCCACCGGCGGCCTGGTCAGCACCGACGCGGACACCACCGACGCCTGGACGGACCTCGCCGCCCGGATCACCGCGCACGCCGACGCCGCCCGCGCCCAGGCCGACGCGCGGCAACGGGAGAGCGGCCTGCGCGGCCCGCAGGCCGAGAGCCGGGGCGCCCTCGACACCGCCCAGGGCGACCTCGACACCGCCACCGACGAGCACACCGACGCCGGGGCCGCCCTCGGTGTCGCCGAGACCGGACTCACCGACGCACAGGCCGAACTGGCCTCCGGCCGGGCGCGCCGGGACCACTGGGAGAGCGAGGCACGGAAGCTGTCCGCCGCGCTCCTCGCCCTGCCCGACAGGATCGCGGAGGTCCGGCAGCGGGAGTCGGCCGCCTCCGGCGAGGTACGCAACGCCGACGCCTTCCTCGAGCACATCGCCCGTCAGCCGGCCGGCACCGTACCCGAGGCGCGGGCCGCCGAAGCGCGGGAGCGCGCCCGGAAGGCCGGTGACCGGCTCACCCTCGTCCAGCGGGAACTGGCGGGCCTGCGCGCCGACCAGGTGCGCGTACAGAGCGAGCTCACGGCCGCCCAGGACAACGCCCGGACAGCGGCCGACCGGCTGCCCGGCCTCGAACAGGCGCTGGCGGACGCGACGTCGGAGGTGTCCGGGGCACAGAACCGCCTGGACATGGCCGCCCAGACCCTGACCACGGCCACCGAGGACCGCGATGCCGCGCGCGACCGGCTGCGCTCCCTCAACCGGGACATCGTCGTCGCGCTCCAGGATCAGGCCGACGGGGCCACCGTCCAGACCGACGCCGAGCACCGCCTGCCGGGCCTCGCCGACACGCTCGGCGCGGTACGCCGGGCCACGGGTGAGGGCCTGGTGAGCGTCCCCCTCTCCTCCCTGGCCTCCACCCCGGCCCGCCGCCCCGGCCCGTTGCCGACACCCCGGCCCGGCGCACTGGACCCGGCGCCCTCGGGGACGACCCCGGCACCGCCGACGGCGCCCGTACAGCCGCCTGCTCCTCCGGCGGCGCCCGTGAAACCGCCCGCTCAGCCGACCCCGCCCGGGAAACCCCCCGCTCAGCCGACGGCGACCGTGGCACCTCCCACGCAGCCGACCGCTCCCCCACTCGGGAAGTCGCCCCCACTCGGGAAGTCGCCCGCGTCCGTGGGGGCGCCCGTCTCGTCCTCGTCGGCGGCCGGGCCCTCGTCGAAGGCGCCGGGCAGTGGACCGGCGTCCGGGCGGACCGACGCCGACGGCAGCCTGCTGCCCCCGGCCGGGGGCCGGCCCATCCGTACCGTGGCCAACGGCGAATGCCTGCTCCTCGCGTTCCTCGCCAGCGCTCCGCAGCACGTCCGCACCAGCCTGCCCGGCCTGGCCGCAAACCACCCCGGGTCCTTGCGGTGGCTGGCGGACACCGGCCGGGTGCGCGGCGATCTCCGGCGCCGGGCGGAGACGTACTCCCACAGCGGCACCCTGCCTCGGCACGCCCAGGCGGACCCCGTGGTCGCGGCCATGCGGACGTTCGTCGCGGACTATCTGGCCGGCGCGGCCGGCAGCGGACAGCTGCCGCACGGGGTCATCGGTCAGCTCCGGCTGTCGACCACGCGGGAGTTCCACACCGCGCTACGCCGGATGGGCGCGGCCCGGTTGGTCGCGCTCGCCCGATGGCACGGCATCGACGATCCCGGCGGGCTGGACAGCCTCTCGGACGACGAACTGCGCGAGCGGCTGGAGTTCGCCTACGCGACCAGCCAGGCGCCGCTCACCACCGACGAACTGTCCGGCCTGCTGAACGCCGTACAGAACTGGGCGCAGAACTGGGAGTCGGCGTACGGGGAGGTCTTCCCGGCGCTCATCGCCCACGCCTTCGGGGTCCGGCTCGACGTGGCGCGCACCCTCGCGCCGGGGCGGCACGGCGTGGTAAGCACCCTCGGACCGCAGGACGGCTCCGCCGTCACGAACGTGGAGATCTACTACAACGGCGTCAACCACTACGACGGCAGCGACGCGTCGACCGACGGTACGGGACCGCATGGCGCGCCCCCCGGACCCGTGTCCGGGCAGGCGGAGCCGGCGAGGTCCCTGGGTGCGCCGAATGAGCCGGCATCCGACGACTGGTCGGATCTGATGGCCCTGAGCGTGGCTCTGGACCCGGATTCGGTGTCCGTGGTGGAAGCGGTCCGGCCGCCGGGGTCGGAGGCGCTGGTGGCGGGTCTACTGGCGATGCCCGCGGAAGAGCTGACCCGGACGCTGGAGTTGCTGAGTCCGGCGTCCCGGCGCTGGCTGGCCACGCATGCCCCCTTCGTGGAAGCCGTGCGTAAGTTGCCGGTGTCGGAGTTCGCCCGGGTGGCGGCGCGGTTGCTGGTGGTGGTGCCGGGTGAGGTGCTGCGGCCGGTGTCGGCGCGCCACGAGACGTACGCGCAGACGGCACGGATGCTGCGGGACCCGGAGGCCACCGCACGGCTGCTGGAGTCGGGGGCGGTGGTGGTCGTACTGCCGCAGGACGTGCCGTTGACGCGGGTGAGTTCGTTCGCGCATCTGCACAGTCGGGTGGACTCGGAGTCCGGACGCGGTTTCGACGAGCTGCGCGGGGCGATGAGCGGGCTGACGGCGGCGGTGCCGGAGGAGAACCTGCTGGGTGAGACGACCACCGTGGGACCCTCCCCGCACCAGGCGGAGGGCTACTCGACAGCCACCCACGAGATCGCGCACTTGCTGCACCTGGCCGCGCTGACGAACTCCGACCGCGACCTCATCAAGCGGGTCTACACCGCGAAGAGGGAGCAGGAGAGCAAGTGGCGCAAAGCCGTGGAGGAGGGCAGGGAGCCGGGGCCGCCCGTGCTGTGGCCGGACGGTGTGAGTCAGCTCCGGCAGGGGCGTGCGGTCGACAACTACTCCGCGACCAACGAGTACGAGTTCTTCGCCCAGCTCACCAACGCGTACCTGGGGACCAACCACGGCACGGACACGAACACGGGCCTTCCGCGTAACAACGGCGACGCCTGGGTGACGGCCCATGAACCGCTCCTGGCTGCGCTGTTGGAGCGGCTGTACGGGTCCGATCCCCAGGCCGTGCACACCGCACCGGCCAACCCGGTGGCCGCCACGGGCGCCGACAACAGGGTCTACGAGAACTTCCGCGACTTCATGGCCGGCATCGAGGGAGTCGACGAAGAGGACGCGTCCGCCGCTGACGACGCGAGCTCTCTGGCGTCCGATGCGGACGCGGATTCGGTGCACGGGGTGCACGGGGCGCCGTCGGGTCCGGCGAGGCGGATCACCGCCGATGTGATGGAGGACTACTTCCGCGCGTACACGAACTTCTTCGAGTCGGACGACGCCGCCGCGGACTTCAACAGCGGCTACTACGTGTTCGCGGACGGCCAGACCGTACTGACCGGCAAACTCGCGATGCACGACTCGCTCGTCGGGCGCATGCGCGTCTTCCACGACGAGCTGGTGCGGATCCGGGACGAGCAGGCGGCCCGGCCGACGGTGATCCCGCGTACCGGCAGTGAACCGGCGAAGCTGTACCGGAAGATGTCGGCGGACGAGGCCGCGCGGATCCTGGGCGCCAGGACCCCCGCAGCCGGTATCGACGCGGCGATGGAGTACAACCGCAGCAACGAGTACCGGAAGTTCTTCACCACCTCCCTGTCCCACACCAGCGTGTTCAGCAACGCCAACTCGGCGTCGGACAGCGAGGTCGTGGTCGAGTTCACGCTCCCGTGGAACAGCTACTGGGCGTTCGCCGGGCGCTACGGCACCCCGAACCAGCAGACCGGCGCCTACCAGGTCCGTAATTCGGCGCTCATCCACCAGGAGCGGCTGCGCACCGGCGCGGGAGCGAACTTCAGGACCGCACAGGACGTCAACACGGTTCTGACCGACCGCACCCATCACAACATCGGTATCGGCCACGGCAACGCCAGGGACTTCGCCGCGCTGGTGACAGCCGGACGGCTGGTGCCCGACGCCGAGGTGGAGCAGGCGGCGGCGGACGCGGCGGAGACCGCCGTGCAGGCCCGTCGGCCGGCCATCGACACGCTGATCCAGCAGCAGGTGGCCCCGCTGCGGCAGCGCGAGGCCGAGGCCGCAGCGACCGTCCTGCATCCCGCGCCCCTCACCGCCACGGCGGACGTGCGGGCGGCACCGCCTCCGGGGCGGCGTTCCCCGGCCACGTTCGACGACGGGCGCACCATGCCGAAGTACGTCGACGACCTCGGGGATCCGCTCCCGGAGAGTCTGACCGACGCTCAGCGCGCGGAACTTCTCGCCACGGTGCCCGTACCATCGGCCGGCTCTTCTACGACGCCCACGCCGCCGGCCGGCTCCTCCGTGCCCCCCGTCGGCTCCTCCGTGCCGCCTGCCGCCTCCGCCCAGGACGTGCCGGACGCCCGTGGTTTCCGGCGTACCGGGACCCACGCCGCCGTACTCGACGGCACCGCGTTCACCCTGCACGCGGCGCCTGCGGACGACGCCGGCACCCTGTTGGCCGCGCTGCGCCACTCGGCGCCCGCCGGGCTCGCGGACGCGGAGATCGACTCGGCGGACGCGCTGCGGAAGCGGCTGGTCCGTGGTGTCGGCGACGGCGAGGTGTCCGCCGTACTGGTGCCGTCGCCGCCCGGGGACCGAAGCCTTTCCATGCCACGGCTGGCGGAACTCGGTGTGCCGCTCGACAACTCCCAGCGCACCCAGGCGATCCTGCTCGGCGGTGACCTGCCCCTCACCGATCTGACGCCGGCTCAGCGCCTCCACGTGCTGCTCGGCGACCCCGCCTACGCGGACGCGGAGGCGCGGATGTCCGCGCTCCTGGCGATGGCCGTTCACCTGTTCGGTGTAAGGGTGGCCGTGGTGGATTCGGCGGGAGAGGTGACGTACCTCGGCGATCCCGCCAACTCCCCCGAGCCCAGCGGGAGCGCACCACCCGTTCTCCTCGTCCTTGACAGTGACGGCTTCCTCGTCGGGCGTCCGGACGAGCCACCGAACAGCGACGGCACCTGACCTCGTGACCAGACCCCAGAACACCCGTACACGTAAACAGAGAAGAGTTCGCACCGTGCCCTCTCAGCACGAACCGCCCACCGTCACGCGGGGGCATGCCGCGACGGCCCCGGTCGACGGGAGCCGGGCGTGAGTCGCTGGGGCGGCGCCCTCGGCCGGCGCCGTGGTGGCCGGCCGGCGGCGGACACGGGACGGGTGGCACCCCCCGTCGAGGTGCCCGGCGAGTCGGCCGATCGGGTCCTGCTCGAGGACCACGACGGCCTGTTCCTCCTGCGCCCGGCCTCGGACGAGACCCTGGACCCCGCCGATGTCGCCGACCTGGCCCGCACGCTGCACCCGGGGAGCGGCACCGTCACGATCGTCGCCACCGCGGCGGGGGCGCTGTGGCCGCGGCTGAGCGAGTTGCTCGACACCCTGCACGC
Organism: Streptomyces sp. NRRL WC-3618; assembly: GCF_001280005.1. Taxonomy (GTDB): domain Bacteria; phylum Actinomycetota; class Actinomycetes; order Streptomycetales; family Streptomycetaceae; genus Streptomyces. The sequence goes on along the minus strand of NZ_LGDW01000493.1, from coordinate 1,369 downwards.
GGAGGGCACCCGGTCCGTACGCCTGGTCATGTCCGGTGCCGGGGACGACCGCCCGGAGCGGCCCGCCCTGGCCCGTCGTATCGCGGACGCCTGGGAACTGGTGGTCGAGGCTCCCGACGGGCACGTCCTGGTGGTGCCGGGCGGCTCGGTGTTCGTACCTCCCGGTGACGGCGGCTGGTGGCGGTTCGCGCCCGGGGAGCCGCCGGAGCTGCTCGGTCCGCGCACCCCGGCCCCCGACTGGCAGACGGGGGTCCATCGGGCGCCCGCGCGGATGGCGGACGGCTGTGTGGTGGACCAGATTCCGGCGGGCCTGCTGATCCGGCCGGCCGAGGCGACCGCGTCCAGACCCGGGGACGTGTTCCACGCGATACCGGTCGACCACAAGCGTCCCGCCGTGGTCGTCGGTGTGCCGTGGGGCGAGGACGTCGCGGCGTCCGAGGTCGCCGAACTCCTCATCACCCTGCCGGCCGAGGTACGGTCCCGGGTCCGGCTCGCCCCGGGCGGGCGGCGCGATGTGCTGCGGCTCGGGCAGTCGGTGGCGTGGATGCTGAAGGCCGAGGTCGAGGTGACCACGGGGCTGCCGCTGTTCGCCGCCGGGCGCCCACTGGGGTCGTACGGTGTCCGGTCCGTGCTGGTCGGCGCGGACGGGGCGCCGGTGTGGATGCCGTTCGTGGACGCCGTGGTGTGCCCGCCCGCCGGGGACGCCGACAATCCTCCGCCGCCCGGTCTGCTGCACTGGGCTCCGCCGCTGGAGGAGATAGGCGGCGCCGAGGACGGCGTGGTCCCGCTCTCCGACCGGTGGCAGGCGGCGGCGACCAGGGCGGGGCTGTGGGTGGGCTCCCGTGACGGTGCCCCGCCGCCGAACAGTGTGCATCCGGTGAGCGGCGACGGCCCGGTCATCGAGATCGGCCGTCCCGGCGAGCGCCTCGACTCCTCGCTGTGGCCGGTCCTGTCCCGCCTCCTCGAAACGCTCACCCCGGCCCTGCGCGAACGCGCCGCCCTGCACGTGCACGCCACTCCGCTCGACGGCGGCCGAGCACTGCGTACCCTGGCCGCCGACCAGGGCGTACGTGTCATCCGCTTCGCCAAGCCCCAGGCCCCGCGTCCGGCACCGCAAGCCGCAACGCCCGCACCCCCGGAGCCAACTCCGGCCCGTCCCACCCCGGTCCCCCGCCCGGCGACGACCGGTGGGCCACTGCCCGCCGCCCGCCCGGCCACGAATCAGGGCACCCCCGTCGCGACCGCGGCGGCGGACACGGGCAGCGCGCCAAACCGGTGGGCCCCGGGTGCGGGGGGTGGGTACGGTGGTATGCCCTGCGGCGGAGGGCTCGGACCACCTCCGCCGTATGGGTCCGGCAGTTGGCCGCCT
>NZ_LGDW01000492.1 GCF_001280005.1 Streptomyces sp. NRRL WC-3618 | reverse complement strand
CGAGAGCTACGACGCCGGCCTTCACCTCAGGGCCTCCATGATCTGGATCAACGACCTCATACCGACGACCGGGTGATCACGACCTCACACAGGCCCTAGCCCCAGCCGCTGGTGTCAACCACCGCGATCAGGTGTCACCTATCTAGAAACGTCGCACCCTTTCGGGCCGTGTGGCGCCCTGGACCCCGATTGTCGGTGCCACCTGCCACAATTGCCGCGCAACCTCAGTGGAGAAGGCGGTACGGGATCGTGACGACACCCGGGTCCATCGAAGTAGGGTCCATCGAAGGCAGGATCGCCGAGGAGCTCGGCGTACGGGAGCGGCAGGTGAGGGCCGCCGTCGAGTTGCTCGACGGGGGCTCGACAGTGCCCTTCATCGCCCGCTACCGCAAGGAAGCGACCGAGATGCTCGACGATGCGCAGCTGCGCACGTTGGAGGAGCGGCTGCGCTATCTGCGGGAGCTGGAGGAGCGGCGGGCCGCGATCCTCGAATCGGTGCGCGAACAGGGCAAGCTGACGCCCGAGGTCGAGGCGCAACTGCGCGGGGCCGAGACGAAGGCGCGCCTGGAGGACATCTACCTGCCGTTCAAGCCGAAGCGGCGGACGAAGGCCCAGATCGCGCGCGAGGCCGGCCTCGCTCCGCTGGCCGAGGGGCTGCTCGGGGACCCGTCCGTCGACCCGCTCGCCGCGGCGGCGGCCTTCGTCGACGCCGACAAGGGCGTCGCCGATCCGCAGGCCGCGCTGGACGGCGCCCGCGCGATCCTCACCGAGCGGTTCTCGGAGGACGCCGACCTGATCGGCGAGGTGCGCGAGCGCATGTGGGTGCGCGGGCGGCTGGCCGCGAAGGTGAAGGAGGGCAAGGAGGAGGCGGGCGCCAAGTTCGCCGACTACTTCGACTTCGCCGAGCCCTTCACCGCCCTGCCCTCGCACCGCATCCTCGCGATGCTGCGCGGCGAGAAGGAGGACGTCCTCGACCTGGTCCTGGAGCCTGAGGAGCCGACGGAGGGCCCTTCCTCGTACGAGGGGATCATCGCCCACCGTTTCGGCATCGCCGACCGCGGCCGTCCCGGCGACAAGTGGCTGAAGGACACGGTGCGTTGGGCCTGGCGGACCCGGATCCTGGTGCACCTCGGCATCGACGTGCGGCTGCGGCTGCGTACGGTCGCGGAGGACGAGGCGGTCAACGTGTTCGCGGCGAACCTGCGCGACCTGCTGCTCGCCGCCCCGGCCGGCACGCGCGCGACGCTGGGGCTGGACCCCGGGTTCCGTACGGGCGTGAAGGTGGCCGTCGTGGACGCGACGGGCAAGGCCGTCGCCACCGACGTGATCCATCCGCACGTACCGGCGAACAAGTGGGACGAGGCGGTGGCGAAACTGGCCCGGCTCGCCAAGGAGCACTCGGTCGACCTGATCGCCATCGGCAACGGTACGGCGTCCCGCGAGACGGACAAACTGGCCGGTGAACTCATCGAAAAGCACCCGGAGTTGAACCTCACGAAGGTGATGGTGTCCGAGGCGGGCGCGTCGGTGTACTCGGCGTCGGCGTTCGCCTCGCAGGAGCTGCCGGGCATGGACGTGTCGCTGCGCGGCGCGGTGTCGATCGCCCGGCGGCTGCAGGACCCGCTGGCCGAGCTGGTGAAGATCGATCCGAAGTCGATCGGGGTCGGGCAGTACCAGCACGATCTGTCCGAGGTGAAGCTGTCGCGGTCGCTGGACGCGGTGGTGGAGGACTGTGTGAACGGTGTCGGTGTGGACGTCAACACCGCGTCCACGCCTCTGCTCTCGCGGGTTTCCGGCATCTCCTCCGGGCTCGCGGAGAACATCGTGGCGCACCGCGACGCGAACGGTCCATTCACCTCACGGTCTCAGCTGAAGAGTGTCGCGCGGCTCGGGCCCAAGGCGTACGAGCAGTGTGCGGGGTTCCTGCGGATCCGGGGCGGGGACGATCCGCTGGACGCGTCCAGTGTGCACCCGGAGGCGTATCCGGTGGTGCGGCGGATGGTGAAGTCGGCGGGCGGCGCGGTGGCGTCGCTGGTCGGGAACACGGCGGTGCTGCGGTCGCTGCGGCCCGATGACTTCGTCGACGAGAAGTTCGGTCTGCCGACGGTCACCGACATTCTGCGCGAACTGGAGAAGCCGGGGCGCGACCCGCGGCCCGCCTTCAAGACGGCCACGTTCAAGGACGGCGTCGAGAAGATCGGCGACCTGTCCTCCGGGATGGTGCTGGAGGGTGTGGTCACGAACGTGGCGGCGTTCGGGGCGTTCGTGGATGTCGGCGTCCACCAGGACGGGCTGGTGCATGTGTCCGCGATGTCGAAGACGTTCGTCAAGGACCCGCATGACGTGGTGAAGTCCGGCGACATCGTCAAGGTGAAGGTGCTCGACGTCGACATTCCCCGGAAGCGGATTTCGCTGACGCTGCGGCTGGACGACGAGGCGGTGGCCTCCGGTGAGGGGCAGCAGCAGGGGGGCGGGGGGCGGCCTCAGCGTGCGGGGCGGCCGCCTCAGCCTCGGCAGCAGGGGCAAGGGCAGGGGGGTGGGCGGTCCGGCGGGGGGTCTCGGCAGGCGGCGCCCGCGCCGGGGAACAGTGCGATGGCGGATGCGCTGCGGAGGGCGGGCCTGGCGGATCCCAAGCGAAGGTGAGTACTGATGCCGGGTGCCCTTGTCATGAGGGCACCCTGGGCTGACGCTGACGGCGGGTGGGTCGCGCAGCCCGGCGTTGCCGGGGTGCCGCCTCGGTGGGACGGGAGCCGCCCCAGCGGCACGACTGCCCGCAGCGGGGCGGGCCCCGTCAGCGGCCCGGGGAACTGCGCGACCAGCCCCCACCGGCCCGCACCCACAGCCAAGCCGGCGCAGCCTCTACGCCAGCTCTGTCAGCTTGCCGGCCGCTACCTCGAAGCGGCGTGTCACCTGTACCGCGTCCAGCATTCTGCGGTCGTGGGTCACCAGGAGCAGCGTGCCCTCGTAGGAGTCGAGGGCCTGTTCCAGTTGCTCGATGGCCGGGAGGTCGAGGTGGTTGGTGGGCTCGTCCAGGACCAGCAGGTTGACGCCCCTGCCCTGGAGCAGCGCCAGCGCCGAGCGGGTGCGCTCGCCCGGGGACAGGGTCGCCGCCGGACGTAGGACGTGCTCCGCCTTCAGGCCGAACTTGGCCAGGAGCGTGCGGACGTCCGCCGGTTCCATGTCGGGAACCGCCTCGCAGAACGCGTCCAGCAGCACCTCGGGCCCGTGGAACAGCTTGCGGGCCTGGTCCACCTCCCCGACCACGACCCCCGAGCCGAGCATGGCGTGGCCCGCGTCCAGCGGGACACGGCCGAGCAGCGCGCCCAGGAGCGTCGACTTTCCGGCGCCGTTCGCGCCGGTGACCGCGATACGGTCCGCCCAGTCGATCTGGACGCTCACCGGCCCGAGCGTGAAGCCCGCGCGGCGCACCTCCGCGTCCCGCAGGGTCGCGACCACCGAGCCGGAGCGCGGTGCCGCCGCGATCTCCATGCGCAGTTCCCACTCCTTGCGGGGCTCCTCGACCACGTCCAGGCGTTCGATCATGCGCTGGGTCTGGCGGGCCTTCGCGGCCTGCTTCTCGCTGGCCTCGCTGCGGAACTTGCGGCCGATCTTGTCGTTGTCGTTGTTCGCCTTGCGCCGGGCGTTCTTGACGCCCTTGTCCATCCAGCCGCGCTGCATCTGGGCCCGGTCCTGGAGCGCGGAGCGTTTGTCGGCGTACTCCTCGAAGTCGTCGCGGGCGTGCCTGCGGGCGACGTCCCGCTCTTCGAGATAGGCCTCGTAGCCGCCGCCGTACAGCCTGATCTGCTGCTGGGCGAGGTCGAGTTCGAGGACCTTGGTGACCGTGCGGGTGAGGAACTCGCGGTCGTGGCTGACGACGAGGGTGCCGGCGCGCAGGCCCTTGACGAAGCGCTCCAGGCGTTCGAGGCCGTCGAGGTCCAGGTCGTTCGTCGGCTCGTCGAGGAGGAAGACGTCGTAGCGGGACAGGAGCAGGGAGGCGAGGCCCGCCCTGGCCGCCTGGCCGCCCGAGAGGGACGTCATCGGCTGGTCCAGGTCCACGGTCAGGGCGAGGGAGCCGGCCACCTCCTCCGCCCGTTCGTCCAGGTCGGCGCCGCCGAGGTCGAGCCAGCGTTCCAGGCTCACCGAGTACGCGTCGTCCGCGCCCGGGGTGCCGTCCACCAGTGCCTGGGTCGCCTCGTCCATCACCCGCTGGGCCTCGGCCACGCCCGTACGGCGCGCGAGGAACTCGCGGACGGTCTCGCCCTCCCGGCGTTCCGGCTCCTGCGGGAGATGGCCGACGCTCGCGGTGGGCGGGGAGAGGCGCAGTTCGCCTTCCTCGGGCGGGAGCAGCCCGGCGAGCATCCTGAGCAGCGTGGACTTGCCCGCGCCGTTGGCACCGACGAGCCCGATCACGTCTCCGGGCGCGACGACGAGGTCGAGCCCGGAGAAGAGGGAGCGGTCGCCGTGGCCGGCGGCGAGGTTCTTGGCGACGAGAGTGGCAGTCATCAGGAGGCCGATCCTAACTCCCGGCGGCGGGGCCTCGCGTCCCGGATTTCACCGGGCCATCGGCTCCACCAGCACGGTTCCCGTCGTACGCGCCACGATGAACGACTCCCCTTTGACCGCCTTCGCGTCCAGGGGGATGCGGTGCCGACCAGGTTCGAGGATGCCGTCGAAGACCTCGAGGGTGTGGGCACGGTACAGCCGGTCCAGGCGGTACGCGGTGAGGTGGACGCGACAGGTCGAGGTGACCTCTATGCCCGCCTCGCCGTCGGCGGCGACCAGGCGGGTGAGCCGGCGCCGTTCCAACGGGCTGCGGTCCAGAGCGTGTTCGATCTGGGCGACGAGGAGCGGGACGATCGGGGCGAGACCGTCGACGTACGCCACGTCCACGCCCGCGCGATCGAAGGAGTGGCGTACGGCGGCACGTTCCGTCTCCTCGATCGCCCGGCCGAAGGCGACCGCGCCGTAGCCCCGCAGTTCCTCGGCCGGGACGTCCGTGGCGTCCCGGGTGATGTCCGCGCCGATGCCGATGGTGCGCAGCGCGGCGGCGAGCTTGGCGAGGACGGCGACCCGGGCGCCGATCAGCAGGACCCGGCGGCGGGCCGCACCGGACTCGGCGGAGCCCCCTGCCTCGGCGGCCTCCGCCGTGTCGAGCAGGGAGGTGAGCGCGTCCCGGTACTCGGCGCCGGGGAAGCGGAAGGGCCCGATACCGTGGTAGCCGTTGAGCTCCAGGTCGGCGTGGGTGTCCGTCTGCCAGGCGAAGTCGCGCCACACGTAGTCGTCGCCGTCCCTCTCGATGGCCGCCGTGACGGCGCCGCACGCCAGGTCGGCGCACTCGGGACAGCCGTAGATGATGTACCGGCCGCCCTCCAGGGGTGCGTCCGCCTCCAGGAGCAGGCCGCGGACCTGGGCGGTGAAGATCGCTGGCGGCACGTCGGAGGCGAGCGGCGAGACCGCGTCGAGGTCGGACAGCTGGTAGAGGAGGGGGCGCCCGTCGACGATGAAGTCGAGGAAGTCCCGGTGGACTTGGTAGTCACCGTTGGCGAGGACTCCACCGGCACGCATCGCCGGTGCCAGGCCGAAGGTGGCGTACTCGGCAGACATGCTGTGAGTATCCCCAGACTGGGACCGATCTGAGCACGGCATGACATATTCCGCTACGGTCCCCCGGTGAAGACGCGTTCGAGTGGTGAAGTGATCGTGGTCGGCGGCGGGATCATCGGCCTGACGACAGCGGTGGTGCTGGCCGAGCGTGGCCGCCGGGTCCGGGTGTGGGCGCGGGAGCCCGCCGAGCGGACCACCTCGGCGGTTGCGGGCGCGCTGTGGTGGCCGTACCGGATCGAGCCGGAGGCGTGCGCCGGGGAATGGGCGCTCGCGTCGCTGTCCGTCTACGAGGAGTTGGCCGAGCGGCCCGGGAAGACGGGCGTACGCCTTGTCGAGGGTGTACAGACCGGGACGCGCCTGGACGAGCTGGGATCGTGGGCGGCGCGGGTACCGGAGCTGCGGGAGACGGCTGAGGGACTTCGGGCACGGCTGCCGTTGATCGACATGCCGGTGCATCTGGGGTGGCTGCGGGAACGGTTCCTCACGGCGGGTGGTGTGGTGGAGGAACGGTCCGTCAAGGATCTCGCCGAAGCCTTCGCGTCCGACGCGGTGGATGTCGTCGTCAACTGCACGGGGCTCGGTGCGCGCGATCTCGTGCCCGATCCTGCGGTACGTCCCGTGCGCGGGCAGCTGGTCGTCGTGGAGAACCCGGGGATCACGACGTGGTTCACGGCGGTCGGGCACACCGACGCGAAGACCACGTACTTCTTTCCGCAGCCGGGCGGCCTGATCCTGGGCGGCACGGCCGACGAGGACGAGTGGTCGCTCGTGCCCGATCCGGCGGTGGCGCAGGAGATCGTCCGGCGGTGCGCGGAGGTACGGCCGGAGATCGCCGGGGCGCGGGTGCTCGGGCATCGGGTCGGGCTGCGGCCCACTCGTGAGGCGGTGCGGCTGGAGCGTGAAGTGCGCGCTTACGGGCGGGTGTTGGTGCACAGCTATGGGCACGGGGGTGCGGGTGTCACGGTCGCGTGGGGGTGCGCGGCGGACGCGGCGGGGCTTGCCGGGAGCTAGGCGGTGTGTTGGTCCGGCAGTTCGTTTGCTGCGGGTCGGTGGAGGCTGGTCGCGCGGTTCCCCGCGCCCCTGACGGGGCTACCGCCCAACTGAGGCGCGGGCGGGGCCGATTCGCCCCGCCCGCCCCGCCCGCCTCGCCCGTTCAGCAGGCCGTGACTGCCTCCCCTGCCGTCAGGTGGTACGGCGCCCGCTCGTCCAGCAGTAGCGGTACGAGGGCGCGTAGCGACTGGCGCAACGGGACGTAGGCCCCGGTTCCCTCGTGGTCCGGTCGTACGCGTACTCCGTGCAGGGCCAGTTCGTCGGCGACGTCCGTGTACTGGTCCGCCGTGAGCCGATAGCCGCACGGCGGGTTCTCGATCACCTCGGCGGGTTCGGCCGGGTCGTTGTCCGCGCCGCCGAGGTAGACCGGCCCGGTGTCCCGGTAGCCGGCCAGCCGGGCGGCCCCGGTGGCCGCGTGGACCTGTCTGCCGCGCTCCCCGGCGAAGCTGAACAGCCCTTTCAGGGAGGCGAGTTGGGAGTTCACCCGGCGCCGGTTGTTGTCCGGCTCCGGGATCCCCTCCGTCAGCGGCTCGACCCGGCTCTCGATCAGCAGCCCGACCGCGTGCTTCACGCCGGACATGTTCCGCAGGATGCGTTCCTGTCCGTCCCCGGCGACCTGGCGGATCGGGTCACCGGTGACGGGGTCGGTCCAGATGCCGTACGTGCCGGTCGTGAACCCGGCGCTCCGGGCGGCCGGCCGTACGTACGTCTGGGACAGGGTCTGCGCCTCGGTGTGCACGGCCGCGTCGGTGTTGAGGTTGCGCGGCCAGAGGTCGAACAGGTCCTTGTCGTAGTACAGGGGTGTGGCCCCGTACTCGTGCAGGTCGTAGACCACGTCGGGCTTGTGGTCGCGGATGACCGCCGCCATCGCCCGTGCCTCCGCCGTCCGCAGGGCCAGATGATCGCGGTTGACGTCGACGCCGTCGCTGTTGCCCCTGGTGTCGGCGGCCCGGCCGTCGGGGTTGGCGGTGGGGACGACGAGCAGGGTGGTGCGCGACAGGAACGCCTTCGTCCGCGCGTCCTTCGCGTACGCCAGGTCGCGGATCGTCGTGAGACAGGCCTCGCGGCCGGACGGCTCGTCGCCGTGCTGGCTGCAGATGAGCAGCACGGTGCGGGTGGTGGGTCGCTCACCGACGCGTACGAGGTGCAGGGGGCGGTTCTGCTCGGTGGTGCCGATGCGGGTGAGCGTCACACGGGCGCTGGCCCGGTCGACGGCGCCGAGGAAGTCCTGTTCCTCGGGCTGGCTGGTCCAGCGGGCACCGTTCGTCTGCTCGAATCCGGTGCGTGGGGGCGTCGGCCCGGCCTCGGCCGCGTGGGCGGGGGCTGCCAGCAGGGGTGCGGCGAGGGCGGCGGCGATCAGCGCGGTCAGGCGCGGTTTCATACGGCTCCCGGGATGCGGTGGCCGGCGCGCGGGTCGCGGACGCCGTGGAGGAGGGAGGGGGCCGGGGTGGCCGCGACGGTGCCTGCCGTGGCCCGCGCGAAGGCGCCCGCGCCGCCGACGAACGGGACGCTGGCCGTCGTACGGGCCAGGTCGAGCGTCAGGGTCGGGGTGGTCGACGGAGGGTCGATGAGGTCCTTGTCCGTGCCCGCGACGATGAGGGCGAGGCGGTGGCCCGCCGGGATCACGTGGTCGCTCGCGTGCAGGTCGAGGGTGATCGTGTAGCGCTTGCCCGGGGTGAGCGGGACGCCCTCGGTGGCCGAGGCGTAGTTGCCCAGGTCGGCCCAGCCCCGGCTGAAGATCGTGTAGTCGACGGCTGTCGTCTTCGCCCGCGTCGAGCTGAAGCAGGAGCTGTCGCCGGTGGTGCTCTGGCCCCAGCAGGTGCGGTCGGTGAGCGTGGTGATGCCCTCGGCGCCGTCCGCGTAGTCCCGGATGGTGTCGGGGCCGAGGTCGACCAGGACGGCGGACAGGTGGGCCGTCGAGGTGCTCGGGGTGGCCGTCACGGTCACTGTGGACGAGCCGGAAACGCGCAGCGCCTTGCTGAGGGGCTTGGTGACGAAGCCGGCCTTGCCGGGCGTCGGGCTGTCGATCTTGGCGGACCAGTCGGTCTCGCTCAGGCTCGGGTCGTCGGTGAACGTCGCTGTGCCGGACTGCTTCCGCAGGCCCAGGGTGCCGACGCCGGGCTGTGCGCCGGTGCCGGGGCGCAGGTTCACCCGGGGCGTGGCGCGGGGCGGCCAGACGGCCGAGGTGACCCACTGGTCGGGGTGGCGTTCGATGTCGGCCATGGGCTCGTCGTCGATGCCGTTGTCGTAGCCGAGGAGTTCGTGGTCGAACCAGCGGTGCAGGGTGTCGACCCAGGTGGCGCGGCGGAAGTCGAAGGGGTCGACGTGGCCGGTCTGGGAGAGCCAGATCTTGCGCTCGACGCCCTGCTTGGCGAGGGCGTCCCACCACTGGCCGAAGTGCTTGGGGCGGACGTTGAGGTCCTGCTGACCGTGGATGACGAAGACGCTGGCCCTGACCTTCCGGACGTCCTTCACGTAGTCGCGCTCGGTCCAGAAGGGCGTCCAGTCACCACTGAGAGGGGATCCGTCCACGATCTTCTGCTGTACGGCGGCGCACTTGGTGCGGGCGGCCGGGCTCTCGACGTAGTCGGACAGCCCTTCGGGGCCGGAGGCGTAGAGGGGGGCGCCTTTGGCGTCGTAGTAGTCGTACCAGGAGGAGATGGCGCTGATCGGGACGATCGTCTTCAGGCCCTTGACGCCGGTGGCGGCGACTCCGTTGGCGATCGTGCCGTCGTAGCTCTTGCCGATCATGCCGGTCCTGCCGTTGGTCCAGGTCGCCTTGGCCCGGTCGGTGCCGGTGCGGCTCGTGTAGCCCTTGGCACGGCCGTTGAGCCAGTCGACCACGGCCTTCGCGGACTGGATGTCGGAGCGTCCGCCGACGTCGACGCAGCCGTCCGAGCGGTTGGTGCCGGCCAGGTCGACACCCACGAAGGCGTAGCCGCGCGGCACAAAGTAGTTGTCGTAGAACAGCGGCATCTGGACAACGTTGCCGTGTGCGTCGTACGTCTTCTTCTGGCTCTCGTTGCCGCGTCCGCAGCAGGAGTAGTAGGGGCTGGCGTCCATGATCACGGGTACTTTGCGGCTCTGCGCGGCGAGTTCGCGTGGCCGGACGATGTCGACGGCGACGCGGTCGGTCTTTCCGTCGCTGTCGCCGTCGAATCCGATGTCCACCCAGACGGCCTCGCGGATCGCGTTGCCGTAGGAGTAGACGGGTCTGCTCTCCCGTGGGGCGCTGTGGGCGACGGCCGGGGTGAGCAGGGCGGCGGTGAGGGCGGCGGTGGCCGCCGTCGCGAGCGTTCGCAAGGTCGTGGAGCGCGTGCGTATCGGCATGCGCCGGACGGTACCTCGGTCAACTCCCGTACAGAAGAGGGTAACTGGGAGGCTGCAGGGGCTGAGGTGGCTGAGGTGGCTGAGAAATGCCGGTACGGCGCCCTCAAGCGCCGGCCGGCATCTTCAGCCCGTCTGGGGGTCCCCCCTCTGGGGGAGTTTGAGGACGAGGCCCGTTCAGGGCCGTAGCGGGGGTCTGGGGCGGCACCCCCCAGACCCGGGGGCGACAAAACCCTAGCCGTCCACGAACCCCTCTCCCTTCGCCGCCTTCTCCACCAGCAACGCCGGCGGAGCGAACCGCTCCCCGTACCGCTGCGCCAGCTCACGCGACCGGGCGACGAACCCGGGCAGGCCGCCCTCGTAGCCGTTGATGTACTGCAGGACTCCCCCGGTCCACCCGGGGAACCCGATCCCGAAGATCGAACCGATGTTGGCGTCGGCGACCGACGTCAGCACGCCCTCCTCCAGCAGCCTCACCGTGTCCAGCGCCTCGGAGAACAGCATGCGTTCCTGCATGTCCTTGAAGGGGATGCGCACGCCCTCCGCGCCCTCCGCCCCCTCCTCACTCGCCGCGCCCTCGCGCCCGAAGTGCTCCCGCAGCCCGGGCCACAGGCGCGTCCGCCTGCCGTCCTGCCCGTACTCGTAGAACCCTCCGCCGCCGCTGCGCCCGGTACGGCCGAACTCGTCCACCATGCGGTCGATCACCGCCTCCGCGGGGTGCGTCACCCACGTACCGCCGGCCTCCTCCACCGCCCGCTTGGACTCCGCGCGGATCCTGCGCGGCAGCGTCAGCGTCAGTTCGTCCATGAGGGACAGGACCTTCGCCGGGTAACCGGCCTGCGCCGCCGCCTGTTCGACCGACGCGGGCTCGATGCCCTCGCCGACCATCGCCACACCCTCGTTGATGAAGTGCCCGATGACCCGTGAGGTGAAGAAGCCGCGCGAGTCGTTGACGACGATCGGGGTCTTCCTGATCTGGCGGACCAGGTCGAACGCCCGCGCGAGCGCCTCCTGCCCCGTCCGCTCACCCTTGATGATCTCGACGAGCGGCATCTTGTCGACCGGCGAGAAGAAGTGCAGTCCGACGAAGTCGGCCTGGCGTTCGACGCCTTCGGCGAGGGCGGTGATGGGCAGCGTGGAGGTGTTGGAGCACAGCAGCGCGTCCGGTTCGACGAGGTGCTGGATCTCCTGGAACACCTTGTGCTTCAGGGCCGGGTCCTCGAAGACCGCCTCGATGACCGCGTCGCAGCCGGCCACGTCCTGCGGATCCGCGGTCGGTGTGATGCGCGCGAGCAGCTCGTCCGCCTTCTCCTGCGTGGAACGTCCCCGGGAGACGGCTTTCGCGCACAGCTTCTCGGAGTAGTTCTTGCCCCGGGCCGCCGCTTCGGCCGACACGTCCTTGAGGACGACCTCGATGCCCGCCCTGGCGCACGAGTAGGCGATGCCCGCGCCCATCATCCCGGCACCGAGGACCGCCACCCTGCGGACCGGGCGCGGCTCGATGCCCTTGGGGCGGTTGGCGCCGGAGTTGACGGCCTGGAGGTCGAAGAAGAACGCCTGGATCATGTTCTTCGAGGTCTGTCCGGCGGCCAGTTCCACGAAGTAGCGGGCCTCGATGACCTGCGCGGTCTCGAAGTCGACCTGGGCGCCCTCGACGGCCGCCGCGAGGATGCTGCGCGGAGCCGGGTAGGGCGCGCCGTTCGTCTGCTTGCGCAGGTTGGCGGGGAAGGCGGGCAGGTTCGCCGCGAACCTGGGGTTGGCCGGGGTGCCGCCGGGGATGCGGTAGCCGGGCTTGTCCCAGGGCTGCTGGGATACCGGGTTGGCGTCGATGAAGGCGCGGGCCTTCGCCATCAACTCGTCCTGAGTCGCGGCCACTTCGTCGACCAGACCGTTCTGCAGAGCCCGCTGCGGGCTGTACTGGGTCCCCTGGAGCAGCACCTTCAGCAGCGCGTCGGCGATGCCCAGCATGCGTACCGTACGGACGACTCCGCCGCCTCCGGGGAGGAGACCGAGGGTGACCTCGGGACAGCCGATCTTCGAACCCGGCGCGTCCAGCGCGACCCGGTGGTGGCAGGCCAGCGCGATCTCGTAACCGCCGCCCAGGGCCGCGCCGTTCAGCGCCGCGACCACCGGCTTGCCCAGCGTCTCGATACGGCGCAGGTCGCGCTTGATGGCGAGGCCGCCGTCGAGGAGTTCCTGGGCGGTGTCCGGGGTGACCCGGATGAGGTCACGCAGGTCGCCGCCGGCGAAGAACGTCTTCTTGGCCGAGGTGATGATGACACCCCGGATCGTCTCCTTCTCGGCCTCCAGGCGGTCGGTGACCACGGCGAGGGAGTCGCGGAACGCCTGGTTCATGGTGTTCGCGGACTGGTCCGGGTCGTCGAGAACGAGGGTGACGAGACCCGTGCGGTCCTGTTCCCAGCGGATGGTGGTGCTCTGTGTCATGACAGGGATCTCCGTAGAAGCTCAGAAGCTCGGAAGGCTCTGGATGCCGGGTCGGTTCCGCCGGGAGTTCAGACCCGCTCGACGATCGTCGCGATGCCCATGCCGCCGCCCACGCACAGTGTGGCGAGGCCGTAGCGCTTGTCCTGGCGCTCCAGTTCGTCGATCAGGGTGCCGAGGATCATCGCGCCGGTGGCGCCCAGCGGGTGGCCGAGTGCGATGGCGCCGCCGTTGACGTTGATCTTGTCGAGAGACAGGCCCATGTCCCGGGCGAAGCTCAGGACGACGGCCGCGAACGCCTCGTTGATCTCGACGAGGTCGATGTCGTCGATGGTCAGCCCCGCCTTGGCGAGCGCCTTGCGGGTGGCGGGCGCCGGGCCGGTGAGCATGATGGTGGGCTCGGAGCCGGACACGGCGGCGGAGACGATCCGCGCGCGTGGACGCAGCCCGTAGCGCTCGCCGACCTCCTTGGACCCGATGGCGACCAGTGACGCGCCGTCCACGATGCCGGAGGAGTTGCCCGCGTGGTGGACGTGGTCGATCTTCTCGACCCAGTGGTACGTCTGGAGGGCCACGGCGTCGAAGCCGCCCAGGTCGCCGATGTCCGCGAACGACGGCTTCAGCCCGGCCAGGGAGTCGGCGGTGGTGCCGGGGCGCGGGTGTTCGTCGTGGTCGAGGACGACGAGGCCGTTGCGGTCCTTCACCGGGACGAGGGACCGCTCGAAGCGGCCCGCCTTCCACGCCGTCGCCGCCCGCTCCTGGGACAGCGCCGCGTACTCGTCGACATCGCGCCGCGAGAAGCCCTCGATGGTGGCGATGAGGTCGGCGCCGATGCCCTGCGGCACGAAGTTGACGGCGAGGTTGGTCATCGGGTCGTTGAACCAGGCGCCGCCGTCCGAGGCCATCGGCACCCGCGACATCGACTCCACGCCGCCCGCGAGGACGAGGTCCTCCCAGCCGGAACGCACCTTGGCGGCGGCCATGTTGACGGCCTCCAGGCCCGACGCACAGAAGCGGTTCTCCTGGACGCCGGCCACCGTGTCGGGCAGTCCGGCGACGACCGCGGCGACCCGCGCGATGTCGGAACCCTGGTCGCCGACCGGTCCGACGACGCCCAGCACGATGTCGTCGATCGCGGCCGGGTCGAGGTCCGGGAAGCGGTTTTTGATCTCGTGGATGAGGCCGACGACGAGATCGACGGGCTTGGTGCCGTGCAGCGCTCCGCTCGCCTTGCCGCGCCCGCGCGGGGTGCGGATCGCGTCGTACACATACGCTTCGGTGCTCACTGGTGGGCCTTTCGGGGAGGTTGGGCGAGCGGGTGCCGACCGAGGTCAGCCGCCATCTTGCAGGAGTCGGGGCACATCCCAGTCGCGCGCCACGTCCGCCGTGTCGGCGCCGGGCTGGGCGGGGCCGCTGTGGATCGACGTGTGGGTGACGGAGAAGCGGGGCGCGGGGGCGGGCTGGGTGATGCCGCCGTGGTCGGTGAAGGTGCCGCGGGCGGCCATGTGCGGGTGGTGCGGGGCCTCGCGCAGCGAGAGGACGGGCGCCACGCAGGCGTCGGAGCCCTCGAAGACGGCCGCCCACTCGTCCCGCGTACGGGACTTGAAGCGGGCGGTGACGGCCTCGCGCAGGTCGTCCCAGCGGGCGATGTCCTTGCGGGCGGCGGCGTGGTCCGGGAGGCCGAGCAGCTCGAGGAACTCCGCGTAGAACTGCGGTTCCAGCGCGCCGACCGCCATGTACCGGCCGTCGGCGGTCTCGTACGTCCCGTAGTACGGGCAGCCCCCGTCGAGGAGGTTGGCGCCGCGCCGGTCCTGCCAGCCGCCCGCCGCGAGCATGCCGTGGATCATCGTGGCGAGGTGCGCGGCGCCGTCGACGATCGCGGCGTCCACGACCTGGCCGGTGCCTGTCGCGCGCGCGTGGTGGAGGGCGGCGAGGACGCCGACGACGAGGTAGAGGGAGCCGCCCGCGTAGTCGCCGAGGAGGTTGGCCGGGGCGGGCGGCGGCTCGGCCGGGCTGCCGATCAGGCCGAGGGTGCCGGTCGGGGCGAGGTAGGTGATGTCGTGCCCGGCGCGACGGGCGAGCGGTCCCTCCTGTCCCCAGCCCGTCATCCGGCCGTAGACGAGCCTCGGGTTGCGGGCGTGGCAGGTCTCGGGGCCGACGCCGAGGCGCTCGGCGACACCGGGGCGGTAGCCCTCGACCAGGATGTCGGCGCGGGCGGCCAGGTCGAGGACGCGGGAGGGACCGTCGGCTGCCTTCAGGTCGACGATCACCGACCGTTTGTTGCGGTTGCTCACGTCGTACTCGGGGTCGACGGCGAGAGAGGTGCCCCCGGGGCGGTCCACCCGGACGACGTCGGCGCCCAGGTCGGCGAGGAGCATGGCGGCGAACGGTCCGGGCCCGATGCCCGCCAGCTCGACCACGCGCACTCCGGTGAGCGGGCCGCTGCCCGCCGTTCCCGCCACCGACATCGAGCCCCCATTCCCCTGACACAACCCACGTGACACCAGCGATGCTAGGAACGCGTTCCACTCCGCACAAGGTTTCACCAGGCATTGATTAAGCAAGCGCTTGGCCAACCACCCGGTTCGAGACAACGACCGGCCGCGCGACTCCACTCTCCTCACGCTAGCCTCGACCACCGACAACGGCGCGGTACGCACGACGCGGGACGTACAACGCGGTACGCCCAGCGGGTACGCACGACAAGGGGTGTCATGAGCAGGCCGAACTGGCTGGAACGTCCGTACGACATCGTGCTGTTCGGAGCCACCGGCTTCGTCGGCACGCTCACCGCCGACTACCTCGCCGCGCACGCGCCCGAAGGTCTGCGCTGGGCGGTCGCCGGCCGCGACGCGGACAGGCTGGAGCGGCTGCGCGAGCGCCTCAGGGGCATCGGCAAGGCGGCCGAGGTGGGGGTGCTGACGGCGGACGTCTCCGATCCGGCCGCGCTGCGGGCGCTCGCCGGGCACACGCGCGTGCTGGCCACGACGGTGGGCCCCTATCTGACGTACGGCGAGGAACTCGTCGCCGCCTGCGCGGACACCGGCACCGACTACCTCGATCTCAGCGGTGAGCCCGAGTTCGTCGACCTGATGTACGTCCGGCACGACACGCGCGCGCGGGAGACCGGCGCCCGGCTGGTGCACGCCTGCGGTTTCGACTCGATCCCGCACGACCTGGGCGCGTACTTCACGGTCACCCAGTTGCCCGAGGGGGTGCCGCTGACCGTCGACGGGTTCGTGCGCACCGAGGCGACGTTCTCGGGCGGCACCTTCGCCTCGGCGCTCAACCAGTTCTCCCGGGGCCCGCAGATGTTGGCCGCAGCCCGCGACCGCCGGCGCCATGAGCCGCGGCTGCTGGGCCGCCGGGCGACCGCCCCCGCGGGCCCGCCCCGGTACGCCAGGGAGGTCGACGCCTGGGCGCTGCCGCTGCCCACCATCGACCCGCAGGTCGTGGTGCGTTCGGCACGGGCGCTGGAACGGTATGGACCCGATTTCCGTTACCGCCATTACGCGGCGGTACGGCGGCTGCCCTTCGCGGTGGGCGGGGTCGCCGCCGCCGGTGCGGTGTTCGCGGCGGCCCAGTTGCCGCCCGCGCGGCGCTGGCTGTCCGGGCGGCTGCGACCGGGCGACGGGCCGAGCGCGGAGCGGCGCGCGAAGAGCTGGTTCTCGGTGCGGTTCGTGGGTGAGGGCGGCGGGCAGCGGGTGTTCACGGAGGTCGCGGGCGGCGACCCCGGCTACGACGAGACGGCGAAGATGTTCGCCGAGTCGGCGCTCTCCCTGGCCTTCGACGACCTCCCGGAGACGGCCGGGCAGGTCACCACCGCCGTGGCGATGGGCGACGCGCTGATCGAACGTCTGCGCAAGGCGGGGATCACGTTCCGGGTGGCGGCCAGCAGGTGACCGGCGGGGGCAGGCAGGGACAGACAGGCAGACAGACTTACTGGGCCCAGCCCGTGACCGTGTAGATCATGCCGACGATCCAGGCGAGTCCCGCCAGTACGGCGACGATCAGCGCGGCCGTGACGGCGCGTTCGACGGGCTGGGTGGGGCTGGCGACGGGCTTCGGGGCGCGGTGCGTGGTCATGGACACAGCCTGCCGACAGGCCGGGGCTGCCGGCATCCGTAAAACTACTCAGATCACATACCCGGATGATCATCTGTTCCCCCGGCGCCCCGGTCCCCTCAGGCGAGCGCTTCTTTCAGGCGATCGCTTCCTTCAGGCGGTCACTTTCAGGCGGTCGCTTCCTTCAGGGCTCGCCTGCACAGGGCGTCCGCCCGCCGGGTCGTCTCCGGGAGGCGGTACTGCGGGGTGAGCGCCAGGGTGTGGGCGCAGGCCGTGTCGAGGGTCGTGCGGTGGCCCACCGACACGAACACCGGCTTGACCGCGTCCCGGGTGCGCAGGGCGCGGCCCACCTCCTCCGCGCCCGCGAGGAGCGGGGACGCCGATCCACGCCGGGCGCCCGGCTCCTCGTACGTGAAGGTGAACGGGTTCTTCGCGACGCCGATCGTGGGGAGACCGGTGAGGACGCCGAGGTGGCTGGCGAGGCCGAAGCGGCGCGGGTGGGCGAGTCCGTAGCCGTCGCAGACGACGAGGCCGGGCGGGACGGCCAAGGCCTCCAGGGCGGCCATGACGGCGGGGATCTCACGGAAGGCGAGCAGGCCGGGCACGTACGGGAAGGAGATCCGCCCTACGGCCGTGGCCTCGGCGACGACCTCGTGGGTCGCCGCGTCCAGGACGACGGCGGCGGCCACGACGAGGTCGCGCTCGTCGTCGTAGGCGACATCGACGCCCGTGACATGCCCTGCGCCGGGCGGCGGGCCCGGCTCGTCGAGGACGACCAGCGGGCGCAGCTCGTCCTGGACCGCGCGGGCCCCCTCCTCGGTCGTGGGCCAGGCCGCCGGAACGGATACGGTCGTCGTCTTCGTCTCCATGGTGACGACGAGCGTACGGGCCCGCCCACCGGCCCTCCGCCTCAGGTCACTTGTCGCCGAGGGCGTCCTTCAGCTGCTCCTTGTTCATGTCCGAGCGGCCGTGCACGTTCCGCTTCTTGGCCTCCTCGTAGAGCTGGTCGTACGTCGGGCCCTGGGCGCCCTGGTGCGAGCGCTGCCCGCCGCGCTTGCTCGATGACATGTCCTCGGTGGACGTACGGCTGGCGGTCTTGGACTCGCCGGACCGGGCGCGTTCCTTGTTGACGGTCCGCGCGGCGATCTCCTCGGCGCGCTGCTCGCTCTCGCCCCGGTCCAGCGCACTGTCCTTGATGTGCTCGTACTGACGTTCCCGCTTGGGGCTCGCACCGCGTGGCATGGCCGTTCACTTCCTTCGCTCGTGTTGTCCTCTCGGGCGTGTGCCGGTGAACGGGTACCCATACCTCACGATTCGAGCCGTGCCACGCGCCCCTTCTCCCCGGCGGCCCAGCAGCCCAGGTCGGGAGGGCAGTCCACGGTGTCGTACGAGCCCGTGTCGACGGTCTTCCAGGTGCGTCCCGCGTCCAGCGTGAGGTCGGTGCCGGTCGGGCCGACCGCGAGCGCCGCGGTGCGGCTGTACGGGAGCCAGGCGACGCCGGAGCGGTAGGCGGGCGGGGAGCCGGCAGCCGTCGTCCAGGTGCGGCCGCCGTCCGCCGTGAGCGCGCCCGCCTGAGGTGAGGCCTGGTCGGCGCGGTAGTCGCCGCCGACCGCGAGTCCGTGCGTGCGGTCGCGGAAGGCGAGCGCGAAGACGCCGCGGGCCGGGTCGCCCGCCGGTACCGGGGTGTCGCCGGCGCTCCAGGTGAGCCCGCGGTCGGCGGAGTGCAGCACGCGCGCGTGTGCGCCGCCGCCCGTGGCCAGCCACACGTCCCGGGGTCCCGAGCTGACCAGGCACTGTCCGCTCGCCGCGAAGCCCGCCTCGCCCTCCAGGGCGGCGGGCATGCCGGCACTGGGCAGCACCTGCCAGGAGCGTCCGCCGTCGCTGGTGGAGAGGATGCGGAACTTCCCGTCCACCGGGTCGCTCATCGCGAGGCCGTGGCGGCTGTCGAAGAAGGTGAGGCAGTCGTAGAAGGCCCTGGCGTCGGTGTTGCGGAAGGACTCGGTCCAGGTCAGACCGCCGTCGTCGGTGCGGTAGACCCGGGACGCCTCGCCCTCGCCGATGGCCAGGACCACTGCGCGGCGGGCGTCGAACGCCTCGACGTCCCGGAACTGGAGCTCGGCCGCGCCCGGCGGAGAGACGTTTCGCCAGCTCGTTCCTCCGTCGGTGGTGCGCAGTACGGTGCCCTGAGTGCCGGCGAGCCAGGCGGTGCCGCGACTGACGGCGGACAGGCCGCGGAAGCGGACGTCGGGGGTGCCGCTGTCCTTCGCCGCCCAGTGCGGCGTACGGTGTCCGGCCCCGGGGACGGCGCCCGTCCCGTCGTACGCCTGCGCGGGTGCGGCCAGTCCGGCGGCCACGGCGGCGAGCGCGGCCGCGTACGCCCCAGCGACCGCCATGCGCCTCGTCAGCCCCGACCGGCTCGACTGTCCGGTGCGTATGGTCTGTCGCTTCATGCCCGTGATCCTCATGAATCTCATGATCCTCATGGCGGGCGAACGTAGCAGTGAATGAACTCGGTGACAGAGGTCACTAGAAATTCAGGTGCACTGTTTGGCTCGTTCCAGCGTCTCTCTCAGTGTGCGGACCGTTCCAGCCAGGAGTCCGGCCAACCGTCACAAGGGAGCAAGCGTTGTCCACCGTCATCGAGCAGCTCGTAGAGGCCCGTCTCGTCGCCGCCGCACCGCGGATGACAACCATTCCCGCAACCCTCACCTACGACCGGCGGGAACCGTTCGCCGTCCGGATGACCTTCCCCGCGTCGGCCACCCTGGAGGGCGTGGAGGTCCGCTGGACCTTCGCCCGCGAGCTTCTGTCGGACGGCATGCTGGAGCCGCAGGGACACGGGGACGTGCGCGTGCGGCCGTACGGCTACGACCGTACGGTCCTGGAGTTCCACGCCCCCGAGGGCACCGCGGTCGTCCATGTCCGCTCCGGCGAGCTGCGGCGCTTCCTCGCGGCCACCACCAAGCTGGTGCCGGTCGGCCTGGAGCACCTTCAGACGGACCTGGACCGCGACCTCGCGGAGCTGATGCGCGACGCCCTGTGACTCAGCTTTGCGACAACGCCCTGTGACAACCGCGTTCCCCCGGTTCCCGGTTTCCTCGTTTAATGCTTTGACAGCCTGAAACGCCTCTTCCTACGCTTGCAGCGGTCCTGTTGCCGTCGAATGGAGAAGGACGTTGCTCTACTGAGGTCCTGAGACACCGCGCCCCACACCCTCGCAGTGGTGTGTCCGCGTGCGTGCGACCTCGGTGTTCGAGCCGTCCATGACTCCCTCCGGAGCAGGGCCTTTCTCGTGCGACCAGGATTCTCCCGCCGCCCGTCGGTGTCTCGACACGCGTTTGCCCCCACCGAATCAAGCAACCGCGAGGCCGTATGTCAGCCACCCTTTCCATCGCAGTCACCTCCCTGTCCTTCGCCTGGCCCGACGGCACCGCCGTCTTCGAGGGCCTCGACGCCGCGTTCGGCCCCGGTCGCACCGGGCTGGTCGGCGTCAACGGGTCAGGAAAATCAACCCTGTTGAAGCTGATCGCCGGGCAGCTGTCAGCCGCCGACGGCACCGTCCGGGTCGCGGGCGACGTCGGCTATCTCCCGCAGAGCGTCACCCTCGACACCGCCCTGCGCGTCGAGGAGGTCCTCGGTATCTCCGCCCGCCGGGCCGCGCTGCACGCCATCGAGGCGGGTGACGTGGCCGAGGAGCACTTCGAGACGATCGGCGACGACTGGGACGTCGAGGAACGAGCTCTCGTCACCCTCGGCGAACTCGGGCTCGGTCACATCGACTTGGACCGCACGGTCGGCGAGGTCTCGGGCGGCGAGGCGGTCCTCCTGCGGCTGGCCGCCCTGCTCCTCGACCGCCCGGACGTACTTCTGCTGGACGAGCCGACCAACAACCTGGACCTGTACGCGCGCCGACGCCTGTACACGGCCGTCTCCTCCTGGTCCGGTGTGCTGGTCGTGGTCAGCCACGACCGCGAACTCCTGGACCTGGTCGACCAGATCGCCGATCTGCGCTCCGGCAAGGTCACCTGGTACGGCGGCAACTTCTCGGCGTACGAGGAGGCGCTCGCCACCGAACAGGACGCGGCGGAGCGCATGGTGCGCGTCGCCGAGGCCGACCTGAAGAAGCAGAAGCGCGAACTGGTCGACGCACAGGTCAAGTTGGCCCGCCGCAAGAAGTACGGGCAGAAGATGTTCGAGCAGAAACGCGAGCCGAAGATCGTCATGGGGGCGCGTAAAAGGTCCGCCCAGGAGTCGGCCGGCAAGCACCGCATCATGCACGAGGAGCGGCTCGCCGACGCGAAGGAGCGGCTCGACGAGGCCGTGGACGCCGTACGGGACGACGACGAGATCCGTATCGACCTGCCGTACACGGCCGTACCGCCGGGCCGTACCGTACTCACGCTCCTGGACCTGGAGTTGGCGTACGGAGCGAGCGTGGCGGGCTCCTTCGACCTGCGCGGGCCCGAGCGGGTCGCGCTGATCGGGCGCAACGGGGCGGGCAAGACGACCCTGCTGCGGACGATCGCCGGGGAACTGGAACCGGTTTCCGGGGAGGCACGCGCGCACGTACCGCTGCGTTTCCTGCCCCAGCGGCTCGATGTGCTCGACGACGAGCTCACGGTCGCGGAGAACGTGGCCCGGTTCTCGCCCGGCGCCACCAACAACCGGGTACGCGCCCGGCTGGCCCGCTTCCTGTTCCGGGGCGCGCGCGCCGACCAGCAGGCGGCGACCCTGTCGGGCGGTGAGCGGTTCCGCGCCGCCCTGGCCGCCCTGATGCTGGCGGAGCCCGCACCGCAGCTCCTGATGCTGGACGAACCGACCAACAACCTGGACATGGCGAGTGCGCGACAGCTCACGACAGCCCTGGACTCCTATGAGGGCGCGCTGATCGTGGCCAGCCACGACCTGCCGTTCCTGGAGTCGATCGGGATCACCCGGTGGCTGCTGCTGGACGGGGAGCTGAGGGAGATCGACGCGGAGGAGGTGGGGTGACGTACGAAGGGCCGCGAGCCCCGGTCTGACCTCCGGGGCTTTTGTCCGCGCGGCCCGCGCTGCATGATGTGCGCGGACACCCCCTTCCGATACGGAGCCACTCGTGCCCAGCAAGAAGGCGCTCATACGCCGCCCCAGCCCGCGCCTGGCCGAGGGCCTCGTCACGCACATCGAGCGCGAGGAGATCGACGCCGACCTCGCCGGCCGGCAGTGGGAGGCGTACGCGGAGGCGCTGCGCACCCACGGCTGGGAGACCGTCGAGGTGGATCCGGCGGACGACTGCCCGGACTCGGTGTTCGTCGAGGACGCGGTGGTCGTCTACCGCAACGTCGCGCTGATCGCGCGGCCCGGCGCCGAGTCCCGGCGCGCCGAGACCGCAGGCGTCGAGGAGGCGGTGGCCCGCCTCGGCTGTTCGGTGAACTGGGTCTGGGAGCCGGGCACCCTGGACGGCGGGGACATCCTCAAGGTCGGCGACACGATCTACGTCGGGCGGGGCGGGCGGACGAACGCCGCCGGGGTGCAGCAGCTCAAGGCCGTGTTCGAGCCGCTCGGCGCAAGGGTCGTGGCCGTACCGGTGAGCAGTGTGCTGCATCTGAAGTCGGCGGTCACCGCGCTGCCGGACGGAACCGTCATCGGGTACGCGCCGCTGGTGGACACCCCGTCCCTCTTCCCGCGCTTCCTGGCGGTGCCGGAGGAGTCGGGGGCGCACGTGGTGCTGCTGGGCGGCGGGAAGCTGCTGATGGCGGCGAGCGCGCCGAAGACGGCCGAACTGCTCGCCGATCTGGGCCACGAGCCGGTGGTCGTCGACATCAGCGAGTTCGAGAAGCTCGAGGGCTGTGTGACCTGCCTCTCGGTACGGCTGCGGGAGCTGTACGTCTGACCTCCAGCCGAGCCCGCTGATCAGAGATCTTTACAAGGCTCTTAACCTACGGTCGCGTAACCTACGGGAACGTAGCCTACGATGCCGTAGGTTGAGTACCGGCAGTCCGTATACCGCTCGCACCGTCATTCTGGAGCATTCATGACGATCACTTCTCCGCACCTCGGCAGCCCGTCCGGCGCCTGGACAGACGCCCGGCTGCTGTTCGCCCTGGAAGAAGTGGTCGAGACCGAACTCAACCGGCATCTGAAGGTCGCCAAGGACTGGATGCCGCACGAGTACGTGCCGTGGAGCGACGCCCGCAACTTCCCCGGCATCTTCGAGGACGGCGAGGCCTGGGACAAGGAGCAGTCCAAGGTCACCGAGCTGGGCCGGATCGCCCTGGTCGTCAACCTCCTCACCGAGGACAACCTCCCCAGCTACCACCACGAGATCGCCAGCCTGTTCGGCCGTGACGGCGCCTGGGGCACCTGGGTGCACCGCTGGACGGCGGAGGAGGGTCGGCACGGCATCGTGATGCGCGACTACCTGCTCGCGTCCCGCGCCGTCGACCCCGACCAGCTCGAGGCGTTCCGTATGCAGCACATGGCCGAGGGCTTCGAGTCCGACAACCGGCACTCGATGCTGCACTCGGTGGCGTACGTGGCCTTCCAGGAGCTGGCCACCCGCGTCTCGCACCGCAACACCGGCCACCAGTCCGGCGACCCGGTCTGCGACCGCATGCTGGCCCGCATCGCGACCGACGAGAACCTGCACATGGTCTTCTACCGGAACCTGCTGAAGGCCGCCTTCGAACTCGCGCCCGACCTGACCATGCAGGCCGTCCGGGACGTGATCGTGAACTTCCGCATGCCCGGTCACGGCATGCCCGGCTTCGAGCGGGCCGCCGCGCAGATGGCGATCGGCGAGGTCTACAACATGCGCATCCACCACGACGACGTGCTCCAGCCCGTCCTGCGCCATCTGAAGGTCATGGAGATGAGCGACCTCAGCGGCGAGGGCCTCCAGGCCCAGGAGGAACTGGGCATGTACATGGGTGGCCTGGACGCGGAGGCCGCCAAGTTCGACGCGAAGCTCGCGGCCCGCAAGGCCCGCATGGCGGCCCGCGCCGCCGGCTGACCCACGCCGGAACACCACTCACTCGTACGCCGTCACCTCGTCCAGCGCCGCGTCCCGCACGTCGGCCATGGGGTGGCGGCGCAGTGCTTTCCCCGGGCCCGCGCCGGGAATCGCCGCCCGAGAGGTCAGTGGGAGGTGTGGGAGGTGCGCCGGAGGCTGAGCCGTTCCTTCTCGGAGAGGCCGCCCCAGACGCCGAACCGTTCGTCGTTGCTGAGTGCGTACTCCAGGCAGGCGGGGCGCATCTCGCACATCCCGCAGATGCGCTTCGCCTCGCGCACCGAACTGCCGGGCTCGGGAAAGAAGAAGTCGGCCCCGGTCTCCGCGCACAGGGCCTGCGCCTGCCAGGCGCTGTCCATCGGGGTGATCGTCTCGTAGTGCATGGGTCAGATCGTGCCGGGCGGTGAAAAACGTTCGCTCAACGTCCGATCAACGCCTCGTGCCCGGCCCGGAGGGAGAGCGAGGGGCCTCGGTGGTCCGGGCCGCTGCCGGTCCGCTGTCCGTCCTCTGCCGGTCCGCCCGATGATGCTCCCGCCGGATGCGCCGGTGCACGGCGGCGCGCGGAGCGTTCCGGAACACGGTGGCCGGGGCACGGACGTGCTCCGGCGGCGATTGTCAGTGGGCGGTGCGAGACTCGGCAGAGCAGTCGACGGGGCCCTCGCAGCGGGCGGGGCCCAAGAGGAGGGCAATGATGCTCACCACCCGTT
Organism: Streptomyces sp. NRRL WC-3618; assembly: GCF_001280005.1. Classification (GTDB taxonomy): domain Bacteria; phylum Actinomycetota; class Actinomycetes; order Streptomycetales; family Streptomycetaceae; genus Streptomyces. The sequence goes on along the minus strand of NZ_LGDW01000492.1, from coordinate 37,202 downwards.
TCGTGACCGGTGCTCCGAACTGGATCGATCTCGGCACCCCCGACATCGCGGGTGCCACCGCCTTCTACCGTGCGCTCTTCGGCTGGGACTTCCAGTCGGCGGGCCCCGAGGCCGGCGGGTACGGCTTCTTCCAGCTGGACGGCAAGACCGTCGCGGGCGGCATGCAGAGCACCGAGGGCCAGGGTCCGCCGTCGTGGACGGTGTCGTTCCAGACCCCGGACGCCGACGCGACCGCCAAGGCCGCCGAGCAGGCCGGGGGCGGCACTCCGGCGCCGCCCATGGATGTCATGGACGCGGGCCGGATGGCCATCCTCACCGACACCACCGGCGCCGTCTTCGGCCTCTGGCAGCCCGGCCGGATCAAGGGCCTCGAGGTCGCGGGCGACCCCGGCTCCCTGTGCTGGGTGGAGCTCTACACGACGGACGTGCCCAAGGTCGCCGCGTTCTACGGCGCCGTACTGGGCCTGGAGACCTCGGCGGTGCAGTTCCCCGGCGGGTCGTACACGTGCGTGAACCCGGAGGGTGCCGGGGACGACGGGATGTTCGGCGGAATCGTCGATGTGGACGACGACCCGACGGGCACCGGGGCCGCTCCGCACTGGCTGCCCTATTTCGAGGTCACCGACGCCGACGCGACCGTCACCACGGCCCAGGAACACGGCGGCCAGGTCACCATGCCGGCCACGGACATGGAGGGCGTCGGCCGCATCGCACGGCTCACCGACCCGTACGGGGCACGCTTCGCGGTGATCAAGAGCGCAACGCCGCAGACGTAACAGGAGGGACGCCCCCCGGAGGGGCGCGCTCCCAAGGGCGCGCTCCCAAGGGGGCGCGGGGAACTGCGCGACAAGCCCCCACCGGCCCGCACCAGACGAACCACCCGCCCTAAGAACCCCTACGCCGAGGCGCGACGAACCAGCGTGGTCGGCAGGACCACGCTGGACGGCGCGCCCCCCGCAGGGACCACCGCACCGAGCAGCAGCCGCGCCATCAGCCTGCCCATCTCCTCGATGTCCTGGCGGACCGTGGTGAGCGGCGGGTCGCTCTGCTCGGCGACGGGCAACATGTCGTCGAAGCCGACCACGGCGACGTCCTCCGGCACCCTCCGTCCGCGTTCGCGCAGGATCCGCAGGGCGCCCGAGGCGCTGAGGTCGTTGGCGGCGAACACGGCGTCCAGGTCCGGACACCGGTCGAGGAGTTCACGCATCGCGCGTTCCCCGCCCGCCGGCGTGAAGTCGCTCTCGACGATCAGCCGTGGGTCGGCGTCCGGCATGACGTCCCGGAACCCGTCGCGCCGGTCCGCCGCCGAGGTCTGGTCGAGGGGGCCCGTGATGTGCGCGATCCGCGTCCGCCCGAGGGCGACGAGATGCCGTACGGCGGTGCGGGCGCCGCCCCGGTTGTCGCTGTCGACGTACACGGCGTCGCGGGTGCCGTCGCTCCAGCCGGGCCGGCCACCGAACACGGTGGGAACGCCGGCACGCTGGACCAGGCCGGGCAGTGGGTCGTCGAGGTGCAGGGAGAAGACGAGGGCACCGTCGACGTGCCCTCCGGCGAGATACCGGCCGACGCGGGAGTGGTCGTCGCGTCCTTCGGTGAGCAGCAGTACGAGCTGGGAATCGTGAGCGGTCAACTCCTTGCTGATGCCTCGGAGTTGAAGGGCGAAGAAGGGGTCGGCGAAGACCCGGGGCTCCGGTTCGGCGATGACGACGGCGACGGCGTCGTGCCGCCTGGTGACCAGGGAGCGGGCCGCCTGGTTGGGCACGTACCCGAGCTCCTCGACGGCACGCCTGACCCGTTCGACGAGGGGTTCGCGTACGCCGTCCCCGCCGTTCACGACGCGCGACGCGGTGGCCCGGGAGACTCCCGCCCGCGCGGCCACGGCCTCCAGAGTGGGACGCGACGCGGTCTCGGTCACTTCGGGGCTCCTCATCGGCGGTTGCCGTCACAATAGTCCCGGCCCGCAAGGGATGAGAGCGCTCGCGGACCTCGTCAGTGCTCGTGCGCCGACTGCGGCTCGCCGGCCCCGCTCGCGCCGTGCGGTTCGTATCCCGCCCGCCAGGTCCCGTCCGTACGGCGGCCCGGGGCGTGTGTGCGCCAGGTGTAGGTGCGACTGCCGCCGGGTTCGACGTCACTGTGGGTCAGTTTCGTGCCGTCGCAACAACGACGTCCCGCTCAACATCCTCGCCAACCCGAACGACGACGGGTCGATCACCAGCGGCACGACGGTCGACGGCCTGGGCATGCTGTGGTTCCCGGAGCGGAAGTACGGCGACTTCTCGCTGAAGCTCCAGTGGCGTGACGACGCACCGGGCACGGGCAACGCCAACGCCGGTGTGTTCGTGCGCTTCCCGTGGGTCCACGGTCATCCGCAGGAGGCCCGGCCGGAGTGGGTGGCCATCGAGTACGGGCACGAGATGCAGGTGCTCGACCGGCCTGACGGCGACATGTACAAGACGGGTTCGGTCTACGGCTTCGACCGGGTGGGCCTCGCCGGGGCCGGCGTCACCCAGAAGGGCACCTGGAACGACTACGAGATCCGGGTGGTCGACCAGCACTACTCGGTGTACCGCAACGGCGTGCTGGTCAACGAGTTCGACAACATCGGGGGCCAGGACTTCACCCCGCCGCGCTCGGACGACCCGGGCACGGACGGACGGCGGTTCGCGTCCGGGTACATCGGCCTCCAGGTGCACGGCACGACCGATGTGATCTCGTACCGGGACGTCCAGATCAAGGAACTGTCCTGACCAGGGGGTCGCCTCCCCATCGGTGGCGTGACCGCCCCGACCGGGAGGCGACCTCGTCGGGGTTGGTTCTTGGCCAAGTCACCCCTTGCGGGCCCGGCTTGGCTGTACGCGCTTGGGCTCGCCCGGCATCTTCGGGTACTCCGGTGGATACGGCAGGTCGCCGAGTCCGTGCTCGTGTTCGTCGCGGCGGGCGAGTTCGAGCAGGGCGTCGAGAGAGAAGGCGTGGTCGTCCATGTCGGCGTGGACGTCGCCGAATTGAGCGAACCGGCCGGGCATGGTCGCGAGGTCGAAGTCGAGGGGCCGCGCGTCACCGACCTCCTCCCACTTCAGGGGCGCCGAGACCGGTGCGTGCGGCCGGGGCCGTACGGAGTAGGCGGAGGCGATGGTGCGGTCGCGGGCGGTCTGGTTGTAGTCGACGAAGATCCGCTCCCCGCGCTCCTCCTTCCACCACCTGGTCGTCACCTGCTGCGGCATCCGCCGCTCCAGCTCCCGTCCGGCGGCGATCGCCGCCCGCCGCACCTGCGTGAACGTCCACCGCGGTTCGATCGGCACGAAGACATGCAGACCGCGCCCGCCGGAGGTCTTGGGCCAGCCGCGCAGCCCGCCGAACTCGTCGAGTACGGCGCGCAGTTCGTGCGCGGCACGTACGGCGTCCTCATAATCCGTACCGGGCTGCGGGTCGAGGTCCAGGCGCAGTTCGTCGGGGTGGTCGACATCGGCGCGCCGCACCGGCCAGGGATGGAAGGTGAGGGTGCCGAACTGGGCGGCCCACAGCACGGCGGCGACCTCGGTCGGGCACATCTCGTCGGCGCTGCGACCACTGGGGAAGGTGATGTGGGCGGTCGGAATCCAGTCGGGCATGTTCTTGGGCGCCCGCTTCTGGAAGAAGTTCTCGCCGGTCACCCCCTCCGGATAGCGCTCCAGGGTGGTGGGCCGGTCACGCAGCGCACGCAGGATGCCGGGACCGACGGCGAGGTAGTACCGCGCGAGGTCGAGCTTGGTGAAGCCACGCTCCGGAAAGAAGACCTTGTCCGGACTGGACAGCCGCACCGCCCGACCGAACGCTTCCAGCTCCACCGCTTCGCCCATGCGAGCCACGGTAGGCGTACCGCGCGAAGCTCGCACACCGGGCGATTACGGTCGGGCGCGCGCAGAATCGAACCATGGATCTCCCGGTCATGCCCCCCGTGAAACCGATGCTCGCCAAGTCCGTGGCGCAGATCCCCCCGGGCATGCACTACGAGGCGAAGTGGGACGGTTTTCGGGCGATCGCGTTTCGCGACGGCGCCGAGGTCGAGGTCGCCAGCCGCACCACCAAGTCGCTGACCAGGTACTTCCCCGAGCTGGTGGCGGCGCTGCGGGAGCGGCTGCCCGAGCGGTGCGTGGTGGACGGAGAGATCGTGATCGCGCTCGGCGGGCGTCTGGACTTCGACGCGCTGACCGAGCGTATTCACCCCGCCGAGTCCCGGGTGCGGACGCTGGCCGAACGGAATCCGGCGTCTTTCGTCGCGTTCGACCTGCTGGCGCTGGGTGACGAGTCACTCGTCGACGTTCCGCTGGCCGACCGGCGCGCGCTGCTCACCATGGCGTTGTCCGGCGTAACCGCGCCTGTTCATGTGGCGCCGGCGACCACGGACATCGAGGTGGCGCGGCGGTGGTTCGAGCAGTACGAGGGGGCGGGTCTCGACGGTGTCGTGGCCAAGCCGCTCACCTTGCGCTACCGGCCGGACGAACGGGTGATGTTCAAGGTCAAGCACGAGCGGACGGCGGATGTCGTCGTGGCCGGGTACCGGCTGCACAAGAGCGGACCGATCGTGGGCTCGCTGCTGCTCGGGCTGTACGACGCCCGGGGTGTCCTCCAGCATGTCGGGGTGAGCGCCGCGTTCCCGATGAAGCGGCGGGCCGAACTCGTCGCGGAGCTGGAGCCGCTGCGGCTGGCGGACGTGGGTGAGCATCCGTGGGCGGCCTGGGCGGACGAGGCGGCGCACGAGGCGTCGCGGCTGCCGGGGGCGCCGAGCCGGTGGTCGGCGAAGAAAGACTTCTCGTGGATCCCGCTGCGTCCCGAACTGGTCGCCGAGGTGGCGTACGACCATATGGAGAACGGCGCCCGCTTCCGGCACACGGCCCGTTTCCGCCGCTGGCGCCCGGACCGTACGGCCGACAGCTGCACGTACGACCAGCTGGAGGAGCCGGTGGGATACGACCTCGCGGAGATCCTCGGCCCGCAGGGCACTCAGGGCGCTCAGGGCGGCACTCAGGACTGAGGGCAGCCTTCGGGCTCGTCTCTCGTTTCCCGTGGGCCGTTTGGCCCCTTCACGCGCGCGATCAGAATTTATCGGGCGTGGCCACCATTGAAACGATAAGCGCACAATCGTAGGCACGGATGTGGTGGCGACGGTGGACAGGCGACAGATGACGCGGATGGCACGGACGCAGCGCCGGGGAATGGCTACGGCGGCGCTGCTGGCCGCCGCCCTCTCGGCCTCCTTGATGGCCGGCTGTACGTCGAACGACCGCTCCGACGACGGGCGCGGACACAGCCACAGTCAGGAACCCGACCACCGCAAGTCGCACGAGCCGAAGGGTGCCGGACCCCTGCTCGCCGTGAAGATCGACAACGTCGACGCGGCGCGTCCCCAGACGGGCCTGGAGGCGGCGGACATCGTGTATGCCGAACAGGTCGAGGGCGGTCTGAGCCGGCTGCTGGCGATCTACGCGACCCGGCTGCCGAAGGCCGTCGGGCCGGTGCGCAGCGCACGCGAGTCCGATCTGGAGCTGCTGCGTCAGTTCGACGAGCCGACGCTCGCCTTCTCCGGGGCCCAGAACAAGCTGCTGCCGCTGATCGACCGGGCACCCCTGAACGCCGAGTCCCCGGAGTCGGCGACGTCCGGCGCGTACTACCGGGGCCCGGACCGAGCGGCGCCGCACAACCTGTTTCTGCGGCCGCAGCGGCTGGTCGGCGTCGCGCCGGGAGCGGACGCGCTGACCACCGGCTTCCGTTACGGCACCGCGCCCGAGGGCGGGACGCCGCTGGCGTCGCGCACCGTCCGCTTCCCGTCGGCGCGCTTCACGTTCACCTGGTCCGCGGACCGGCACCGCTGGCTGGTGTCGATGGACGGTGCCCCGACCGTCACGACCGACGACAACCGGATCGCCGCCGCGACGGTCGTCGTGCAGTACGTGAAGGTGCGCGAGTCGCGGTTCCACGACGTCCTCGGCAACAACTCGCCGTACACCCTGTCCGTGGGATCGGGCCGGGCACAGGTCCTGCGGGACGGACGGGCGTTCGATGTGAAGTGGCGGCGCGGGTCTGCGGCGGAGGGGACGGCCTTCACGACGGCGGACGGTACGCCGGTGAACTTCGCGAAGGGGCAGGTGTGGGTGGTGTTCGCGACGGCCTGACGGGTGCGGGCCCCGCCGTCCGACGCGCGGGCCGGTGCCGGGGTCGCCGTACCGGCCGACGCGCCGACCCACGCCCGCCGCATCACGCGTCACGCATCCACCACGCATCGAGCGGAGCGCCCCCTCACGCCTCGAACGGCAGCCCCGCCCGCGCCAGTTCCCCCGCCGCCCCGCGCAGCGCCGCCGCGAACCGGGTCACCCGCTCCGGCGTGAACCGCGTACTCGGCCCGCCGAAGGACAGCGCGGCCATCACCGCGCCGCGCCTCCCCCGTACCGGCACGGCCACCGCCGACAGGCCCTCCTCGCGCTCACCGTGGCTCACGGCGTACCCCTGGTCGCGGGCCTCCTTGATCCAGGTCCGGAGGGTCACCAGATGTCCGGCTCCGTACGGTGAGGCCTGCGCGACGCGCAGGAGCAGCATGTCCGGGGCGTCCACCAGCAGCGCCTTGGCCACGCCGCCCGCCCACAGCGGGAGTTCGTCGCCGACCCGCACGACCTGGCGCAGCGCCTGCGGGCCCTCCTCCTGGGCGATGCAGACGCGGTGGATGTCCCGGCGCACATACAGGTGCACCGTCTCCTTGTGCTCGGCGGCGAGGTCGCGCAGCAGCGCCTGCGCCGCGGCCGGCAGTCGCCAGGCCTGTTCGGCGAGCCGGGACCAGCGCAGCAGCGCCGGGCCCGCTATGTAGCGGCCGTGCTCGTCGACCCAGAGCAGTCCGTTGATCCGCAGGGTCTGGAGCAGGCGCAGCACGGTGGTCTTCGGCAGCCCGGAGGCGCTGACGATCTCACGGAGGGACAGCGCGGGCCTGACCTCGTCGAAGAGCCCGAGAACGTCGATGGCCCGCTGCACGGTCCGCATCCCCGCGGGTTCGGACTCTCGCGCGTCTCCTGCCCCGGATCCTCCGGCTGCCATCCCTGTCCCCTTCTCGGCTCCGGACGACGGGTGGTCCGGGCGACGGTCTCGTCCCCGCACGGTATCCGCTCCAGGTCCGCTGAGCGGACCCGGCCGGGCTGGGGACGTGCCGTCAGCGGGGGGAGGTGAGCGGTTCCGCCGGGTTGCGCAGACCTTCCGCCGCGTCGCAGACCCGCTGGATGAGTTCGAGGAACACGGTCTGTTCGTCGGCGGAGAGCGGGGCGAGGAAGACCTGGTTCATCCGGGCCGTCCGCACGGTCAGCTTGCGGTGGGTGCGCACTCCGTCGTCCGTGGGGCGCAACAGGGAGCGACGGCCGTCCTCCGGGTCGCGCACCTTGTCGATGAGGTCCCGGCGGCCGAGTCTGCTGACGACCTCGGCGACCGTGGACCGGTCGAGGCCCACCCGTTCCCCGACCGTGCGCTGGTCCAGGCCCGGTTCGGCGACCAGCGCGTTCAGTACGGCGAACTGCGGCGAGGTGATCTCCTCGGAGACCATCGTGTTCCACAGCAGGTAGTGGGCCTGCTGGAGTCGCCGGGCGAGGTGCCCGGGGTGGGTGGAGAGGTCCACCGCGGCCATGTCCGCTCCTGGGGTCGTCGTCTTCTGCGCACAGAATTTCGTTGGTGTATTTCGTTGGTGTACTGACGATACCGTCCAGTCGTCTCTATGTCTCCCGCCTGGACACACTGCCCCCACCTGCCATTTTCGCATGACTCTTGACGCCATGACCGACGAGTGGCAGCGTGAGGGAAACCTTGCTGAAATACTCAGTGCCCTGAGTAATTGCTCGGAAGAGATGGGGCTTCACGGATGGACAAGGTGGTCGCCACAGCCCTGGAGGCGGTGGCCGATGTGCCGGACGGCGCGTCGCTCGCGGTGGGCGGTTTCGGGCTCAGCGGTGTGCCGAACGTGCTGATCGAGGCTCTGTACGAGCGCTCGGTCTCGGGCCTGTCGGTGGTGTCGAACGGGTTCCGCCGGGGGGGGGGCGGGCCCCCCCCCCTCCCCCTTGTAAAAGGGGGGGAAATCAAGGTTCCCCCCCGCCAGTACCTCGCCGGTGAGCTGGAGCTCGAGCTGATCCCGCAGGGCACGCTCGCCGAGCGGCTGCGCGCCGGCGGCGCCGGAATCCCCGCGTTCTACACACCCGCCGGGGTCGGCACCCAGGTCGCGGAGGGCGGACTGCCCTGGCGGTACGACGGCTCCGGTGGCGTCGCGCTGGCCTCGCCGCCGAAGGAGGTACGGGAGTTCGACGGCACGGAGTACGTGCTGGAGCGCGCCATCCGCACCGACTTCGCGCTGGTCCGGGCCGCCAAGGGCGACCGGCACGGCAACCTGGTCTTCAACAAGTCCACCCGGAACTTCAACCCCCTCGCGGCCATGGCCGGCCGGATCACGGTCGCCGAGGTCGAGGAACTGGTGGAGCCCGGCGAGATCGACCCGGACGCGGTGCACCTGCCGGGCATCTTCGTGCAACGGGTGATCGCCCTGACGCCCGAGCAGGCGGCCGACAAGCGGATCGAGCAGCGGACGGTGAGCAGCTGATGGCCTGGAACAGGGAAGAGATGGCCGCCCGGGCCGCGCGTGAGCTGCGCGACGGGCAGTACGTGAACCTGGGCATCGGTCTGCCGACGCTGATCCCCAACTACCTCCCCGCCGACGTCGAGGTGATCCTGGAGTCGGAGAACGGCATCCTGGGCACCGGCCCCTACCCGACCGAGGACCAGGTCGACCCGGATCTGATCAACGCGGGCAAGGAGACGGTGACCGTCCTGCCGGGCGCCTCCTTCTTCGACTCGGCGCTGTCCTTCGGGATGATCCGCGGCGGGCACATCGACGTCGCCGTACTGGGCGCGATGCAGGTGTCCGCCGGGGGCGACCTGGCGAACTGGGCCATCCCCGGCAAGCTGGTCACCGGGATCGGCGGGGCGATGGACCTGGTGCACGGCGCTCGCACGGTGATCGTCGTCATGACGCACACCGCGAAGGACGGCTCGCCGAAGATCCTGGAGCAGTGTGAACTGCCGCTCACCGGCAAGGCGTGTGTGAACCGGGTCATCACCGACCTGGGTGTTCTCGATGTCACCGAGGACGGGCTGGTGCTCGTCGAGACCGCGCCGGGTGTCGGCGTCGAGGAGATCGTGGCGAAGACCGCCGCGAAGGTCCGCATCCCCGAGGAGATCCAGCCGTGAGCCGTCTGAAGGACGTCTACATCGTCGACGCCGTACGGACCCCGATCGGCCGCTACAACGGCGGCCTGGCCGGCCTGCGCCCGGACGACCTCGCCGCCCACGCCATCCGTGAACTCCTCGCCCGGACGCCCGGCCTGGACCCCGCCCGTGTCGAGGACGTCTACTTCGGCAACGCCAACGGCGCCGGCGAGGAGAACCGCAACGTCGCCCGGATGGCGGGCCTCCTCGCCGGGCTGCCCACCTCGGTCCCCGGCGTCACCGTCAACCGGCTGTGCGCGTCCGGTCTGGAAGCGGTGATCCAGGCCGCCCGCGCCATCGCCGTCGGCGACGCCTCCATCGCGCTCGCGGGCGGTGTGGAGTCCATGACCCGCGCCCCCTACGTCCTGCCCAAGAACGACCGGCCCTTCCCCGCCGGGCACACCGAGCTGTACTCGACCACGCTCGGCTGGCGCATGACCAACCCGAGGATGGACCCGCGCTGGACGATCCCGCTGGGCGAGTCCGCCGAACTCATCGCCGACAAGCACAAGATCACCCGCGAGCAGCAGGACGAGTTCGCCCTCGCCAGCCACCAGAAGGCCGCCGCGGCACAGCGGGCAGGCCTGTTCGACGCCGAGCTCGCCCCCGTCCCGGTGCCCCAGCGCAAGGGCGACCCGGTCGCCTTCGCCGCCGACGAATGCGTACGCGCCGACGCCTCCCTCGCGGCCATGGCCGGGCTCAAGCCGTCCTTCCGCCCCGAGGGCGGCACCGTCACGGCGGGCAACGCCTCCCCCCTCAACGACGGCGCCGCCGCCCTCCTCCTGGTCGACGAGGAGGGTCTGAAGGCCACCGGCCGCGAACCCCTCGCCCGGGTCTCGGCGACCGGCGTCTCGGCCATCGACCCGAACTACTTCGGGCTCGCCCCGGTCGAAGCCGTCAACCGCGCACTCGCCAAGGTCGGCAAGGGATTTGACGACCTGTCAACTCTCGAACTGAATGAGGCGTTCGCCGCCCAGGTCCTCGGCTGCGTCGCCGAATGGCCCGAGTTCGACCCGGCGGTCCTCAACCCGCAGGGCGGTGCGATCGCCCTCGGGCATCCGCTCGGCGCCTCCGGTGCCCGGCTCGCCGGGACCGTCGCCCACCAACTCGCCCGCAAGGGCACGGGAGTCGGTGTCGCCACCCTCTGCATCGGCGTGGGCCAGGGCCTCGCCCTCGTCCTCGAACGCTAGGAACTCCCCATGGCTCTCACCCAGTCGGACATCGACACCGAGGTCAGCGACCTCCAGGACGCCTACGACAAGGCGGTCGCCGAAGGCGCCCCCGTACAGAACCATCCGCCGCGCGACTACGCCCCGTACCGCAGCTCGGTGCTGCGGCACCCGAAGCAGCCGCTGGTCGCGGTGAGCGGCGGGGACCCGGAGACGGTCGAGCTGTCGGGGCCGGTGTTCGGGGCCACCGACATCACCGAGATCGACAGCGACCTCACCGTCCAGCACCAGGGCGAGCCGCTCGGCGAGCGCATCACCGTCTCCGGACGGCTCCTCGACCGCAGCGGGCGGCCCGTGCGCGGTCAGCTGATCGAGCTGTGGCAGGCCAACGCCTCCGGCCGGTACGCGCATCTGCGGGACCAGCACCCGGCGCCGCTCGACCCCAACTTCACCGGTGTGGGGCGGGTCCTGACGGATGATCAGGGACGGTACCGGTTCACCACGATCAAGCCGGGCGCGTACCCGTGGCGCAACCACACCAACGCCTGGCGGCCCGCGCACATCCACTTCTCGGTCTTCGGCACGGCGTTCACGCAGCGGCTCGTGACGCAGATGTACTTCCCGAACGACCCGCTGTTCCGCTACGACCCGATCCTGCGCTCGGTGACCGACGAGGCCGCCCGCAATCGCCTCGTCGCCGAGTACAACCACGACCTGTCCCAGCCCGAGTTCTCGCTCGGCTACGAGTGGGACATCGTCCTCGACGGTCCCTCCGCCACCTGGATCGAAGAAGGCCGCGACTGATGAGCGTCTCCCCCGCCTCTCCTGTCTCTCCCGCGTCTCCCGTCGCCCCGGAGAACCTTCGCCCCACCCCGTCGCACACCGTGGGCCCCTTCTACGGGTATGCGCTCCCCTTCCCCGAGGGCGAGCAGGTCGCGCCCAAGGGCCACCCGGACACGGTCACCCTCCACGGGTACGTCCTGGACGGCGCGGGCGACCCGATCCCCGACGCCCTGCTGGAGTTCTGGCAGGCGGCGCCCGACGGCTCCCTCTCCGGCGCCCCCGGCTCGCTGCGCCGCGACCCGGTGACGGGCGGCTTCCTGGGCCGCAACGGCACCGACTTCACGGGCTTCGGGCGGGTCGCCACGGACGCCGACGGGCACTACGCGCTGTACACGCTGCCGCCGGGCAACGCGGGCCTGCCGTACATCAGCGTGTGTGTGTTCGCGCGCGGTCTGCTGACCCACCTGTACACGCGTGCGTATCTGGCGGACGGCGCCGATCCGCTGCTCGACTCCCTGCCGGCCGAGCGGCGCGCCACGCTGGTCGCCGCCGAGGGCGAGCGGCGCACGTACCGTTTCGACATCCGCCTTCAGGGCGAGGGCGAAACGGTCTTCCTGGAGTTCGAGTGACACCACCTGCCGATGCCGAGTCCGACGCCGACACCGGCCTGCTCTCCCCCGGGTGGGCCGGTTCCCCGGCGGCCGCCGCGACGAGCGACACCGCGTATCTGCGGGCGATGCTCGACGCGGAGGCCGCGCTGACCCGGGCGCAGGCAGGCCTGGGGCTGGCGCCCGGGGAGGCGGCCACGGCGGTCGACGCGGCCGTCCACGAGGCCGCCTCCTTCGACGTACGGTCGATCGCGCTGCGCGCCCGGTCCGGCGGCAACCCGGTGATCCCCCTGGTCGCGGACCTGACGGCGGCGGTCGGCGCGCAGTACGGGCCGTACGTGCACCGGGGTGCGACCAGCCAGGACATCCTGGACACGGCGACGATGCTGGTCGCCGCCCGCACCCTGGACCTGGTCCTCGCCGACCTCGACCGCACCGCGCGCGCCCTCGCCCGGCTCGCCGCCGACCACCGCGACACCCCGATGCCGGGCCGCACGCTCACCCAGCACGCCGTACCGACGACCTTCGGCCTGAAGGCGGCGGGCTGGCGTTCGCTCGTGCTGGACGCACGGGACCGCCTCACGGCCGTACGACAGAGCCTGCCCGCCCAACTCGGGGGCGCCGCAGGCACCTTGGCCGCGTTTACCGTGTTCGGCGCGGGCGACCCACCGGTGGACACCCGAGCCCTCGTCGCCGCCTACGCCCGTGAACTCGGCCTCGCCGATCCGGTGTTGCCCTGGCACACCCTGCGCACCCCGGTCGCCGATCTCGCCGGGGCGCTCGCCTTCACGGCCGGCGCCCTCGGGAAACTCGCCGCCGACGTGCTGACGCTGGCCCGTACCGAGATCGCCGAGGTGTCCGAGGGCAGCGGCGGGGGTTCGTCGGCGATGCCGCACAAGGCGAATCCCGTACGGTCGACGCTGATCGCCGCCGCGGCCCGACGCGCACCGCAGCTCGCGGCCACGTTGTTCGGGGCTCTGGTCGCCGAGGACGAACGGCCGGCCGGTGCCTGGCACGCCGAGTGGGAGCCGCTCAGGGAGCTGCTCCGGCTGACCGGGGGCGCGGCCCGGGACGCCGTGGAGCTGACCGAGGGGCTGCGCGTGCACCCGGATGTCATGCGCCAACACCTGGGCCTCACCCACGGGTTGATCGTCTCCGAGCGGCTGGCCGTCGAACTCTCACCCGTGCTGGGCCGGGCCCGCGCGAAGGAGCTGCTCACCCAAGTGGCCGCCCGGACCTACACCGAAGGCCGGACACTCGTCGAACTCCTGGCCGAGGAGTACGAGTTGAAGGACCTGCCCCTCAACGACCTGACGGACCCCGCCCGTTACACCGGCTCCGCCGGAACCCTCACCGACCGTGCTCTGGAGCGACCGTGACCGACAAGCTGCTGCACCACCGCGTCGAGGGCTCCGTCACCGCTCCCCCGCTGCTGCTCGGGCCCTCGCTCGGCACGTCGTACGCCCTCTGGGACAAGGTGGCGCCCGAGCTGTCCGTCACGCACCGGGTGGTCCGCTGGGACCTGCCAGGGCATGGGGGTTCGGCGCCCGGGCTGATCGGGCCGGGGGCCACCGTCGGGGATCTGGCCGCGCTCGTGCTGGCGCTCGCCGACTCCCTCGGGATCGCCCGATTCGCCTACGCGGGCGTGTCGTTGGGCGGTGCGGTGGGTCTGCATCTTGCCGTCCACCACCCGGAGCGCGTGTCGTCGCTCGCCGTGCTGTGCTCCTCGGCCCACTTCAACGGCAGCAAGCCGTGGGAGGAGCGGGCCGCCCTGGTGCGGAGCGAGGGGCTGGCAGGGCTCGCCGCGAGTGCCGACGCCCGCTGGTTCACGCCCGGGTTCACCGTGCCGGAGCTGGTCGCGGATCACCGAAACGCCGATCCGGACGCGTACGCCGCCTGCTGCGACGCGCTGGCCGCCTTCGATCTGCGCGAGCGGCTGGCCGGGATCGACGTGCCCACCCTGCTCGTCGCCGGGCGGCAGGACCCGGCCACTCCCCCGGCCCATCTGCGGGAGATCGCGGACGCCGTGCCGCGTGCCACGCTCGTCGAACTGCCGGGCGCCTCCCATCTGGCGGTCGCGCAGTGCCCGGAGGCCGTGCTGGCCGCGCTGCGCCCGCACTTCGGGGTGGCTCCCCGGCGGGGCATGGAGGTGCGTCGGCAGGTACTCGGCGACGCCCACGTGGACCGGGCGCAGGAACGGCAGACGCCCTTCACGGCCCGCTTCCAGGACTTCATCTCGCGCTACGCGTGGGGCGAGATCTGGACCGACCCGACCCTCACCCGGCGCGAGCGCAGCATGATCACGCTCACCGCCCTGGTCGCCCACGGCCACTACGACGAGCTGGCGATGCACGTCCGCGCGGCGCGCGGCAACGGGCTCTCCCCCGAGGAGATCGGCGCGGTGCTGCTCCAGACGGCCGTGTACTGCGGGGTCCCTGCGGCCAACTCGGCGTTCGCGGTGGCGCAGCGCGTACTGGCGGAGGAGGACGGCGCGCAAGGGTGACCCCGCTGGTCGCAGGCTCGGCAGGTCCTCGTCCGGGCCCGCGTGCCGTGCCTACGGTGGAGGCATGTCCACTGTTCTGATCACCGGCGCCACCTCGGGGCTCGGCCGGTACGTCGCCTTCGAGCTGGTCCGCTCGGGTCACACCGTTCTCGCCCACGGACGCGACCCCGACCGCACCGAGCGGCTCGTCACGCAGCTGCGGGCCGAGGGACACGCCGAGGGGTTCGTCGCCGACCTGGCCTCGCTGGCCGCCGTACGCGAGCTGGGAGCCCGGGTGTCCGACGCGCACCCGGGTCTCGACGTGCTCGTCAACAACGCGGGCGTCGGCGCCGGCCCACGCGGCTCGGCCCGTGAACTGAGCGTCGACGGGCACGAGTTGCGGCTCGCGGTGAACTACCTCGCGCCGGTCGTCCTCACCCGCGCCCTGCTGCCGACGCTGCGTGCGGGCGCGCCCTCACGGGTCGTGAACGTCGGCTCGGCCGGCCAGGCGCCGCTCGACTTCGACGATCCCGAACTCACCCGCGGCTACAGCGGAACGACCGCGTACGTCCGCAGCAAGTTCGCGCTCGCCGCCCACACCTTCACCCTGGCCGAGGAGTTGGCGGCCTGGGACATCTCCGTCAACGTGCTGCACCCCGCCACCTACATGGACACCACGATGGTCCGCGAGGCCGGCGTCACCCCCTGGTCGAGCGTCGCCGACGGCGCCGCGGCCGTTGTCGCGCTGGTGACCCGGGAGCCGGGCAGCGGACGCTACTTCGACGGTACGAGCCCTTCGCGGGCGCACGAGGACACGTACGACGAGGAGGTGCGGGGACGCCTGGCGAGGGTCACGGAGCAGTTGCTCCGGGCCTGACCGATCCTGCCGGGCGCCCTGCGGGTCAGCGCAGTCCCCGGCCCGTGTCCAGGACCTCCCGAGCCTGGGCGACCAGTCCGTCCGCGCCGCACGACTTGGCCAGCGTCAGACCGCGTTGGATGTCGGCGACCGAGCGGGCGAGGATGCCGTACTCGACGCGGGCCGCCGCGTGTTCGTACTGGCAGGGTGACGACTCGAGGTAGGCGACCGCCTGGGACGCCAGGCGGACCGCACGCTGGCCTGTCTCCAGGGCCGCCGCGCAGCGGAGGGCCTCGCCGATCGCGGTGTCCGTGCCGAAGCGTTCGGCGTGACGGCGCGCGTCGGCGGCCAGCCCAGCGGCCCGCAGCGGGTCCTCGTTGGCCAGGGCCCGGGCGAGGTCGACGGCCCAGGTGGCGAGCACCGGGTTGTGGAATCCCCGCGCGGTCGCCGCCTTCTCCGCGGCCTCCAGTTCGTTGATGCCCTCCTTGGTGCGGCCGACCGCGATGAGCAGCCTGCCGCGTACGGCGCGGGGTTCGGGCAGCACGATGGTGGACGGGTAGGGCGGGGCGAAGCCGTACTGCTCGGCGATCGCCCAGGCCTCCTCGACCTTGCCGCGGGCGAGCAGCGTGTCGACGAGGTTGCAGGTCGCCGACCAGTACAGGGGCAGGCCGCGCCCGACTCGTTCGGCCAGCCGCAGGGACTCGCGCAGAGACGTCTCGGCCTCTCTGAGACGGCCCCGCCTGCGGTGCCCCAGACCGACGTAGGCATGGGCGAGGGAGAGGTGACCCCCGCTCCAGCCGTGCGTCTCGTAGGCGCGCAGAGCCTCCGTGTAGAGGGACTCGGCGCGGTCGAGGCGGTCGGTGTAGGCGTACGCGGAGGCCAGCATCATCGGCAGCTCGATGCCCCACTCGGGGTCGATCCAGCCCAGTCCTGGTGCGAGGCGGCCGTTGACGAGGGCGCGGTCGCACACCTCCACGACCTCCTCGGCGTTCTCGCCGTGGGCCATGGCGTCGAAGCCGCGCAGGATGAGCAGCGCGCGCTCGGAGTTGTCCCGGCCCGTGCAGGGGCGGGCGAGTTCGGCGAGGCGCTCGGAGCGGCCGGGCGCCGGCGCGTCGCCACCGTGGAGGCACTCCCACATGAAGTGCACGCCCTGCAACCGCATCCGGGCCGGGCCCGGTTCGTGCCGGGCGGCTTCCGTCTCGACCGCGCGGACGGCCGCCTCCAACTGGTCGTTGTGCAGCAGGGCCTGGGAGAGCCGGACGATCGCGTCGACGCGCTTGTCGCCCTCCAGGCCGGGCATCGCGAGCGCGGTCTGGAGATGTCCGATGGTGGTCGCGGGGGCGGTGAGGAGGGTGGCGCAGCCCAGTTCGTAGAGCACGTGCGGATGGCTCTCGGGCCGGGGTGGTTCCAGCAGGGCGCGCTCGAGACAGTGGCGGGCCGCGTCCGGGGCACCGACCGCCTGGTGCTCGCGGGCGGCCTCGCGCAGCTGCTCGACGAGTTCCTCGTCACCGTCCGGATACACATGGAGAAGGTGTTGGGAAGCCGCGGCGGCGCCGCGACCTGACTCGGAGACCACCTGGGCGGCGATGCCGTGCATGGCGGTGCGGATGCCGTCCGGGATGGAGTCGTAGACGGCGGTGGCGATCAAAGGGTGGACGAACTCCAGCTCACCGTCGGCGATCTGACGAGTCGTCAGATCAGGCTCGGTGAGGATGCGTTCGGCGCAGAGGAGGTTGGCGCAGCGGTAGGCGTCGTTGGGACCCATCGTGGCCAGCCGTGCCACGAGGTCCACGGTGATGCTGCCCGTACCGAGAATGGCCGCGGCCTGGGCGAAGCGGGTGGCCTCGAGACCCAGCTCCTGAAGACGGGCGACGAGGCCGCCGCCGCGCGCCGAGTTGTTCAGTGCGCGCAGTTCGCAGCAGGACGCCTCGACCGGGGCGAGTCCTTCGCCCTGGACCTTGGCCAGGAGTTCGACGGTCTCGTACGGATTGCCGCCGGTGACCGCCCACACCTCGCGGCAGAACGGGGCGTCGGCGTGGGGGCCGAGGGTGGCGCGGGTGAGGCCCTCGCAAGCCGCCGGTGTCAGGGCGTCGAGGGCTGCGACGGGGGTGGCCGCCGCGGCGATCACGTCGAGGTGGTCGGCGCCGGCGCCGGTGGCCTCGTCGGGCCTGCGCGCGACGACGACCAGGACGGACAGGTCGTCGAGCCGCTCCGCGAACGCGGCCAGCCAGCGCAGGGACTCCTGGTCGGCCCACTGGGCGTCGTCGATGAGCAGGACGAGCGGCCAGTCGCGCTTGGCGAGCCGCCGTACGGCCGCCACCAGGCCGTCGCACACGCCCTGCGGGTCGGCCTGACGTTCACCGGGTTCGGTGATGCCGAGGGCGGGACCCGCGATGTCGTACCAGTCGCCCAGGTATTCGCGGGCCTCTTCCGGCATCAGCGACAGCAGGGCGGGCTGCAGCAGCTGCCGTACGACGTTGAAGGGGACCGACTTGAGGGTCTCGCCGCCGCGCACCGACCACACCGTGCAGTTGCGGCGCTCGGCGAGGCGCCGGGTCTGGGCCATCAGCGCGGTCTTGCCGAAGCCCGCCTCGCCGCTGAAGAGCAGCAGACTGCCCGAGGAGGAGTTGTCGACACACAACACCTCGATCGCCTGCTCGATGGCGGCGACCTGTGCTTCGCGCTCCCACAGGGCGGCAGAGCCGGCCTTCCCTGGCCGTTCCTCCGTCATCCCGTACCTCCCCAAGTCGCCTGAACGACGTACAGAACCCGAGACTAGCCGTCCGGCCGCCGCTGTGGAGGCGGGTCCGCCCAGACTCCGCCGGGACGAGTGACAGGGCGCGCGGCAGGGCGACGCGGCGGACCCGTCACCAGCGGTTCCGCATATTGCCGCCAGTCGACAGCGGATGAAATATCGCTGATTTTCCGTCACCGTCAGACACGCGCCCGCGCCTGCCGCCGGGCCCCGGAAGACGCGAGGTCGGCTGGTGAACGGCGGGGGACCGGCCCCGCGTATCCCCTTATCTCGGCATCTCGGCCCGCCTTTCCACGCCGTTCCCGGCGGAAAGAGCACTCCTCTCATCCGACTTTCACACGAGCCTCATACGGTGGGGGCATGACGCAGGAGACTCCTCCCGGCTGGTATCCCGACCCCGGGCAGACAAGTGACGGCCCCGCCACCGAGCGCTGGTGGGACGGCAAGGCATGGACGGAACAGACCCGTCCCGAGGGCTCGCCCACCGCCTGGGGTCCACCGGTGCTGGCCACCGGCGGGTCGTATCCGGCGTATCCGGACCATCCGCCGACGGGCACCCGGCGCGGGCTGCGCACCGGTATCGCCGTCGCGGTGGCGATCGCCGTCCTCGCCGGCATAGGCGGCGGCGTGTACGTGCTGACCAGGGACGACGGCGGCAGCGATGTGAGCTCACAGGTGCCGGGCGGCCGGGGCGGGCCCGGCGGCCAGAACGGTGGCGGTCGGGGCGGCCCCGACGGCGGCACCGGAGGCGGCCCGGGCGGGCGGACACCGGATCCGCGGCAGTCCGAGCCCTCACAGAGCCCGAAGATCGACAGCGGTTCCGTGCCCGACCCGACCAACGGGATCAGCATCCCGATCCCCGACGGCTGGTACGGCCAGTCGATCGCCGTGGGCGGGCAGGTGACCTCGGACAGCTCGTACAAGTGCCCGGGCGACACGACGAAGAGCTGCACGAAGGGCGGGGCGTACTCGGCGCCCGCGCTGGCGCTGGGCACCTCGGGCAGTACGGCCGAGGCGGTCGCCAAGGCCGACATCGAGGCCAACGCCGAGGAGTCGTACGGCGGTACGACCTACGGGAAGATCACCTCGCACGACGTACTGGCCACGAAGGCGGTGACCGTGGCCGGACAGAAGGGCTATCTGGTCCGCTGGAAGGCGGTCACCAGCAAGGGCGCGGACGGCATCGTCCAGTCGCTGGCGTTCCCCGCGCCGTCGAATCCCCGGCAGATCGTCGTCGTCCGCTTCGGTATCGACGCCGACCAGAAGGTGTCGGTGATCGACGAGATAACGGCGGGCATCAAGGTCTCCTCGGCAGGCGGCAGCGGGACGAACGTCTGACCTGCGGCCCGGTCCCGCGCCAGTGAATCGGCCGGGTGCATCGGCCGGGTGCATCAGCCAGGTGGATCGGCCGGGTGGAGCGCCCCTCCGCTCAAGAGGAACCCCACCCGGCCGGGGGGTGCGCGCCGCCCCCGTCCCCACGGGTCGGCGCGGACAGGTCACCGTCCGGTCGCACCACGGACGGCGGCCTGCGTCTCAGGTGACGCCGAGCGCGGGCAGCACCGCGGCGTCCACGAACCTGACGAGGTAGTCCGGGTCGGCGTACCGCCCCTCCAGGACCGGGCGGACGCGCAGGACACCCATCAGCTGCGCCGGTACGTACTCCAGCGCCGGATGGTCGGCGGGGACCTCACCCCGCTCGACCGCGCGGCGGATCATCTCGCGCAACGCGCACACCTCCGGTTCGACGAGCGCCTCGCGCAGCGCCTCCTGGAGCTCCGGGTCCTGCATGACGGCATGCCCGAGGGCCTGCATCAGCTGGGTGTCGTGTCCCGACCACTCGCCCGCCGCCCGTGCCGCCGCCCGCAGGTCCCCGGCGAGGGTCCCCGTGTCGACGTCGGCGAAACGGGCGCGCCGGTTGGCGCGCAGCGCGGCGGCCACGAACTGCGGCTTCGTCTTCCACTGCCGGTACAGCGTCGACTTGCTGCAGCGCGCGCTGGCGGCGACGCCCTCCATGGTCAGCGCCTCGTATCCGCACTCGCGGATCTGGCGGAGCACGGCGTCGAAGTACTCCTGCTCACGCTGCGGCGTGATCTTGGAGCGGCGCGAGGCGACGACCGCTTCCGGTCCCTCCGCAGCCTGCGACGTCATGACCGCGCTCCTTGTCTCTGTCGTTCCTGCCATTCGGTTCGGGCGGCCAGGTTCGGGCGGCCCGACGGATTATTCCCGTTTCCAGTGTGTCGTAAGTCCATCGAAACGCGAGTGTACCGGAACGGATTCGTTTCGGTACACTCGCGTATCGGTACACCAACGTATCGATGAGCGGAGCGCCCGTACAGACGAGTTCACGCCCATGACGCACTACCGAAGGGGTCGGGAGATGGAAGCCCGCGCCGAGGCCGCCGAGGTGGAGCCCGCCGGTATACGACGGCCGCCGCTCGTCCGTGAACTCCTGCTGGTCACAGGGCTGTTCCTTGTCTACAAACTCGGCCGGCAGCTCGCCACCGGACACTCGGCCGAGGCCTTCCACAACGCCCACCGCGTCTGGGACTGGGAGCGCGCCCTGCGCCTCCCCGGCGAGGGCGCCGTGCAGTCGGCGCTGACGCACAGCGACACCGCGATCCATCTCGCGAACACCTACTACGCCACCGTGCACTTCCCGGCCACCGTCGCCTTCCTGGTCTGGCTCTATGTGCGGCGCCCCACGCACTATGTCTGGGCCCGCCGGGCCCTCGCCCTGGTCACCGGCGCGGCCCTGGTGTTCCACCTCGCCTTCCCGCTGGCCCCGCCGCGACTGCTGGCCGAGACCGGTCTCTTGGACACCGGCCAGGTGTTCGGTCCGACGGTCTACGGCGCCTCACCCGAGGCCGACACCCTGTCCAACCAGTTCGCGGCCATGCCGTCCCTGCACTTCGGATGGGCCCTGATGGTCGCGATCGGCCTGATCGTCGCGACCCGCTCCCGCCGACGATGGTTGTGGCTGCTGCATCCACTGGTGACCTTGCTGGTGATCGTCGGTACGGCGAACCACTACTGGCTCGACGCGATCGTGGCCTCGGCCCTGCTGGGCATCGCCCTGACGGTCGTCCCCCTGCCGCACCGCACCGAGTCGACGGCGGGCCGGGCCGGCAGGCTCACCCCGGCCGACGAGCCCGTCCTCGTGGGAGCGGCCCGATGAACACCGCCACGCTCGCCGCCGTCGCCCTCTCCCTCTTCTCCGCCGTCGCCTACGCCGCCGCGGCCGTCGCCCAGGAACGGCTCGCCTCCCGCAACGCCGACGCGGGGATACGACGACTGCTGGCGACCGGCGCCTGGTGGGGCTCCGTGCTGCTCAACGCGGCGGGCGCGCTGCTGCATGTGGTCGCCCTCAGGTACGGTCCGCTCACAGTGGTGCAGCCGCTGGGCGCGCTCACGCTGGTCGCGGCGGTGCCGTTGGGGGCGCGGGTCGCCGGCCGGCGGGTCAGCGCGGTGGAATGGCGCGGCACCGCGCTGACGCTGCTCGGCCTGGCGGCGATCCTGGTCACGGCGTCCGGTCCGGCGCCGGACGACGTGCTGAGTCTTCCCGAGGCCCTGGCGGTCGCGGGTACGACGATGGTGGTGATCGGGGTGCTGGCCAGGCCCGGCGCCCAGCCCGGACTGCGGCACGCGAGCTCGTCCGGCATCGCGTCCGGGGTGGCCTCGGCGCTCACCCAGACCGTCACGGTCGCGGCGACGGACAACTCGGGTCCGCTGATCGGCTGGCAGGTGATCGGGGTGGCGCTGCTGGTCGCGGCCTTCGCGGCGGGCGGGCTGATCCTGTCCCAGACCGCCTACCGGGGCGGCCTCGGCGGTCCGCTGGCCCTGGTGACGCTGGCCAATCCGGTCGCCGCGGCGGTGATCGGCCTGACGCTGCTCGGCGAGCGGCTTCAGGGCGACGGCGCGGGTCTGCTCCTGGCGCTGGCGGGTGCGGGGCTCGCGGGGTGGGGTGTGGTGACGCTGTCACGGTCGGCGCCGAAGCCGGTTACCGACCCGCTTCCCGCTCCGGTGTCTGCGGAGCGCATCGTGATTCCGTCCTCGGCTTCGGGTGCGGGTTCGGGTTCGGCCACGGCGGCGGCTTCGGCTTCGGTCCGGGGCGAGGAGGAGCATCCGGTGGCGACGGTTCTGGCGCTGGAGGCGCGTTCGGCACGCGTCGAACCGTCGTTGCTGCCCCGGCAGCCGTCGGAGCCGGGGCACCTCACGTCACTGTGAACGCCGCTGGGAACGAACGTCGCCGTGAACCGGCCGACCCGTCGACCGTGACATGGCCCAGTCAGAACCATGTCACGGTCAAAGCGCCCCCGCTCCCCTCACCGGCCTCTCAGCAGGTCACGATCGCCGGATCGCTCACGCCCGCCCGGCCGTTCTCCACGTGCCCGGCGAACCGGCGCAGGAACGACGCGTCCGTCTCGGAGGTGACGGTCAGGTCGTACCACCGCCTGCTGGCCTCCAGGTCCACGCGGTGCCGTACGGTCGCCCCGGCGCGTACCTTGATCGTGCGCGCCCGTCCCCCGTACCCGCTGCTCAGCCTCAACTCCACTGTCTTGGAGCCCTTGTTGGTGAGCGTCAGCTCAAGGTCGTCGCCGGCGTGCCGTGCGGTCACCTCGGGTCCGGCGGCGCCCTTGCCCTGGCCCTTGAAGACTCGCAGGAAGCCGTTCGGGCCGTGCACCGTCAGGTCGTAGGCGTCCTTCGAGTACGCCGAGTTCCAGGTGTCGGAGACGGTCTTGCCGGCTTCGGTGGTGTACGCCCACGGGCCGTCGGTGCGGTTGCCGGAGGTCACCAGGAACGCGGCGCCGGCATGGGTGCCCGAAGCGAAGGCGAGGGTGAACTTTCCGGCCGTCGTGTCGGCCGAACCGTCCACGTACGGGGCGTACTTGAGCGGGCGGGCCGGACGCAGGCCGCGCTCCTGCCGGGGTAGGACCGGGTGAGTCGGCGGGGTCGGGACGTAGTCCGGGTGGCGGTCCTTGTCCGGCGGCAGGTAGCCGTCGGTGTCGGGGAGGGCCACCGGCCTGGTGTCCTTGCGGGAGAAGTCGAAGGCGGCCGTCAGGTCGCCGCAGACCGCGCGCCGCCAGGGCGAGATGTTGGGCTCGTGCACGCCGAAGCGGCTCTCCATGAAGCGGATGATCGACGTGTGGTCGAGCGTCTCCGAGCAGACGAACCCGCCCTTGCTCCACGGCGAGACGACCAGCATCGGCACCCGCTGCCCGAGCCCGTAGGTACCGGCCGCGTGGCTGCTGTCGCCCTTGAAGAGGTCCGGGCCGACGTCGACCGTCGACTTGCCCTGCGCGTCCGACTGGGGCGGGAACGGCGGCACGAGGTGGTCGAAGAAGCCGTCGTTCTCGTCGTACGTGATGAACAGGGCCGTCTTCG
This sequence comes from Streptomyces sp. NRRL WC-3618, assembly GCF_001280005.1. GTDB lineage: Bacteria > Actinomycetota > Actinomycetes > Streptomycetales > Streptomycetaceae > Streptomyces. The sequence continues at coordinate 13,906 of NZ_LGDW01000492.1, read as the reverse complement.
CCCACACCTCGGGGTCGGAGGTGAGCGCGTCCAGGACCTGGGAGATGTACCAGGCGCCGTAGTTCGCGGGCCAGTTGGGGTGCTCGGTGAAGGCCTCGGGGGCGACGATCCAGGAGATCTGCGGCAGCTTGCCCCCTGACACGTCGGCCTTGAGCTGGTCGAAGAAGCCCTCGCCATTGCGGGCGTCGGTGCCGGTGCGGGCCTTGTCGTAGAGGGGGTCGCCGGGCTTGGCGTCGCGGTACTGGTTGAAGTACAGCAGCGAGTTGTCGCCGTAGTTGCCCCGGTAGGCGTCCTGGATCCAGCCCCAGGAGCCGGCCGCGTCGAGCCCGTCGCCGACGTCCTGGTAGATCTTCCAGGACACGCCCGCCTTTTCGAGGCGCTCCGGGTACGTCGTCCAGCTGTACCCCACCTCGTTGTTGCCGAGGACGGGGCCACCGCCCGTGCCGTCGTTGCCCGTGTAGCCCGTCCACATGTAGTAGCGGTTCGGGTCGGTGGAGCCGATGAACGAGCAGTGGTACGCGTCGCAGATGGTGAAGGAGTCGGCCAGCGCGTAGTGGAAGGGGATGTCCTTGCGGTTCAGGTAGGCCATCGTCGTCGACGACTTGGCCTGGATCCACTTGTCGTACTTGCCGTTGTTGAAGGCGACGTGTCCGTCACTCCAGCCGTGCGGGAGGTCCTGGATGAAGGCCAGCCCCAGGTCGTCGGCGTCGGGACGGAAGGGCAGCACGTCCTTGGTGCCGTCCGACTGGTGCCACACCGACTTGCCGTTCGCCTGACTGACCGGGTGCGGGTCCCCGAAGCCCCGGACGCCGCGCAGCGAACCGAAGTAGTGGTCGAAGGACCGGTTCTCCTGCATGAGGACGACGATGTGCTCGACATCCTTGATCGTCCCGGTGCGGTGGTGCGCGGGGAGGGCGGCGGCGCGCTCGATGCTGCCCGAGAGCGCGGTGAACGCCGTTGTCGCGCCCGCGAGTTGGAAGAAGCGGCGCCGGTTGACTTCGGGCATGGGTGAGGGGCCTCTCGTCCTGATGGCGACAGTGAGCGGAACGTGACGGAATGCGCGCGTCAGGAGTTTCCCAGGGGTACCGAACGGCACGGAAGGGTCCGGTGGCCTCGGAGTGAAGGTCGTCGGTACGCGAGATGAGGGGGAGGCCAAGGCCGGACCAAGAAGCCTCCATGCCACGCATATGCCAGGCTTCTTCGACAGGAACCTGGATCATGCGATGCGAAAGAGGCCTGACTCGCCGCATGTGCGGAAGTATGATCGGCGTTATGCCAAGTAGCCCCGTGACGCCCCGTTCCGCACGCCGGGCCCACCGGACCCGCCGGACCCTTCGGTTGGCCGGTGGGAGTGCCGCCGTGCTGCTGGCCGTGAGCGCCTGCTCCTCCTCCGGCGACTCGTCGGCGAAGTCGGATTCCTCGTCGGATCCCTCGTCGGGTTCCTCGAAACCGTCGGGCACGGTGACCGTGTTCGCCGCCGCGTCCCTCAAGGAGAGCTTCACGACGCTGGGCAAGGAGTTCGAGAAGCAGCACCCTGGTACGAAGGTCACCTTCAGCTTCGGCGGCAGTGACTCCCTCGCCGCGAGCATCATCGGCGGCGCCCCGGCCGACGTGTTCGCCTCCGCCAGCCCCAAGACGATGAAGATCGTCACCGACGCGAAGGACGCCGCCGGGACCCCGGCCACCTTCGTCCGCAACCAGTTGGAGATCGCCACCCTGCCTGGGAACCCCGACAAGATCGCCTCTCTCAAGGACCTCACCAGGTCCGGCCTGAAGGTCGTCCTCTGCGACAAGGAGGTGCCGTGCGGTGCCGCCGCGCAGAAGGCCCTCGACGCGAGCGGCCTGAAGCTCACGCCCGTGTCGTACGAGCAGGACGTCAAGAGCGCCCTGACGAAGGTCGAGCTGAATGAGGCCGACGCGTCCGTCGTCTACCGGACCGATGTGAACGCGGCGGGTGACAAAGTGGAGGGCGTGGAGTTCCCCGAGTCGGCGAAGGCCGTCAACGACTATCCGATCGTCCTGCTCAAGGGCTCGCGGAACGCGGACACCGCGAAGGCGTTCATCGATCTGGTCCGGTCCGCCGCGGGCCGACGGGTGCTGACCGGGGCGGGATTCCTCAAGCCGTGACTGAGCCTGGCCGGTTCGAAGCCGTGGCCGACACCCCGACCGGTGGCGGGCCACGGCGCGGGCCTGTCCGGGGCCGGGGCCGACGGCCGGCCGTTCCGCTTCCCCTCCTGGTGCCCGCGCTCGTGGGGCTGGCTTTCCTGCTGCTGCCGTTGATCGCGCTGCTGGTACGGACGCCGTGGCGCACTCTGCCCGATCAGCTGACCAGCCCCGAGGTGTGGAAGGCCCTGCGGCTGTCCCTGCTGTGCGCCACCGCGGCGACGGTGGTGAGTGTGGTGCTGGGTGTCCCGCTGGCCTGGCTGCTGGCCCGCACCGAGTTCCCGGGACGCGGTTTCGTACGGGCGCTGGTGACGCTGCCGCTGGTGCTGCCGCCGGTCGTCGGCGGTGTGGCGCTGCTGCTCGCCCTCGGGCGCAACGGGGTCGTCGGGCAGTGGCTGGACTCGTGGTTCGGGATCACACTGCCGTTCACCACGGCGGGCGTCGTCGTCGCGGAGGCGTTCGTGGCGATGCCGTTCCTGGTCATCAGCGTGGAGGGCACGCTGCGGGCCGCCGACCCGCGCTACGAGGAGGCCGCGATGACCCTGGGCGCCTCCCGCTTCACCGCGTTCCGCCGGGTCACACTGCCGCTCATCGCACCAGGGGTCGCGGCCGGCGCGGTGCTGGCCTGGGCGCGGGCGCTGGGCGAGTTCGGGGCGACGATCACCTTCGCGGGCAACTTTCCCGGCCGTACGCAGACGATGCCCCTGGCGGTCTATCTGGCACTCCAGAGCGACCCGGCCGCCGCCATCGCGCTGAGCCTGGTCCTGCTCGCCGTCTCGATCGCGGTCCTGGCCGGGCTGCGCGACCGCTGGATGACCACGTCATGACCTCCACGGACGAAACCATGTCAGGGCTCGACGCCCGTGTCGTCGTCGAGCGGGGTTCCTTCCGGCTTGACGTCCGGCTGACGGCGGCGCCCGGCGATGTCGTGGCGCTGCTCGGGCCCAACGGTGCCGGCAAGACCACCGCGCTGCGGGCACTGGCCGGGCTCACCCCGCTCGACGGCGGCCATCTACGGCTGGACGGCGTGGAGTTGGAGCGTACGCCGCCGGAGTCCCGGCCGGTCGGCGTCGTCTTCCAGGACTACCTGCTCTTTCCGCACCTCACCGCCCTCGACAACGTCGCCTTCGGGCCGCGCTGCCAGGGGGCGAGCAAAGCGGAGGCCCGGGCGACGGCCGCCGGGTGGCTGGAGCGGATGGGGCTCGCCGAGCAGGCCGGTGCCAAGCCGCGCAGGCTCTCCGGTGGCCAGGCCCAGCGCGTCGCCCTCGCCCGCGCCCTGGCCACCCGGCCCCGGCTGCTGCTCCTCGACGAGCCGCTGGCCGCGCTGGACGCCCGTACCCGCCTCGACATCCGCGCCCAACTCCGGCGCCACCTCGCCGACTTCGAAGCCGTGGCGGTCCTGGTGACGCACGATCCGCTGGACGCGATGGTGCTCGCGGACCGGCTGGTGGTCGTCGAACACGGCCGCGTCGTACAGGAGGGGCCGCCGCAGGACATCGCGCGCCGGCCGCGCACCGACTACATCGCCCAGCTCGTCGGCCTCAACCTCTACCCGGGCCGGGCCGAGGGCCACACCGTCACGCTGGACACCGGCCCGGCGATCACCACGACCGAGGACCTCACCGGCCCGGTCCTCGTCGCCTTCCCGCCCGGCGCGGTGACCCTTCACCGCCACCGGCCCACCGGCTCCAGCGCCCGCAACCTGTGGCGCTGCGAGGTCGTCGGTCTGGAGACCCACGGCGACCAGATCCGCGCGAACCTCACCGGCGAACTCCCCCTCGCCGCAGACCTCACCACGATCGCCGCGGCCGAACTCGATCTCCATCCGGGTGCCGAGGTCTGGGCGACCGTCAAGGCGACACAGACCCACGCGTACCCGGCCTGACCGGGACCCGGCCCCGGCCCGGTTAGCGTGAGCCTCACAACAACCCCAAAAGCCGCTATTCCGCACCTTCTTCCCTGTGAGGCGTCCGCCATGAGCCTGAGCATCCGCAACCAGATTCCCGGCACCGTCATCGCCGTCACCACCGGAGAGGTCATGGCCACCGTCAAGGTCCGCCTCGACGGCGGTCAGGAGATCACCGCCGCGATCACCCGGGAATCCGTCAGGGATCTCGACCTGGCCACGGGCACCACCGTGCGGGCCCTGGTCAAGTCCACGGAGGTCGCGCTCGCCACCGCCCCCGTCGAGGGCATCTCCATCCGCAACCAACTCCCCGGCACGATCTCCGACATCACCACCGGTGCCGCGATGGCATCCGTCAAGGTCACCGTCGCGGGCGGCTCACTCACGGCCGCGATCACCACGGACGCCGTTCGCGACCTGGGCCTGGCGGCAGGTTCGCCGATCGTCGCCCTGATCAAGTCCACGGAGATCTCCCTCGCGACCGGGTGAGCATCCTGACCTGCCCTTTCGCGGAGGATCTTCCGCTTGACGGAAATCGCCACAGGTAGCGCACCTTTCCGACCTGCGCTTGTGCGGGCGATGGGGCTGCGACCTTCAAGGACGGGTTGCAGAGGCGATCGGCGCACCTGGCCCCCGCACAGCTCTGACGCCTTTACCACCGCCACCACCCGCAAGACCCTTGCGGGCGATCGCGCCGGCAGCTCGCGGAGACCGTGCCGATCAAAGCGCTGACCGTGGTCACCACCGGATAGTCCTTGGCGGAGACGCTCCTGATCAGAAGCGAAGCGAGCCGATGCCGTCCCCGTACGGCGACCGCCACCCCTACCACCCGACGTCCGTTCCGATCCTGCACTGGCTGACCTGGTACGACCCCGGCCTCGCCCCCCCTCGGACTGCGCGACTGGAGGCATTTCCGCTCTCTGAACGGCCAACGCGACCTGCACTTCCTCCGCGCCGGCTCGGCCGACCACGCCGGCTACCTGCTCCAGGACGTCGGGGCCGGCGACGAACGCAACCCGTACGTCAGCGAGACCGCCCTCGCCGAGAAGACCGAGATCGAGTGCGGCGAGATCGCGGACTTCTTCGACGAGCGCCTGAACGGGGTACGGCCCACAACTCCCCGTCCGCGCGCCCGTTGGCATGTCGGACACGCCGGGTGGCAGTCCTCGTGGGACTACCCGCGGCCCAACGAACCTCTCACCTTCCACCTCTCCGCCCAGGGCACTGGGGTGCACGCCCTGAACCGCCGCCCGGACCCGGAGCCGATGTCCCTGACGTGGACGCACGACCCGGACCACCCCGTCCCGTCGAGCACCGACATCGAGGCGATCTGGTACCTCCTCGCGTCCTACCCCCGACGTGCGCGGCCTCGCGGACCGCACCGACGTACTGGCCTTCCGTACCGAACCACTGACCGAGCACATCGATTTCGCCGGACAGCCGGTCCTCACGGGGCGGATCTCGTCCTCGGCGCCGTCCACGCATGTCTCGACGAAGCTCCAGGACGTCTACCCCGACGCCACGACGCGGCCGATCTCGTGGGGTCGCGCCGTCCTGTCCGAGCGGGCCGGCAGCTCACTGACCCTGGCCCTGGACGACAACGCGTACCGGCTCCAGCGGGGCCACTGCCTCCCTGCTGATCCGAACGAGGAGGCCCAGTAAGAGGGCGACATCGCCAACGACTTGCTGACGGGGCCTCCCCAGCCGCATGCCCGGTCACTCAATCCCCTCAAGGGCTCGATCCCCTGAGGGGATTGGGGACATGAAGCACGCCTCGCGCGTAGTCGATGTCCTCAGGGCTCAACCCGAACACCTCACCCTGCCGGAGACCACACCCCCAGACCGACCACGACAGCTATCCGGTTGCGCGGGTTGATGGCGTCGCGGACTCGCAGCGCCCTCTCCAACGGTCAAGCCTCGCGCCGCTCCTGCGGTGCCTTGGGCCACCGCACGGACTTCGCGTGCATGGGGTTACTGGCGAGCCGCCTGTCATCGACGGTGGCCTCCAGAATGGAAGAGACACACCACGTTGAATCCTGTAATCCGAATCTACCCTGCGGTATGAGCCCGCGGCGACGGCGGCCGACCGCACCCCAACTGCTCCCTCAGTACCGCTTCCACGTCGGCGACGACCCCTTCGACCGAGCCGGGGTCGGCCTTCCAGCAGTCGCTGACGATGTGCACCGCCTCGCCGGGCAACGGCGTACGGACCCGGGGCCCGACGGCGTCTGGGCCGTGCCCCGGGCGCCATACGTGCCACGCGCCGTCGTGCGGCGGGCTGTTCCAGTCCTGCGAGAGCACGGACAGCGGGGCCTCCAGATGGGGCAAGTCATGCATCCGCGCGACGAGGCGGTGGGCGTAGTCGGCCATGGCGTCGGGCCGCTCGCGCAGGGCGTCCCACGTCCTGGTGGCGGGACCGCTCGGGTACGCGGCGAGCAGCAGCGCGGGGCCGTCACCGCGGGCGGGGCCCGGCGGCGGGCAGGTGCCGCCGTACCAGAGCTGCCGCAGCGGCAGGTCGGTGGTGGCGCGCCCGCGCGTCATGCCGAGCCCCTCCCACCAGGCCGTCCGGTACAGCAGGAAGACTTTCCGGGCGGGCACGGCCTCGACCGCGGCCAGGTCGGCGCGCAGCTGGGGCGTGAAGGGCAGCCCTTCCTGGTCGAGCCGGAGCAGCGGGCCCTGCGGCAGGGCGAGGACGACGGTGCGCGCGTGGATGTGGACGTGTTCCCCGGTGGCGCGCCCCTCGGGGTCCTCCAGGGCGAAGGTCAGCCGGTAGCCTACGGGGCCCGTGTGTGCGGTGTCGTCCGATGCCGCCTGACTCCGCTCCCCCGGTGTCGCGCGGTCGACGCGCAGGAGCCGGTGCCCGGTGCGGAGGGTGCCACCCGCCGCCGTGAACCGGTCGCACAGGGCCAGCGGCAGGCTCTGCATGCCGCGGCGCAGCGTGACGTACTCGGCGTGCGGCGGGGTGCGGAAGAGGATGCCGAGTTGTTCGGCGGCGTTCTCGCTGCTGGCGACGATGTCGTACCCACCCGTGTCATGAAGGAAGGCGACGGCCTCGGCACCGAGCACCGCCCGCAGGGCTTCGGGGTACGTAACCTGCGCCAACGGGCGCCCCCTGAGGGCCACTTGGGAGATACGCCCGCGAAATTCCGACACGCACCGCGCGGCCCAGCGCGCGTCCCCCTGCTCCAGCGCCTCGCCGTGGGCCCGGCGCAGCTCGCTGAAGCCGGGCACGAGCGTGTTCGCCGCGCGCAGGACCAGGTTTCCGGGGCTCAGGCCGCGCTCGCCGTCCGCCAGGTCGTACGGAAGTCTCGCGGCGTCGGTCAAGTGGCGTTGGCGCAGGCTCCTTCCGCGTACGTGGACAAGGTTCTCAGGCCGTCCGAAGTCGAAGGGTACGAGGTCGGAGGCGAGACCGGCCTCCTCGACGACGCCGAGCACCTGGCGAAGGCCGCGGTGCAGGCGCATCGCCCCCAGGTCGGCATGGAGGCCCTCCCCCATCGGCGCCGACCACAATCGGCCGCCCACCCGGTGCGTGCGCTCGAACAGAGCCACCCGCTCGGGGCGGAATTCCCCCGCGCGTTCCCTGTGGCGTGCCAGGCGATACGCCAGTAGGCAGCCGCCAATTCCGGCGCCGACTATCGCGATATCGAGCCACGGAACGGCCGGAAACGGCCGGTGAGTTCGCGCACTCGCAGGCGTATCCGTGTTTGCCGCTGCATGGTTTACCGCACCCTTCTGTTGATCTAAAGTCTCGTTCACGTACATGTCTTACCACGCCGGAGAGAAACTCATGATCTTCCGCAAAGATGTCGTCGTCGAAACCGCGGACGCATATGGCACGTTGTCCGCCTACTTCCAGGACGTACGGTCGTTCTTCGAAGTCCTCAGCGTGCGTTTCAACCTGCCGGAGTACGGGGTGCGGCTGCGCCCCATAGCCGGGAACGAACTGTTCTCGAATGCCAACAGCTACCTGCTGTCCGACGACAGCTCCTACCCGTACTACCTGTGGCTGCCGAGCTGGCTCGGCCGCTTCTACATCGACGCCGACCGGATTCCCGAGGGGCGGCGGGCCGACGACGTACGCACCGCGGACGCCCGTCACATCGCCTTCGTCTGGCCGTGGCTCGGCTTCAACGACGCCTACGTCAAGGACGCCGGGGAGCCCGAGTGTTGGTTCGGTGTGGCCGACCCGCAGCCGCAGGACCTGGGCGAGACGGTGCGCACCACCGCGCAGAGCCTGTTCAACCACTTCCGCCTCGAGCACACCCAGGACGGCGAGCACCACGGCTGGCTGACCGGCCACTTCACGCCCAACTCGGCAGTCGGCTGCAACCTTTCGGGGCGCTGGCACCTGCGCCGGGTGCCGCTGTCGGCGCTCACCAACTACTACGAGGTCGAGAGGAACGTCATCCGGCCCCTCGGGGAGAAGTTCAGCAAGCTCGCGGACGCTCGACTGTGCGTTCGTGAACCGCTCCGGGTCATGGCCACTTATGAAGCGCCGACGTGATAGGGGTTATTGAGGGGTCCCGTAGGACTATCCGAACCCCGCGCGGCCGCAGAATAATCTCACACGTCAGAGGCGCCAAGCCGAGAGGTGACCCATGCGAGGAATCGACAACAGCATCTCCGCCATCACATTGGACTCCGTCCACCTCGAAGGCGGTCCGAGCACGCTTTCCGGGACTGTCGTCCTCGCCGAGCTCAACGAAGTGATCTACTCCGCGGAGAAGATCAAGATTCGGCTCGGAAACGGTTATGAGCACTACGAGTTCATCGACGCTCCGGTCCACTTCAATTCGCCCGCGCGTGCCGAGGAATCCGGCGCGTCAGGCCCGCTGAAGCTGCGCTGGGTCGGCCGCACGAAAATCGCCGAGTAGGAGCAGCGGGCGAGATTCCGGCTTCGGATATTCCCCCCACACGCAAGAATTTCCCCCACAAGGTTCGTGCCCCACCGCGAGAGGCGGTGGGGCACGAACCTTTTGGGGGGGGTCGGGGCAGTTGGTCAGTCCCGTCGGCCGCCCTGGGCGTACGAGCTGCCGCCCTGGGCCGGAACCGACTGCTGGTGGTGGGGCCTGCCGTGCGGAGGCACGCCCTGCCGCGGTTGCTCCGGCTTGATGCGGCGCGGCCACCACGCGGCCCGCCCGAGCAGGGCGGTGAGCGCGGGCGTGAAGAACATCGCCATCACGAACGCGCTGATGACGATGCCGAAGGCGACCGCGAACCCGATCTGGGCGAGCGAGACATCGCTGGCGAGCATCATCGCCGCGAACGAACCCGCGAGGATCACACCGGCCGCGGCCACCGTCGGGCCCGCGTGCTGGATGCCCTTGGCGGCGGCCTCACGCGGGCCGAGCCCTTCCTTCGCCTCTTCCCGCAGGCGCGCCACCATCAGGATGTTGTAGTCGGTACCAATGGCGACGACGAACAAATACATGATGACGGGCAGGAAGAACGTCAGGCCCGACTGTTCCTGGACCTGCTGGAAGAGGAGCACGCTGGCGCCGAGCGTGGCACCGAAGCCGAGCGCGACCGACACCATCAGATAGATCGGCGCGACGATGCTGCGCAGCAGCAGGCCGAGGATGAGCATGATGAGCGCGGCCGCCGTCGGGAAGACCACCGAGAAGTCCCGGTTGATGGCCTTGTTGATGTCGACGAACACCGACGTGACGCCGCCCACCTTCGTCTCGGTGCCCGGCGGTGCCGCCTCGTGGGCTGCGGTGCGCAGCGGTCCTCGTACGACATCCATCGCCTCGCGGCCGTTGGGGTCCATCGTCAGAACGGCGCTGAACTCGGCGGTCGTGCCGTCCTTGCTGAGCTGGGTGCGCGAGGCGCTGCCCACGCCCTTGACCTGCTTGAGGTCGGTGACGAAGGACTTCATGTCCGCGTCGCGGAGCTTCTCGCCGTTGGTGGAGCGCATCAGGACGGTGCTCGGGTTGGTGCTGCCCGCCGGCAGGTCCTTGCTCATGGCGTGCAGCGCAACCTGGGACTCCTTCTTGGAGTTCTCGTCCTCCTGGCTCGCGAACGTCGGCTTGTAGCCGAGCGCGCCAAGGGCGAGCACGATCATGAGCAGCCCGGAGCCGATGACGGACAGGCCGGGGCGGCGGGCCACGGCCTTGCCCACGGCCTCGAAGCGGGCCGCGCGCGGCTCGTGCTGCCACGACTTGGACGGCCAGAACACCCTGGTGCCCATCAGCGAGATGATCGCCGGGATCAGGGTGAGACTGGCGAGCAGGGTCACGCCGATGGCGATGGACAGGGCCGGGCCCATGGAGACGAGGAAGCTGAGCGAGGAGAGCAGCAGCGCCAGGAAGCAGACGATGACAGCTCCGGCGGCCGAGGCGATGGCCTCGCCGACCCGGCTGACGGCGGAGATCATCGCGGTCTTCGGGTCCTCACCGAGCCGCAGTCGCTCCCGGTAGCGGAACATCAGGAACAGGATGTAGTCGGTGCCGACGCCGAAGAGCACCACGATCAGCAGGGGCGACACCGAACTGTCGGCCTTGAGGTGGAACTCCTTGGCGGCGATCGCGATCAGGCCGTTGGCGATCTGGGAGACGAGCGTGATGCCGACGATGGTGAGGACGGTGATCGTGGGGCTGCGGAAGATGATCGTCATCAGGACGATGATGAGGACGATGGTGGCGATGAAGATCAGCCCGTCGGCCTTCTTGGAGGCTTCCTCGTTGTCGAGCTGAGCGGCGGCGTCACCCGTGACGCCCACCTTCAGTCCCGAGTTGGCGACCATTGCCTTGAGGTCGTCCCGCATGTCCTCGACCGCGTGCTGCTGGCTCTTGTCGCCCGCCTTCACGTCGGCCATCGACACCATCACCGTCTGCACGTTCTTGTGCGGTGACGGCGGCACGGTGATGACCTGCTCGACCTTCTCGTACTTCTTGGCCTGAATGGCCTTGCCGACCTTCGTGACCTCGGCCGAGTCGGCCTTGTCCAGGGCCTTGCCGTCCTCGCGCGTGAACACCACGATCGCCGAGGGGCTGAAGCCCTTCGGGAACGCCTTCTCCTGGATCTTCTGCGCCTGGATCGACTCGTAGTGCTTGGGAAGGAACTCGGCCTGATCGCTTGTGGTGGCCAGGGACGGGGCGTAGCCGATCACGGCCGCCCCGGCGATGAGCCAGCCGATGATCACCAGCCATCGGTGTCCGACGACGAAACGTCCTAGTGCTTTGAACACGGTTCTTTCCTCCACTCCGGAACACACCGGAGAACTCGGTCTTCCAAGGGACTTGTGGTGCGGGCTTGGTCTTGTGATGCGAGCCATTCGGGTGGTGCTAGTGGTGCTGCTCGGTCGGCGTGCCGCAGAACGGGGCGAGGAGGCCCGGCAGCGTCGCCTCCGCGAAGCCGAGCCCCTCGGCGACGCCGATGTCGCGGATCCGGACGGCGCCCTTGCCCGCGGCGGTGGTGGCCGTCAGCGTGCACAGCCCGGCGCGGCGCTGTGTGTACGACTGCCTGCCGGTCCAGCCGACGATCCGCTCGCGCCTGAGCGCCACCGTGCGGCGGACGAACGCACCCTGCCGTACGACGAGGTAGTCCCCGTGCAGCGCGTGGCCGAGGCCGCGGTAGGCGTCCCAGGCGAGCGGGGCGCCGCAGGCCGCGGTGAGCAGGGCGGCCGCGGCGACGGTCCACCAGGGCAGCAGACCGCTGCCCGCGCCGGCCCCGGCGAGGGCGGCCGCCCCTGCCGGGGCCAGCAGGCATCCGCGCACCAGACGGCGGCGCAGGGCGGGCCGGGGGTGACCGCGCAGCGCTGCCTGGGTGATCGGCGAGGACGTCAGGTCGAGGACGTCCGCCGTGATCTGGTGCGCGGAGTCGAGTGGCGCGGCAGGCATCAGCTGCGCCGGGTTGGAGAAGCGGGCACTGTGCCCGCCGAGCCCCGTGGCGAGGAGGTTGAGGCGGGCCGCGGAGAGCAGGCGCAGCGGCAGCGGCCGGGTCAGCTCCACCCCGCAGATCCGCCGCTCGGCCACGGACACCGACCGGGACGTGAGCAGCCCGCGGACCAGATGAAGGGAGCCTTCCGGTTCACGTTCGAGCCGGTAGCCATACCAGGCCTCGGCGAACGCCACCAGGGAGCCCGCGACGCCGACGGCGAGCAGCACCACCGTCACGGCGGCGATAGCCAGGGCGAGCGGCACGGAGGACAGCCAGTCCCAGACGTTCCGCGCGATGCCGCTGTCGGTGATGTCGAGGCCGAGGGTGTCGAGGAGCTTGGAGCCACCGGTGACCACGGCCAGGACCCCGGCCACGGTGGTGACGGTCAGCGGCGCGTACCAGGCCCAGGACCAGCGCATCCGCGCGAGCGGAACGGGCAGCTCCGGGCTCGCGGCGGTGCCGTCGGGGTTCGTCGTGCCGCTCCGGTTCAGGAGCAGCGCCCGGAACTGGAGCGCCTGGTCGCGCGAGATCCCGTCGAGCACCAGCTCGTCGTCCTCGCTGCGGGCGGTGTGCTGACCGGTGCCGACCTTGACGGCCGCGAGCCCGAAAAGACGGTGCACGGGGTTCGCGGTCAGGTCGGCGCTGCGGACGCGGTCGCGGGGAATCGACTTGTCGGTACGGAAGAACAGCCCGGAGTGCAGCTCGACCTTGCTGTCGGTGATCCGGAAGCGGGTGGTCCGGTAGCGCACCCACTCGTGTCCGGCCTGGACACCGGCCACCACGATGTAGGAGCCGAGGACGATCAGGCCGTGAGAGTTGAGCAGGTCACGGGCCACGAGAATGGCGCCGAGCAGCGGCACGGCCGGGCCCACGAGCCAGCTCACGCTGACCACGATCATGCGGGGGTGAAGCCGCTGCCACGGCTGTCCGGCGGGCAGCCGCGGCTCGTCGGGCATCCCGGGTGCGTCGAGCACCGGCGTACGCGTGCTCACGTGCCATCCTCGTGCAGGGTGCGGACACGCTCGGTGAGGTCCTGCACCAGGGCGGTCGCGATGTCCTTGTCCAGGCCGACGATGATGACCGGCCCCGCCGCCGAAGCGGTCGTCACGGTCACCGCAGACAGGCCGAAGAGCTGCATCAGCGGGCCGCGCTCGGTGTCCAGGGTCTGGATGCGCGTGAACGGCACGACGCGCCATTCACGGATGAGCCAGCCCGACGTGGCGCACACGGCGTCGGTGCTCGCCTCCCACCGGTGCACGCGGTAGCGGTACCAGGGCGTCAGCAGCGCGTACCCCACACCCAGCGGGCACAGCACCGCGAACAGGTGCCACAGCCAGGCGGGGGTGTGCGGCAGCAGCGCCAGGGCCGCCAGTCCGGCGAGGACCGGCACGACGACCAGGAGGTTCTGCGTCAGCCACCAGTGGACGGCGCGGCGGTCCGGGCGGCGGCCGGGCTGCGGCGCACAGAGCGGGCGCGGGGCGACGCCGCCGGGCACCGCCTGCTCCGACCCGTCCCGTGCGGACTGCCGCATCTGCTGTGGCACTGCTCCTCCGACCCCTTGGCTGTTCGTTCCTGAACAGCCAAACAAGCCGGGCGGTGAATCAGGCAGAGCGGTTCGTGTGGAGTGGAAGCGACCAAGGTTGCAACTTCGGCGGCGCGCTACCCACTTTCGTACCCTCCGCTGTTTCGTACGAACCAGGTCTGCTTCCGCAGCGCGTGGGCGACAGTAGGGTGACCGCGTGATAGAGCCGATTCGATGGTTGGGCCGCAGCGCCGTTCAGGACACCATCCTCGTCGCCACACTCGTCGCGCTCAACGTCTTCGTCGCTTTGTGGAGCGGCTTTCCCCGTGAAGAGGATCCGCGGTTTGGGCCGTGGGCGGGGTTGGGGTTGCAGGTGGTTGTGGTGGTGGTGTTGGCGGTGCGGCGGGTGTGGCCGTTGGTGGTGTTGGGTGCGG
>NZ_LGDW01000491.1 GCF_001280005.1 Streptomyces sp. NRRL WC-3618 | reverse complement strand
GGGCTGGCGGGGCTGGCCGGGATGGCCGGGATGGCGAGGAGGGCGGGGATGGCCGGGCTGGCAAGGACGGCCGGGACGGTTCGGCGGTCGCCGAACGGACCCGCCCCTACCGTGGCCGCATGACCACGCCCACGCCCATGTCCGCCTTCGCCGCCCTCCATCACCGCGACGAGCCCCTCCTCCTCCCCAACGCCTGGGACCACGCCTCGGCCGTGCTCCTCGCCGCCCAGAGATTCGCGGCGATCGGCACCACGAGTCTCGGCGTCGCCGCGGCCGTCGGACTGCCCGACGGAACGGCGGCCACCGGCGACCACACCCTCCAGCTCGCCCTGAACCTCGGCTCGGAGGACTTCCTGCTGTCCGTCGACGCGGAAGGCGGATTCAGTGAAGACCCCACCCAGGTAGGGGAGTTCGCACGGCAACTGGCTGCCGTCGGCGCCGTCGGTATCAACCTCGAGGACGGCCTCGGACCGGCCGCCCGCCACGCCGAGAAGATCGCCGCCGTCAAGGCCGCCGCCCCGGGCCTCTTCGTCAACGCCCGGACGGACACGTACTGGCTCGGCGACCGCCGCTCCCCCACCCTGGCCCGGGACACCATGAGCCGCCTCGACGCCTATCAACAGGCGGGCGCGGACGGAGTGTTCGTCCCCGGGCTGACCGACCCGGGCGGGATCGCCGCGTTGGTGAAGCGCGTCGACGTGCCGCTCAACATCCTCTACTCGCCCACCGGACCGACGGTCGCCCAACTCGGTGACCTGGGCGTACGCCGAGTCAGCCTCGGTTCGCTGCTTTATCGGCGGGCACTGGGCGCGGCCGTGGACGCGCTCACGGACATCAGGGCGGGGCGGGCGCCCCAGGGTGCGGCACCCTCGTACGACGACGTGGTGGCCCTCGGCAGGCGGCGCCCTCAGTGCCACCGGCTCGACCCGGCCCACGGCAATGCACCGACTCGTGTCACCCCGCCGGAAGCAACGTCTCCTTGAGCCGCGCCGCGAACTCCGCCGGGTGCGTCTGCGCCGCGAGATGCCCTCCCGGGAACTGGCGGGCGACGTTGCCCGTCCGGCGGGCGAGGAACGAGGCGGTGCGGTGCAGGAGTTGGCCGGCCGAGTCGACGCCCACGGCGACGGTGAGTCGGGGAGAGGGAGCGGAAAGGGCGGCGAGGTCGGGGGAGTGGGAGGTGAACGGGACCACGACGCGGGTGAGCATGATGGCCATGGGGGTCGCCAACTCGTCGGCGGGAGACGGTGGTTGCGGCTCGGAGTCCGACACCTTGTCCAGTTCCTGCTGGGTGAGGGGCCGTTCCTCGATGCCCGCCGTCATATGGGCAGCGGCCGCCTCGATGCCCTGGGCGCGGTAGGTGTCGCGCACCTGCGTGAACATCGCCCGCTGGCGCTCGGCGTCCGGCAGGACCGCGACGGCCGGGGGTTCGTGAGCGACCACGTGCCGCAGCCGGTCCGGGTGCCGGGTCGCGAGGTCGAGGGCGGCCACGGCGCCCGCGCTGGTGCCGAACACGTACGCGGACTCGCTCTCGGGGAGTACCGCGTCGAGTACCCGGGCCGCGCCCTCGCTCCACCACTCGACGCGCTGTTCCTCGACGGGCTCGCCGAGTCGGCCGTGGGCGAGGCCGAGAGGGTCGTACGTCACGACGGTGAAGCGTTCGGAAAGGAGGGCGGTCGCCTTCTCGAGGCCCATGGGGTGTCCGGCGCCGCCGGGGATGATGAGGAGGACGGGGCCTGAGCCGTGCACGTCGTAGTGATCACTCATTTTCCCGAAGCTACCGGCTGGAACGGCCCGGAGTGCACTGATTTTCCAGGATGTGCGCGCGGCCGGGGACGGGGGGCGGACCCACGAAGTGGTGCCCGCCCCCGCAACAGCCCTACCGCTCAACGGAGTTGGCTGCCTCAGACGACCTCAGGCGATCGGTGCGTACACCACGCCCAGCTGGTCGATCTCGTCGGCCGAACGGCCCGTGAAGCCCACGATCTGCCAGCCCGACGGCGCGGTGAACGTCGCAGCGTCCGTCGTAGTCGTGCCGGAGGCCAGCGTGCGGGACCGGTCCGTCGTGAACGCCGCGGAGAAAATCCTTGTACGGCCGTCCCTCTGACCCTGCGTCAGCTTCACCGAGGTGAGGTGTTCGCCGGACGCCAGGGTGAGGGAGGTGGCGGTGCCGCCCGTGCCGCCGTGGGTCAGGGTCGTGCCGCCGTCGTGCGTCAGGGAGACCCCGTCCAGACGGGAGCCGCCGCGCAGGGTGAGCGTGCGGGGCGAGGGCGTCGCCGACAGGTCGTCGGAGTCGTTGAACGCCGTGCCGTGCGGGCCGCCCACGACGTCGCTCGCGCGCAGGTTCGAGGGCAGCGTCCAGGAGAAGTCGACCGTGTGCGGGAAGTGGTCGGAGAGGTTGCCGCCCGCCGAGTCCAGGAAGGACGCCCACTCGTTGTTGTAGCGGGTCGCGGAGAGGTTCACGAGCTTGCTGCCGCGGTAGAGGACCTTGTCGACGACCTCGCAGGTGTTCGTCGGCGCGCTCGTCGGGCACATGAGCGGTTCGGCGCCCTGCGTCGGCTGCACACCGCCCTTCGCCAGCTGGACCCAGGCGTCCGTGAGGCCGTTGTCCGACACGAGCGTGCGGATGTTGTCGGGCGTGCGCGTGTACCGCGTGTTCGTGTCACTGGCGACGATCACCGCGTTGCCCGCGGAGTTGGCCTGGATGAACGCGGACAGCTGCGAGATGTTGGCCCGACGGGCGGCGTACGCGTCCTCGGAGTCGTCAGCGTTGGGGTGGGCGTTGTACACGTCCACGTAGACACCCTCGGCGATCCGCATCCGGGCCAGTGAGAAGCCCTTCGGGGTGAGGCAGTTGGTGCCGGTGCACTTGTTCCACTTCACCCGCTCGATGTCCTGGAACGGGAAGTTCGAGAGGGTGTTGAGGCCGTCCCCGAAGGGCACTCCGCCACTCGTCGCCGTGCGGTACGGGTGGTTGTCGTTCGCGTACAGCGCCGCGTGGTAGTTGAAGTCCTCCTGCACGTTGACGATGTCGTACGCGCCCAGACGCGGGGAGATCAGCGGGGTGTTCACCTTGGGCTTGCCCGAGCTCAGGAAGTCCGGGAGGCCCGCGACGTTGTACGTGAGGAGGTTGAAGCTGCCCGACGTGGCGGCGACCGCCGGAGTCGAACCGGTCGTGGCGAGCCCGGTCAGTGCCAGGGCGCCGGCCACGAGGGTGCCGATGAGTCTTCTCATGGTGGGGATGTCTCCAGGGGGGTAGGTGAACACTGCTCAGGTTCACGGCCAACAGTGTGCTGTACAAGGGCTGTTGGGGGAACAGTGAGTGGAGTGGAGATCCGTCGCCTCAGGGCCGTCCGGAGATCATCCGCTGGTTGAACAAGGTTCATGTTTCGCACGGATTCTCCTCAGGCGGCGCACTACTACGGGCGTCGCGTGACGCAGGAAGGCACAGCCATGGGGCACGGGCACGGGCACTCGCACGGACACGGAGATCACCACCATCACGGTCATGAGGGCGGCGCAGGTACGGAGTTGCCGGCGGCCTTCGACACGTCCGTGCCCGACGAGGCCCTGAGCCCCGAGCAGGCGTCGCGCCGCTCGCTGCTGCGCAGGGCGGGTCTGCTCGGCGCGGGCCTCGCCGCCACGAGCGTCGTCGCTCCGGCCGCCGCACCCGCGTACGCGGCCACAGGCCGCCGCCACACGAAGGGCTTCCTGTGGCTCTCCGGTGACCACCACATCCACACGCAGTACAGCAACGACGGCAAGTACCGCGTCGTCGACCAGGTCCGCCAGGGCGCCCGGCACGGCCTGGACTGGATGGTCATCACCGACCACGGCAACGTGACCCACTCGAAGATCGGTGTCGAGAAGGTCAACCCGGACATCAGGGCGGCCCGGGCGGCCTACGAGGACACCCTCGTCTTCCAGGGCCTGGAGTGGAACATCCCGGCCGCCGAGCACGGCACGGTCTTCGTGCACCCCGGCAGGAACGAGGTCTCCGTCCTCAAGCAGTTCGAGACCGACTACGACGGCGGTGTGAAGGGCGCCACCGACTCGACGCCCGCCAACGAGGCGCTGGCCATCGCCGGCCTCAACTTCCTCGCGGACCAGGTGAAGCGGCGCAAGGTCCAGGACATCCTGATGCTCGCCAACCACCCGGCACGCAAGGGCATCGACTCACCGCACGAGATCCGCGCCTGGCGCGACGCCACCCCGGGGCGCCGGATCGCCGTCGGTATGGAGGGCGCCCCCGGACACCAGGCCGGCGGGATGCCCGCGAACATCGGCATGGGCCGGGCCCGCGGCCTGTACGACAACAGCCCGGGTGCGAACTCCTTCGCGGGCTACCCGCTGGAGAGCTACCGCACGTGGGGCGGCTTCGACTGGATGACGGCCACCGTCGGCGGCCTGTGGGACAGCCTGCTCGCCGAGGGCAGGCCCTGGTGGATCACCGCCAACTCCGACTCGCACAACGTCTACACGGACACCGCGGTCCGCGGCCCGAACAGTGACTACGAGGCCAACGGCAAGCAGGACGACCCGGTCTACGGCGGGAAGATCGACCTCACCGAGGGCGACTACTGGCCCGGCCAGTACAGCCGCACCCACGTCGGCGCCGACGGCTTCTCCTACGCCGCCGTCATGGACGGCATCCGGGCCGGCCGGGTCTGGGTGGACCACGGCCAGCTGCTCAGCGGTCTCGACGTGCGGGTCTCGGGCGGCGGCCGATGGAGCACGCTCGGCGGCGCGCTGCACGTGAAGAGGGGCACGAAGGTCACCCTCACTGTGGACGTGACGTCGGCCGGCGGCCCCAACTGGGCTGGCTTCGTCCCGACGTTGGCCCGCGTGGACGTCATCCAGGGCGATGTCACCGGCCCGGTCGCGGACCGGGACACCTTCACGGCGCCCACGGCCAAGGTCGTCAAGTCGTACGACGTGAACCGGTCCACCGGCACGGTCCGGCTGACGTTCGACCTCGGGCGCGTCGACCGTCCGGTGTACCTCCGGCTGCGCGGCAGCGACGGCAACCGGTCCGCCGTCGGCGCGATGGGCGCGGCGGTCGACCCGGCGGGCCCGGCCATCGACGTGATCGGCGACGCGGACCCGTGGCGCGACCTGTGGTTCTACTCGAACCCGGTGTGGGTGCTGCCTTCGTGACGCTGTACGCCTTCTGGTCCGACACCCCGGTGTCGGACCTGCGCGCGGCCGATCATCTGCTCCTGCGTCTGGCAGCCGAACTCGCCCTCCCCGAGGGCACGTTCGGCTGCACCCACCTCGTGCGCGGTGACCGGCCCCGGGTGGCCCTGTCGTTCACGCTGCCGTCGGAGCCGCTCCTGCGCACCGCCGAGGAGCGGCTCACGGCGCGGGGTCACGAGGTGACACCCGGGGTGCCCGACGAGGTGGGCCGGGCGGTGCTCTACCCGGGCGCCGACGCGCTCACCGGCACGGTGACGGTGGGGGAGCTGCTGGCCCGCAGCGCGATCGACCGGGTGACGGTGCTGGGCAGCGCGGGCCAACCGCCCGCGACACAACGGGTGATGACGCGTGATCACGTGCGTCCACAGTGGCAGAACGGCGAACTGGTCCTCACCGCCATGCCCGCTGTCGGGGGCACCCTGGTCCCGTTCGAGGTACCCGACCCGACACCGTGCTGCGCGGACCACTGACCCGAGGGTGTCGGCTGGAACTGTGGTGAGGGCTCCAGCCGACATCCGCTGCCCCGTGTCCCCCCAACTGAGCGGACGATGTCCATATCGATACGGCGGCCGCGGGGCCTGTGTCGGCGGCGCGGATCCGGGGCTCCGGCATCTGGTGGCCTGTACGGCCCGGGGCAATTGCGTTCACCGACCCCAAACCGCTGAAGGTGATGCCGCACCGCTCACCAGTGTCCGGCCGACGTACACCAGGGCGGGGCGATCAGGGCTTTCTCCTCATGGGTGGGGCCATTTGGGGCAGTTGGCCTCTACTCCGCGAGGGGTCCGGGGGGAGCTGGACGATCCGGGGCCGGGTGTCCTTCCGCTCCGTCGAGCGCTCGTGCGCGGTCAGCAACCCCTGTACGCACTCCGAGCAGGTGTACAACGGTTTCGCTCGCGTCGCCCGCGATCTCGCCGAAGCGGGTCACCTGGACCCGGCGAAGGGAGCAGCGGACGCAGGTCCCCATCTCGTACTCGTACGCCGCGATCAGGTGGCCGACCCGATCCACGAACCGTGGCCGGGCGGGACGAGGGCACAGATGGCCTCCCTCGGCATCCGCATCACGAGGATCACCGAGTCCTTCGCGGCGGGCATGCCGAACGAGCACGAGGCCCAGACACTCCGGATCGGTACGGGAGTCCCCGTGCTGCGCCACACCCGGCGCCACATCGCCGACACCGGGCGGATCGTGGAGGTGGCCCACCCGATCGTGAGGCGGGGCGACACCACCGTGGTCGACTTCGTTATCGACTTGGAGGACTGATCAGCTCTGGTGACCCTCGTCCTCGAGGGCGGTCCGTGCGGCCACGGCGAAACCGTCCAGCGGACGTTCGAACCTCCCCTTGTGGTGTAGGGGGTGGCCGCGAATGGCCCCGCGTGCCAGTTCGTTTCTGTACTTCCTGACCTCGTCCGCGAACTCGCCCGCCGCCTGAACCACGGAGTCCGGCCCCGCGATGGCGACGCTTGATCGGCGCTTGCGGATGTTGGCCTGAAGCGCCTCGAACTGAGTCAGGAAATCTTCCTGCTCCCCATACATGGAGTCGATCAGCTCCTGGCCAGCCGCGATGAAGTCCGCGTACGCCTGTGAGCGGGGGCCGCGTCTCTCCTGGAGACTCTCGAAACGCCGCCGGCGAGCCGCCTCCGATTCTTGGGACTGGAGCTGAAGGCGTGCCGTCCGGAGGCTCAACCAGCTCGTCCCGACGCCCGTCAGCCCGGCCAGACCTCCACCGATGGCCGTTCCCAGGACGGCCGCAACTCCTGCATCCACGCTGTGATTCTCACCGGACTTGGCGATCACCGCAGGGAAATGCACAGAGCGCCCCTCCCGGACCCGGGGGAGGGGCGCTCTGTGCGTCCGGCATGTTGGACAGCCGGGTCGCGGGGTGGATCAGGATCTCCCTAGTCAGGCCTCGGTACACCGACTGCTTCCGAGGCACCGAGTAGTCCTTCCACGCCTTCCGCAGCTCAGCGGCGCCGGCGTCAGCGAGGGCTTGACTCGGTACTCGGGCGACTTCCCTGCGGGCGTCCGCCATACGGACATTGAGCTGTCGATGGCGTCCTGGATGTCCCGGGCTGGACGGGTCGCCGTCCAGCAACTTGTCCGCCAACTCCTTCTGAACCGGGTCACCCGTTCACCCCCGTGTAGTGCCCGAGGCTCCACCGCCACAGCAGCCGCGCCCCCAGGAACGCCGCCAACCCCAGCAACGGAGAGGCCGCCGCCAGCCAGTACGGGACGCCGGTGTCATGGCCGTGGCCGGTCAAGACCGCCGCCGGGAAGTACGCGACGAACGCGAGCGGCAGTCCGAAGGTGAGGAAGCCGCTCACCGCCCTCGGCAGCACGTTCAGGGGATAGCTGCCGAACGTGCCGAGCAGCTCCTCCAGCCAGCGGCCCCAGTAGTCGGCGGCCGGGAAGCGCAGCGAGGCGCAGGCCACCACCGTGAACAGGGCCGCCTCCAGGAGCATCCCGCCGAGGACACAGACCACGAGGTACGTGATCCGGCCCGCCGTCCAGTCCAGGTCGCTGCGTGAGAGCGCGCCCGCCATCAGGCCCACGGCCACCGTCAGGTCGCCGATGGCGTTGGTGGGGAAGACGGACAGCTGGACCTGCCGGAACACCGGCATCGGGCGGACCAGATAGGTGTCGATCATCCCCTCCTGGATGATCCGGCCGATGCCGTGCAGCCGCCCGAGGAACAGTACGAAGATGCCGTGCGCCAGCATCCGGGTCGCCGGGATCAGCAGCACCTCCGAGCTGTCCCAGCCGCCCATGCCGGTGAACCGGGTCAGCAGCACCGTCGCGAACACGATCACCGACACCTGCCAGACGGCGCCGATCGCGATCATCAGCAGGAACTCGGAGCGGTACTCCAGCTGGGCGCGGAAGTTGAGACGCGTGATGCGCCACGCGATACGTACGGCGTTCACGGGCCTCAGCCTCCCTGGGAGACGACACGAAGGGCGGCCCGCCGCCACAGGAACCGGGTGAACACGGCCAGTACGAGGATCCAGCCGGCCTGCACGGCGAGCTGGAAGGCGGCGTCCGAGAGCGGGACGCGGCCCACGTACAGCGACAGCGGCACGCTCAGCGTGGCTTGGAAGGGCAGGAAGGAGCTGAGGGTGATGAACCAGTCCGGGAAGAACCACAGGGGTGCGTACACCCCGGACAGCAGGTTCTGCGCGAAGATCAGGATGAGCATCGCGGCGCCGTTGCGCAGCGTCCAGAAACACAGCTGGTCGATGACGAGCATGACGTAGTAGAGAACCGACTGGCCGAGCAGCAGACTGAGCGCGAACACCCCGGCCACGGCGGCCGATCCGGGCGGCTGGACCAGCCCGGCGGCCAGGCAGAGAGCGAACCCGGCCAGCGCCCACGCGAACCCGTACACCTGCTCGCCGAGCGCCCGCAGCGCGTAGTAGCGCTGCGGTGGCAGCGGGCGCAGGTACCAGTAGACGATCGTGCCGAAGTGCATGTGCTGGAGCACGGTGTCGCGGCCCGCGTACTGGTCCAACTCCCGCAGCCGGGAGGCGAGTACGGCCATGACGGCGTACGTCACCGCCTGCTCGCGGTCAAGGCCGGCCGTCGTACCGGTCTGCTGGTAGAGGCCGTTCCACAGGGACGCCACCAGGACCACCTGGACGGTCAGCCGGATCAGGGCCGCGGTCATCCGGGGCGGGGCGTACAGCTCACCGAGGGGGGTGACCCTGGCTGCCCGCCAGGCATGCAGGACGGCCATGTCAGCCGCCCCCGCGTGACTCGGGTATCTCGGCGTGGACGTACGCGGCCCGCATCACGTCCTCCAGGTCCGCCTCGTCGAGGGCGATGTCCGTCACCTCGTACCGCTCGATGACCCGCTTGAGCGCCTGGTGGACCGTCGGGGCGGCCGTACCCTCGGGTCCGAAGACCACCTGCGGGCCTTCGCGGCGCAGCAGGGCTATGCCGGGGAGTGCCGCGACCTCGGCGTGCGGGTCCGCGAGGGTGGCCCGGATCTGCCAGGTCGAGCCGAACCTCTTCTTGATCTCGTCCAGCGTGCCGTCCAGCACGAGCCGGCCGTGGTTGACGAGTACGACCCGCTCGGCGAGCCGCTCGACCTCAGTCATGTCGTGGGTGGTCAGCAGCACCGTCCGGCCGCGCTCTTCGACCTGGTGGCGCAGGAACTCCCGCACCTGCTCCTTGACCACCACGTCCATCCCGATGGTGGGCTCGTCGAGGAACACCACCGGCGGGTCGTGCAGCAGTGCCGCCGCCAGGTCGCAGCGCACCCGCTGGCCCAGCGACAGATGCCGTACGCGGGTGTCCCAGAACGTGGACAGTGCCAGCAGGTCGTCGAACTCCTGGAGGCGCAGGGCGTGTTCGGGCCCGGGTATCTCGTAGATGTCCCGCAGGATCGAGAACGACTCGCGCACCGGCAGGTCCCACCAGAGCTGGGTGCGCTGGCCGAACACCGCCCCGATGTTGCGGGCGTTGCGTTCGCGCTCCAGGTACGGCACCACGCCGGCGACGCGTGCCTCGCCTGATGTGGGGGTGAGGATGCCGGTGAGTATCTTGATGGTCGTCGACTTGCCGGCGCCGTTCGGACCGAGCAGGGCGAGGAGTTCACCCGGTGCGACATCGAAGGTGATGTCGCAGACGGCGTCCTTCGCGATCCGCTCCGGCTGGACGAGGGAGCGCAGCGCCCCGGTGAAACCGGGACGCCGCACTGTGGTGTGGAAGGTCCGGGACAGGCCACGGACCTCGATACTGCCGCTCACTGACCCTCCGGGTGGAGCGAGTTGACGGAATTGCAGTCGATCACTCGATGGCGGAGAACACAAACGAGAATTCCGCCGACGCCACCCGCAGCAGGTACTGCGGAAGCGCGCCCGGCCCGCAGGACTGTGAGCCGATGCCCTGCTGTCCGTGGTCGAGGTTGACCCAGACGACGTCTCCGGGCGTCAGGTCGGTCAGGTGGTCGGCCGCGTCGAGCTGTTCGCTCGTCCAGCGGCGGGCCGTGAACCAGAACTCCGGGTCGCCGTCGACGCGCAGTCCGCCGATCTCCGCCCAGCGGACGTCGGCACGCGCGCCGTTCTCCTGGGGGCGGAGATAAGGGGTCTGGAGGTCGTCCACCGTGGACTCCCAACGGGCCACCATGGAGGCCGACTTGGTGTCCGGGTACCCTTCGCCGGGCCCGCCGCCGAACCAGGCGACCCGGTCCGCCTCCGACAGCCCCAGCCGGATACCGAGCCTCGGCAGCGGCACCTTCCACTCGCCCTCCGGGACGACGGACACGGTCAGCTTCAGCCGGTCACCGTCGGACGTCCAGCGGTACACCGTGTTCAGGCCCACCTCGGCCGCGGCGGGCGCCACCCGGGTCCGTACCGTCAGCGCGTCCTCGCCCAACTCGACGGAACCCAGGCGGTGTTGCATCCGGTGCAGGCCCAGCTCGCGCCAGAGCATGCCGTAGCGCTCGTCGGGCTGCCAGGCAGCGCCGTCGTCGTTGTCGGTGGGCGCCCGCCACACGTCGAGCCGCAGCCCCTGGACCTCGCGGCCGCCGATCGACTTCAGGGCACCCGTGCGGGCCTCGAAGACACCGGGGCCGAGGGTGATGACTCCGTCCGCCGGAACAGGCGCGGCCGAGGCGGTGAGCGTCGGCCGCGGGCGTGCGGACGCCGGGACCTGGCCCCAGGCCACCTGGTGTCCCTTCGCGCCCCAGGCCGACTCGTCCGCGAGCAGCGCCCGTACCGTCCAGCCGGACTCGGCGCCGCCCTGTGCGTCGACGGGCGGCGCGGGCAGCTTCACGTCCGCGGACTCGCCGGGGGCCAGGGTCGCCGGCACCGACAGGGTGCCGCTCTCGACCGACGTGCCGTCGACGTCGTACGACCACTCGAAGGTGAGCGCGGACAGGTCGGCGAAGTCGTAGGCGTTCGTCACGCGCACGGTGCCGTCCGTGCCGTCGCCGTCGATGCGGACCGGCTCGATGACCTTCTTGAACTCGACGAGCCCCGGTGACGGCGTCCGGTCGGGGAAGACCAGCCCGTCGCAGACGAAGTTGCCGTCGTGGAGTTCCTCGCCGAAGTCGCCGCCGTACGCGTACCCGAACCGCTCGTCCTTGATGCCGTGGTCGATCCACTCCCAGATGAAGCCGCCCTGGACGCGGTCGTGGGCCTCGAAGATCCGCTGGTAGTCGGCGATGCCGCCGGGGCCGTTGCCCATGGCGTGTCCGTACTCGCAGAGGATGAACGGCAGCCCGCGGCGCTTGGGGGTGCCGCCGTCCAGGCCCCGGCCGATGAGCTCGGTCTCCGTGTGGTCGGCGTACATGCGGGAGTACAGGTCCGTGTCGCGGCACTCCCAGTCGCCCTCGTAGTGCACGAGCCGTGAGCTGTCGCGGCCGTGGATCCACTCGGCCATCGCGGTCAGTCCGCGCCCGGTGCCGGCCTCGTTGCCCAGCGACCAGATGACGACCGACGGGTGGTTCTTGTCCCGCTCGACCATCCGGGACGCGCGGTCCAGGAGGGCCGGGGTCCAGCGGTCGTCGTCGACGGGGTTGCCGCGCCAGTTCTGCTCGGTGAAGCCGTGGGTCTCCAGGTCGCACTCGTCGATGACCCACAGGCCGTACTCGTCGCACAGGTCGAGGAAGGCCGGGTGGGGCGGGTAGTGCGAGGTGCGGACGGCGTTGACGTTGTGCCGCTTCATCAGCAGCACGTCGGCCCGCATGGTCTCCAGGTCGAGCGCGCGCCCCTTCTCGGGGTGCCACTCGTGCCGGTTGACGCCCTTGAACAGGACCGCCTTCCCGTTGACCTTGATGAGCCCGTCCGCCACCTCCACGGTCCGGAAGCCGATGCGCAACGGCACCCGCTCACCCGCCGTGACCAGCACACCGTCGTACAGGCGGGGCGTCTCAGCGGTCCACGGCTCGACCGCGACCGTCACCGACTCACCGGTCCTGACATCGATGTCCAACTCGGGGACGGTGATTCGCCCGTCGACGTCGGACTCGACACGGAGGGTGCCCTCACCGGTCGTGTGGTCGTAACTGGCGTGCGTGAAGAAGTCGAGGACGCTGCCCGCCGGGCGGTGCAGCAGCGTCACGTCGCGGAAGATGCCCGGCAGCCACCACTGGTCCTGGTCCTCCAGGTACGAGCCCGCCGACCACTGGTGGACGCGGACGGCGAGGACGTTGCCGCTGGGCTTGAGGAGATGGCCGACCGCGAACTCGTGCGGCAGCCGCGAGCCCTTGAACTCGCCGATGTCCGTGCCGTTCAGCCACACCCGGGCACACGACTCGACCCCGTCGAAGCGCAGCACCGCCCCGCCGTCCGACAGGTCGGGCCAGTCGGAGGGCAGGTCGAAGACGCGCAGGTGGTCGCCGGTCGGGTTCTCGGTGGGCACGTGGGGCGGGTCCACCGGGAACGGGTAGCGGACGTTGGTGTAGATCGGAGTGCCGAAAGCCCCGTCACCCTGGAGGACCCAGTGGCCGGGGACCGTCACCTCGGCCCAGTCCCCGGCGTCGAAGCCCGGCTCGGCGAACGAGTCGTCGGCTCCGTCGGCGGTCGGCGACAGCCGGAAACTCCAGCTGCCGTTGAGGGACAGCGAACCGGCGTCCGAGGACGCGTACCAGGCGCGGGGCGGAAGGGCCCCGCTGCCGGGCGAGACGTCCTCGACGTAGTCGGTGGCCGTCGCGGTGGACGCTGCCGTGGTGCGGTAGGACATCGGTCTCCTAGTTCAGCCCGTGGTTCAGTCCGATAGGCGGCTCAGCCCTTGATGCCGGTCTGGGCGATCCCCTGTACCAGCCAACGCTGGAGGAAGAGGAACACGAACACCAGGGGCAGGATGGAAAAAGCGGTGGCCATGAAGATCATATGGAATACGACGGTCTGGTTGGTCATGTAGTTGGAGAGCGCGACCTGAACGGTCCACGCGTCCGGACTCTGCCCGATGACCAGCGGCCACAGGAAGGAGTTCCAGCCGTTGATGAAGGTGATGGTCGCCATCGCCGCGAAGAAGTTCAGCGAGTTGGGCACCACGATGCGCCAGTACGCACCCCAGTA
The DNA here is from genome assembly GCF_001280005.1 of Streptomyces sp. NRRL WC-3618. Classification (GTDB taxonomy): domain Bacteria; phylum Actinomycetota; class Actinomycetes; order Streptomycetales; family Streptomycetaceae; genus Streptomyces. Next base: position 19,345 of record NZ_LGDW01000491.1, on the reverse strand, counting down.
GCCCAGTCCGTCCACGCGCGCGGCCTCCTCCAGCTCCTTGGGGAACCCCAGGAAATACTGCCGGAACAGGAAGCAGGTGAAACCACTGAACAGGCCCGGGACGATCAGACCCCGGTAGGTGTCCACCCAGCCGAGCGACGAGACCAGCACGAAGCTGGGTACGAAGGTCACCGCGGTCGGGACCATCAGGGTCCCCAGGACGGCGTAGAAGACCTTGTTGGCGTGCTTGTACGGGATGCGGGCCAGACCGTAGCCGGCGAGGGAGCACACCAGCAGGACGCCGGTGGTGTGCAGGGTGGCGACGACCGCCGAGTTCCACAGGGACTGGGCGAACGGCACCGTCTGGTCGTCGAACAGTTGGCTGATGTTGCCCCACTGGATGTCCGTGGGGAAGAACTTCCAGTTCTCTCCGGTGATCTCGGCGTCCGTGGAGAGGGCGTTGCGGATCAGCAGGTAGAACGGGACCAGGAAGAAGAAGCCGGCCATCCCGGTGGCGATGTAGAGCCCGGTGGAGCTCATCACGCCGCCGCCGCGCTTGACGCGGCGGGGCCTGTCCGGCGCCGGTGCGGATTCCCGTACCTCGGGTACCTCGGGCATCGTGGTGGTCACTTGGACTCCTCCCCCCTTCCGAAGCCCATGAACTTGCCCTGGAGCAGGGTCACGGCGCAGATCAGCACGGTCAGGATGACCGCGCCGGCGCTGCCGGAACCGTAGTCCTGGCTCTCGCCCAGGGCCTTGTAGTACAGCTCGACGAGGGGTGGGCGGCCCCAGGTGGTCTTCGACAGGAGGTTGAAGAACTCGTCGAAGGCCTGGTAGGCGGCGACCAGCAGCAGCAGGATCACCGCGGTGGACGTGGCGCGCAGCTGGGGCAGGGTGATGTACCGGAAGGTCTGCCAGCCGGGCTTGGCGCCGTCGATGGCGGCGGCCTCGTACAGCTCGCCCGGGATGTTCTGCAGCGCGGCGATGAACAGGATCATGTAGAAGCCGGCCTGCAGCCACAGCCGGGCGCTGACGATGACCACCCAGTACCAGGGCGGGTTGGGGTCGGCCAGCCAGGCGATGTTGTCGATCCCGAACCAGCCGAGGATCGTGTTCATCAGGCCGAACCGGACGCCGCTGAAGATGGACATCTTCCAGATCAGCGAGGCGGCCACGTAACTGCACGCGGTCGGCAGGAAGAAGACCGACCGGAAGAACGCCCGCATGAAGCGCAGCCGGTTCACCAGCAGGGCCAGGCCCAGTGAGAGCGCCCAGGTGGTGGGCACGATGAACGCGGCGAAGGCGGTGAAGGTGCCGAGCGAGCCGACGAAGTCGTCGTTCGTCAGCATGTACGTGTAGTTCTGGAAGCCGACGAACTTGTCGGGCGTGACGGTGAAGCGGGCCTCGAAGAAGCTGAGCCAGAGGCTCCAGAGGATCGGCGCGTAGACGAAGATCGCCAGGCCGATGAGGAAGGGCCCGGTGAAGAGCCAGAAGTTGACGGTGGGGCTGCCCCGCAGGGCCCGCCGCGGCTTGGCCGGTGAGGCCTTCGCCGAGGCGGGGCGCGCGGGATCGCGCGTCTTGGTCGTCGACATGTCCTGGTCCGTCCCGCGGCCTATCCGAACAGCTTCTTGAGCTCGCGGTTGACTGCCGCGTCGGCCTTGTCGAGCGCGGCCTCCGGGTCCATGTCCTTGCGGACGGAGTTGGCGAAGACGTCCTCGAGAGAGGTACGCATGGCCTGGGTCCAGCCGATGTTGTCGAAGTGGCCGAACTCGTTGAAGAGCTTGACGCCCTCAGCGGCGTTGCCCGACTTGAGCTTGGTGGCCGACTGCGCGAGCGAGGCGCGCGGCGGGATGTGGAAGCCGTACGAGGTGGCCCAGTCCTCCTGGTACTGCTTCTGGTCGATCCACAGCCACTTGACGTACTCCTTGGCCGCTTCGACGTTCTCGCTCTTGGCGTTGACGAACATCGACCAGCCGCCGTTGTAGACCGACGGCTTGCCGGAGTCGATGGTCTTCGGGAACGGGAAGATGCCCCAGTCGTCGCCGAGCGCGGCCTGGATCGCCGGCATCGCCCACATGCCGCAGAACTGGATGGCGCACAGGCCCTGGTTGAGCGAGGAGGGGTCCCAGGAGTCGGTCGGAGCGCCGAGGAGAAGGTCGCCGCTGGTGAACAGCTTGCGCATCTTCTTGATGCCCTCGATGACACCAGGGGTGTGGTAGGCGATCTCGTTCTTCTCGTTGAGGTGGTCGGCGTTGGCCGACCAGATCATCGTGTCGATGACGCCGTGCAGGTCGTTGCCCATGTACAGGCCCTTGACCTTGCCGGTGGTCAGCTTGGCGGCGGCCTCCATCAGTTCGTCGAGGGTGGTGGGCACCTCGACCTTGGCCTTCTCCAGCATCGACTTGCGGTAGAAGAAGAACTGGGGGTCGTCGATCATGCGGACGCCGTAGATCTTGCCGTCGACCGTGTGCGACTTGATGTCGGCCGGGTTGAAGTCGTCCTTGACCGGGTCGATGATGTCGGTCAGGTCCGCCACCTGGCCGCTCTTGATCATCTGGATCTGCGGGTGGAACTCGAAGACGTCGGGCGCGTTCTTGGTGAGCAGCGTCGCGAAGAGCTTGCTCTCGAAGTCGGCGCTGGTGATCCACTGCGTGGTCACGTTGGCCTTGTCGTAGGCCTTGGCGTACTTCTTGATGGCCTGCTCGGTGCCCGCCTCGCCGTACGCGTGGAAGTACTGCGTCAGGTTTACGCCCGAACCGGCCCCGCCGGAGCGGCCGTTGTTGCCGCCGCAGGCGGTCAGCGCGCCCGCGGCGGACAGGCCCGCCGCTGCGCGGAGGATGGATCGGCGGTCCCAGTTGCTGCTCATGGCCGACATGTGACGTCCTTGTCTCTGGTGCGGCTGCGGGCCACGGGCTGTACGCCGAGTGGCTGAAACAGGAGGTGCGGAGCGGGACGTTAACCTTCGGCTAAGGCTTCGGCAAGGGGTTGGACGAAGTCCGTTCGAAACGTTGCGGGGCGTTCGGTATGTCGGACACGACGAAGCGGCGGACCGCTCAACAGCGGTCCGCACAGGCCTGGTTGGCGTTTGGCCCAGACCTATTTCAGCGGCATCGGGCCAGTGCGCCGGGCTGCCGACGCCCGCTGGGTCACCAAGGACAGGGCGCCTTCGAGGGCGAACGTCGCCGCGCCCAGGCACGCCGGATCGGTGGGGATGGGGGACAGGACGATCTCGGTGGCGGCGAACGGCCGTCTGAGCGCGTGCCGGCCGACGGCCTCGCGCACCTCGCGCAGCAGCGGCTCGCCGAGCCTGCGGGCGACCCAGCTGCTGAGCACGACCACTTCGGGGTTGAGGAGGTTGACCAGGTTCGCGATGCCCGCACCGATGTAGCGGGCGGTCTCCCGTACGACCTCGATCGCCACCGGGTCGTTCGCGTCCACGCCGAGGGCCAGCGCGTCGATGGTGGCGGTCTGGTCCTCGGGGTGCAACAGCGGGCTCCCCGGGCTGAGTTCCCGCAGGTTGAGCATGATGCCGGGCGCGCCGACGTAGGCCTCCACGCAGCCGTGGTTGCCGCAGCGGCAGGGCCGCCCGTCCAGCACGAGCGTGGTGTGACCCCACTCGCCCGCGCTGTTGCTCACCCCCCGGTACAGCCCGCCCTGGAGCGCGAGCCCCGCGCCGACTCCCGTCCCGAGGTTGACCACCACCGCGTCCCCGCGCCCGCGCGCCGCCCCGAACCACATCTCGGCGACCGCGCCGGCGCGCAGCGGATTGTCCAGGTAGAGGGGGTAGGCGATGACCTCGGACAGCAGGTCGAGCAGCGGCACGTCGTGCCAGTCCCAGTTGGGCGCGTACTCCGCGACGCCGGTGTCCCGGTCGACCTGCCCCGGCACGCTCACCCCGACGCCCAGCACCCGCGAGCCCTCGATGCCGGCCTGCGCGACCACGGAGCCGACGGCGGCGGCCACCTGGCTGACCACCTGCTCGGGCAGGCTCTCGCCGGGGCGCATGTCCTCGTCGGCGCGGGCCAGCACGTTCAGCCCGAGATCGAACAGCTCGACATGGACGTACGTCTCCGCGATGTCGACGCCGATCAGCGCGCCCCCCGACGCGTTGACGGCCACCAGGCCCCGGGGACGGCCACCGGCCGAGTCCTCGAACCCGACCTCGGTGATCATCCGCAGCTCGATCAGCTCGCCGACGAGCGTGGCGACGGTGGCCAGGCTCAGCCCGCTGGCGGCAGCCAGCTCCTGCCGGGAGGTAGGAGAACGGGCGATGATCTGGCGAAGCACCTCATAGCGGTTCGCGGTGCGGATGTCACGTGACGTGCGCTTCACCACCGGGCTTGCCCCCTCGCCGTGCAGATCTCCGTGCGGACCTGAATTCCGTACGGATCTGAATGCGGACAGACCGGAGTAGACGGCACCGGCGCGGCGCAAGGCTATGGGCAGCGGGGGAGGTTCGACAAGGGGTTAGGAAAGGGGCTGAAGAAAGTCCACCCGCACGTGGCTGTGCCCTGTCCGAGGTCAGTCGCCGAGCACCTCCCGCACGAACGCGTTCGTGAACTTCGCCGAGGGGTCCAGGAACGCCGCCAGCGCCGCGAAGTCCGCCAGCCGCGGATACCGTCCACGCACCACATCCGCCGGTACGGCGAACACCTTGCCCCAGTGCGGACGCGCCCCGTACGGGTTCAGCGCCGCCTCGACCCGCCGCACCACCGGCAGCACCGCGTCGGTGTCCGCCACCCACGTGAAGTGCAACGCCACGCTGTCCCGCCCGTACGCCGGACTCAGCCACTGGGTGTCGGCTGCGATCGTCCGCACCTCGCACACCTGGAGCACCGGCGCGACGACGTCCCGGATCGCGTCGAGCGAGCGCAGCGCGTCGAGCGCGTACGGGCGCGGCAGCAGGTACTCCGACTGGAGCTCCTCGCCGCTGCTCGGCGTGAACTCCGCCCGGAAATGCGGGAGTCGCTCGTGCCAGGGACCCGGCACCCCGAGTTGCTCGGTGCAGTTCACGGTCGGCATCCCCGGCACCGGGTGCATCGCCTCGGTGGCGGGCGCGGCCCACGGGAAGTCCGTCGGCGGCTGGTCGGTACGCCGCTTCAGCCACACCTGCCGGAAGCCCGGCGCACGCCAGTCGGTGAACAGGCTCACGCTGTACGCGGCACCCGCCACCGTCTCGAAGTCGAGCCCGTCCAGGGGTAGTTCGGTGAACACGTACTGCTCGACCTCGAAGTCCGCCTCCAGGTCGAGAGTCAGCGCCGTGACCACGCCCAGCGCGCCGAGCGAGGTGACCGCGCCCTCGAACCGCTCCTCGCCCCGGGCGATCGTCACCGTCGAGCCGTCCGCGGTGACCAGCTCGACCTCGCGCACCGCGGCGGCGAGCGAACCGTTGCCGACCCCCGAACCGTGCGTACCGGTGGCCACCGATCCCGCCACCGAGATGTGCGGCAGGGACGCCATGTTGTGCAGCGCGAGCCCGCGCCCGTGGACGGCCCGGGCCAGCTCCGCGTACCGGACCCCGCCCCCGACCCGGACCGTACGGGCCGCCGTGTCCACGTCGATCTCCTGCGGCAGCGCGGCCAGGGACAGCAGGACACCGCCGGCGCCCGGCTCCGCGATCTCGTTGAACGAGTGCCCGCTGCCCAGCACCCGCACCCGCGCGCTGTCCGTCACGAGCGCCCGCAGGGCGTCCAGGGAAGGCGGTCGGTGCAGCTCCCCGGGCGTGTAGATGATGTTGCCCGCCCAGTTGGTCAGCGTCTCGGTCATCGAAGTTCGTCCCTCCGCTCAGATGCGACGACCTTCTCACGCGGCGGCGGGTGACATGCCCGAGGGCCCCCGCGCCCGCTCCCAGGCGGGCGGGGGCATACCGTGAGGAGTCGAACGCCGCAACACCGCCGGAGCCGGAGGAGACAAGGGATGGGCAGCCGCACCGCGCTGGTCGAGGATCTGATGGAGCGCTTTCCCCACGTACCGCGGGAAGCCGTCTTCAAGGAAGACCTGCTCAGGGGTGGTGTGGCCTTCGATCCGTCCGCGCTCAGCGACAACGAGAGCGGCGACGTCAAGCCGAAGTCGTACTTCATTTTCTCCTTCGACCACGGCACCCTCCCCGAGCTGGGCGAGGCCGCGCTGCGCCGCCCGCCGGAGGAGATCATTCTCACCGGCGGCCCCTACGACCTGCGCCGGACCGTCGTGTCGGTGCGGGTGAACCCGGCGTCGCCCTACCGGGTGGCCGCAGGCGAGGACGGTGTGCTCGGCCTCTACCTGGACGGGAAGCGGATCTCCGACGTCGGGGTGCCGCCCATGCCGGAGTACTACCGGCACAAGCTGTCCAACGGGAAGTCCGTCATGGAGGTCGCCCCCACGATCCAGTGGGGCTACCTGATCTATCTGACCGTCTTCCGGGTCTGCCAGTACTTCGGCGCCAAGGAGGAGTGCCAGTACTGCGACATCAACCACAACTGGCGCCAGCACAAGGCGGCCGGCCGTCCGTACACCGGCGTCAAGGACGTGGACGAGGTCCTCGAAGCGCTGGAGATCATCAACCGGTACGACACCAACCGGACCTCCACCGCCTACACGCTCACCGGCGGTGCGATCACCTCGAAGCTCCAGGGCCGCGACGAGGCCGACTTCTACGGCATGTACGCGAAGGCCATCGAGGAGCACTTCCCGGGCCGCTGGATCGGCAAGGTCGTCGCCCAGGCCCTGCCGAAGGACGACGTACAGCGCTTCAAGGACTACGGCGTGCAGATCTACCACCCCAACTACGAGGTGTGGGACCGCAAGCTCTTCGAGCTGTACTGCCCCGGCAAGGAGCGCTACGTGGGCCGCGACGAGTGGCACCGGCGCATCCTCGACTCGGCCGAGGTCTTCGGCGCCCGCAACGTCATCCCCAACTTCGTGGCCGGTGTGGAGATGGCCGCGCCGTCCGGGTTCACGACGGTCGACGAGGCCATCGCCTCCACCACCGAGGGCCTGCGCTTCTTCATGTCGCACGGCATCACGCCCCGCTTCACCACCTGGTGCCCCGAGCCCACCACCCCGCTCGGCAAGGCCAACCCCCAGGGGGCGCCGCTGGAGTACCACATCCGTCTGCTGGAGGCCTACCGCGCCACGATGGACGACTTCGGCCTCGACTCGCCCCCCGGCTACGGCGAACCCGGCCCCGGCCGCGCGGTGTTCTCCGTCAGCTCCTTCATGGACAGCCTGCCGGCCCGGGATTCGGTGACGAAGGTCTGAACAGAACGCCGGTGCGATCCGTATGAGGGATGTGGACTCGTGCGGATCGCACCGTTCATCCCGCGAACCCTGTACGGCGAGCCGCGTTGACATGTGCCGACATGTGAATACGTAGCTTGTCAGTTGTGCGGGAAACGTGAAAAGCTCGGGGCTCCGTTCTGTGAAACGTTCCCCAACTCCTCTGTTTATGGGGTGAGTTGACGTTTTTACCTTGACCTTGACGTTGGCGTGTGCAAGCCGTTGATGCTGGAGTCCCCCTAAATGCCAGATCTGCCAACCCCTCAGGACGCCGCCGAGGCAGCGCTGTTCTCCGAGTGCTGGGACGCGGTCCTCTCGTACGCCGACCTGTGCACGTCCGGCTCCTCCGCCGGCACCGAACTGGCCGCCGAGGCGTTCACGCACGGAATCCACGCGGCCCGGGCCGCCGACTTCGGGGCCCGCAACAGCGGGCGCCGCATGCCCCGCCTGCCCTGGATACCGCTGCTGCTGGCGGCGGTTCGCAGTACCGCCGCGTCCTGGGAGGAGACCGGGCACGGCCACCAGCTCGACCCCGACCTGCGGCTGTGGCTCAACTCCGACAAGGCCGCCCGGTACGTGGGGCCGCCGCTGCGCCGCCCGCTCGCGCTGCGCGCCCTGCGTGACATGCAGGAGCCGGACGCCGCCCTGCTCTGGCTGGCCGAGGTGGAGGCACTGCCGATCCCCGTCGTGGCCCGCCGGCTCGGCCTCGATCCGCACAACGCCGCCGAGGAACTCGCCCAGGTACGCAGCCTGTTCAGGGACCGGTGCCAGCGCAACCTCCTCGACCTCCCGATGAGCTCCGAGTGCCGCGCCTTCGCCCGGCTGCTCGACGCGGTCAGCCGCTCGCAGGGCGCCGAGGTCCCCGAGGACCTCTCCTGGCACCTCGCGACCTGCGTGGAGTGCGCCGAGGCCGCCGCCTGTCTGCGGATGTACGGCGGGATCGGCGGACTGCCCGCCGCGCTCGCCGGTGGCGTCATCGGCTGGGGCGGGCTCGCCTACCTGGAACGCCGCCGCCGCGCGGCCGACGCCGGTCTGCTCGGCGGTCGCGGTGAGGCGGGCGTGGACACGGGCCTCACCATCGGCGAGTTCCGTCCGCGCATCGGCCGTACGGCGATCATGGTCGCGGCCGTCATCGTCTCGGTGCTGACGCTCACGGTGTCGCTGATGCCCTTCGGCGGCTCGGACGGCGACGCCACCGCGCGGGGCGGCGCGCACGGCTCCAATCCCATGGCGGACCCGGAGTCCGTCCTGCCGTCCAGCCTGACCGTCCCCGTGGGCTCCACCCCGTCCGTGTCCCCCCTGCCGTCGGACTCCGGCTCGGGCTCGAACTCGGACCCGGACTCCGCCCCGGGCAGCGACTCGTCCGCGGGCCGGCCCGACACGGAGCCCCAGGGGACCTCCTCGTCCACCGAGCGCGGTGAGACGCCGAAGCCGGACCCGAAGCCGAGCCCCGACAAGAGCGCCCCGGCGTTCTGCGACGTCGACTACGACCTCGTCAACGAGTGGCCGGACGGCTTCCAGGCCACCATCAGCGTCACCACCACGAAGGCCCTGGACGGCTGGAGCATCTCCTGGAGCTTCCACGACGGCCAGCGGGTCAGCCAGATGTGGGACGCGAACTTCCGCCAGGACGGCGCCCGCGTCACGGCCACGGCCGCCGACTACAACAGGGCGGTCGCCGAGGACGGCACGGTCTCCTTCGGCTTCCTCTCCAGCTGGCAGGGCACCAACGGGGCCCCGTTCGACGTCACGCTCAACGGCAGCCACTGCACGATCTGAGTTCCTGGCGGCCCGTACTGATCCGGCCACGCCGAGCGATACCGCTACGGGCGTGGCCGGCGTTGTTCCCACAGTGCGGGCGGCCGAGGTCAGATCAGCTCGGTCTCACTGCGGTCGGCCCGCTCCCAGAGGGTGTGGAAGCGGCCCTCGCGGTCGGTGCGCCGGTAGGTGTGGGCGCCGAAGTAGTCGCGCTGGCCCTGGGTGAGAGCAGCGGGCAGGCGCTCGGCGCGCAGGGTGTCGTAGTACGACAGGGCGGCGGAGAAGGCCGGGACGGGGACGCCGTGCCGGGCGGCCGTGGCGACGACCTCGCGCCAGGGGACCTGGGCCTCGGCGATCTCGGCCGTGAACCCCTCCTCGGTGAGCAGGGTGACCCGGTGAGGTTCGGCGGCGTACGCGGCGCGGACCCGGTCGAGGAAGGCGGCGCGGACGATGCAGCCACCGCGCCAGATCCTCGCGATCGCGCCGAGGTCGATGTCCCAGCCGTACTCCACCGACGCGTCCCGGATCATCTTCCAGCCCTGGTCGTAGGCGATGAGCTTCGACGCGTACAGGGCGTGCTCCACCAGGCAGGCGAACCGCTCCGCCTCGCACGCGGTGAGCTCCCCGCCGCTCCCGCCGGGCAGCTCCCGGTACGCGGCGCGCAGGGCGCGCTGGCCCGAGGCGGCGCGGGCGAAGGTGGCCTGGGCGATGGCGGTGACCGGGGAACCGAGCTCCAGGGCGGTGTGTACGGTCCAGCGGCCGGTGCCCTTCTGCCCGGCCGCGTCGGCCACCACGTCCACGAAGGGGCTGCCGGTGGCGGCGTCGGTGTGGGCGAGCACCTCGGCGCTGATCTCCATCAGATACGAGTCGAGGCGCCCCTTGTTCCACTGACGGAAGACCTCGGCGATCCGCGCCGGTTCATAACCGCCGACCTGGCGCAGCAGGTCGTAGGCCTCGCCGATCAGCTGCATGTCGGCGTACTCGATGCCGTTGTGCACCATCTTCACGAAGTGCCCGGCGCCGTCCGTGCCGACATGGGTGACACAGGGCTCGCCGTCCACCTTGGCACTGATCGTCTCGAGCATCGGCCCGAGCGCGGCGTACGCCCCCGCCGAGCCGCCGGGCATGATGCTGGGCCCGTTCAGGGCGCCTTCCTCACCGCCCGAGACGCCCACCCCCACGAAGTGGACACCGAGCCCGCGCAGCGCCTGTTCCCGGCGGCGGGTGTCGGTGAAGTGGGCGTTGCCCCCGTCGATGATCATGTCGCCGGGCTCCAGGAGCGCGGCGAACTCGTCGATCACCGCATCCGTGGCCGCCCCCGCCTGCACCATGATCATGAGCCGCCGGGGCCGCTCCAGGGCCGCCACGAACTGCTCGGCCGTCTCCGCCGGCACGAAGTCGCCCTCGTGCCCGAAATCCTCGACCAGCGCCTTGGTCCTGGCGGGGGTCCGGTTGTGGAGGGCCACGGTGTAGCCGTGCCGGGCGAAGTTCCGGGCCAGATTCCGGCCCATCACCGCAAGGCCGGTGACGCCGATCTGCGCGGTCGCCTTCATGGTGTGCTCCTTCGCTCGGTGCGGTTCCCACCGCCACACTGATCAGTTACGGCTGATGGGGCCCCAGTTGTTCAGCGGTATACCGGCTGGCGTCATGAGCGGGCGGGCGCCCGGAGCGAAAGCGCGGCTCACTCGTTCGGCCTAACCCTGGAGGTGGGGGGTCACCCTCTCGGCCTAGCGTGATGAACGAAGGGCTTCATCCGCCGAGAAGCGGAGGCGACAGGGGATGGCGAACGAGCCGAAAGACCCGAACGAGCCGCTGCCCAAGGCTCATGTACGCCCGCTGATCCTGGTCCGCGGTTTCGGCGGTCCGGATGTGGGGGACGAGCAGCGCGACGCGTACCAGGGCTTCAACAACGGCACTGTCTATGCGCTTCGCCAGGGCGAGAACTACATCTACGAGGGCTTCGTGCTGCGGGCGCTCAAGTCCGGGCGGTACAGGGACGCCACCAACGTCGTCGGTTACCACAACAGGGACATCAAGCCCCTGACCGCCGCCGGCGACAGCCCCGACGACCCCACCCGTCTTCGCTGGGCGGCCGATCTGCTCAGCGGCACGGTCGCGGTCGACGAGGCGGCAGCCGCACGTGTCCTCCAGGGCCAGGGTGTGAGCGGGACGCTGTGGGTCTACCGCTTCTACGACCTCCAGCCGCGGACGATCAACCGCTACGGCGAGGGCCTGGCGCGACTCATCCGGATCATCCGGGCCGGCGCCGAGCTGACGGACCAGGTTTTCTCCGGGGTGGACGTCATCGCGCACAGCATGGGCGGGCTGGTCGTCCGGGCTGCCCTGCGACAACTGAAGGAGGCCGGCGACCGGCCCGAGGAACTGGTCCACCGCATCGTCACCCTGGGCACTCCCCACAGGGGCATCGCGTTCCAGTACCTGCCGGAGTGGCTGCTGCGCGCCGTGCCGCAGGTCAGCGCCGCCGCTGACGAGATGGCCTCGTTCGATCCCGGCGGAACCGACTTCCTCAACGTCCCCAAGTGGTTTCCGCTCGATCGGATCCTCACCGTGGTGGGCACCAACTACCGTTCGTACGGCACGCAGGCGGCGAGCTGGGCCAACCGGCTCTCCAACCTGGCCGACTCCGACCCGCTCGCCGCCAACCGCAGCGACGGTCTGGTGAAGCAGTCCTCGGCTCAACTGCCCGGCGCACCCCGGACGTTCGTCGACAAGTGCCACGGCGGCTCGGATTCTCTGGTCACCTCGCGTGAGGCGTACGAGATCGCCATGCGTTTCCTCCACGGGACCCACCGCGTCGTGCTGTGGCTGGACCGGGCCAAGGTCAAGCGGGGCGCGGACTTCTTCGGAAAGAGCGAGTTCTGGCTCGGGGTCGGCATCAAGCCCCGGGGCGTCGACTTCGAGCTGTTCCACCAGGGCAGGGAGGCGGAGAACTGTTACGGCCCCTTCGACATCGACCACGACACGGGCGAACTCGTGGACGGCCCGCCGCCGCTGGAGCAGGAGCTGCAGAAGCCGCTGAACGCCCCGGGTGACCGCACGACCGGGTGGCCGCGTGTGGAGCCGCCCAACCGGAGGCTGGTCTGGGAGGGCTGGCTGGACCGCTCGGTCCGGCCCACCGGCACCGCGGATGACGGAACCATGGTGCTGCGGCTGGACATCCAGGTCGGTGAACGCGACAGAGCGGGCATCGGCTTCTCCGACAATGTCGTCTTCCGCAAGCAGTACTACGTTCAGTGGCTGCCGGCCCAGGGCGGCGACGCGGAGTCGGTGTTCGTGCACACCGGTGAGGAGTACCTCTCCCAGAACGCGGCGGCCGCGCTGGCGCCCCACCTCGGGAACGAGTCGACCTCCGCCGTCCAGCAGGCTCACCCGGCCGACGGCGGACAGGAGTTCAGGATCGGTGGCACCGGCTTCGAGGCCACATTGCGCATCGCGATGATCCCGGAGGACTCCAGGGGAAACGCAGATGTCTGAGGCCAGCCGCAGGCCGGACCACGATGACCACGACAACCCCGGCGACCAGCCGCATCTGCCGGGTGGCCCGGCCCAGCGGCCCAACACCTGGCAGCACCGCGTCAAGGTCCGCCTCTGCGTGCTGTGGCACGAACTCGACTCGGTGTGCCGGGAGGCCGACGAGACGAACTGCGTATGCGGTGTCAGAGCAAGTGAGCAGCGTGTCGGTGCCCGTTGCCTGCTGCGGAGGGCCGCAACCCTCATCGAGAGTGCCGGCAGCCGCAGCAAGGACCGGACCCGTCGGCGCCGGTTCATGAGCTGGTGGCACGGCGAGTTGTACGAGGGGTCGCTCCAGTGCTTGCACGAGGCCGAGGTGCTCATCGTCTCCCTGTACGAGCCGTGCCGGGCACGTCGGCACGCCAACTCCGTGCTGGCGACGGTCAGACCGCTCTGCCCGACGGATCCCCGGCTCAAGGCGGTCGACGACCTGCTCGCCGCTGAGCCACCACACGATCGGGAGCTGCCGGCCGCGCTGGCGGAACTGCTCGAGGCGGGCTACGCGGTCGAGGAGGAGCGTGCGGTTCGCAGCCGGAACTTCCGCAACCGCCTCATCCGTGCGGGCTTCATCCTGCTCGTCGTGCTCGGTGCCGTGCTGGGCGCCGCCTACGGGGTGAGCGGCTCAGTGCCCGTCTGTGAGAAGAAGGCATGCCTGGGCGGGCACGCTCCAAGCGGTGAGGACACCGGCCTGGTGATGCTCCTCGGCATGCTGGGGGCGGCCCTTCCGATGGCAGGCCGGCTGCAACGCATGGGCGGCAGCTGGAACCCGTACAGCCTGCCGTTCTGGCAGGAGATGATCAAACTGCCCATTGGGGCCCTGACCGCCGTGACCGGTCTTCTTCTGGTCGGCACCGACTGGCTCCCCCTGCTGAAGGACCCAACGAGCTGGCGTCAGGTCGCCGCCTACGCGGTCGTGTTCGGTGTCGTGCAACTTGCCCTGACCCACACCATCGACACGCGCGCGGAAAAGCTCCTTGCCGCTGATCCGGACGCGGACGAGGCGAAGCAACTGGAGAACGTGCCGAGCAAGAAACCGGCCGCCTGAGCGCACGGCGGCGGTTCCCGACCATGAGGGAGGAACGCGACATGGCAACGCACGAGACGGTGGACAGCTCACTGCCGCACACCGAAGAGGAACAGCTCAAGTGGGAGATCAACATCCCGGGGCACGCGCCGCGCAGCGATTCGCCCGAGTACAAGAAGTCCCGCAAACGCATGCACGACATGCTGGCCACGGTGGCGGACCCCTTCCTCGGCCCGGAGCCCGTCGAGGACCATCACGGCGGCGGGCTGTGGCTGAAGGACGCCGACGGATGGTTCATGGTGCGCAACCTCGCCGGCATCGAATGGTCCGCGCAGTTCTGCGCCGACCCGGCCAAAGTCGACCTCCTGCGCCAGAACGCTCGTCGCGTCTACGCGGCGTACCCGCAGGCGGTCGAGGAACTGGGCATACGGGAACTGCTCGACACCCCCATAACGGACGCCGACGGCGTGGCCGAATGGACCGACTCCATCTGCAACGCCAGCGTCCCCCTGCCCCACCACGCGCACAGCGCCACGCTGCCGAAAGGCGGGGGTGTGCATCACTATCCGACGCCGATCACCGACATCGACCTGATCAGGTACGCGGATTTCAAGCTGTGGGTCACCGACGAGAACGGCGAGAACGTCGCCGTCGCACCCGTCGACCGCCGTGGGTCGGGGGACGCCCGCATCCACGTCCTGTACGCCGCCCAGGACTCCACACTGCGCGCCCCCTTGCTGGAGGCACAGTCCGAGGGCAGACCCCTCCTGCTGGCCCCGGATCATCCGGTCGCGCGAGCCGCCTTCATCAACCAGTAGTGATCCCGGCCACCGAAGAAAAGGCGTGGCGTGGAGGCACCCCCCTCCCGTACGCTCTGGACCGCCAACAGGTACGCGCGTCCAGACCACTTGCGTACCGCCTTGACGAAGAAGAAAGCAGGAGGTGCATTTCGATGATTGCCGTCACGCAGGGCAGTGCCCGCTCTCAGTACGTCGTTCACACTCCTGCGGTCTCCGGCTGACAGCCACTCGACATCCGCGCGCCTGACGCGCTGCCGGGGCCGCCCTTCGAAGGGTTCCCCTTGTCTTTCTCTTCCTCCGAGGCTCCTTCCGCGCACGCGCTCGCCCTTTACGGGTGGGACGCGGACTGGGAAGCCGAGTTCTCGCCCTACGCGGCTCAGGGTCTGGTGCCCGGCCGTGTCGTACGGGTCGACCGGGGCATGTGCGATGTCGTCACCCCGGACGACGTGGTCCGTGCCGACACCGAGTTCGTCGTCCCGCGTGACCCGATGAAGGTCGTGTGTACGGGGGACTGGGTCGCCGTCGACCCCGAGGGCAGCGATCCGCGGTACGTGCGGACACTGCTGCCCCGCCGATCCGCCTTCGTACGCTCCACCTCGTCCAAGCGTTCCGAGGGCCAGGTCCTGGCCACCAACGTCGATCACGTCGTCATCTGTGTGTCGCTCGCGGTCGAACTCGACCTCGGGCGCATCGAGCGGTTCCTGGCGCTGGCCATGTCCTGTTCGAACGGCGAGGCCCTGCTGCACACGTCGGCACGTTCCTGGGAGTCGGGCCCGCAGCCCGTCGTGGTGCTCACCAAGGCCGACCTCGTGCCGGACGCGACGACACTCTCGTATCTCGTCCAGGACGTGGAGGCCACCGCCCCCGGCGTGCCGGTGCTCACCGTCAGCGCCGCCGACGGGGACGGCGTCGACGTCCTCGCGGCCGTCGTCGCCGGCGGTACGGCCGTGCTGCTCGGGCAGTCCGGTGCGGGCAAGTCGACGCTCGCGAACGCCCTGCTCGGCGTGGACGTCATGGACGTCCAGGCCACCCGGGACGCCGACGGCAAGGGCCGGCACACCACGACCACCCGCAACCTGCTCGCCCTGCCCGGCGGGGGCGTCCTCATCGACACCCCGGGGCTGCGCGGCGTCGGCCTCTGGGACGCCGGTACCGGCGTGGGGCAGGTCTTCGCCGAGATCGAGGAGCTGGCCGCCGACTGCCGCTTCCTGGACTGCGCCCACACGGCGGAGCCCGGGTGCGCGGTGCTGGAGGCGGTCGACTCGGGGGCGCTGGCCGTGCGGCGTCTCGACAGCTACCGCAAGCTGCTGCGGGAGAACCAGTACATCATCGCCAAGTCCGATGCGCGGATGCGTTCGGAGATCCGCAAGGACTGGAAGAAGAAGGCGGCGGTGGGGAAGGCCGCGATGGAGGCGAAGCGGGGACGGCAGCGGTAGCGCAGGGGTAGTTCCTCGTCCCTCGGACGCCGGACAGGCCGGGAGTGCGGTCCGGCGTCCGGCGTCCGGCGTTCGAGGGCACCGCCTCGGCCCCGTGACCCCGACAGCTGTCAGTCCTCCTCCAGGCCCCAGCTGTGGATACGCCGCGGATGGACGCGGATCACCTCCTCGCTGAAGTGCGGGCCCAACTCGTGTGGACCCGTGAGGAGTTCGGCCTCGCCGCGGATGTCGACGCCCCGGACCTTCCAGGGGCGGACGCTCACCACGTCGTCGACGACCAGGGCCACCTTCGGGTTCTTCTCCAGGTTGCGCCACTTCTTGGTGCGGCCCATCGAGAGTCCGCCGATCAGGATCGTCCCGTCGTCCTGCGGGAAGAAGCCGACCGGGTTCGCCTGCGGCTGACCGTGGGGATCGACGGTGGCCAGCCGTCCCAGCCGCTGGGTCCTGAGATAGGCGCGCTCGGCCGCGCTGAATTCGGTCATGCGGCAGCCAAGCACGGCGGCCGGGCCGGGCGCAGCGAATACGCGGGTGTACGTGCGAACGTACGTGCATGCCGCCATGGGTGTGACACGGGCGTTGGCGCGGCCGACCGGCCGGGAATCCATGCGCACATGACCCGCGCGATCATGGTTCGGCACACCCTCGTAGCCCTGGTGACCGCCCTGGCGATCGTCCCGCCCCCGGCGCGAGCCGGCACGGGGAGCACCCCCGCACCGCCTCCGGCCCCCGGCCCGTCCCTCGTCCAAGAAACCCCCGTTCCCCCCGTCTGGACGGGAACCTGGGAGGCCGCCCCCTCCGGAACCGTCCCGGCCAGGCCCGGCGCCTCCATCCGCAACGTCCTGCACATCAGCGTCGGCGGCAGCGCGCTGCGCGTCCGCCTCACCAACCGCCTCGGCAGCAAGCCGCTGCGCCTCGGCGCCGTCACCGTCGCCCTCCAGGAACTGGGCGAACCGAAGAGCCCGGACGCCGAAACCGGCACGATGCGTACGGCCACCTTCGCGGGCGCCCCCACGGTGACCGTCCCGGCGGGCCAGGACCGTGTCACCGACACCGTCAAGCTCGCCGTACCGGCCGGAGCCAACCTGCTCGTCACCGTCCACACCCCCGGCGACTCCGGGCCAGTGACCTACCACCGTGCGGCGAGACAGTCCAACTTCGTCGCACCCGGCGGCAATTGGGCCGCGGCGGAGGAAGGCGACGCCTACACCAGGAAACTCGGCTCCTGGTACTACGTCACCGGGATCGACGTCCTCGACGCCCCCGCGACCGGCAGCGTGGTCACGCTCGGCGACTCCCTCACCGACGGCGGCAACACGGTCTCCGACGTCAACCGCCGCTGGCCCGACCGCCTCGCCCGCCGGCTCGCCGTCCTGCCCCCGAGCCGCCGCCTCGGCGTCCTCAACGCGGGTGTCTCCGGCAACCGGGTCCTCCTCGACCACGTCGGCCCGAGCGCCCTGGCCCGCTTCGACGCCGACGTCCTCTCGCGGACCCGGGTGCGCGCGCTGATCGTGTTCGAGGGCGTCAACGACATCAACGGCACCCCGGAACAGGTCGTCCCGGGTGCCTTCGAGCAGGCCTACAAGTCGCTCGTGAACCGCGCCCACGCGCGCGGCATCCGTGTCGTCGGCGCCACCATCACCCCCTACGGCGGCAACGTCCGGTGGAGGAGGGCCCATGAATCCGTACGCCGTCAGGTGAACGCCGTCATCCGGGGCAGCGGCATCTTCGACGCGGTCGTCGACTTCGACGCCGCCGTCCGCGACCCGGCGTTCCCTTACCGTATGCGGGCCGCCTACGACTGCGGCGACCATCTCCACTTCAACGCCGCCGGCATGCGGGCCCTGGCCGACTCGATCGACCTGGCCGACCTCAGGGGCCTGTGAGTCGTCGGGAGACCGTCAGCCCCAGAAAACGGCGCCCAGCCAGGCGCCCATGATCAGCAGGCAGGTGAAGAGCTCCACCAGGACACTGGTGCCGCCCGCCCGCATCGCCCTGCGTACGGACGCCACCGCCTCACGGTGCCGGCCCAGCCGCAGCCGCTCGTGGAGATAGACACCGCCCACGAAACCGGGGATCGCGCCCAGCACCGGCAACAGGAAGAAGCCGAGCAGGGCGCCCGTCCCCGCGTACACCGCCATCCGGGGGGTGGCGCCGCTCGCGCGCAGGCGGCGCGGGGGCAGCCGCCAGCGCACCACCTGGGACAGGAACAGGACGACGGTCGTGCCCACGAGCACCCACCAGGAGACCGCCCGCGGATCCTTCAGCGCCCACCACGAGACCGCGGCCCACACGAGCCACGACCCCGGTACCCCGGGCAACAGAACTCCGCACAGACCGAACAACATCACCAGGCCGATCAGCAGGAGATCCCACGCTCCCATCTGCCCAGCGTGCCTGAGAGCGGGGGTAGCCGCAGGTCAGGGGAGCCCACAGCGGAACCCGAGGAAGACCGTAGGCAGACGGGTCACACTCGGATCGGAGCGCACCGTGGCTGGTCACTCCGGCGTCGCCGGGCGGCTCTCCCGTGGGAGGTGGGGCCGCCCGGCGACTTGTTCGCACGGGTGTTCGCCGTGTCATCCGACACGCCGTCGAACACGCCGTTCACGACGGAACACCCCGCCGGATTTTGCGGATGCCCCGTTTTCAACCGGCCCATACGGTGGACAATCGAGGGCATGAGCCAGCAGGGGGAGAGGTCCAGCGGTCACGAGGACGACTGGTGGGGGCAGTTGTACGACGACTCCACCGACGACACCGGGCCCACGGCCGCGGGCGACTCCCTGGACGACCGGTTCGCCTCGGCGTCGGGCACGGTCGACGTCCCCAAGACCGACGAGGTGTTCGGGCGCGAGACCGCGTCCGGGGAGGGTGAGGCGTGGGACGACTTGGGGGAGGCGGCCCCGCCATCGTCTGCCGCGCCCGTGCGGCGCCGGCTGGGAGAGGGCCGGGCACCGGAGCCGCCGACCGGCGCCCCCGGCCCCGGGGTCCCGCCGCAGCGCGACCGCGCCCCCTACGGGACGTGGGACGGTACGCGCGGCAGCGGACCCGGACGCCCCCGCGCCCCGTGGGAGCCGCCGCCCGCGATGCCCCCGGGCCCCGCGACCTTCCCACCGGGCTTCCGCAACCACACTCCGCCCCCACCGACGGACCGCACCCGCACCCCGCTCCCGCCGACCCCTCCGACGCCCCCCGCTCCCGGACGGAAACCGGCGCTGTCCGGCGACGGTGCCCGACCAGCCGGCAGCCCCGGGGCCCCGGAATCCACTGATGCCACGGGTGGCGCGTGGGGCGCTCCGCCGCGCCCGTCTTCGGTGCCGGGTGCCGGGTTTGTGGACGCTGGTGAAGATGGCCGGGCGGCCAGTCCCGAGGGTCTGCGTGCGGAGGAGGGCGCCGGTGGCGGGTGGGATGTTCCGCCGCGTCCGGCATCCGCGCCCGGCGTCGGGTCCGCGTCCGCGTCCTCGCGGGAGGGGTTTTCGGCCGGAGAGGACGGGCCGGGCCGGGGGGTCCCGGAGGCCGCCCCCCGTTCCGGCTGGCCGAGCCCGCCGGTCGAGCCTCCGCGT
>NZ_LGDW01000490.1 GCF_001280005.1 Streptomyces sp. NRRL WC-3618 | reverse complement strand
GTTCAGACCCCACCTGATCGACGGCTGCCTCGCCGGAACCGGCCTGATCATCGAACCCTGGTAATCACGCACCCGGACACTACGAGTTCAACCTGAGTAGCGACGGCAACAACCCCCCACAACCATAGACACCCACGCACTTCACCGGACCAGCAAACTGCGCTTGACCTGCGAAAAAGCAGGTAGAGGGGTCCGTGCAGCACACGTACTATGTGCTGGCGGGGGCTACGTCGGTCCTGGTCCACAACTGCAACGGGGCGAAACTTGATCTGACTTACAAGCCCGATTGGTCACCGGAGCAGATCGCGGCGGCTGATGAAAAGGTTGCTGCTCTGAATTCGGCTCCGCAGCTCATTGTGACCAAGGTTCAGCGATCAGGGAGCGCCGCTGATGTCTGGCGTCGAGCTGGAAATCAGACGGTCGCCGGATCTGATATCGACCACAAGATCGATCTCCAGCTCGGTGGACTCGACGAGGCCGGCAATATGTGGCCACTCGATAGTTCGGTAAACCGAAGTCTCGGGTCGCAGATATCGGCACAACTGAAAAAGCAAGGACTGCAACCAGGCGATTTGGTGTGCAGTATCTCGATCACAGTCAGAACATGTTAGGTGGGGCAGGGCCATGCAGTTGCGTGACGTGGACGTCTCTCAAGCTGTGGCGACCAGCGCTGGGCTGTTTGGCGTCTGGTGCGCGAGCGCCTTCGAGCATGTCAACGAGCTGGAGCAATGGGAGAACGAGGTTGCCGAAGACTCAGCTCTCGAACGTCAGATCTTGGCTGGTGCTTTCGTTCCAATCAACATCGGCGGCAACGGGGCGTTCCAGATCGCGGTGCGCGGTGTGGAAGCTGCGGGAAATCTGAGTGAACGGGAGCGGTTGTCTCTACTAGTTTCCTCCGAGCCCTATCTCCTTGTCTCAGATGGCGTATTGGAACTCGGCGGGATTGAGGCCGTAGGAAATTACACCGGTGCGGAGAAGGTGGAGATTCGACTCGATAGTGGTAGGTACGCTGCAGTCGTTCATCTGGTGGATTGGCAAGCGGAGCCCGGTAGTCGTGGAGCTGATGGAAATCCGTCTTCGGGGGCTCTTCCGGACTTCATTTTGGAGATCTTCACTGATGTCCATGGTGAGCTGAAATGCCGAACAAAAGTCGAGACGTTCGACCGGCCGTAGTTGAAGAATCCACGTTGCTGTCACCACAGCTTTGACGGGCAACGGGCAGCGGACGAAGGAGCCCCGACCGGGGTATCTCGGTCGGGGCTCCGGTGCGCTCGTACCCGTCGCGTCAACCAGCGGGTGGACGCGACCGTCGATGCCCCCGACTACGTCGTTCAGCGCGTACCGACGGCGCACTGCTCAAGTTCGAAGACCCGGTTTGGCTCCTCAAACCGGGCCCTCGGGCAGTTCGTCGCTGCCGGGCCCGTGCCCCTTGGCGTTAGCGCCGCTGAGGTCGGCTTAGCGGTATCCCGCCCCGATCACGGCGCAGACGGTCAGGCCTCCATCCACCCGTCGCTGCCCCCAACAGGTGGCCAGCGCCTCGATGATCAGGAGTCCGCGCCCGTGTTCCTGGTCCGACGGCGGGCTGCTCGGTTCGGGCACTCGCCGGTGGTGATTCCGCCGGCCTCGGCCCTCATCGGTCACGCTGATGACGGCTGCTCGGGCCATGCGTGCCAGGGTGACTGTGACCGTCCTGCTGGCGCTGTGCTCCAGGGCGTTCGCCGTCAGTTCGCCTGTGACCGTTTCGAGGTCGTCCACCACCGTTCTGGGTAGTCCCCACGCGCGTGCAGTGTCCCTGACGTAGTGCCGAGCGGCGCTCGCGGAGGCCAGGTCTCCGCCGGGGAACGAGCGCAGTCCGAGCGCCTGGGGTACGGCGGGCCTGTACGTCAGGATGTCGTGGATGGCCTTGATGGGCGGTGGCGCGGCACATGACCCCTCAGGGAGAGCCGACGCCGCCGGTTGGGGCAAGCGGCACTGGACTCCCCAGCGCTGAGCCACTCCCCACGGCCGAGCCGAGTGCCTCGGCTTTCGGCGATGAGTAGCGCGTCACGAAGGCCGTCGGCCAACTGAACCGCTAGCAGCCGGAGTTCACCGATGGACACTTCCGGTGCCGCTGCCACCTCCCGCGCCCTGCCCAGCAGCCGACCCGCGAGGCCGAGCTGTACGGCCTCGATCTGGTCCGCGTGCCGCGACAACACTCCGGTGTTGGTGCCAGTGCCGTCGGCGAGGAGGTAGCACTGCTTGTCATCGGTGCCGGTCCAGGGCAGGAGTCGTAGATGGGGAAGGTGGTCGTACGTCACGCCACCTCCAGCCGCGTGTGGACGTCACGGGTGTCGAGGTCGATTCCGTACGTGGTCCACCACAGCGTGTCGCGTCGCAACCGCTGGAGCCGGGCCTGCTCCTCGCGCTCGTAGATCGTGAGGTAGGGACGGACGAGGGGGGTGGCGGTGCCGTCGAGAGGCTCGTACCAGAGGCGGACCGTAGGGGCGATGGTGGGGTGTGACGTCCCGGGCTGGGGTGCCGTCGGCGCGGCGGAGGGGACGGACCATCCCAGCGCTACAGAACCCGCAGCGGCCCCAGGACGGTGCCTCCCGTGTGGAACGAAGAAAGCTCGGATGCGGTCAAGTGCTTGAGCGATCGCATGGAGCATCTATTCAACTCCTCTTCTGAAGGCTGGTGTTGGAGTCTCCGGCTGGGCCGCCGTCGTCGACCTCGACCCAAACTGTCGCTCCGTGCTCACTCGCGTCGTGGCCATACCGGTCGGCATCAGCGAGGACCGCGAGCAGCGAGCGACGCCGAAGGTCGCTGAGCCGGTCAGGAAAAGGGACCCTGACGTGGATCAGGTCGGCGAGTTCTTCGATGACCGCCTCACGTCCGGTCAGTGCCGCGAGCCTGGCGGCCAGCGCGGCAGCTCGCGATGTCGCAGAGCGCACGAAGAAGGCCTTCCGTAATGGAATGGATGCATAGAGTAGTGCTACTTAAGTAGCTTCTACCTCATGCAGTAGCTTGTCAATGTCGTTGGATTAACTCGCCGCCCCACGGCAGAGGAACCGGAGAGTTGCCCATGCCTCGCGAGGCGCCGTACTTGCAAGTAGCCGAGTCCCTGCGTGTGCGGATCCTTGCGGGAGAGTGGGAAGTTGGTGCGCGGCTGCCTTCTGGTGCTCGGCTCGCCGAGGAGTACGGCGTCGGGCGAAATGTCACGCAGCGCGCCATGGACCGGCTGATCGTCGAAGGGGTCCTGGAGGGGCGCGCCGGGTCAGGCACGTACGTCCGCAAGCCGCGCGAGCGAGTGCGGATGGTCCGCTCCCGGCATCGCGAACATCGGGGCGGCTCCCCCTTCCGTGCGGACATGAACGAACGCGGCATGACCGGTACCTGGGAGTCCCACAGTCAGGCCCGCGTGCCCGCCCCCGACTCCATCGCCGAGCGGCTCGCCATCAACCCCGGTGATCCGTGCGTGACCACGCGATACGAATTCCTGGCCGACGGTCAGCCGGTCCAGCTCGCCACTTCCTGGGAGCCCATGGCCATCACGGACCGGACACCGATCGTGCTGCCCGAAATGGGCCCACTCGCGGCAACGGGCGTGGTTGAGCGCATGCGATCCATCGGCGTGGAGATCGAAACCGCTGTTGAAGTGCCACGTCCCGCCCGGGCCACGCAGACTCAGGCGAATCTCCTCGGAATCAGCCTGGGCGACCTGCTGCTTTCGATCGAGCGGACCTACTACGACGCGGACGGGCGCCCCGTGGAGACAGCGGACATCGTCGTTCCGGATGTCCGCTGGGAAGTGGCCTACGAATTCGGGCTCGACCGGCCGTAGCCGTAGCCGCAGACGCGAGAGCTGTCAGCGGCTCGCTTGGCCCTGCCATGGTCAAGCAGGTGGCGGCGAGGAGGGTGCGCGAATGGGCGGAGGAGCGGCCTCGGACAGGTGGCCTGCCCGCCCTGTGGGAGCCGGCCGAGGCACAGCCCGAGCAGTGTCGCCGGGTGGCGGAGTTGCTCGTCGGACAGGAGCAGCGAGCCAGGGCCCGGTTTGACCCCTCAGGCCGGGCCCCGTAATCTTGAGCGTCGGCATGTCCATAGTTTGTCCATGACGTGCCACATCCCCGTAAACCTTCATCCTCCTGAGCACCGGGCATTTCGGTGCGGCGGGAGAGGCCACTCGCTTCTGTCGGGCGGCTGGACTGCGGGGGTGTCGTTCCCGAGCGAGAGAGTGAGACCCGCGTGTACGCCATCGTGCGCAGCGGTGGTCGCCAGCACAAGGTTGCTGTCGGCGACATCGTTGAGGTTGACAAGATTTCCACTGCCAAGGTTGGCGACACGGTCGAGCTCTCGACCCTGCTCGTTGTCGACGGCGACGCCGTGACCAGTGACCCCTGGGTGCTGGCCGGGATCAAGGTTCAGGCCGAGATCGTGGACCACCACAAGGGCGTCAAGATCGACATCCTTCGCTACAAGAACAAGACCGGTTACCGCCGTCGTCAGGGCCACCGCCAGCAGTACACGGCGATCAAGGTCACTGAGATCCCCGCGGCTGCGAAGTAAGGGACTGAGGAGAGATGGCACACAAGAAGGGCGCATCGTCCACCCGGAACGGTCGCGACTCAAATGCTCAGCGGCTCGGCGTGAAGCGCTTCGGCGGTCAGGTCGTCAACGCCGGTGAGATCCTGGTCCGCCAGCGTGGCACCCACTTCCACCCCGGCGCGAGCGTCGGCCGTGGCAAGGACGACACGCTGTTCGCGCTGGCCGCCGGTGCGGTGGAGTTCGGTACCCACCGTGGGCGCAAGGTCGTGAACATCGTTCCGGTCGCCTGATCGGTTCTTTCGAGAGGCGGACCTCACTTCCCGGACGGGAAGCGGGTCCGCCTTTCGCGTGTTTCAACTGAGCAGACACTTCTGCGCAGAGATTTCCGTACGTAACTGGAGGCACATCCCATGACCACCTTCGTGGACCGCGTCGAGCTGCATGTCGCCGCGGGTAGCGGAGGTCACGGCTGTGCCTCCGTCCACCGTGAGAAGTTCAAGCCGCTGGGCGGGCCCGACGGCGGCAACGGCGGGCGCGGCGGTGACGTGATCCTCACCGTCGACCAGTCCGTGACCACGCTGCTCGACTACCACCACTCCCCGCACCGCAAGGCCACCAGCGGCAAGCCCGGCGAGGGCGGCAACCGGTCCGGCAAGGACGGGCAGGACCTGGTGCTGCCCGTGCCGGACGGGACGGTCGTTCTCGACAAGGCGGGCAACGTGCTGGCCGACCTGGTCGGGCACGGGACCTCGTACGTCGCCGCGGAGGGCGGGCGCGGCGGGCTCGGCAACGCCGCGCTGTCCTCGGCCCGGCGCAAGGCGCCCGGCTTCGCGCTCCTCGGTGTGCCCGGGGGGTTGCAGGACATCGTCCTCGAGCTGAAGACGGTCGCCGACGTGGCGCTCGTGGGGTATCCGAGCGCCGGCAAGTCGTCGCTGATCTCGGTGCTGAGTGCCGCCAAGCCGAAGATCGCCGACTATCCGTTCACGACGCTGATCCCGAACCTGGGTGTGGTGACCGCGGGCGCGACCGTCTACACGATCGCCGACGTCCCCGGACTCATCCCCGGTGCCAGCCAGGGCAAGGGGCTCGGGCTCGAGTTCCTGCGGCACGTCGAGCGGTGCAGTGTGCTCGTGCATGTGCTGGACACGGCGACGCTGGAGTCCGAGCGTGACCCCGTCTCCGACCTCGACATCATCGAGGAGGAGCTGAAGCAGTACGGCGGGCTGGGGGACCGGCCGCGGATCGTGGTGCTGAACAAGGTCGACGTGCCGGACGGACTGGATCTCGCCGAGATGGTGCGGCCCGAGCTGGAGGCGCGGGGGTACCAGGTGTACGAGGTGTCCGCCGTCGCCCATATCGGGCTGAAGGAGCTGTCGTTCGGGCTTGCCGAGATGGTCGGGCAGGCGCGGGCCGCCAAGCCCAAGGAGGAGGCGACCCGGATCGTCATCCGGCCGAAGGCCGTCGACGACGCGGGCTTCACCGTCGTCCAGGAGGAGGACGGGCTGTTCCGGGTGCGGGGCGAGAAGCCGGAGCGCTGGGTACGGCAGACCGACTTCAGCAACGACGAGGCGGTGGGTTATCTCGCCGACCGGCTCAACCGGCTGGGTGTCGAGGACAAGTTGATGAAGGCGGGGGCTCGGGCGGGCGATGGCGTGGCCATCGGTCCCGAGGACAACGCCGTGGTGTTCGACTGGGAGCCCACGGTCATGGCGGGGGCGGAGATGCTGGGGCGGCGTGGCGAGGACCACCGTCTCGAGGAGCCGAGGCCTGCCGCGCAGCGGCGGCGGGATCGGCAGGCGGAGCGGGACGAGGCGCAGCAGGAGTTCGACGACTTCGAGCCGTTCTAGATCCAGCAACTGTCGGCTGGCTCCGGCCAGTTCCAGGTAGCTCAGCCGGTTCCAGGCATGTGCGGTGGGCGGCGGGGGCGGTTTTCCGCCTCCTCCGCCTCCTCCGCCTCTGCTGTCCCATCGCCGGAAGTATGATCTTCCCCTGATTCAGGCCTCGGGGGTCTCCGGTTCATCGCGCCGTGGGAGCTTGCGTAGGTCCAAGAGACCTTCCAGGCAACGGAGTTCGTGGATGAGTGGAGTTGTTTCGCGCGGTCGGCGCCGGTTTCTGACCGCGGGTGCCGCCGCCGTCGGGGCCGCCACGTCCGGGCAGGTTCTGATGGCGGGGACCGCCCGCGCCGCGCAGACTCCGCTGCCCGCCGGGGTGTTCAGCCTCGGAGTCGCCTCCGGGGACCCGCTGCCCGACGGCATCGTGCTGTGGACCCGGCTCGCCCCCGATCCGCTCCACGGTGGTGGGATGCCCGCCAGGGCTGTCGCCGTCGAGTGGCAGATATCCGAGGACTCCCGGTTCAGGCGGCAGGTCCGTCGCGGCTACGCCTGGGCCCGACCCGAGTACGGGCACAGCGTGCACGCCGACATACGGGGGCTGCGTCCCGACCGGCACTACTGGTACCGGTTCCGGACCAGCGGGCAGCTCTCGCCGGTCGGGCGCACCCGTACCGCTCCCGCCGCGTCCGCCGCGGGCAGCCGGCTGCGCCTCGCGCTCGCCTCCTGCCAGAACTGGCAGCACGGCTACTTCACGCCGTACGCCGACATGCGCGCCCAGGACCCGGACCTCGTCGTCTTCGTGGGTGACTACATCTACGAGTCGACATCCCCGATCGTCAGCATTCGCAATCACGAGGGCACCGGCGAGCCGTTCAGCCTCGTCCAGTACCGCAACCGGTATGCCCAGTACAAGAGCGATCCGCACCTCAAAGCGATGCACGCCACCGCGCCCTTCGTCGTCACCTTCGACGACCACGAGGTCGACAACGACTTCGCCGGGGACAACCCTCAGGATCCCGACAAACAGTCCCCCGAGGCATTCCTCGCGCGGATCACCGCCGCCTACCAGGCCTACTACGAGCACATGCCCGTACGCGCCACGTCCGTGCCCAACGGGCCCCACATCCGGATGCACCGGCGGCTCGACTTCGGGCGGCTCGTGCGCCTCAACGTGCTCGACACCCGGCAGTTCCGCAGCAACCAGGCGACCAGCCAGGCGGGCGCCCAGGACCCGGCGATGACGATGCTCGGTGCCGAGCAGAAGCAGTGGCTGCTGGACGGGCTGCACGGGTCGCAGGCGCAGTGGAACCTCATCGCCTCACAGATCATGATGGCCGAGACCGACCTCAAGATCGGCGACGGCAAGAAATGGTTCTACGACGCCTGGGACGGCTACCAGGTCGAACGCAACGCGCTGCTCGCCGAGTTCGTCCGCGTCAAAAACCCCGTCGTCCTCAGCGGCGACCGTCACGTCACCATGATCAGCGACCTCAGGCGGGACTTCGCCGATCCCCGCTCGGCGGTGGTCGGTGCCGAGTTCGTCGGTACGTCCATCTCCAGCGGCGGGAACCCGGACACCGCCGCCTTCCGCCGGATGATGGACCCGCTCAGGGCCGACAACCCGCACTGGAAGGTCACCGACAACCACCGCGGCTACCACCTCTTCGACATCCGGCCCACCGGTATCGACGCCCAGGTCCGGATAGCTGACACGGTGACCAGGCCCACCTCGGCCTCCCGGACCCTCGCCAAGCTCCGTGTGGATGCCGGAAGGCCGGGAGTGCGGAAAGTCTGAGCGAGGGAAAGGGCCGGAATTTCTGTGCCGTTACTCACAACTCACAGAAATTCCGGTGGCAGTCCCCGGTTGTTCATATTTGCCTCGCCGGGCGCTCACCTTGCACTGCGGTAACCGCAGGTGGGACGATTTCAGGGTTCTCCGTTGCCCCGAGGTAGGTCGCCCGTGTCCCAGCGCAAAGCCAAGCCCCGTACCACCGCCGTCGTCCTCGCGGGCGGCACCGGTCAGCGGGTGGGTCTGTCGATTCCGAAGCAGCTGCTGAAGATCGCTGGCAAGGCGGTCATCGAGCACACCCTGAACACCTTCGAGCAGGCGGAGTCGATCGACGACGTCATCGTGCTGATGGCGCCCGGCTACGTGGCGGACATCGAGAAGATCGTCGCCAAGGCGGGCTTCAGGAAGGTCACCCGGATCATCGAGGGCGGTGTCACCCGCAACGACACCACCGAGCGGGCCATCGAAGCCCTGGGGGAGGGCCTGGCCGAGGGCGAGGACCGCAACGTCCTGTTCCATGACGCCGTACGGCCGCTGCTGTCTCAGCGGGTCATCGACGACTGTGTGGCCGCCCTCGATCGGTATCAGGCGGTCGACGTCGCCATTCCCTCCGCCGACACGATCATCGTCACGCGCACCCACGGTGACGACGGTGAGTTCATCACCGAGATTCCCGACCGCTCACGGCTGCGGCGCGGCCAGACGCCCCAGGCGTTCAAGCTGTCGACCATCCGGCGGGCCTACGAGGTCGCGGCCGGCGACCCCAACTTCCAGGCCACGGACGACTGTACGGTCGTACTGCGGTATCTGCCGGACGTACCGATCCATGTCGTCGCGGGCGACGAGTACAACATGAAGGTCACCCAGCCCGTCGACGTGTTCATCGCCGACAAGCTCTTCCAGCTCGCCTCCGCCGCCACGCCGGAACAGATGAGCGAGGAGGCGTACGGCGAGCTCCTCACCGGTAAGACCCTCGTCGTCTTCGGCGGGTCCTACGGCATCGGCAAGGACATCGCCGAGCTGGCCGAGGGGTACGGCGCCAAGGTGTACGCCCTCGGGCGGTCGACCACGGGTACGCACGTCGAGAACCCGGAGGAGGTCGACGACGCGCTGTCCAGGGCGTACTCCGAGACCGGGCGCGTCGACTACGTCGTCAACACGGCCGGCGTACTGCGGATCGGCAAGCTCGCCGAGACCGACAACGCGACCATCGAGGAAGCGCTGAAGGTCAACTACCTGGCCCCCGTGCAGATCGCCCGTTCGGCCTACAAGTACCTCGCCGAGACCAAGGGGCAGCTGCTCCTCTACACCTCCAGCAGCTACACGCGCGGCCGGGCCGAGTACAGCCTCTACTCCTCCACCAAGGCCGCGATGGTCAACCTCACCCAGGCGCTGTCCGACGAATGGGCCGCCGACGGCGTCCGCGTCAACTGCGTCAACCCCGAGCGCACGGCCACGCCGATGCGCACCAAGGCCTTCGGCCAGGAGCCCGCGGGGTCGCTGCTGTCCTCCGAGGCGGTGGCCCGTACGTCGCTGGACGTGCTGCTCTCCGAGCTGACCGG
Organism: Streptomyces sp. NRRL WC-3618; assembly: GCF_001280005.1. Classification (GTDB taxonomy): domain Bacteria; phylum Actinomycetota; class Actinomycetes; order Streptomycetales; family Streptomycetaceae; genus Streptomyces. Next base: position 22,979 of record NZ_LGDW01000490.1, on the reverse strand, counting down.
GCATGTCATCGACGTCCGCCAGCAGGACCCGACGGCCGAGGCCGGCCGGGCCTCCGGCTTCGAACAGGCGCTCGCAGGCGTCCTCGACCGGCAGAACGACGACCTGGCATGACGGCGAGTTTTCGGCTCTCGACATAAAGGCCACGCGGAAAACACAAAAACCACAGAAACCGTCGGACAGACCCCCAGAGTATTCTCAGATAATTCCCGGATCGTTCCCGGGTATTTCCCAGATACAGGTTCTCCTTGATTTCCACTGCAATGCGCGTCGCCCGAGTGGGCAGCCCGGCCGAACTGGCTGCGGCGGTCCTCATGTTGCTGGGCTTCCCCTGTCTCATGCTGGCCGCGCTCCTCCCGAGTGTGCCCGCCTTCGCCGTCGCCGCCGCAGTGACCTACCTGGCGGACCACTATCTGCACCACCGGGGCAGCTATCTGGTCAACCGCCTCAGCAAGGTGCGGGCGGGTGTCTCCATCCGGTTCCTGGTCCGAGAGCTGCTGGTGCTGCTGCTGCTGGCCCGCCTGGACCTCTCCAGGGACGTGATCTTCTACGCCGCGATCGCCTGCTTCATCGCGTTCTACGGCTTCCAGGCCCCGCACGGCGCCCTGATCACGCTGATCCGCAACCGCCGCCGGATGCCGGTCGCCACCCGCAACGTCGACCTGGCCTCGCGCATCGCCATCCCGGATGCTCCGCCGCGCTTTCTCCTGGACCGCTCCACCGAGAAGATGGTCCACCTCGACCTGGCCGCGCTCACCGGCATCCTGGTCACCGCCGAGACGGGCTCGACGGTGTTCGGCATGACCGGCGTCGGTGTCACCCTCGGACTGGCGTTCCTGTACGTGGTCGTCCTCGCGCCCTACGTCCGGGGCCGCCGCATCCCGCCGGACGCGGAGACGGTGCTCGCGGCGACGGACGCGTGGCTGCGGGAGTACCGGCCGCAGACGGTGCTGTACTTCTCCGGCTCCAAGGACTCGGTGTACCAGGTCAACATGTGGCTCGAGACGATGGAGCAACTGGACACCCGGCCCCTGATCGTCCTCAGGGAACGCGTCATCCTGCAGAACCTCGCGCCCACGACCGTCCCGGTGATCTGTGTGCCCGGCGGCATCCATCTGATGAACCTGGACCTGCGCACGGTCCGGGTCGCGCTGTACGCGGCGAACGTCGGCAAGAACATCCACCTGCTGCGCGTACCGACCATGAAGCACGTCTTCATCGGGCACGGCGACAGCGACAAGATCGCCAGCGTGAACCCGTTCAGCAAGGCCTACGACGAGGTGTGGGTCGCCGGGCGGGCCGGACGCGACCGGTACGCGATCGCCGACGTGGGTGTCCGGGACGAGGACATCGTCGAGGTCGGGCGGCCCCAGCTGGCGCCCATTCGCGCGTCGCGGGCGGTGCCGGAGGCCCAGGTCCCGACCATTCTGTACGCCCCCACCTGGGAGGGCTGGGACGACGACCCCGGCAACACCTCCCTCCTCCTCGCCGGCGAGAACATCGTGCGCGAGCTGGTGGCGGCCGACCCGCCCGTCCGTGTGCTGTACAAGCCGCACCCCTTCACCGGCACCCGCAGCGACGAGGCCAAGGCCGCCCACGAGCGCATCACCGCGCTGGTGGAGAAGGCCGCCGTCGAACGGGCCGCCGACCCGCGCTTCCTGGGCGACGCCGACGAGCAGACGCGGGCCAGGACCGACCTCGCCCGTATCGAGGCGCGCCTCGCCGAACTGGCCGGGCCCGCCGGTGAGAAGGGCGACGAGGCGGAGGCGACCCGGGACGGGGTCGTCGACGGGGAGCGGCACGAGGAGATCGCGAAGCTGCGCACCGAGTGGAACGACGCGTACTGGCGTTCGTTCGGCGCCGGGGAGCACCGGGTCGTCACGGGCGCCGAGCCACGGCTCTACGACTGCTTCAACGTGTCCGACGGGATGGTCTCCGACATCTCCAGCGTGGTCTCCGACTTCATCGCGAGCGGCAAGCCGTACGCCGTGACGGACTCGGCGGCGCTGGGCGCCGAGGAGTTCAAGCTGCAGAACACCGCCGTACGCGCCGCCGTGATCCTCACCAACACCGCCGCGGAACTGGGGCAGTTGCTGGCCGCGGTGCGGGACCCGGCGGCCGATCCGCTGGCCGGTGAGCGCGCCGAGCTCAAGCAGTATCTGCTCGGGCCCGACGAGCCGCCGTCCATCGAGCAGTTCAACACCGCCACGGCGGACCTAGCGGTGAAGGCCGAGGCGCGCAACGCCGGACAGAAGCGGCAGGCGGCGGCCGCGCGTACCTGAGGGGGCGCGGTGGCGGGGTCCGCCCACTGGACGAATGCGCACCCCCGCCCCCGTTCGCGTAAATTGCCCGTCAGCGCAGCCGGGCGACCCGAGGGGACAGAACGCAGTGGCAGGGGCAAGGCAGGCCGTCGCAGAGGCCCACAGGATTGTCGTCAAAGTGGGTTCCTCGTCGCTGACCACCGCGACCGGCGGCCTCGACGCCGACCGGGTCGACGCGCTCGTCGACGTCCTCGCCAAGAGTCGCAGCGGCGGTGAGAAGGAGATCGTTCTCGTCTCCTCCGGCGCCATCGCCGCAGGTCTCGCCCCTCTCGGCCTGCGCCGCCGCCCCAAGGACCTGGCCCGTCAGCAGGCCGCCGCCAGCGTCGGGCAGGGACTCCTCGTCGCCCGCTACACCGCCTCCTGCGCCCGCCACGGCATCCGCGTCGGCCAGGTGCTGCTGACCTCCGACGACACCAGCCGCCGCGCCCACCACCGCAACGCCTCGCGCACCCTCGACAAGCTCCTCGCGATGGGCGCGCTCCCGGTCGTCAACGAGAACGACACCGTCGCCACGGACGAGATCCGCTTCGGCGACAACGACCGCCTCGCCGCCCTCGTCGCCCACCTCGTGCGCGCCGACCTCCTCGTCCTGCTGTCCGACATCGACGGCGTGTACGACGGCGACCCCAGCAAGCCCGGTACGGCCCGGATCGCCGAGGTGCGCGACCCGTCGGACCTCGCCCACGTCGACATCGGCAGCGCGGGCAAGGCGGGCGTCGGCACCGGCGGCATGGTCACCAAGGTCGAGGCCGCCCGGATCGCCGCCGCCGCCGGTATCCCGGTGGTCCTGACCAGCGCGATCCACGCCGCCGACGCCCTCGCGGGCCGGGACACGGGCACCTACTTCCACGCCACCGGCAGACGCTCCGCCGACCGCCTCCTCTGGCTCCAGCACGCCTCCACCCCGCAGGGCTCGCTCACCCTCGACGACGGCGCGGTGCGCGCGGTCGTCGAGGGGCGCAAGTCGCTGCTGCCGGCCGGTATCGCCGCGGTCGAGGGCGAGTTCGTCGCGGGTGACCCGGTCGAGCTGCGCGACAGCGCGGGCCACGCGATCGCACGCGGGCTCGTCAACTTCGACGCCAAGGAGATCCCCCAGCTGATCGGCCGCTCGACGCGCGAACTGGCCCGCGAACTGGGCGCGGCGTACGAGCGCGAGGTCGTACACAGGGACGACCTCGTCATTCTGAATCCGTAGGGCAACCCTTCGGGCGCGTTGACCCTCTTCTTCACCGCGGTACCGGCAAAGGCCGAAAACAGGGGGAACGCCCCGCAAATCCGCCCGCCGTGAGGTGGACGTTCCGCAAAAGTGCCCCAAGAAGCGTGCGTACCTGCTTCTCTCTGTTTCAGGGAGATTCCGCACGACCATCGGGTAAAGGAGGCCGCCGTGAGACGAGTGCGCCCTGGGGCGGGGGCGTCCCGCGGTGGAACCACCTCCCGCAAGGTGGGCGAGGAGCGCGCCCTGACCAGCGTCGCGGCCGGTGCCCGCTACGAGGAGACGTACGAGGAGCCGAAGGACGTGCCGCGCCTGTGGCATGTCACGCTCAGTGTCTCCGGCGCCGAGGCCCCGCTGAAAGAGGTCCGGCGAGGCCTCGAACAGCTCGCCCACGACCATCCCTTCCTGCTGACCAGCAGATACGCCAACGACCACGCGGAGATCCGCTACTGGGAAGAGGCCCGCGACCTGCACGACGCCGCGGCCGTCGCCCTGCGCCTGTGGGGCGAGCACCGCCAGACCGCGCAGCTGCCGCCCTGGGAGATCGTCGGCCTGGAGGTCATCGACCGCGAGACCTACCACTACCGCATCGCCGAGGGCTTCGGCCCCCTACCGGCGACCCCGGTGGGCGTCCACCCCTTCTAGGGCCCATCCCTTACGGGCCTGTCCCGCGCGGAGGTCACCCGTTTGCGGGGTCTCAGGGGCGTGTCTCGGGGTTTGGGATAGCCGCTGGACGGTTCGGCGCGGCGCACTACGCTTCCCTCATGACCACGCTTTCGCCGTACGACTCGATGTCCCCGGTCACCCGGGCCGCCTACCGCGCCAAGGCCGCCGCCGCCGACCTCGCCCCCCTCCCGCGGGCCGAGAAGGACGACGCGCTGCTCGCCATCGCGGACGCGCTGGAAGTCCGTACGAGCGAAATCGTCCAGGCCAACGCCAAGGACATCGCCCGCGCGCGCGAGGCTGGCACCAGCGAGACGGTCGTCGACCGGCTGACGCTCACCCCGGAGCGGGTGCGCGCGATCGCCTCCGACGTACGGGACGTGGTGGCGCTGCCCGACCCGGTCGGCGAGGTGGTCCGCGGCTCCACCCTCCCCAACGGCATCGACCTGCGCCAGGTCCGCGTCCCGCTGGGAGTCGTCGGCATCATCTACGAGGCCCGCCCGAACGTGACGGTCGACGCCGCCGCCCTCTGCCTCAAGTCCGGCAACGCGGTCCTGCTGCGGGGCTCGTCCTCCGCGTACGAGTCGAACACCGCGCTCGTACGGGTGCTGCGCGACGCCGTCGGAGGGGCCGGGCTGCCCGCCGACGCCGTGCAACTCGTACCCGGCGAGGGCCGCGAATCCGTGGGGGAACTGATGCGCGCCCGCGGTCTGGTCGACGTACTCATCCCGCGCGGCGGCGCCTCCCTGATCCGGACCGTCGTCCAGGAGTCGACCGTCCCCGTCATCGAGACCGGCACGGGCAACTGCCATGTGTACGTGGACGCGCACGCCGACATCGACATGGCGATCGAGATCCTGATCAACTCCAAGGCCCAGCGCCCGAGCGTCTGCAACTCCGCCGAGACCCTCCTCGTCCACCAGGACATCGCCCCCGAGTTCCTGCCGCGCGCGCTCGACGCGCTGGCCGAGGCCGGGGTCACCGTGCACGCCGACGAGCGCGTGCTGGCGTACGCGAAGGACTCCAAGGCCACGGTGGTCGAGGCGACCCTGGAGGACTGGGAGACCGAGTACCTGTCGTACGACATCGCCGCCGCCGTCGTCGACTCGCTGGACCGGGCCGTCGAGCACATCCGGCTGTGGACCTCCGGCCACACCGAGGCGATCGTGACGACCTCGCAGCAGGCCGCGCGCCGCTTCACCCAACTGGTGGACTCGACGACGGTCGCCGTCAACGCCTCGACGCGGTTCACCGATGGCGGTCAGTTCGGTTTCGGGGCGGAGATCGGTATCTCGACGCAGAAGCTGCACGCGCGCGGGCCGATGGGGCTGCCGGAGCTGACCAGCACCAAGTACATCGTCACCGGTGACGGGCACATTCGCCGCTGACAGACGCGATCCCGCGACCGGCCGCCGGGGCGCGCGAGGGCGGTCGGCGGGGGACGAAACGCATCTCATCCAGAAGCTGAATTTCCCTACCGTCTGCCCAAATTGACACCCCCGGTCTACTCTGGATGCGTGCCGGAGGACGTGGGGGGCACGCCGTTCTTCCCTGACGGCTGGGAGCCCGACGACGACCACGACCGCGGAGTGTCGGACGAAGAGTTCGCCTCCGTGGTCTTTGACGAGGCCTTCGTGCAGGCGGCCGTGGTGCACGAGCCGACCGCCGTCGAACGCCTCCTGGCCGCCGCTGAGGCGAGAGCGGAGGCATCCGAGGCCGAGGCACGCCGGGCGCACGCCCGAGGCCTCAGAGGCGACGACGAGCGCTACGAGGACGCCTTCGGGCCAGACGACCCCGGCTACTACGGCCACGATCCGGATCTGGACGACCTGGACGACGCCGAGATCCTCGAGGGCCGTTACGGCGCCGCGGGCACGCACGGCAAACAGGTCTCCCGCTGGCACCGCCCGGTCGCCTGGGTCCTCGCCCTCGTGATGGGGATCGGCATGGTCGCGCTGGCGTTCACTGCGGTCTACCGGGGGGCGTCCTCCAGCCGTCAGGACCGGGTCCCGACGCCCGCCTCGACCGGCCTTGAGCAGGGCAGCGGGACGAACGCCGGGTCGAGCATCGGAGTGAGCACCGGCGCGAGTCCTTCGGCCTCGGCCGACTACTCCCCGCCGGCCGTCTCGGCGATCCCGCGCACACCCTGACCCAAACCTGCCCGCGAGACGGCCAGTCTGCCCGTGCCCTGTTCCCGTCCTGGTGGGAACCTGTCAGAACTGTCGTGCGGCCGGGCGTTTACCGGGGCGTCCGGAGACCTACTCTGAAGGTATGGGCGGACCAGGAGACCCACCTGAGGGGACACCCGAGGCTGCCCCCGGTGGCGGCGAGGACGAGTACCGATCCGTCGTCTTCGACGAATCGTTCGTTCGCGCTGCCCGGCTCCAGGAGTTCTCCGCGCAGGAGCGCCTGGACGACCACGCCCCCGCCGTACGCCGCCGTCAGCCCCTGCGCCGGGGGCTGTCCCGGCAGGTGCTGATCCTCGTCGTGCTGATCGCCGTCGCCTTCGGTACCGCGATCTACATGGGCGTACGCAACCCCTACCAGAGCCCGATCGCCGGGCTGGCCCCCGAGCCGCTGCGGATGACCGTCATCCCGCTCGCGCCGCAGGGCGCCGTGCCCGGAGCGACCGACCCTGAACAACTGTTCGCCAAGAGCCCGGCGGCGCAGTTCGGCGTAGGAGCCGAGGGCATCGCGCTGCCCGCCACACGGCGCACCGCGCACTTCTCGGAGGGCCAGGTCGTCAGCGCGCTGACCGTCGCCAAGGACTATCTGGTCGAGTCCTCGCTCTATCCGGAGGTGCTCGCCGGCCGGGAGGTCCGCGCCGTGCGGGTGATGCTCGATCCGGACCAGCTCGACCAGTTCGACCAGAGCTTCGAGCGCCCGGCCGCCGACGCCAAGCACGAGCCCACCGGATGGCTGGTCCGTTTCGACCCCTCCCACGCCCAGCTGGCCGACGACCGGATCCGGGTGCGGGGCACCCTGCGCGCCGGCGAGGTCGACATGAGGACCCTCGAGGTCGTCGCGGACCACACCTTCGTGTACGCGCTGCGGCCGACCGGCGCCGGCCAGCGGGCGAAGGCGTCCCTGTTCACCGTCCGACGCGAGCTGCACTTCAGCTTCGACCGCGACGACCTGCGGATGCGCCAGGCCAGGCTGGTCGTCTCCTACGTCCAGGCCGGGCCCCTGTCCTGCGCCGAGGATGCCTCGGACCACTTCCGCCCGCTGCTGGCCGGCCAGACCGCCAAGGCCGGCGGGCCCGCCGGTACGGATCCGTACGCGACGGGCGGCGCGACGGCGCTGTGCGGCTCGATGGCGGCGGGGGCGCAGCCGAAGCTGTGACCTGCCGCCCGGCCGTCGGCGCCGTGCGGGTCAGTCGCCGTTCGGACTCTCGCCGCGTCCGCCGTTGCCGTTCGTGCCGCTTCCGCCGAATCCGCGCCGGACCCGGCCGCCGAGGTCGCCCGCCCCGCCAGTGATGTCGGCGACCAGCTTCATCAGCGGGTCCTTGGAGTTCTTGACGTTGCTCGCGTAGCTCGCCGCCGACTCACGGAAGGAGTCCGAGACCGAGGTGTTCTTGTCCTCGGCGCGGCGCGGGTAGTGACCGTCCATGATCCGCTGGAAGTCGCGGGACTCGGCCCACTTCTTCAGCTCGGCGGCGCGCACGGTGGTGAAGGGGTGGGTGCGCGGAAGGACGTTGAGGATCTTCAGTACGGAGTCGCGCAGGTCGCCCCCCGCCTCGTACTCCTCGGCCTGCGCGAGGAACGCGTCCACGTTCATCTCGTGCAGGTGGTTGCCGCCGGCGATCTTCATCAGGCCGCGCATGGAGGCCTTGAGGTCCTGGCCGACGAGCAGCCCGGCGCGGTCGGCGGACAGCTCCGACTTGCGGAACCACTCGCGCAGGCCCGTCACGATCGCCATGATCGCGAGGTTGCCGAGCGGGATCCAGGCGACGCGGACGGCCAGGTTGGTCAGGAAGAGCAGGATCGTCCGGTACACGGAGTGACCCGAGAGGGCATGTCCCACCTCGTGCCCGACGACGGCCCGCATCTCCTCCTCGTCGAGCAGTTCTACGAGACCGGTGGTGACGACGATGATCGGCTCGTCCAGCCCGATGCACATCGCGTTGGGCTGCGGATCCTGGTTGACGTACATCGCCGGGACCTTCTCCAGGTCCAGGATGTGACAGGCGTCCCGCAGCATGGTGTGGAGATGGCCGAACTGCTGGTCCGAGACGCGCACGGAGTCGGACAGGAACAGCAGGCGCAGACTGCGCTCGGGAAGCAGTCCGCTGAGCGCCTTGAAGACGGTGTCGAACCCGCTGAGCTTGCGCAGGGCGACCAGGGCGGAGCGGTCCGCCGGGTGCTCGTACGCACGCGAGGAGATCCCCGGGAAGAGACGGCGCTGCCTGCTGGGTACGTGCTCGTGCCCCTCGGGCTCCTCCGGCCCCTGCCCGTTGCTCTTGCGGCTTTCGTCGGACATGTGTTCCCCCATGCGTCTGGTTGCCCTATGTGCCCCCCGAAGCGGGGCCCAGCCTAGGCGGAGATACCGTGGCGGGGCAGCACACCGTAAGGAGCGATCCGATGGACCACACCCCCGTAACCGACTGGATCACCACGGCCGCGAGCGCCGCCGAGAAGCAGGGATCCGGCGATCTGCTCCGGGTCGTGCTGATCGTGATGTTCTTCGGCTGCGTCCTGACCGCGTGGTTCGTGCTGCGGGGGTACAAAAACAAGGACGACTGACACGGGCCGGAAGTTCCGCCAAGCCCTTCCTCGGAGTCGGCGTGATCCCCGTCGGGGGGCACGCTTACGATGAGCCGACGTCTTTATCCCGCCCTCACCGAATAGGTCCTGCCGAAGATGAGCTTCCACAGCGCCGCAGCCCAGTTGGTCACGTTTGCCGCCGAGGGCGAGGAGCACGGCGGCAACCACGAGAGCCTGAGCCCCTACCTCACAGGTGGCGGCGCCCTCTTCGTCCTGCTGCTCCTGTTGTGGATCACCACCCGTTTCAACCGCGACCGCTGAGTCCGGTCCAGGGGGTCCGTCGGGCTGCGGCCGGTGCTCCCAGGGCGGGCCGGTAGGGTCTGCACGCATGGGAGAGCAGGACATGCCTACGGGCCCGGCGAACAACGCCGACGACCGTCCGGCGCGCGACACGGAGAGCCGCCCGGTGCTCCGGCGCGCGACCGGCAACGGCCCGTCGAGCCCGGGCAAGCGCCGGCTCGGCGTCATGGGCGGCACATTCGATCCGATCCACCACGGGCACCTCGTGGCGGCCAGTGAGGTCGCCGCCCAGTTCCACCTCGACGAGGTGGTGTTCGTACCGACCGGGCAGCCGTGGCAGAAGACCGACCGCAGTGTGTCGCCGGCCGAGGACCGCTACCTGATGACGGTCATCGCGACCGCGGAGAACCCGCAGTTCTCGGTCAGCCGTATCGACCTCGACCGCGGTGGCCCGACCTACACCACGGACACCCTGCGCGACCTGCGCGCGCTCAACCCCGACACGGACCTGTTCTTCATCACGGGCGCCGACGCGCTCGGCCAGATCCTCACCTGGCGCGATGCCGACGAACTGTTCTCCCTCGCGCACTTCATCGGGGTCACCCGGCCCGGCCACACCCTGACCGACCCGGGACTCCCGGAGGGCGGCGTCTCGCTCGTCGAGGTTCCCGCCCTGGCCATCTCGTCCACGGACTGCCGGGCGAGGGTCGCCAAGGGTGACCCGGTCTGGTATCTGGTACCGGACGGTGTGGTGCGCTACATCGACAAGCGCGAGCTGTACCGCGGCTAGTGAGCCGAGAGGAGCACCGGTGAACGACCGATACGACTCGGGGTACGACGGCGACCAGCAGTACGAGATCGTCGGCTACGACGACTACGGCCGGCCCATATACCAGCAGGTGCCGCCGCCGCAGCAGGCCTACCAGCAGCAGACGCAGCCGGGCCAGCAGTCGTACGACCCCTACGGGCAGCAGGCGCCCCAGACGCAGGGGTACGAGGGGTACGGCTACGACCCGTACACGACCGGGCAGCAGCAGCCCGTCCCCTCGTACGACCCGTACGGCGCCGGGAACCCGGCCACCGGGTACGACCCCTACGGGCAGACGGCGAGCAGCGGGCAGCAGCCCCGGGTCGCCGAGCAGGCGCCGCCCTCGGTGCCGACGCCACGGACCGCGCCGACCGAACAGGCCGCCCGGATTCCGCAGCAGGGCGGCCCGCTCGAGGACGGCACTCCGCAGGCGCAGGGGGCCCCGCAGGCCCAGGGTGAGCGCGACTACAGCACCCAGCAGTTCGCCTTCGTCGAGGAGCCCACCGGCGACTCCGAGGACGTCATCGACTGGCTGAACTTCACCGAGAACCGCACCGAGCGCCGCGAGGAGGCCAAGCGTCGCACTCGGGGCCGCTTCATCGCCCTGGCCGTCGTCCTCGCCCTGGTGGCGGTGGGCGGCGCCGGCTACCTCTGGTACGCCGGGAAGCTGCCCGGCACGTCCTCCTCGGCCACGAAGGCGGGCGGTGCGACCGGCGCGGCGGCCCAGAAACGGGACGTGGTCGTCGTCCACCTGCACAACACAGGCAAGGGCGGCACCTCGACGGTGCTGCTCGTCGACAACACCACCACCAAGCAGGGCGCCACCGTCCTGCTGCCCAACTCCCTCGCGCTGACCGACGACGACGGTTCCACCACCACGCTCGCCAAGTCGGTCGACGACGACGGCTCCTCCGGGACGCGCGACGCGCTCGACACCGTCCTCGGCACCGACATCGAGGGCACCTGGCGGCTCGACACCCCCTACCTGCAGAACCTCGTCGAACTGGTCGGCAACATCGACCTCGACACGAACGCCGACGTACCCGACCCGGACGCAAAGAAGAAGGGCACGGCGCCCCTGGTGCGGAAGGGCGAGGGCCAGACCCTCAGCGGCAGGATGGCCGTCGCCTACGCCACCTACCGCGCCTCCGGCGAGACCCAGGACGCCCAGCTCGAGCGGTTCGGGCAGGTCATACAGGGAGTGCTGCGCAAGCTGTCCTCCGACAGCCAGGCGGCGACGGTGACCGTGCAGACGCTGGCCCAGATCCTCGACCCCTCGCTGACCGACAAGGACCTCGGCAGCTTCCTCGCCAGGCTCGCCGACCTCGCCAAGGGCGGCGACTACAAGACCGCGCTGCTGCCCGTCCAGGGCGACGGCACCCTGAGCGCCCAGGCCGGCTCCGCGATCGTCAAAACGGTTCTGGGCGGCACCGCCAAGAGCCCCGACAGCGACGCCGCGGTCCGGGTCGCCGTCCAGAACGCGACCGGCGACAAGGGCAACACCGAGAAGGCCCGGGTCGTCCTCCTCAACGGCGGCTTCACCTTCGTGGAAGCCGGTACGGCCGGCTCCGCCCGCACCACGTCCCAGGTCACCTACACCGACGCCGCGGACAAGGAGAATGCCACCGAGGCAGCCAAGACGCTGGGTCTGCCAGCGACCTCGGTGAAGAAGGGCACGGCCGCCTCCAACGCGGACGTCTCCGTGATCCTCGGCCAGGACTTCAAAGGCGGTTCGTGACGCGGAGCGACCCAGGAAGCGGCACACTCCCCGGGGCCAGAAGCGGGTTCCCGGGGAGTGATCCGGTAATGACGTGGGGTGGCGTCGGCGGTCCGTGAGACCCTTGGGTAACCCGTACGGGTTCCCGACCGCCGACCGAAAGCCTTGTAGTGACCGCCACTGACCGTTCCATCGAGCTCATCTCCGCCGCCGCGCAGGCGGCTGCCGACAAGCTCGCGCACGACATCATCGCCTACGACGTCAGCGACGTGCTGTCGATCACGGACGCCTTCCTGCTGGCCTCCGCACCCAACGACCGCCAGGTCAAGTCGATCGTCGACGAGATCGAGGAGCGGCTCAGCAAGGAGCTCGGCACCAAGCCGGTCCGCCGCGAGGGCGACCGCGAGGCCCGCTGGGTGCTCCTGGACTACGTCGACATCGTCGTCCACGTCCAGCACAGCGAGGAGCGCGTCTTCTACGCCCTGGAGCGGCTCTGGAAGGACTGCCCCGAGCTGGAGCTGCCCGCCGACGCCAAGGCCACTCGCGGCAAGGCGGCCGAGCACGCCAAGCTGAAGGCCGAGGAGGACACCGCCGACTTCGGAGGCCTGCGGTGACCGCCACCGGGTCCACCGGGTCCCGCCGGAAGGCGGGGCAGGGCCGTCGCCTCATCCTGTGGCGTCACGGTCAGACGTCGTGGAACGTGGAGCGGCGCTTCCAGGGCACCACGGACGTGGAGCTCACCGAGACCGGCATCGGCCAGGCCCGCCGCGCCGCCCGGCTGCTCGCCTCCCTGAAGCCCGACGCGATCGTTGCCTCGGACCTCCGGCGCGCGGCGGACACCGCGGGCGAACTCGCCGCGCTCACCGGCCTTTCGGTGAGCCACGACGAGGGCCTGCGCGAGACCTACGCGGGCGTCTGGCAGGGGCTGACGCACGAGGAGATCATCGCCCGTCACGGAGACGAGTACGCCGCGTGGAAGCGCGGTGAGCCGATCCGTCGCGGCGGCGGTGAACTGGAGACCGAGGTCGCCGACCGCGCCGCCCCCGTGGTGCTGCGGCACGCCGACAAGCTCCCCGATGACGGCACCCTCGTGGTGGTCAGCCACGGCGGCACCATCCGGACCACCATCGGGCGCCTGCTCGGCCTGGATTCCCACCACTGGGAGAGCCTCGGCGGTCTCTCCAACTGCTGCTGGTCCGTCCTCGGCGAGGGCGCCCGCGGCTGGCGTCTTCTGGAGCACAACGCCGGCACACTGCCCGAGCCGGTCCTCGGTGACGACGACTGACCCGGATTTCACTTTCCGGCTGGTCGCAGGCTAAAGTTCATCTTGTTCACCCGCCCGGCGGGCGGAACGCGAGGGGCTATAGCTCAGTTGGTAGAGCGCCTGCATGGCATGCAGGAGGTCAGGAGTTCAATTCTCCTTAGCTCCACAGAAATAGATTCACGAAAGTCCCGTTCCTCCCAGGGAACGGGACTTTTCGCATACCTCGGCCTCGCCCGGGGCGCCGGTTAGGCACGGCGATCGCCCTGTGTGGGCTGCGTCACCCCGAGCGCCGTACGGGCCTTCGTGTCGAGTGCGCCCCGTCCTGGTCCTTGGTCGGCCTGACGCGACGTCCTTGGCCCGTCCCTGGGCAACGCACCCTTGTGGCGGCCGGGTTCACTCTTCTCGGACCGGCTTGAGTCACTTGGGGGCCGGGAGGCGTATACCTCTGCGGAAGCTCTTCTTGTGTGCGTGTTCGGGCCGGCTGTGACGGTCACGGCGGGTGCCGTGTCCGGACTGGTACGAAGGCGTCGCTGACCGTATTGGTCCGGCCGTGGCAGAATCAAACGGCCGGAAGGGGGCGCGGCCCGACGGGAGGGAGTTGCGATGCCTGCGAGCATCCTCAGGGAGGTCGGTCACCTCCCTGAAGCGGCGGTCATACGGGGCAGGAGAACCCGTCTCAGCTGCCCTTCCTGCGGATCCGGCCATGTCGCCCAGGTGCTCGGTGACAACGGTGGCATTTCCTACGTGTGCACGGCCTGCGGCCACAGCTGGAGCTGATCGATGGGTGCACACAGGAGGAAATGCGACTGGTGCGGCAGTGGTACGCCGATCGTCCGTGACATGGAGCCGGTGAACCACGACTACCAGTACTGGTGCGAGGAATGCGCGCGGGCGCTGATCATAAAGGGCGACCCGATCGAGACCTACCGTGAGCTGGAGGGCGAGCCGATCTACGGCCGACTCCTCGAGGAACACTGCACCCTCAAACGGTTCTACTCGTTCGTCACGGCCTGACCCCGGTACCCGTACCGGGGCGGACGGAATCGATTTGGTGCTGCACCGGGGGACCGGTAATGTTGGCCTCGCCGCCGGGGAAACCCGGCGGAACAGTGCGAGGGGCTATAGCTCAGTTGGTAGAGCGCCTGCATGGCATGCAGGAGGTCAGGAGTTCAATTCTCCTTAGCTCCACAGAAAGTTGAGGGCGGGTCACCCGAACAGGGTGGCCCGCCTTCGGCGTTGTGGGCGCCTGTTCCGCGCGTGGTGCACACAGAACGCGTACGGCGGGCCACTCGAACGATCCGAGTGGCCCGCCGCGCTGCTCCGGGGGGTGCGTCGTCTCAGCGACCGCTGCCGAGGGCGCGCCGGCCCCGGCCGCCACGCTGGGACAGGACCGGCAGACGGTCGGGGGCCGAGGCCCTGGTGTCCTCCTCGATGCGCAGCGCCAGGGCCGGGCAGCGCCGCACCGCGCGCATGGCCTTCGCCTCCGCGTACCGGGGCACCTTCGCCTGCGCCACGGTCGGGAAGCCGTCCGCGCCCAGTTCGAAGACCTCGGGGAGGATGTCGGCGCAGAGGCCGTGACCCCGGCAGAGGGTCCAGTCGACGTAGATCTTCTGGCGGCTGGGGCCGCTCTCCTCCTCCGCCTGGCCGCCGCCCGGGATGCCCGTGGGCGTCTGGCCGCCCTCGAAGAGCGGCAGAACGCCTTCTACGGGCCTTCCGCAGCCGTTTCCGAGGACATGGGCGGCGAGGTCGTCCGTGAACGCCTTGATGGTCGATTCCAGGAACATCGCCGAGCCGTCCGGATGCGAGCAAGCACCGCGCCGTTTCACCGACTTGGCGACCTGCTTGACGGCCTCCAGGGCGGCCGGGCCGCCGCCGTTGAGGATGTCCTCCAGGCCGCGCGCCGCGGCGGGCAGACCGAGATAGCAGGGGCCGCACTGGCCCGCGCTCTCCTCGGCCAGCCACTGGGCCACGCGCAGCGACTCACCGAGCGGGCAGGTCTCCTGGCTGATCGGCAGGATCGCGCCCGCACCGAGCGCACCGCCCACCGCGTCCAGGGAGTTGCGGGAGACGATCGCCTCGTTGACGGTCGCCGCGTCGATCCACTTTCCGTGGTAGCCGCCCGTCAGCACACCCTGCGGGACCGGCGGGGCGCCGGCGAGCTGCAGGACGTACCGCAGCGGCACACCCGTCGGTACCTCGATCACCATGGGGCGGGCGACCGCGCCGGAGACCGTGAGCATGACGGTGCCCGGCTCGTCGTACAGGCCGGTGTTGCAGTAGCGCTCGGCGCCGATGCGGGCGGCGATCGCCAGCTGGGCGTAGGTCTCCGCGTTGGACAGCAGGGTGGGCGCGCCGCCGACGCCGTTCTGCGAGGCGCTGATCTTGCGGCCGGGCGGGATCGCCGGGCCGCCGTCGATGGAGCGGACCAGTGAGGCGGCGGCGCCGGTGACCATCCGGATCGGATTGCGCTGCACGCGCGCGCGAAGGGCCGATCGGCGGCCGTTGTTGAGGCCGCGCTCGGCGAGCGCGGCCTCCATGGAGCGCTGCGTGGATTCACGTGTCACCCCGATGACCAGGGTGCGGGCGCCCATGGCCTCCGCGCACAGCAGGGCGCCGTCCAGAATCAGGTGCGGGGCGCGGTTGACCAGCACCGTGTCCTTGCGGCAGGCAGGCTCGTCCTCGCTCGCGTTGACGACGACGACCGGCCGCACACCGCGGCGGATCGCCGACTCGGCGACCGACCGCAGCTTCTTGTGAAACGGAAAGCCCGCGCCGCCGCGGCCTTTCAGGGAAATGCGTTCGGCGAGCTGCGCGAGCTGCTCGCCGCCCATCGGTTCGAGCGGACCGTGCACCTTGAGGTGCATGGGCAGGTCAAGTCTCTCGACAAGGTCGAAACCCGACGTGAGTACGGGAAGCCCGACCACGCGGACTTCGGGGACGTCGGGCAGAGCCTCGTTCACTTAAAGCCTCCGGAAGGCGCGTTCCAAGGTTCGCCCGAACCCGGTGCGTCGAAGTCGTAGGAGGCACCGGGGTTTGTATCAGTGGCGGGACCGCTGTTGTACGTGTCATTCGCGTTGTACGTGCCATAGGCGGCATTCGACTCAGCGGTGTTGTACACATCACTCGATCCGTACGCGGCCGCGCCCGGATTGCCATAGGTCGGGATGTTGTATCCGGTGTCGTTCATCGGGTCGTAGGCCGACACGGGAGCCTCGCCCACCGGAGGCGGGGACGGGATCGGCCAGCTGCCCGACGTACTGCCGTCGACCCGCGGCATCGCCGCGGTGGCCTGCGTGTCCATCGACAGGTCCATGCGCGCGGTCTGGTCCATGTACGGAGCCTGCGCCTGCGGGGTCGGCGCGGCGCGGTAGGCCGCCGCGAACTCGTCCTGCGCGGGCTCGGGGGTCATGGTGCGGCTGGCCGGAGCGTCGTAGAACGGCGACGGGGTCTGCGCGCCGCGCTGCGGGGGGATGCCCGCGTCCCCGCGCGCGGGCCTGCCCCCGGACGGGCTCTCGTAGCCCGGCAGGGAGGACTCCCCGAGGCGCGCCCGGCTCGCGTCCAGGCCCTCGCGGCCCAGCCGTTCCTGGGACCCCAGGACCGCCATGATCTGGGCGGCCACCCGGCGCTTGAACGGGCGGGGCGCCGAGCGCAGCGCCAGGGCCGCGATCACCGCGAGCAGGCACAGGCCGTACAGGATCGTGAAGATCGGCTTCGCCTGGCGTCCCGCGTACAGGCCGTGGACCAGCGCGAAGCACCAGGCCGGGTAGGCCAGCATGTGCATCGCGCGCCAGCGCGCCGCGACCGGCGCCGGGGAGGCGAACCGGCTGCGCAGCGCGCCGGTGACGGCCGTGAAGATCATGAGCAGGCCGGCCGCGGAGCCCATGCCGATGAGACCCGAGGTGCCGGTGACGCCCAGGCTGAAGGGGATCAGGGCGGCGATCAGGTCGACGTGGTCGAGTGCCAGTTTGACCGAGACGTGCAGCAGCAGGAAGGCGACCGAGGACACGGCGGTCGTCCGGTGCACGGCCTGCGCGACCAGTCGCTGACGGGTGTTCAGGAAGACCCGGTCGGTGGCGACCAGGCCCCAGATCACCGAACAGGAGAGGGCGACCAGTGACAGCACGCCGGCGCCGAAGTTCAGGAAGTCCTGGACCGTGTCACCTCCCACCAGCACGATCACCGGTATGAGGAGCAGCGCGGCAGCCGTCGCCATCCCGGAGGCCGAACGGCCCGTCCTGGGAAGCGAACTGTTGTTACTACGAGGGTTCATGGGGGCAACTCCGAGCGGTTCGGGAAGGCGGTCCCGCGTCGAACTGTAAGTCGAGACATACCGAGGAGTACGACGTTTGAGTTATTGCGCTGTTACCAAAGCGCCATGAGGCCGTTGTGATGTCCCATAGAGGTTGTTACGCGAAGTAATTTTTGAACCTGGTTCAGGTTTCGCTGTGTGGCGATTCACGTTTCCCTGAAGGCGTGAGGGAGTCGTGAGGGTGTCGTGCGGGCGTCGCGCACCCCGTGTGCACCGTCGCGGTGCGCTCGACGGCTGCGGTACCCTGACGCCATGCGTGCCGTACGCCTTCTGCTTAGCGAGCCGCGTTGATCAGTCCCGACCACTGACGAATCGTGGTCGGCATCAGCGCGGCGTCCCCTCCTGTGCGAGGGGTTTTTTCATTTCCAGGCCGCTGGCAGAGACGATCGATGGAGCTTTGAGGACCATGAGCGAGACGAACCCCGCTGCCACCACCGAGGTGGCGGCGCCGCACCGCTACACGGCCGCCATGGCGGCCGACATCGAGGCACGCTGGCAGGACTTCTGGGACGCCGAGGGCACGTATGCCGCCCCGAACCCGAGCGGAGACCTGGCGGGCGACCCGGAGTCGGCCGCCAAGCCCAAGAAGTTCATCATGGACATGTTCCCGTACCCCTCTGGTGCGGGTCTGCACGTCGGCCATCCGCTGGGCTACATCGCGACCGACGTGTTCGCCCGCTTCCAGCGCATGACCGGCCACAACGTCCTGCACACCCTGGGCTTCGACGCCTTCGGCCTGCCCGCCGAGCAGTACGCCGTGCAGACCGGCACGCACCCCCGGGTGTCCACCGAGGCCAACATCGAGAACATGAAGGTCCAGCTGCGCCGGCTGGGTCTGGGCCACGACAAGCGCCGGTCCTTCGCCACGATCGACCCGGACTACTACAGGTGGACCCAGTGGATCTTCCTGCAGATCTTCAACTCCTGGTACGACGAGGAGGCGGACAAGGCCCGCCCCATCGCCGCCCTGATCGCCCAGTTCGAGAGCGGTGAGCGCGCCGTACCCGGTGACCGCGCGCGCGCGTGGGACCAGCTGACCGCCGCCGAGCGCGCCGACATCCTGGGCGAGTACCGCCTGGCGTACGCCTCCGAGGCGCCCGTCAACTGGTGTCCGGGACTGGGCACCGTACTGGCGAACGAGGAGGTCACCGCCGACGGCCGTTCCGAGCGCGGCAACTTCCCCGTCTTCAAGGCCAAGCTGCGCCAGTGGAACATGCGCATCACCGCCTACGCCGACCGGCTGCTGAACGACCTGGACGCGCTGGACTGGCCCGAGGCCATCAAGCTGCAGCAGCGCAACTGGATCGGCCGCTCCGAGGGCGCCCGCGTCGACTTCCCCGTGGACGGCGAGGCCATCACGGTCTTCACCACCCGCCCGGACACCCTGTTCGGCGCCAGTTACATGGTCCTGGCGCCCGAGCACCCGCTGGTCGAGAAGCTGATCCCGGCCGCCTGGCCCGAGGGCACCCACGACGTCTGGACGGGCGGCCACGCCACCCCCGCCGAGGCCGTCGCCGCCTACCGCGCCCAGGCCGCCTCGAAGTCCGACGTCGAGCGGCAGGCCGAGGCCAAGGACAAGACCGGTGTCTTCATCGGCTCGTACGCGACCAACCCGGCCAACGGTGAGCGGGTCCCCGTCTTCATCGCCGACTACGTCCTGATGGGCTACGGCACCGGCGCGATCATGGCCGTACCGGCGGGCGACCAGCGTGACTTCGAGTTCGCGCGCGCCTTCGAGCTGCCCGTCCACTGCATCGTCGAGCCGACCGACGGGCGTGGCACCGACACCTCGACGTGGGACAACGCCTTCGCGGCCTACGACGCGAAGATCATCAACTCGGCCAACGACGACATCTCGCTGGACGGGCTGGCCGTCGCCGACGCCAAGGCGCGCATCACCGAGTGGCTGGAGCGCAAGGGCATCGGCCGAGGCACCGTCAACTTCCGGCTGCGCGACTGGCTGTTCAGCCGCCAGCGTTACTGGGGCGAGCCCTTCCCGATCGTCTACGACGAGGACGGCGTCGCGCACTCGCTGCCCGAGTCGATGCTGCCCCTGGAACTGCCCGAGGTCGAGGACTACTCGCCGCGCACCTTCGACGCGGACGACGCGGACACCTCCCCGGAGACCCCGCTGTCCCGCAACGCGGACTGGGTCAACGTCACCCTGGACCTGGGTGACGGCCGCGGGCCGCGGAAGTACCGCCGCGAGACCAACACGATGCCCAACTGGGCCGGTTCCTGCTGGTACGAGCTGCGTTACCTGGACCCGAACAACGACCGGAAGCTGGTCGACCCGGCCATCGAGCAGTACTGGATGGGCCCCCGCGAGGGCCAGCCCCACGGTGGCGTCGACCTGTACGTCGGCGGTGCCGAGCACGCCGTGCTGCACCTGCTGTACGCCCGCTTCTGGTCCAAGGTCCTGTTCGACCTGGGGCACGTCTCGTCGGTCGAGCCGTTCCACAAGCTGTTCAACCAGGGCATGATCCAGGCCTTCGTGTACCGCGACAGCCGCGGTATCGCCGTACCGGCCGCCGAGGTGGAGGAGCGCGACGGCGCCTTCTTCCACCAGGGTGAGAAGGTCTCCCGGGTGCTGGGCAAGATGGGCAAGTCCCTGAAGAACGCGGTCACTCCGGACGAGATCTGCGCCGAGTACGGGGCGGACACGCTGCGCCTGTACGAGATGGCCATGGGCCCCCTGGACGTGTCGCGGCCGTGGGACACGCGCGCGGTGGTGGGCCAGTACCGGCTGCTGCAGCGGCTGTGGCGCAACGTCGTCGACGAGGACAGCGGCGAGGTCACCGTGGTCGACACCGAGGCCGACGAGGCGACCCTGCGTGCCCTGCACAAGGCGATCGACGGCGTCCGTCAGGACCTGGAGGGCCTGCGGTTCAACACCGCCATCGCCAAGGTCACCGAGCTGAACAACCACCTGACCAAGGTGGGCGGTCCGGTCGCGCGCACGGTCGCCGAGGCGCTGGTGCTGCTGGTCGCGCCGCTGGCCCCGCACATCGCCGAGGAACTGTGGCGCCGGCTGGGTCACCCCGACTCGGTCGTCCACCAGGACTTCCCGGTCGCCGACCCCGCGTACGTCGTGGACGAGAGCGTGACCTGCGTCGTGCAGATCAAGGGCAAGGTCAAGGCCCGCCTGGAGGTCTCGCCGTCGATCTCCGACGACGAGCTGGAGAAGGTGGCGCTGAGTGACGACAAGGTCGTCGAGGCGCTGGCCGGCGCGGGGATCCGCAAGGTGATCGTGCGGGCGCCGAAGCTGGTCAACATCGTCACGGCGTAGGTCCGGACGCCGGTGCGGGCATGGGTGCGCGCACCGGTGCGGGTGCGGGCTTGGGCTGTCCGGCGGGTGGCTCGGGGTAGTCCCCTAAGGGCAGGTTCGGGGTTCTTTTGGAACTCCGGGCCTGCCCTTTGCGTTTACCGTTGAAAGGCGGCTCGAAGGCCGCGACCGGTCGGAGGAGGAGCGTCGTGGAAGCCGCTGTCGCAGTTGTCGCCCTGCTCTTTCTGCTCTTCGTCGTGCTGGGCGTGTACGCGACCGTGAAAGTGGTCGGTGCGGCCAAGAGAGGCGTGGACCGGACGATCTCGCAGGCCCGCCGCACGGTCGAGGACACCACGCTGCGCGCCAAGACGTACGTACAGCCCGGCCCGGCCGGCGAGCTGGCCCAGCTCAGGCTCAAGTTGCGTATGTCGATGCGGGCCACCCAGGACGCGCTGCACGCGGGCGTGGCCGAGGACGAGTCGCTCAAGGAATCCCTCGGCCTCTTCGAGCGGCTCAGCGCGCACGGCCACGAGCTGGACGCCGAACTCAAGCGACTGGAGTCCGACCCCGACCGGGCGACGCTCGTCGCGCGACTGCCCGCGCTGCGCGAGCGCACCGACCAGATCACGCAGGCCGCCGAGTCACTGCGCTGGGCGGCCCGGGACCGGGCGACCCGTTTCGCGGGCGACGACCTGGACTCCCTGACGACCCAGATCGACGTCGAGTCGGGCGCCCTGCGGCACTGGACGACCGCGGAGCCCCCGCCCACCGCGACACCCACGCCGACCCACACCCCCGCCCCCGCTCCGCCGCCCTGGCCCGAGGCCCCGGCCGCCGACGGGGCCGCTTCACAGCAGACCTGGCTGGACGACGCGCGCAAGGGCGCCGAACCGACCCGGCCCGCCATCACCCTGCCCGTTCAACAGCCCACCTACCCCTGGCAGAAGAAACCCCGCCCGGAGAGCACCACTTGATCCGGTGGGCCGACTCCGGTCCCGCCGCAGGTGAAAGGGGCGGGCTGCCGCCCACGACCTACGGCAGGTAACCTCCAGATCATGTCCCGCCATGTCGCGATCGTCACCGATTCAACGGCCTACCTGCCGCCGCGGACGATGGAGCGCCACGGCATCATCGCAGTGCCGCTGACCGTGGTCCTCGGTGACCAGGCCCTGGAAGAGGGCACCGAGATCTCGGCCCGTTCCCTGGCCCAGGCACTCCAGAAGCGCCGGCCCGTCACCACCTCGCGCCCCAGCCCGCAGCTCTTCGCGGAGACCTATCGCAAGGTCGCTGAGTCCGGCGCCACCGCCATCGTCTCGCTGCACCTCTCCGCCGAGTTCTCGGGCACGTACGACGCCGCGGTCCTGGCGGCCCGTGAGGCGCCGGTGCCCGTACGGGTGGTGGACACCGGCATGGTCGCGATGGCCCTCGGGTTCTGCGCGCTGGCCGCGGCCGAGACGGCGGAGGCGGGCGACACCGTGGACGAGGCGGTCACGGCCGCGGAGAAGCGGGCCTCGGGCACGTCCGCGTACTTCTACGTCGACACCCTCGACTATCTGCGCCGCGGCGGTCGGATAGGTGCCGCGCAGGCCCTCTTCGGCTCCGCCCTGGCGGTGAAGCCGCTGCTGCAGTTGGACGGCGGACGCATCGAACTGCTGGAGAAGGTGCGAACGGCGTCCAAGGCCATCGCCCGCCTCGAGGAGATCGCCGCCGACCGGGCGGCCGACGCGCAGGTGGACATCGCCGTTCACCATCTGGCCGCCCCCGACCGGGCGGCGGCCCTCGCAGACCGGTTGCGGGCGCGGATGCCCGGCATCGCCGATCTGCACGTGAGCGAGGTGGGCGCGGTGATCGGAGCGCATACGGGGCCTGGGTTGCTGGGAGTGGTTGTTTCACCTCGGTGAGGCGTGAGCCCGGCGCGCTTGGCGGCCTGGCGTGGGGGTGAGGGGTGCGGAGGGGCTCCGGGGGGATCCGCCCGTGCGCGGAAGCCTGTGCGCAGTTGCGCGCAGCACTCGTGTGGGTGACGGAGTTATCCACAACTGGTGAGTAATCCACCGGAATTGAGCAAGATCATCGCGAGTGTGGTGGATTGCTCCATTCTCTGCGCATGGCACTTCGATCAGGTTCACGCGCAAGCACTGCTACCAGCGGCCCGGGCCGCGGCCCGATGTCCGACGGCCGTGTCCGGCACGGCCATCGCCGTCTTCGTGGCCGGGCCCGACAGCATCAGGCGTCGGCCGACGAGCTCCGGCGACGGGCGGAGGTGCTCTTCGGCGAACGGGTGCTGGAGCGACGGGAGTTGGGGAACGGGCCGCCGGGTGGGGAGCGGGAGCCGGAGCGGGAGCGGGATGCGGGGGTGGTGGACGCCGGGGAGGTGGCACGGTTCGCCGGGCCGGGGGTGGGGCGTGGGGGGTCTGGTGG
>NZ_LGDW01000489.1 GCF_001280005.1 Streptomyces sp. NRRL WC-3618 | reverse complement strand
TTGACGGACCGAGACGGGCGGGTGGGCGGGAAACAAAAGGCCCAAGCCACAACGCACCCGCACCAAAGAACCCGCCCCACCGCCGGGGGCCTACGCTGAACGCATGAACAACCACAGCGGACGCGGCCACGTCGCCGGCCTCCCGGCCTGGGACCGCTGCGCGGTCATGGGCGTCGTGAACGTGACCCCGGACTCCTTCTCCGACGGGGGCCGCTGGTTCGACACGACCAACGCCGTCAAGCACGGCCTCGACCTGGTCACCGAGGGCGCCGACCTGGTGGACGTCGGCGGCGAGTCCACCCGCCCCGGCGCCACCCGCGTCGACGAGGCCGAGGAACTCAGGCGCGTCGTCCCCGTCGTCCGCGGCCTCGCCGCCGAGGGCGTCACCGTCTCCGTCGACACCATGCGCGCCTCAGTCGCCGAACAGGCGCTCGCGGCGGGTGCCGCACTCGTCAACGACGTCAGCGGCGGCCTCGCCGACCCCGCGATGATCCCGGTCGTCGCCGCCACGGGCGCCCCCTTCGTCGTCATGCACTGGCGGGGCTTCCTGGAGGGCGGCAACGTCAAGGGCGTGTACGCCGACGTCGTCTCCGAGGTCGTCGACGAACTGCACGCGCGCGTGGACGCCGTTCTGGCCGGCGGCGTGGCCCCCGACCGGATCGTCGTCGACCCGGGCCTCGGCTTCTCCAAGGGCGCCGACCACGACCTGACCCTCCTGGCCCACCTCGACCGGCTGCACGGCCTGGGCCACCCCCTGCTGGTCGCCGCGTCCCGGAAACGGTTCCTGGGCCGCGTACTGGCCGGCCCCGAGGGCGCCCCACCGCCCGCGCGGGAGCGGGACGCGGCCACCGCCGCCGTCTCCGCGCTCGCCGCCCACCAGGGCGCCTGGGCGGTCCGCGTCCACGAGGTCCGCGCCACCGCCGATGCCGTACGGGTGGCCCGTGCGGTCGAACAGGCCCGTAGCGCCGAGGGAGTCCGGTGAGCGCGCCGCACATCGACGTCGAGCAGGTCGAACTCGCCAACACCGCCTTCTACGAGGCGCTGGAACAGGGCGACTTCGACGAGTTGTCCGCGCTCTGGCTCAGCCCCTCCGACCTGGGCGTCGACGAGGAGTACCACGACCCGGCGGACACCGGGGTGATCTCCTGCGTGCACCCGGGCTGGCCGGTACTGACCGGACGCGGCGAGGTGCTCCGCTCGTACGCGCTGATCATGGCGAACACCGAGTACATCCAGTTCTTCCTGACCGACGTGCATGTCTCCGTCACCGGCGACACCGCCCTGGTGACCTGCACCGAGAACATCCTCAGCGGTGGCCCGCCGCCCGAGGACAGCGACGAGCTGGGGCCTCTGGTCGGACAGCTGGTCGTCGCCACCAATCTGTTCCAGCGCACCCCCGCCGGCTGGAAAATCTGGTCCCACCACGCCTCCCCGGTCCTCTCCGAGAACGACGAGAACGACACCGGGGTCGACGACACCCCTGCCTGAGCCGAACGGACGGACGCCTGAGCCGCCCGGACCGAACACGGCCGATCGTGGCGGAACGCGGCGGAACGTGGTTGGAATCACGAACACGGGGTAAGTGCGGCTACCAGCCCGTGAGCAGCCGCGTTCCCACGGGGAAACACCCGATGAACCCTCCCGGTCACCCCATGGACGGGACCCACGTGGGGCAGGCACTGTCAGTACCCGCAGGTAGATTCGGACGTGGCTGCCTCGGCCGACCGCACCTCGGCCTCGAGCGGCCGCCAACGACGATTGCAGGAGTGATTCGCGTGGATCGTGTCGCGCTGCGCGGCCTGAAGGCCCGTGGACACCACGGGGTGTTCCCGGAGGAGCGGGAGAAGGGCCAGACGTTCGTCGTGGACCTCTCCCTCGGCCTGGACACCCGTCCGGCCGCGGCCGACGACGACCTGGCGAAGACCGTGCACTACGGCATCGTGGCGGAGGAGGTCGTGGCCGTCCTCGAGGGCGAGCCCGTCGACCTCATCGAGACGCTCGCCGAGCGCATCGCGCAGGTCTGTCTGAAGCACCAGGGGGTCCTGGAGGTCGAGGTGTGCGTCCACAAACCGAACGCGCCGATCACGGTCCCCTTCGACGACGTGACCATCACCATCACCCGGAGCCGAGTATGACCGCCTCGTTCACCGAGAGTCACAGCGACCCGACCGTCCAGCCGGTGCCCGCCTCCGTCGTGCGACAGGTGGACGCCGCCGACACCACCCTGCACAACCCGAAACGCGCCGTCATCTCCCTCGGCTCCAACCTCGGCAACCGCCTGGAGACCCTCCAGGGGGCCGTCGACGCCCTGGAGGACACCCCCGGCGTCCGCGTCAAAGCCGTCTCCCCTGTCTACGAGACGGAGCCGTGGGGCGTCCCGGCCGGCAGTCAGCCCTCGTACTTCAACGCGGTGGTCGTCCTGAAGACGACGCTGCCCCCGTCCTCGCTCCTGGAGCGCGCCCACGCGGTCGAGGAGGCCTTCCACCGCGTCCGCGAGGAACGCTGGGGCCCGCGCACGATCGACGTCGACATCGTCGCGTACGCCGACGAGGTCTCCGACGACCCGGTCCTCACCCTCCCCCACCCGCGCGCCCACGAACGGGCCTTCGTCCTCGCCCCCTGGCACGACGTGGACCCCGAGGCCCAGCTGCCCGGCCGCGGCCCGGTGGCGGCGCTCCTGGAGAGCGTCGCCCTGGAAGGTGTCGCGCCCCGCGCCGACCTGGAACTCCAGCTGCCGGAATAGCCGTTAAGGTCGTGACGACCACAGCTCGGTGGTCCGGTCCAGGGAGCTGAAGGGGCACCGTGAGAGAGCTGCACATCAAGATGCTGGCCGGCGTGTTCATCGTCGCCGGAGTGCTCTCCTGGGCGGGCGCCCGGCTGTGGAACGCGGTGGGGACGCTCCCCAGCGTCCCGCTGGCCGCCCCCGTCGTCCTCGCTCTGATCGCCGTGGTGCTGCTGGCCACGGCCCTCTCCCTGCGCGCCCGCCTCAAGGCCCAGCGCGACCGCCGCCCCGGCGCCAAGGGCGTCGACCCCCTGATGGCCGCCCGCGCGGTCGTCTTCGGCCAGGCCAGCGCCCTGGTGGCCGCCCTGGTCGCCGGAATGTACGGCGGCACGGGCGTCTTCCTCCTGGAGTCCCTGGACATCCCGGCCCGTCGCGATCAGGCCATCTACGCCGGCTTCTCGGTCCTGGCGGGCATCGCCGTCATAGCGGCGGCGTTCTTCCTGGAACGGGTCTGCAAGCTGCCCGAGGACGACGAACACAACGGGAGCACGGCCCCGGCGGCATGATCAGGAATCACCATGGCTGACGGGCAAGGTGCCCGTTGACCAGGAAACTGGGGTACGGGTCGAGGCGGAACGCGTAGAGGGTGAACGGCTTGTCCTTGGATGTACGCCGACGTACTTCGTGTACCTGAGTCCAGGTCGCCTCTCTCAGATGAAGGGGATGCTGCTCGGGCTTGAACGTGCCTCGTAGGGGCCATCTGTCGGCCACCACCAGGCGCGAGGCCAGCCCGTTGGTGCGGGGCGTGAATCTCGCCCCGATGATCTGCGCGAGTTCCGTCAGAAACGACACATTGGCACTGACCAACAAGCGAGCAGGCCAGGTTTTGGGCCTGTACCCGTCCCCGTCCGTGTAACCGTCCAGAAAGCCTTCGAACGTCTCCCTCTCCCGGAGCACCACGCGAGGAAAGCCCTGTCTCATGTGGTGTGCGTCCCCGCCCACGTACTGCCTCGTCAAGTCCGCCAGATACGACGAGACCACACGGACGCGGAAACCCGGCACGTCACGCTGCAGGTAACCGGAGGGGCGCGTAACGGGTTCCAGCCGGGCGTCCAGCCCCGTGGCGTTGCTCAAGCACTCGCGTAACGCCCGGCGAACGACTGATCATTGACGATCAACGACACGTAGTTCTTGCCGACTGTGCCGTCCGAACACGTGGCCCCGACCAAGTAACCGAAATCGTAGCCCGGCTTGATGGTCAGCCGCTCGCGGCACAGCTTCCTCGCATGAGTCCAGGCGAGGACCGTGCCCTCCGCGTCTCTCGCGTGCACCCACCCGTCGGGCGTGCCCAGCATCTGATCCGGTGCGACGGTGAATGTCACATGGTCGGTGACGATCTCGACGACCTCCCGCACCTTCACAGCCGCTACTTCCGTGACAGTCGTCTGGACTGTGCGCTCGCCGTCCAACGTCCAGAGGCAAGAACCCGCTTGAATGTCCCGCACCCGCGCACGTCCGCCAACCACATTCACCGTCTGCCTACTAGGCAGCCCATACCCCACAGTGATCCCCCTTGATCAGCGATCAACTCCACTCCCCAAGGACGATATCGGGCACCACTGACAATCAGCTCAGCGCGCCAGTATCAGGCTCATTGCCTCGGCGCGGGTCGTAGCATCCCGAAGCTGACCACGCACAGCAGACGTCATGGTCTTGGCGCCGGGTTTGCGGACACCGCGCACCGACATGCACATGTGCTCGGCCTCGACAACGACAATCGCACCGCGCGCCTCAAGAATCCGCATGAGGGAGTCGGCAATCTGCGTGGTGAGTCGTTCCTGTACCTGGGGACGGCGGGCGAACACCTCAACAAGGCGCGCGAGCTTCGACAGGCCAGTGATCTTGCCCGTGTCAGCTGGGATGTACCCGACATGGGCCACACCATGGAATGGCAGGAGATGGTGTTCGCACAAGCTTACGATTTCAATGCCCTTCACCAAGACCATCTCGTCGTGCCCCAGGTCGAACGTCGTTGTCAAGACATCCTCGGGCTCCTGCCACAGGCCCGCCAAGAGCTCCCGATACGCCCTCGCCACCCGCGCCGGAGTCTGTTTCAGCCCCTCGCGGTCCGGGTCCTCGCCGACCGCGATCAGCAGTTCACGTATGGCGTTCTCCGCTCGCTTCTCGTCGAAAACGCCGATCATGCCCTCGCCGTCCAGCGTCACGGGGTCGGTCATCTGGTGCCTCGTTCCTGTCCCTGTCACACGTGTGGACCACGCGTCGCACGTGCGGACATACCGAAATGCCGCGCCCCCCAGGCTAGGTCCTGGGGGGCGCGGCATCCATTCCGGGCCCGCACGAGCGGGACGGGGCAGGGGAGGCGGGATCAGCTCTCGCCGAGGTCCTCCGGTACCGACTCCGTCGAGGGGACGGACTCGGTGGCTCCGGCCTTGGCGGTGATCGCCGGCGCCGAGCCGTTGGTCCCGTTCGTCAGCGACAGCTCCTTGGGGGAGAGCACCGGCGGGCGGGTGGACGGCGTACGCCGGGAGGAGCCGGTCCACGCGGGGCGGGCCGGGCGCTTGATGATGGGAGCGAAGACCTCGGCGATCTGCTCCTTGCTCAGCGTCTCCTTCTCCAGCAGCTCGAGCACGAGTGCGTCGAGGACGTCGCGGTTCTCGACCAGGATTTCCCAGGCCTCGTTGTGCGCGTTCTCGATGAGCTTCTTGACCTCTTCGTCGACGAGCGCGGCGACCTCTTCCGAGTAGTCGCGCGGGTGCGACATCTCCCGGCCCAGGAAGGGCTCGGTGTTGTCGCCGCCGAACTTGATCGCGCCGAGGCGCTCGGTCATGCCGTACTGCGTGACCATCGCGCGGGCCGTCGCCGTGGCCTTCTCGATGTCGTTCGCGGCGCCCGTGGTCGGGTCGTGGAAGACCAGTTCCTCCGCCGCCCGGCCGCCCAGCATGTAGGCCAGTTGGTCGAGCATCTCGTTGCGAGTGGTGGAGTACTTGTCCTCGTCCGGGAGCACCATCGTGTAACCGAGGGCCCGGCCGCGGGACAGGATCGTGATCTTGTGCACCGGGTCGGAGTTCGGAGAAGCCGCCGCGACCAGGGCGTGGCCGCCCTCGTGGTACGCGGTGATCTTCTTTTCCTTGTCCGACATGATCCGGGTCCGCTTCTGCGGTCCCGCCACGACACGGTCGATGGCCTCGTCCAGTGCCGCGTTGTCGATCAGCTTCCGGTCGCCGCGGGCGGTGAGCAGCGCCGCCTCGTTGAGGACGTTGCTCAGGTCCGCGCCGGTAAAGCCCGGCGTGCGACGGGCGACCGCCGACAGATCGACGTCCGGGGCGACCGGCTTGCCCTTCTGGTGAACCTTGAGGATCTCCAGGCGGCCGATCATGTCCGGACGGTCGACCGCGATCTGGCGGTCGAAACGGCCGGGGCGCAGCAGCGCCGGGTCGAGGATGTCGGGACGGTTCGTGGCGGCGATGAGAATCACACCGCCCTTGACGTCGAATCCGTCCATCTCGACGAGCAGCTGGTTGAGCGTCTGCTCGCGCTCGTCGTGACCGCCGCCGAGGCCGGCGCCGCGGTGGCGGCCGACCGCGTCGATCTCGTCGACGAAGACGATCGCCGGGGCGTTCGCCTTGGCCTGCTCGAAGAGGTCACGGACCCGGGAGGCACCGACACCGACGAACATCTCGACGAAGTCGGAACCCGAGATCGAGTAGAACGGGACGCCCGCCTCGCCCGCGACAGCACGCGCGAGCAGCGTCTTGCCCGTGCCGGGAGGCCCGTAGAGGAGCACACCCTTGGGGATCTTGGCGCCGACGGCCTGGAACTTGGCCGGCTCCTGGAGGAACTCCTTGATCTCGTGGAGCTCCTCGACGGCCTCGTCCGAACCCGCGACGTCCGCGAACGTCGTCTTCGGGGTGTCCTTGGTGATGAGCTTGGCCTTGGACTTCCCGAAGTTCATGACTCGGGAGCCGCCGCCCTGCATCTGGTTCATCAGGAACAGGAACACGACGACGATGAGGACGAAGGGGAGCAGCGACAGCAGAATGCCGACGAAAGCGTTCTGCTTGGTCGGGGAGACCGTGTAGCCGTCCGGAATCTGCTTGTTCTGGTACTTGTCCTGGAGAGTGTTCGCCAGGTTGACGCCCTGATCGCCGATGTAGCTCGCCTGGATCTTCGAGCTGCCCTCGACCTTCTGGCCGTCCTTGAGCTGGACCTTGATGACCTGCTCGTCACCGGTGGTGATCTTGGCCTGCTCGACCTTGTTGTCGTTGATCGCCTGGACGACCTGGCCTGTGTCCACCGTCTTGTAGCCGCCGGACGAGCCGACGACCTGCATCAACACGACCACGGCAAGGACGGCCAGCACGATCCACATGACCGGCCCACGGAAGTATCGCTTCACGTCCATCCATACGGAGCGGTGCCGCCCCGTCCCTCCTGCCATAGTGAGTTTGACAAAGACTGTTCTAAAGATTGCTCTTCGGACGGTACCCCAGCATTGTCACCCGAAGGCGCACGGGCGGGCTGGCAATCACGTCCACGCATGCTCCAACGGCGCGGAGCCCGCCTGGGTTCCCGAACGTCCAACAGGAGTGGCCCTTTGGCTCAGCAGCCGCAGGGGCCACCGACCCGAAGGCCGGACTCAGCCGCCGTAGACGTGGGGCGCGAGCGTACCGACGAAGGGGAGATTGCGGTACTTCTCCGCGTAGTCGAGGCCGTAGCCGATCACGAACTCGTTCGGGATGTCGAAGCCGACCCACTCCACGTCGATGGCGACCTTCGCGGCCTCCGGCTTGCGCAGCAGGGTGCAGATCTTCAGCGACTCGGGCTCACGGGAGCCGAGGTTGGAGATCAGCCAGGACAGGGTCAGTCCGGAGTCGATGATGTCCTCGACGATGAGGACGTGCTTGCCCTTGATGTCGGTGTCGAGGTCCTTGAGGATCCGCACCACACCGGAGGACTGGGTGCCCGCGCCGTACGACGACACGGCCATCCAGTCCATGGTGACGGGGGTGGACAGCGCCCGGGCCAGGTCGGCCATGACCATCACCGCGCCCTTGAGGACGCCGACGATCAGCAGATCCTTGCCCGCGTACTCCGCGTCGATCTTCGCGGCCAGCTCGGCCAGCTTCGCGTCGATCTCTTCCTTGGTGATGAGTACCGACTTGAGGTCGGCACCCATGTCTTTCGCGTCCACCCGCATCACTTTCGGTCGCCCGTCGCCGTCTGCCCGGCTCGCCGACCCCTCCCCGAAGGGGGGTGAGATTCAGCCTTGCCGAATCACCAGTCTGCCACCCTGCCGCTGGGCCACGACCCGGCCGGGGAGATTGATGGCCCCCTGACCGCGCCAGCCGGTGATCAGCCGGTCGACTTCCTCGATGTGCCGGGCGAACAGCGAACCGGCCGGAGCGCCCGCCTCGATGGCGGCGCTGCGCAGGATGCGGCGGCGTACGGCGGGCGGCAGGGCGTACAGCTTGGCGCACTCCAGGAGGCCCGCGGCGTCCCGTACGGAGGCCTCGGCCTGGCGGGCCCAGGTGTCGAGAGCGTCGGCGTCGTCGCGGGAGAGCTGGGCCGTACGGGCGAGTGCCTCGACGACGCCCTTGCCGAGGGCCTTCTCCAGGGCGGGCAGGCCCTCGTGGCGCAGCCGGGACCGGGTGTAGGCCGGGTCGGCGTTGTGCGGGTCGTCCCAGACCGGGAGAGACTGGACCATGCAGGCCTTGCGAGCGGTCTGCCGGTCGAGCTGGAGGAAGGGCCTGCGGTAGCGGCCGGGGGCGTTCGGCCCGCCGGAGACAGCGGCCATCCCGGACAGTGAGCGGATGCCGGAGCCGCGGGCGAGGCCCAGCAGAACGGTCTCGGCCTGGTCGTCGCGGGTGTGGCCGAGGAGGACCGCGGTGGCGCCGTGGCGTTCGGCCGCGGCGTCCAGGGCGCCGTACCGGGCGTCGCGTGCGGCGGCCTCGGGACCGCCCTCACGGCCGACGGTGACGGAGATCGCCTCGACCGGGGCGAGGCCGAGTCCGGTCAGGCGCAGGACGACCTCGTCGGCACGGAGGTCGGAGCCGGGCTGCAGACCGTGGTCGACGGTGACGCCGCCGGCGCGCAGACCGAGTTTGGGCGCTTCGAACGCCAGGGCGGAGGCGAGCGCCATGGAGTCGGCGCCGCCGGAGCACGCCACGAGGACGAGCGGGGAGGACTCGCCGGAGGTGGCGGGGGCGGGGAGGAGGCTGTGGGGCGAGGGCTGGGCGTTGAGGATGTCGTGGAGAGCGCGGCGGACCGCCAGGCGTATCGCCGCGACCGCAGGATGGGGACCCATGTCCGGTTCCCTTCATGAAGTTTTCGAGGGGGTGTAAACCGAGTCCGGTCACTCAGAGTGTGTAGATGGTGACAGAAACGGGGCGTTCCCCGAGCATTGCACGCCTGTCCGTGCTCCACGGTCCCTCGGACGGGTGATAGAAGGGGCGTTCACCTGCCGTCGGCCGGATCCTTCACCGCGTACGCCCGGGGGCTCACGACTCCGCCTTGCGGTGCACCCGCCCGACCCAGTCCGACGGTGTGGCGATTTCCGCCTTGGTCGGAAGAGTGTTCGGGGAGGTCCACACGCGGTTGAAGCCGTCAATGCCGACCTGGTCGACGACGGCTTTGACGAACCGTTCGCCGTCCCGGTACTGCTTGAGTTTGGCGTCCAGACCGAGCAGTTTGCGCAGCGCGAGGTCCAGCCGGGAGGCGCCCTTGGCCCGGCGCTGCTGGAACTTCTCCCGGATCTCGGCCACCGAGGGCACTACCGCGGGGCCCACGCCGTCCATCACGTAGTCGGCGTGTCCCTCCAGGAGGGACATGACCGCGGTGAGCCGGCCGAGGATCTCCCGCTGGGCGGGCGTCTGCACCAACTCCACCAGGGAACGCCCGCCGTCGTCCTCCTCGCCCTCCGGCCGCCCGCCCGCGAGGGACTGCGCGGCCTCCCTGATGCGCTCCAGGAAGGTCATGGGGTCGACGTCGGTCTCCCCCAAGAACGACTGGATTTCGCCCTCCAGGTGGTCACGCAGCCAGGGCACACCGGTGAACTGGGTGCGGTGCGTCTCCTCGTGCAGACACACCCAGAGCCTGAAGTCGTGCGGCTCCACGTCGAGTTCTCGCTCCACGTGGACGATGTTCGGCGCGACGAGCAGCAGTCGGCCGCCGCCGTTCGCGCCCGCCGGCAGTTCGCGGGTGGCCGGGGCGAAGGTCTCGTACTGGCCGAGGACCCGGGACGACAGGAACGACAGCAGCATCCCCAGCTCGACGCCGGTCACCTTGCCGCCGACGGCGCCGAGGACGGCCCCGCCCGGTGAACTCCCACGCCGTTCCTGCATCTTGTCCAGCAGCGGCCTGAGCACCTCACGGAACCCGGCGACGTTCGCCCGTACCCAGCCGGGGCGGTCCACGACGAGTACGGGGGTGTCGTGGGCGGCGTCGGTGCCCATCCGGGTGAAGCCGCGGACGTGTTCCTCAGAGGCCTTCGCGTGCCGGCGCAGCTCGGCGACGATGGCCCTGGCCTCGTCGCGGCTCACTTCGGGGCCCGGCCGTACCAGCCGGGTCGCGGTCGCCACCGCGAGATTCCAGTCGACCATCCCAGCAGATGCGGCACCACCGATGCTCGTCATGCGTCAACGGTACGTGAGCGGTCCCTTCAGGGGCAGGGCGGCGAGATGACAGGGGAGGTCGCAGGTCATCCGCAGCCGCAGGCCGCCAGTGCCGTCGCCGCGCGGTCCAGGGCCGCCTGGGCCTGCGTCGCGCTGGTGGTGTCCCCGGCCAGGAAGGCGAACGCCAGGAGGCGTCCGTCGCGGTCGACGACCGTGCCCGCCAGGGCGTTCACGCCGGTCAGGGTGCCTGTCTTGGCCCGTACGACGCCTGCCGCGCCGTCCGCGTAGCGGGTGCTCAGGGTGCCCGTGAAGCCTGCCACCGGGAGGCCCGTGAGGGCCGGCCGCAGTTCGGGGTGGGCCGGGTCGCCGGCCTTGGCCAGGAGGGCCGTGAGGAGGTTCGGGGTGAGGCGGTCGGTCCGGTTCAGGCCGCTGCCGTCCGCGAAACGGGCGCCGGACAGGGGCAGTCCGAGCTTCCCCAGCTGGGTACGGACGGCCCGCGCGCCCCCCGCGAAGTCGGGCCGGACGCCCGTGGCGAGCGCGGTCTGGCGGGCCAGGGCCTCCGCGAGGTCGTTGTCGCTGTTGGTCAGCATGCGCTCGACGAGGGCGGAGAGCGGCGGCGAGGAGACCTTCGCGAGGGTGGTCGCACGGCCCGTGGCCTTGGACGGGCCCGGGGAGGTCGTCTTGATGCCGTGCTTCGCCAGCATGGCCCCGAAGGTGCGGGCGGCGTCCGCCGCCGGCTCGGTGCTGCGGTCGGCCGTTCCACTGGTTGAGTCGTTCGTGCGGGCCTCGTCGGCCATCAGGGCGCTGACCGGGGCGAGGTTGCCGCCGTTGTCGGCCCCGATCGGGTGGAGTTCCGGGCCGGCGTAGAGCGTGGTGTCGTACGACAGCGTCACCTGGCGTACGCCGCGCTTCTTGAGGGCGGTGGCCGTCGCGTCGGCCAGGGTGCGCAGGCTGGCCCAGCCCTCCGGGTCCGTACGGGCCGTCAGGGTGGGGTCGCCGCCGCCGACCAGGACGAGTTCGTTGGTGTCGGGCTCCAGGGCGGCCCGGGTGGTGAGGCGGTGGTCCGGGCCCATCGCGGAGAGCGCGGCGACCGCCGTGGCGATCTTCGTCGTCGAGGCGGGGACGAGCGCCTCACCGGCCCCCAGGCCGTACAGGCGCTTCCCGGTGGCGACGTCGACGACGGCGGCCTTCTGGTGGGTGCCGAGGGCGGGGTTCCTCAGGAGCGGGTCCAGCACGGCCGCGAGGGCCCTTCCGGCGGGCGCCGCCCGCAGGGTGCCGGTGGCGCTGCCGAGGCCGGCCAGCACGATGGGGGCGCTCGGCGCGGGCGCGGGCGCCCCGGCCGACGTACCGGAGGCGCCGGAGGTGTCGGACGTACCGGAGTTACGACCGTGATCTGCGCCACCAGATCGTTCCTGGACGGCGGCCCAGTCGCGCTCGGCCATACGCTGCCCGGAGGCGTCCCAAGGGCCGGCGGCGGTCACCACGCCGGCGGTCAGCGCCAGTCCGGCGGTGGCGGCGCCCGCGGTGTACTGCCAGGTCCGGAGGGTCTGCGGCTTCGACAGCGCCGTCAGCGCCCGCAGGGCGTCCGGTTTGGGGAGACCCGCGAGTTTCGGGGCCACCGCCTGGGTGATCCGCGCGACCCGCGGCCTCACGGCGGCCGTGGTCCGCCTGGCTCGCGCCAGTCCCGGCTTCATCGTCGCCGTCGCTCGTTCGAGTGATGGTTTCACGGCTGCCGTCGCTCGTCCGACCCTTCCGAGCTGCGGTTTCACCGCTGCCGCGGCCCGGGTGAGACGGGGTCGTACGGTCCGCGCCAGCCGCGTCACCCTCGGCCTCGCGGCCCGCCAAGGCCTCAGCTCCGGCACGACCACCAGCCCCTTTCGCGATCACACACCTGCGTGAGGGACACTTAACCACCAGAACTATGTGTTGATCATGGAGGAGTCACCGGTGGAGTTCGACGTCACGATCGAGATTCCGAAGGGTTCACGGAACAAGTACGAGGTGGACCACGAGACCGGTCGGATCCGTCTGGACCGTCGCCTCTTCACCTCGACCAGCTACCCGGCCGACTACGGCTTCGTCGAGAACACCCTGGGCGAGGACGGCGACCCGCTGGACGCGCTGGTCATCCTGGACGAGCCGACCTTCCCCGGCTGTCTCATCCAGTGCCGCGCCATCGGCATGTTCCGGATGACGGACGAGGCAGGCGGCGACGACAAGCTGCTGTGCGTGCCCGCGCACGACCCGCGCGTGGAGCACCTGCGGGACATCCACCACGTGTCGGAGTTCGACCGTCTGGAGATCCAGCACTTCTTCGAGGTCTACAAGGACCTGGAGCCCGGCAAGTCCGTCGAGGGCGCCAACTGGGTCGGCCGCGCCGACGCGGAGGCCGAGATCGAGCGGTCGTACAAGCGTCTCAAGGAGCAGGGCGGCCACTGAGGTCCTCGGACCCAGTCGTGTCGAACGGGCCGCACGCATGCGCGTGCGGCCCGTTCGTTTGCCTGTGCGCATACTGAGGCGTACTGGAGGGGCACGCGCAGGGAGCGATACGGAGTGACGGACGAGGCTCGCAAGCCGGCATCGGACGAGGCCAGGGGTGTCTTCGCGATACCCCTCACCGTCGGGGCTCCGGGCGGTGGTGACGGCGACTCGTCCACCACCTCCGAGTTCGCGCTGCCCGAGGGGTTGGCGCCGCCCAGGGCCACCGAGGAGTCCGAGACCACCTCCGAGTTCGCCCTGCCGGCCGGACTCGACGTGCCGCAGCCGCCCGGCGGCGACATCGAGGGGTCGGCCTTCAGCACCCCGCTCACCTACCGGGCGCCCGCGTTCACGCCGCCGACCGGCATCCCCGTGGTCAGTCTCACCAAGGACGTGCCGTGGCAGGACCGGATGCGCACGATGCTGCGGATGCCGGTCGCCGAGCGGCCCGCGCCGGAGCGCCCGCACAAGGTGGCCGAGGAGGGCGGTCCCGCCGTCCCGCGCGTGCTCGACCTGACCCTGCGCATCGGCGAACTGCTGCTGGCGGGCGGCGAGGGCGCCGAGGACGTGGAGGCGGCCATGTTCGCCGTCTGCCGGTCCTACGCCCTCGACCGCTGCGAGCCGACCGTCACCTTCACCCTGCTGTCGATCTCGTACCAGCCCTCGCTCGTCGAGGACCCCGTGACGGCGTCACGGACGGTCCGGCGCCGGGGCACCGACTACACGCGCCTGGCGGCCGTCTATCGGCTTGTGGACGATCTGAGCGACGTGGACACCGTCACGTCCCTGGAAGAGGCCTACAGGCGCCTCGCGGAGATCCGGCGCAACCGGCACCCGTATCCCGGCTGGGGGCTCACCGTGGCCGCCGGGCTGCTCGCGGGCGCGGCCTCCGTGCTCGTCGGCGGTGACCTGCTCGTGTTCGTGGCGGCGGCGCTCGGCGCGATGCTCGGCGACCGGCTGGCGTGGCTGTGCGCGGGGCGCGGGCTGCCGGAGTTCTACCAGTTCACGGTGGCCGCGATGCCGCCGGCCGCGATCGGCGTCGCGCTGACGGCCGCGCACGTGGACGTGAAGGCGTCCGCCGTGATCACCGGCGGGCTGTTCGCGCTGCTGCCCGGGCGGGCGCTGGTGGCAGGCGTGCAGGACGGGCTGACCGGGTTCTACATCACCGCGTCCGCGCGTCTGCTGGAGGTCATGTACTTCTTCGTCGGCATCGTCGTCGGGGTGCTGCTGATCCTGTACTTCGGCGTGAAACTCGGCGCCGAGCTCAATCCGGACGCGGCGCTGGGGAGTGCGCAGCGGCCGCTGTGGCAGATCAGCGCGTCCATGCTGCTGTCGCTGACCTTCGCGGTCATGCTCCAGCAGGAACGTTCCACCGTGCTCATCGTGACGCTCAACGGGGGTGTGGCGTGGAGCGTGTACGGCGCGATGCACGACACCGGCGACTTCTCGCCGGTGGCGTCGACGGCCGTCGCGGCGGGTCTGGTCGGGCTGTTCGGGCAGTTGCTGTCGCGGTACCGGTTCGCGTCGGCCCTGCCGTACACCACGGCGGCGATCGGGCCTCTGCTGCCGGGGTCGGCGACGTATTTCGGGCTGTTGTCGATCGCGCAGAACGACATGGACGCGGGGTTGGTTTCGTTGTCGAAGGCGGCGGCGCTGGCTATGGCCATCGCCATCGGGGTGAATCTCGGGTCGGAGATCTCGCGGCTGTTCTTGCGTGTGCCCAGCGGCTCCGCCGGGGGGAGGCGGGCCGCCAAGCGGACGCGCGGGTTTTAGCGTGGGGTTCCAGCAACCGACTCCACATGGTTCCTGGCCACGCCTGACTTCCTGAGCCGTGAGTTCATTCGGGCATGTTCGGCCATATGTCCGACACTCGATATTCCGTGGCAGCGCCTCCGTGGGATCGATGCATCCCCGGCGCGCGCCCGGTGGCCGACGCGGCTATGACTGCCCCGAGTCAGGCCCGGCGGAGGCAAAAACCTGGCGGATGAACCGCCGCTGCCAGGGCACCTCGACCGCACGGGAGTGGTAGTTCCGCCGCACCCAAGTGACGGCTTCCTTGGGGTCCATCCCCTCGAAGACGCACATCGCGGACAGTGCCGTACCGGTCCGCCCGACCCCGCCCCCACAACAGACCTCGACGCGTTCGCTCGGGGCGCGCTCATAGGCGAGGCGGAGCTTGCGCATCGCGTCGACGGGGTCGGCAGGAAGCCAGAAGTCCCGCCAGGGGACCCACAGGGACTCCCACGCCGGATCGGGTGGCTGGTGATCCGTTAAGTGGACAGCGAGCGTCGGTGTCTGACCCTCCGGGAGGTCATATCTGAGCCCCCGTCCCCGAATCAGCCGCCCGGAGGGCAGTTGAATCACCCGCGGAGTATCGGTGTTCCATTTTTCGGTCATCGTGAATCCTGTTCCGATCGGTCACGTGGAAATGTGTTTCCGAGCATTGTGATCATCCCCAGCGGGATCCGGGGGAGTATTTGCCGGGCATGGAAGGCTGGCGCAAAGGCCAGCCCTTCGGCCTGGCCGAGGGCGCCCGCCGTGGCACCCAACACGGCCGCCTCGAAGGTGCCCAATTGGCCCGGCAGGGTCGGCAGGATGTTGGACACCTCGACCGACAGCAGGATGAGTACCAGGACGGCCGCCGACAGCCGTAGGTCGAGGGCTCTCGCGACGGCCACCGCGCCCATGAGATCGAGGGCTCGGGTGAGGACGCCGCCAGCCCCACCTCCGTGAAGACGCGCGGTCGGCGCACCGGCCCGAGTGCCGTGCGCGCTTCGAAGACGATCCGGCGCAATCGGCCCTCCCGAGCCGGTGCGGACGGGGTGCGCGCGACCCTCACGATCAGGATGGACTCCGCCGTCAACACCGCCACGTACACCCAGGCGACGATCACGCCCCAGCCGGGCACCCCGTTCCCCGGCCACCAGACGACCACCAGAAAGGGCACCGAGGCTGGAGAAAAACTTGCGCACCAGCATGAGCGTGACAGTCACCGTCCGGGCCACGCCCTCGCGCGCGAGGGGGATCTGGGGCTCGGTGAACATCACGTTCCAGCCGAGGGCCCGGGTCACTGCACGGGGCCGGGGCTGCGGGCGCGAGGCCGGCTGACCCCTCAGCTTTGCGGGTAACCGTTGTCGTTGTACGGGTACTGCTGCTGGTCCTGCTGGTAGCCCTGGGGGTGCTGCTGAGCGTAAGGCTGCTGGTCGTGGTAGGGCTGCTGGTCGTAGTACTGGTTCTGGCCGTACTGCTGCTGCGGGTGATCGTCCTGCTGCTGGGCCGGGGGGATGCGGCGGAGTTGGGTCGTCGCGTCGTCCATCGGGGCCTGGTACTGCTGCTGGACCGGCGGAGCCGGAGGCTGCTGGGGCGGGTTCTTCTTGGCCTGGCTGCGGGCTCGGACGAACTCGATGATGATCGGGACGACCGAGATGAGGACGATCAGCAGCAGGATCGGTTCGATGTTCGCCTTGACGAAGTCGCTCTTTCCGAGCCAGGAGCCGAGCAAAGTGACGCCAGCACCCCAGAGGACGCCGCCGACGACGTTCCAGGTGACGAACGAGCGGTACTTCATGCCGCTGACGCCGGCGATGATCGGCGTGAACGTGCGCACGATGGGCACGAAGCGGGCCAGGACGAGCGACTTCGGACCGTACTTCTCGAAGAATTCGTGGGCCTTGGCGACGTTCTCCTGCTTGAAGAGGCGGGAGTCCGGGCGCGTGAAGAGCGACGGGCCGACCTTCTTGCCGAACATGTAGCCCGCCTGGTCGCCGAGGATCGCGGCGGCACAGATCAGGGCGATCGCGCCCCACAGGGGGAAGTCCAGCGTGCCCGCGGTGATCAGCAGACCCGCCGTGAACAGCAGTGAGTCGCCCGGCAGGAAGAAGCCGATGAGCAGACCGGACTCGGCGAACACGATCAGGAGCAGGCCCCAGATGCCGAACTGGTCCAACAGGTAGTCCGGATCCAGCCAGCTCGGTCCGAGGGCAAGCGTCGTCACTGTTCCGGGCTCCTGAGGCTTGGCAGAGATTGAGCAGAGATGAGTGGGGCCAAAGCTATCAACGCGGGGCGGCCCCTCCAGGTTCCCTCAGCCTCTGTGCGCCACGCCGGGATGCGCTGTGCGGGATCTGGGGCGACTCTGTGGGGTTATGGGCATCGAAGAGTACGGCGGCGGCCAGGGACCTCAGTCCGACGTCCTGGTCGTGACGACGAACGACGTACCCGGCCACCGGGTCGAGCAGGTCATCGGTGAGGTTTTCGGGCTGACCGTGCGGTCACGGCATCTCGGCAGCCAGATCGGGGCCGGACTGAAGTCCATGGTCGGCGGCGAGTTGAAGGGGCTGACGAAGACCCTCGTCCAGACGCGCAACCAGGCCATGGACCGACTGGTCGAGCAGGCACGCGCGCGTGGCGCCAACGCCGTGCTGGCCTTCCGCTTCGACGTGACCGAGGCAGCGGACGTGGGTACGGAGGTGTGCGCGTACGGAACCGCGGTGGTCCTGGCCCGGGAGTGACCCCGGGCCAGGGGGACGCTACGACAGGCCCTACGGGGTGTGCAGGGCCGCGTTCGCCGCGATCGCCTCCCTGAGGTGCTCGGCGAGGCCCGGGCGCATGGAGTCGTAGAACTCCTTGAAGCGCTCGTCGGAAACGTATGTGTCGGCGAGGCCCTGGTGGATGTCGTACGTGCATTCGTAGAACCACTTGCTGATGTGCTGGCGGTGTTCCTCGGCCATGGCCGTCGCGGCCTCGCCGGTCGGGGGCTCGCCGGCCGCCATCAGGGCGTCGTAGCGCTCGCCCCAGGAGGCCACCTCGGCCTGCATGGTCTTCCAGTCGTCCTTCGTGTACGTGGCGGCGCGGCGCTGCGACTCCGCGTACGTCTCCGTGCCGCCCCAGCGGCGCTCCGCCTCCTCCGCGTGTGCCTCCGGGTCCTTGTCGCCGAAGACCTCGAACTTCTCCTCGGGCGTGAGGTTGATGCCCATTCTGCGTGCCTCCATGGCGTGCTCCACGGCCGCCGCCATCTGCTGGAGCCGTTCGATCCGGGCGGTCAGCAGCTCGTGCTGACGGCGCAACTGCGCGCGCGGGTCCGCCTTCGGGTCGTCCAGCAGGGCGGCGACCTCCTCGAGCGGGAAGCCGAGCTCCCGGTAGAACAGGATCTGCTGCAGCCGGTCGAGGTCGGCGTCGTCGTAGCGCCGGTGGCCCGCATGGCTGCGTCCGCCCGGCACCAGGAGGCCGATCTCGTCGTAGTGGTGCAGGGTGCGCACCGTGACACCGGCGAAACCGGCGACCTGTCCTACGGAGTAGCTCACTTCCGCTCCCTTCTTCGGTACGCGCTCCACAGTGCGTCCTCACGTCGCGTGAGGTGCAAGCCGCGCGGCCCGGCCCTACCGTCGTAGACATGCCACTGCACCGAGGAGACAGCGAAGCATCTGACGACAAGGGCGGCGGGCGCAGGCTCTCCGTCAACCCTTTCTACGGGGAGGCCAATCCGGTCGGCGGTATGACCGAGGCCCCGCCCACGCACCGGCTCGGGGACGCCCCGCTGCCGCCGTCGACGGCGTATCAGCTCGTGCACGACGAACTGATGCTCGACGGCAACTCGCGACTCAACCTGGCCACCTTCGTCACCACCTGGATGGAGCCCCAGGCCGGGGTCCTGATGAGCGAGTGCCGCGACAAGAACATGATCGACAAGGACGAGTACCCCCGCACGGCCGAGCTGGAGCGGCGCTGTGTGGCGATGCTCGCAGACCTGTGGAACGCGCCCGACCCGGCCGCCGCCGTGGGCTGTTCGACCACCGGTTCGAGTGAGGCGTGCATGCTCGCCGGGATGGCGCTGAAGCGGCGGTGGGCGGCGCGCAACGCCGACC
Organism: Streptomyces sp. NRRL WC-3618; assembly: GCF_001280005.1. Classification (GTDB taxonomy): domain Bacteria; phylum Actinomycetota; class Actinomycetes; order Streptomycetales; family Streptomycetaceae; genus Streptomyces. Next base: position 125,204 of record NZ_LGDW01000489.1, on the reverse strand, counting down.
GGTATCCGGGGCGGGACGCCCGGCCGAACCTGGTCATGGGCGTCAATGTGCAGGTCTGCTGGGAGAAGTTCTGCAGCTTCTGGGAGGTGGAGGCGCGCCAGGTGCCCATGGAGGGCGACCGGTTCCATCTCGATCCGCAGGCGGCGGCCGAGTTGTGCGACGAGAACACCATCGGAGTGGTCGGGATCCTCGGGTCCACCTTCGACGGGTCGTACGAGCCCGTCGCGGAGCTGTGCGCGGCCCTGGACGCGTTGCGGGAGCGGACCGGCCTCGACATCCCGGTGCACGTCGACGGGGCCTCAGGAGCCATGGTGGCGCCCTTCCTGGACGAGGACCTGGTGTGGGACTTCCGGCTGCCGCGCGTGGCCTCGATCAACACCTCGGGGCACAAGTACGGACTGGTCTACCCGGGCGTCGGCTGGGCGCTGTGGCGGGACAAGGAGGCGCTCCCCGCCGAGCTCGTCTTCAACGTCAACTATCTGGGCGGCGACATGCCGACGTTCGCGCTCAACTTCTCGCGCCCCGGCGCCCAGGTGGTCGCGCAGTACTACACGTTCCTGCGGCTGGGCCGCGAGGGCTTCCGGGCCGTGCAGCAGTCCACGCGGGACGTGGCGCGCTCCCTCGCCGCGCGGATCGAGAAGCTGGGCGACTTCCGGCTGCTCACCCGGGGCGACGAGTTGCCGGTGTTCGCGTTCACGACCGGGACGGACGTCACCGCGTACGACGTCTTCGACGTCTCGCGGCGGCTGCGTGAGCGCGGCTGGCTGGTGCCCGCGTACACCTTCCCGGAGAACCGGCAGGATCTGTCCGTCCTGCGGGTCGTGTGCCGCAACGGGTTCTCCTCGGACCTCGCCGAGCTGTTCATGGAGGACCTGGAGCGGCTGCTGCCCGAACTGCGTCGGCAGTCGGGCCCGTCGACGCACGACAAGGACGCGGCCACCGGTTTCCATCACTGACACCCGCCCGCGGTACGGGAGTCACCGGCTCAGGCGGCCGAACTTCCGTACCGCCAGCGGGAAGAAGACCGCCAGCAGGGCCAGGGGCCAGGCGACGGCCGCCCAGAGATGGGCCGGTTCGCCGCCGGGGTTGCCGAACAGGTCGCGTACCGCGGTGGCCGTCTGGGACATCGGGTTCCACTGGACGGCCGCGCCCAGCCAGTCGGGCATGGACTCGGGGGTGGCGAAGGCGTTGGACAGGAAGCCGACCGGCCAGACCAGGATCTGGACGGCCTGCACCAGCTCCGGTCGGCCGGCCACCATGGCCAGCTGGATGCCGATCCACAGCATGGCGAACCGGAAGAGCAGCAGCAGGCCCACGGCCCCCAGGAGGGCCGCCACGCCCCCGTGGGCGCGCCAGCCGATCGCGTACCCCACCGCGAGCATCACGGTGAGCCCCAGCGCCGACTGGAGCATGTCGGCGGCCGAACGGCCCACCAGGACCGCTCCGTCGGCCATGGGCATCGACCGGAACCGGTCGATGACGCCCTTGTTGAGATCCTGGGTGACGGCGATCATCGTGCCCTCGAGGCCGAAGGCCATGGTGAGTACGAGCATGCCGGGGACCAGGTAGTCGACGTAGTCGCCCGCGATGTCCCGGCCGCCGCCGACCAGGTGGCCGAACATCAGCAGCAGCATCACCGGGAAGACCAGCCCGACCAGCACCCGGACGGGCTGCCGTGCCCAGTGGGCGAGTTCGCGGCGGGTCATGGTCCAGCAGTCGGTCAACGCGCGCGTGCCCGCGCTCCCCGGCGCCGCGACACCGCTCATCCCGTACGTCGTCACGCGGCCTCCTTCGTCGGTTCGTCGCCGCCGGTGAGACGCAGGAACACCTCGTCCAGCGTCGGGCGCCGCAGCGCGATGTCCTCGGCCTCGATCCCGGCCGCCTCCAGGGCCCGTACGACCCCGGAGAGCGCCGCCATGCGGTCGGTGACCGGAGCGCTCAGCAGCCGCCGGTCGGGGTCCACCGAGACGCCCTCGGCGGGTACGGGCAACAGGTCGACGGCCGCGCCGAGTTGGCCGGCGTCGCGCAGGACGACGTCGATGCGGTCGCCGCCGGTGGCGGCCTTCAGCTCGTCCGGGGTGCCGTCGGCGACGACCCGGCCCCGGTCGACGACGGAGACGCGGTCGGCGAGCTGGTCGGCCTCCTCCAGGTACTGGGTGGTGAGCAGGACGGTCGTACCGCCGCCGACGAGGGAGCGGACGGCCGTCCACACCTCCGTACGGCCGCGTGGGTCGAGGCCGGTCGTCGGCTCGTCCAGGAACAGCACCTCCGGGTCGGTGAGGAGGGAGGCGGCGAGGTCGAGGCGGCGGCGCATGCCGCCGCTGTAGTGCCGGACCGCCTTGCGGCCGGTGTCCGCGAGCCCGAAGCGGGCGAGCAGTTCGTCGGCCCGCACGCGCGCGTGGCGTGCGCCCAGGTGGTAGAGGCGGCCGAACATCTCCAGGTTCTGCCGGCCGCTCAACTCCTCGTCCAGCGCCGCGTGCTGGCCGAGCAGACCGATACGGAAGCGGACCTGCCGGGCCTCGGTCAGTACGTCGTGACCGGCCACCTCGACCCGGCCGGCGTCGGGCCTGAGCAGCGTGGCCAGGACGCGGACCAGGGTCGTCTTGCCCGCGCCGTTCGGCCCGAGCACGCCGTGCACCGTGCCACGGGTGACCTGGAGGTCGAGTCCGGACAGGGCGTACGTGTCGCCGTACTTCTTGTGTGCGCCTTCGACGGTGATCGCCGCGTCGGCCACGAAACCACTCCCCCAACATCACTGGTCAGGCAGCATCACTAGTCAAGCTTGATTACTTCCTCAAGATAACGCACTCTCGATGACTGGTCAAACTTGATTAGCAGCTACCGCCAGTCGTCGGGGTGCTGCTCCCCCGACGCGTACGGGTTCTCCTGGCCCTCGGCCAGGACGCCGACGAAGGGCTCGCCCTCGCCCGCGAACGTGTACGCCCCGCCCTCGATCCGGGCGATCAGACCCTGGGTCCACTCGGCCTCGGCGTCGGCCGTGTGGATCCACAGGTTCATGATCTCGCCGATGTGACCGACCTGTTCGGGGCCACCCTCGGGCACGTAGTGCTCGGTGACCGAGGCCCGCCACGCCTCGATCCCCCGGATCCGCTCCTTCAGGAGCGCCACGGCCTCGGCGCGCGGCAGTTCGACCATGAAGCCGATCGCCGCCGACTTGACGTCCATCTTCTGGTCGTACGAGGTCAGCGCCTCGCGCACCAGCCGGAAGCACTCCTCGGTGCCCGCCTCGGTGATCTCGTACTCCGTGCGGGGCGGGCCGCCGGCCGTGGAGGGGGCGATCTCGTGCGCGATCAGCAGGCCCTGCTTGGCCATCTGCTTCAGGGCGTGGTAGATCGAGCCGGGCTTGGCGTTGGACCACTCGTGGGCGCCCCAGTACTCCAGGTCGTTGCGCACCTGGTAGCCGTGGGCCCGCCCGTGCTGGCGCACGGCGCCGAGCACGAGCAGACGGATCGCTGACATGCGGTCCAGCCTAGGACCCGCCGGTCAGCCGGCCTGCTCCCGGGCCACCAGCTCGAAGGCCGTCGCGCCGTCCAGGGACTCCCGGATGATGTCGGCGTGGCCGGCGTGCCGGGCGGTCTCGCGGATCAGGTGCAGCGCCACCCAGCGCATCGAGACCCGGCCCTCCGGCGGGAACCAGGGGTCCGGCGGCAGCGCGAACGTGTCGTCGAGGCTCGGTACGGAACGCAGGAACGCCTCGGTCTCGGCGGCGACCTTCTCCCAGTACGCGAGCTGCGAGGCGACGGTTTCGCCCTCGCCGAGCACGAAACACTCGTGCCAGTTCGACGCGTCCCGCTTGACGGCCGGCGCCTCTCCCTTGGCCCGCGCGATCCAGCCCTGCTCGACCTCGGCGCAGTGCTTGAGCAGCCCGGAGAGGGAAAGCTCGCCGGCGCTGGGCCTGCTCGCCGCCTGCTCGTCCGTCAGCCCCAGCAGGGCCCGCCGGATACCGCCGCGCTGCTCCTCGATGAACGCGAGCAGCGCTCCTCGCTCGTCGCCGGAGGCTTCGGAGAGGACGTGGGTGACCATGGTCGGCCGCCTTTCATCGGGTTGTGGGGGCGTCGCCGCCTGACACCGATGAAGTTACGGGGGCTTGCGGTCAGGATCTGTCCGCAAGCCCCCGGTCGACGCGAGGAGTCCCGAGAAGTTGTAGAGCCCCTAGAACTTCTAGAACGGGAAGTGGCTTCGACCATGCTGCACCGAGATCCACTTCCGCGTCGTGAACGCCTCCACCGCCGCCTCGCCGTTCAGGCGGCCCATGCCCGAGGACTTCTCGCCGCCGAAGGCGACCAGGGGCTCGTCGTGGATCGTGCCGTCGTTGACGTGGAACATGCCCGTGTCGATCCGCTTGGCGAAGGCGATACCGCGTTCGACGTCGGCCGTGTGGACCGCGCCACTGAGGCCGTACGGCGTGTCGTTGACGAGGCGGACCGCCTCGGCCTCGCCGTCGAAGGGGACGAGGAGGGCCACCGGGCCGAAGATCTCCTCCTGGAGGAGGGGGGAGTCGGCGGGGAGGTCGGTCAGGACCGAGGGCTCGACCAGGTTGTCCGTCGTCGCGCCGTGGAGCAGGGCCGTCGCGCCCTCCTCCAGCGCCCGGCGCACCACGTCCGAAATCTCCTCCGCCTGAGAGGAGTTGATGACCGGGCCAATCACTGTCGCGGGGTCGCTCGGGTCGCCGACCTTCAGGGACCGCACCTTGGTCACGAACTTCTCGGTGAACTCGTCGGCGATTCGCCGGTCCACCAGGATCCGGTTCGCGGCCATGCAGACCTGGCCCTGATGGACGTACCGGCTGAAGACCGCCGCGTCGACCGCGTAGTCGATGTCCGCGTCGTCCAGGACCACCAGGGCGCTGTTCCCGCCCAGTTCGAGGACCACGTTCTTGAAGAGGGGCGCGCAGACGGCGGCGACATGGCGGCCGACGGTGTCCGAGCCAGTGAAGGAGATGACCTTCGGGACGGGGTGTTCGATGAACGCGTCGCCGATCTCCTCTATGTCCGTGATGACGACGTTCAGGAGGCCGGGCGGCAGGCCCGCGTCCTCGAAGATCTTCGCGACCAGGGAGCCGCCGACGACCGGGGTCTCCTGGTGCGGCTTGAGGACGACGCCGTTGCCGAGCGCGAGGGCCGGGGCGACGGACTTGAGGGCGAGGAGGAAGGGGAAGTTGAAGGGGCTGACCACGCCCACGACGCCCACCGGGACGCGGTAGACGCGGTTCTCCTTGCCCTCGACCGGCGACGGGACGATCCAGCCCTCGGGGGTCAGCGCCAGGCGGATCGACTCGCGCAGGAACTCCTTGGCGAGGTGCAGTTCGAAGCCGGCCTTGAGGTGTGTGCCGCCGAGTTCGGCGTTGATCGCCGCGGCGATCTCCGACTCGCTGTCCTCGATGATCCGCAGGGCCTTCTCCAAGACCGCGCGACGGGCGTACGGGCTGGTCGCGGCCCATTCCTTCTGGGCGGCGGCGGCGGCGCGGTACGCCTCGTCGACCTCGTCCACCGTGGCGATCGTGATCGAGGCCAGCTTCTCGCCGTCGTAGGGATTGAAGTCGATGATGTCCCAGGAGCCGGTGCCCGGGCGCCACTCACCGCCTATGTACTGCTGCGCGAGGTCGGTGAAGTAGTACTCAGGCGCTGGCATGTGACCCCTCAAATCCCTCAATGCCGTATCACGGTCTGATCGCACGTCATCGTACGTGCGATCAAAGGGAGTTGGGGGATCATCGGGGCCCCCGGTCAGGAGAGTTGCAGCAGGCCCCTCAGCAGGTCCCGGCTCTCGTCCGGCCCGGGGCTGTCCTGCTGCAGTTCCTTCATCGCCTTCTCGTACTGGGTGACGTCCTCCGCCTTGTCCAGGTACAGCGCGCTGGTGAGCTGCTCCAGGAAGATCACGTCGGACAGGTCCGACTCCGGGAAGCTCAGGATCGTGAACGCGCCGCTCTCGCCGGAGTGCCCGCCGAAGCCGAACGGCATGATCTGCAGCCGTACGTTGGGCCGTTCGGAGATCTCGATCAGGTGCTGGAGCTGGCCGCGCATCACCTCGCGGTCGCCGTACGGGCGGCGCAGGGCGGCCTCGTCCAGGACCACGTGGAACTCCGGGCCGCCGGTGGAAAGGAGGTACTTCTGCCGCTCCAGGCGCAGGGCGACGCGGCGCTCGATGTCGGCGGGGCTCGCGCCCTTCATGCCGCGTTCGACGACGGCACGCGCGTACGCCTCGGTCTGCAACAGGCCGTGCACGAACTGCACTTCGTAGACGCGGATCAGTGAGGCCGCGCCCTCCAGGCCCACATAGGTGGGGAACCAGCTCGGCAGGACGTCCGAGTAACTGTGCCACCAGCCCGCGACGTTGGCCTCCCTGGCCAGCGAGAGGAGCGCGTTGCGCTCGGCCTCGTCGTTGACGCCGTACAGCGTCAGCAGGTCCTCGACGTCCCGTGTCTTGAAGCTCACCCGGCCCAGCTCCATACGACTGATCTTCGATTCCGACGCACGGATCGAGTAACCCGCCGCCTCCCGCGTGATGCCCCGTGCCTCACGCAGTCGCCTCAGGTGTGATCCGAGCAGCATGCGCCGCACCACCGATCCAGGCTCTCCCGCGCTCACGTTCGCCACCCTCCCCAAGCCTCTCCAGGGGCCGCAGTCTGCCACTAAATCACTCCGAGCAGTACTCGTCCGGTTACTCAAATGGGAAGACGTCAGAGCGTACGCACAGGACAAGGCAAGGGGAAGACCGGCCAGAGGTGAAATGTTGGCGGAAAAAATGACCAAGAAGCGGTACGGGAGGGTCCAATTCAGGCACGTGCACGTGCATCTGCCCTTGCATCCGCAGGGAGCATCCGAAACCATGGTCTCGCGCCACCGCTGCATCGCAATGACTGCATCGCAACGACCGCGATCTCCCGGGAGTGCCTCGCATGGGGACGAATGGATCGACCATGCTCGAGCCTTTAAGGCAGGGGCTTCCGCCACTGGATCCCTCGACCGTGTCCAACGCGGCGTCGTGCGCCCTGCCCGCCCGCTACGAAGCGGTGCGCGAGGCCCGGCAGTTCAGCCGTAGAACACTCGGCCAGTGGGACATCGACGACCGCTTCGACGACGTCTGCCTGGTCGTCTCCGAGCTGGTCACCAACGCTCTGAGGCACGCGCTGCCCACGGACGCCGCGCACGCGCCGGCCCATGAACCCCTCGTACGGCTGCACTTGATGCGCTGGACCGAGCGGCTGGTGTGCGCGGTGCGCGACCCGAGCCGGGAGTGCCCGGTGGCGTACGACGCCGAGGAGTTCTCGGAGGACTTCTCGGCCGAGTCGGGACGCGGTCTGTTCCTCGTCGACTCGTTCAGCGACAGCTGGGGCTGGCACCCGCTCTCGGGCACGCTGGGCGGCAAGGTCGTCTGGGCGCTGTTCGGGCTGCACTCCGCCGAGTGAGGCACCGCGGCGCTTCTGCGCGCCGCGGTTCTACGCGCGTCACCCTGGGCGATACGACGATGACGCCCCGTTTCGTCCGGCGCGGGGGCCGGGACGACTACGGGGCGGTCAGCTCGCTGTCAGATGGTCGAACTCGCCGTCCTTGACGCCCAGGAGCATCGCCTCGATCTCGGCGCGCGTATAGACCAGCGCCGGACCGTCGGGGAAGCGCGAGTTGCGCACCGCCACCTCGCCGCCGGGCAGCCGCGCGAACTCCACGCAGGAACCCTGCGAGTTGCTGTGCCGGCTCTTCTGCCAGGCTGCGACCCCGTCCAGCAGCGGGGCGGCCATGCCGTTGTACACGCCGGACTCATCGGCTGCGCCAACGCCGTACACGTCGTGGTCCACAGGTCGCTCCCTGGTGGTGCACTGGCTGGTGAGGCCATTGGTGCGGTGGTCAACTGTGCCGGGATCATAACTCTGTTCATGTGCAAGGGCATGGACGAATACGCGGGCATATGCATGTGCATGGGCACGAGCAGATGCACGTGCACGCCGGGTGTTCGCTCCGCTACACACCTTGACGCACACGCGGCCCCGAGCGTTCCCCCGCACGTCCGCACCCCCGTCTCCTGGGGCCTCTGGAGACGGGGGTGCAGGTGGGTGGGGTGGGGGCGGGGGGTTAGCGGGACACGTACGGCAGCAGCGCCATCTCGCGGGCGTTCTTGATCGCGCGGGCGAGCAGCCGCTGCTGCTGGGCCGAGACCCGGGTGACCCGGCGGCTGCGGATCTTGCCGCGGTCGGAGATGAACTTCCGCAGCAGATCCGTGTCCTTGTAGTCGATGTACGTGATCTTGGCGGCGTCCAGCGGGTTGGGACGGGCCTTGAGGGGCTTGCGTTCGATCGTGCGAGCCATGGTGGGTCAGACCTCCAGGAGGGTGTCGAAGGCGGGCGGCAGGCGTTTCCAGGCGGTGCGTCCGCCGGCGTACTCGGCGTCGGTGAGCAGGCAGGACTCCAGGAGCTGTTCGAGTCCGTCGCGGTCGAGGCCGGGGGACGTGAACACCAGGTGCTGGCAGCAGTCGCCGTGCTCGGGGTGCCAGTCGAGGGCGGCGGCGGCCCGGCGTACGGGCTCGACCATGTCCCAGGCCGCGTCCGGGAGCGAGGCGAGCCAGGGGCCCACGCTCTCCACGCACAGCGCGCCGCCCGCCGCGTCCCAGTGGAGCAGCGTGTCGGGGTGGTCGGCGAGCCAGAACCGGCCCCGGCTGCGCGCCGCGGCGCAGGTCAGGTCCTCCAGCGCCTCGTACAGCCGCTCCGGGTGGAAGGGGCGGCGCCGGTGCCACACGAGCGTCGACACGCCGTGCGCGTCGGCCTCGGCCGGCAGCAGCGCGCACGCCGGGTGCTGAGCGGCGGCGGCGGACTCGACGTCGAATCCGGCGAGGGCGGCGGAGGCGAGGGGCGAGAGCCCGGAGGCGTCGGGCGCGCCCGCCAGGTCCCCTGGGTGGCCGCCCGAGACGGGGACCTGGCGGGCTGTCGGGTGGAGCTGCGCGAGCAGCTCGCGGTCCTCGTCGTCGGCCTCCGGGGAGTCGACGAGGGCGAGGACGGTGGCGTACTCCAGCTGGCGGGCGAAGGTGTCCGCGACCGTGCGCTGGTCGGTGGCCGCGGCGGCGAGGCCGCCTTCGGCCAGGTCGTCGCCGTTGCCGAGGTAGGGCAGCAGGAGCGCCGGGTCGACGGCCGTGATGACGCCGGTGACCGTGAGGCCGCCGGCCGTCACCACCTCGGCCATCGCCTTGGGCTCGACGGAGTCCCACAGCTCGACGATCGCCAGCCGGGTCAGCCCGGCGTCCGCGAGCCGCCGCAGCTCCGGCACGAGGTCCTCGCGCAGGGCACAGCACGCGCAGTCGTTGACCAGGGGCGCCTCGCCCGCGGAGAGGATGCCGGTGGCGTCACTGACGGTCCGCACGACCGTGCCGGCCACGGCCGTGGCGAGGTCGTGGTGGAGTACGACGCTGCCGGGGACGTCGGCGAGCAGTCGCGCCACGGTCGCCTTGCGAGCGTCGGTGTGCAGCCCGCCGACGATCGCCACGGAGAGTTCGTGAGCCCCGGAGGGCCCGAACCCGTACTCATGCACCTGCACGTGTGTTTCCCTCAGTCCTTGCTAGTCGTAGCCAGTCGTCGCTAGTCGTTCTTGCCGTACCGGCGCTGGAAGCGCTCCACGCGGCCGGCCGTGTCCAGGACGCGGGCAGTGCCGGTGTAGAAGGGGTGGCTGACGTTCGAGATCTCGACGTCGACGACGGGGTAGGTATTGCCGTCCTCCCAGTCGATCGTCTTCTCGCTGGTCATCGTGGACTGGGTGAGGAAGGCGTGGTTCGCGGCCCGGTCGCGGAAGACGACGGGCCCGTACGCCGGGTGGATTCCTTCACGCATGGCGGCTGATCAGCGCTCCTCTCGGAAGTCGACGTGACGTCCCGCGACCGGGTCGTACTTGCGCAGGGTCATACGGTCCGGGTCGTTGCGGCGGTTCTTGCGGGTGACGTAGGTGAAGCCGGTCCCGGCCGTGGACCGGAGCTTGATGACCGGCCGGATTTCGTTGCGAGCCATGCTGCTATCTTACTGAAAACGACTTCCATTTGCATAACGCGACCGAGAGAGGTGCGTCACCTTGTCCGCCCACTGCATGCTGACCGGCGCCCAGCCGGGCTTCGGCAACACCATCAGCCACTCCCATCGGCGTACGTCACGTCGCTTCAACCCGAACATCCAGTCGAAGCGCTACTGGCTGCCGACCGAGGGCAGGCATGTCCGGCTGCGGCTGAGCACGAAGGGGATCAAGACCGTCGACACGATCGGTGTCGAGGCGGCGGTGGCCCGGATCCGGGCCCGTGGGGTCAAGGTCTGAGGGGGGCGAACACCATGGCCAAGAAGAGCAAGATCGCGCAGAACGAGAAGCGGCAGGAGATCGTCGCGCGGTACGCGCGGCGGCGGGCCGAGCTGAAGGAGATCATCCGGCGGCCGGCGTCGACGGACGCGGAACGGACGGCAGCGCGCCGGGAGCTGGAACGGCAGCCACGGGACGCGAGCGCCACGCGCGTGCGTAACCGGGACCAGGTGGACGGGCGGCCCCGCGGATACTTCCGGGCGTTCGGCCTGTCCCGGGTCGGCCTGCGGGAGCAGGCGCACGCGGGGTTCCTGCCAGGGGTGCGCAAGTCCTCCTGGTGAGGCCCGAAGGTCGGCCGAAGGTCGGTCTTGTACGGCCTCCGCAGGCCCGACATCCCGCCCGGCCGCCGGTAGACCTGACAACCCGGTTGTCCGACAACGCGATACTAGGCATGCCCCTGCGGCCCTCGGACCGCTGCGGGCAGGGTATTCAACGGCTACTGGTGGGGAGCTTCGGTGACTTCGGTGACGTACGCGCGCGTGCTGGCGCGCAGGGCCGGTACGGCCTCGGTGGCCGGAGTGGCCGCCGTGCTGCTGCTCGCCGGGTGCGGTGACGGCGGGGGCTCCGACGAGGGGGCGAGGGTTCCGGACTCGGACGCCTCGTCACCCTCCGCCGACCCGACCGCCGGCACCGGGGGCACCAGCGGTACGCCCACCTCGGGCAGCGGGTTGACGGGCAGCTGGCTGACCACCAGCAAGGGCAGTGCCGTGGCGCTGGTGATCACCGGGACCAAGGCCGGGGTGTTCGCCACCGGAGGGACCATGTGCAGCGGTACGGCGGGCAACGAGGCGGGGATGCAGATGATCCGCCTCACCTGCTCGGACGGGAACAAGGACCGCGCCGAGGGGATGGTCGACTCCGTCGGCAAGACGTCGATGAAGGTCACCTGGGAGAGCGCCCTCGGCACGGAGACGTACACGAGGGCGGAGGGCGGGCAGCTTCCGTCGGGGCTGCCGACGGCGGGGCTGGGGTCCTGACGGTCGAGGAGCCAGCCGTACGCGTCAGGCGTCCGGGAGGCGGGGCCGGGCGTGCAGGGCCGCCCGGTCGGCTGCCGCTGTGCCCTCCGTCCAGCCCGCCTCGTCCGTGACGCCCCGCAGGCGCGTCGTCGTGGTCGTGGGGAACATCTCGTCCAGGTGGGCGGTCACCGCGAGGTCCCGGGTGGCCAGGACCGGGAGCAGGGCAGCCGAGGTCCGCGTCGCTGCCGCGTCCGCCGTCTCCGCTGCCGCAGCGGCCGCCAGGCGGGCGCCTGTCTTGTGGGCATAGGCGGCCAGGAAGGACTGACGGAAGGTCTTGGTCCGCTTGCGGCCGTTCGCCCGTTGGGCGGCCTCCGCCTTGGTCATCGCCGTCGTGGCCTGGACGAGCAGGGACGTGTAGAGGAGTTCCACCGTCTCCAGGTCGGGTTCGAAACCCACCACCGTGGAGAAGCCCAGGGCCTCGTTCCACACCGCTTTGCAGCGGTTCGCGTCGGCCACCGCGTGCAGGAGGACCGCCTTCGCCTCCTCGTACGGGGCGTCCACACCGAGGCGCCGCGCGCGCGGGGCGTCGGGTGCCGGGGCGCCGGCCGCGAGCAGCGCCTCGTCGATGCTGTGCCGGGCCATCAGTTCCTGGGCCTTCGCGCTCAGTGCCTCCGCCTCCTCGGGGAATCCGGTCGCCTCCGCCTTCGCCAGCAGCGCGCGGATGCGGGGCAGCATGCGGGACTCCGGGCGCGCCTGACGGGTGCCCTCCCCCGGCCTGGCCTGCGGCTCGTCCAGGGACTCCAGCGTGGGCAGGGTCAGTAGCAGGCGGTACAGCTCCAGAACCGTCGTCGCGTGCGTGAAGCGGTCCGTGCGCGGCGGCGCGGGGGTCGCGGTGAGGTCCGCCAACTGGTCCGTCCAGCGCGGGCCCCGGGGTCGGTCGTTCGGCGCTTGGGATGTGATCAGCGTCGAGACGAGGCGTACATGTACGTCGTCCAGCTCGCGTCGTACGAGGCGTACGACATCGGCCGGCTGCCAGCCTCGCCGCCAGGCCGACGCCACGAACTCCTCGCCGCGCCGGGCGAGTTCGGCGTCCGAGGCCCGGTCTGCGGCGAGCAGGGACGCGCCGGTGTCGAGGGTGGTGTCCGTGTCGGCGTACAGGGCGGCCTGGAACGCTCGTTCGACGGCTGTGCTGGGCGGGCTGCTGGTCACCCGTCGATCGTGCCATGTTCACCGACCCCAACTGTCAACTTTGGGTTGACACCCTTCTTGCTGACAACCTAGGGTTGACACATGACGACCAATCAGCCCGTCAGGGCCTCCGTACGCCTCGACGACCTCATCGAGGCCATCAAGAAAGTGCACACCGACGCTCTCGAGCAGCTCCAGGACGCGGTGATCGCGGCTGATCACCTCGGCGAGGTGGCGGACCATCTGATCGGCCACTTCGTGGACCAGGCACGGCGTTCCGGTGCCTCCTGGACCGACATCGGCAGGAGCATGGGCGTCACCCGGCAGGCCGCGCAGAAGCGGTTCGTGCCGAAGGCCGAGTCGGACCTCGACCCGAGCCAGGGCTTCAGCCGCTTCACGCCACGGGCCAGGAACGTGGTGGTGGTCTCCCAGGAAGGGGCCAGGGCCGCCGGCAACGACCAGATCCGCACCGAGCACCTGATTCTCGGCCTCCTCGCCGAGCCGGAGAGCCTCGGGACGAAGGCGATCACCGCGCAGGGCGTCTCCCTGGACAGCGTGCGCGAGGCCGCGACCGCCGGCCTCCCGCCGAGCAGCGAGAGCGTCCCCGCCCTGATCCCCTTCGACGCCGACACGAAGAAATCCCTCGAACTCACCTTCCGCGAGGCCCTGCGGCTGGGCCACAACTACGTCGGTACCGAGCACATCCTGCTCGCCCTGCTGGAGTTCGAGAACGGCGAAGGACTCCTCTCCGGCCTCGGCCTCACCAAGCCGGCGACGGAGGACTACGTCACCACGGCCCTCGCCAAGATCACGGCGGGGTTCGAGGAGAAGGGCTGACAGCGACTCTGCCGGGGCAGGGTCGAAAAGCGCTGGTCAGGGGGGCTGTTCGGGGGCATTGTCAGACCCCCCTGCCACACTCTCGGACATGGCAGGCGTGGCGGAGACGGCCGAGCGGTGGGCGCTCGCTCCGGCCGAGGACGGTGGCGTGGAGATCGCCCCCCTCGGTCCGGACGGGCTGCCCGCCGGGCCGGTGCGCCGGGAGGGGGATCTCGGCGCGGCGGTCCGGGGCCGGCCGGAGGTCACGCGGTGGGTGTGGCGGTCCACCGCCGAGGTCTATCCGCGACTGCTCGCCACGGGGGTGCGAGTCGAGCGGTGCTACGACATCGAGGACGCCGAGACGCTGCTGCTCGGGCACGAGGGGCGGCTCGGCGAGCCCCGGTCCGCGGCGGCGGCGCTCGCCCGGCTGCGCGGTGGCCCCGTACCGCCGGATCCGCCGCAGCGGTCCGCCGAACCCGGCGCGCAGTCGCCGCTCTTCGAGCCGGGGCCGGTGCACGTGCCGCTGGCGGACCTGCTGGAGGTGTACGCCGACCAGCAGCGTCGGCACGACCGGGCCGCGCATCCGGACCGGATGCGGCTGCTGACGGCGGCCGAGTCGGCGGGGATGCTGGTGGCCGCCGAGATGAACGCGGCGGGGCTGCCCTGGCGCGCGGACGTCCATCGCGACCTGCTCCACGAACTGCTGGGCGAGCGGTACGCGGGCGGTGGTGAGCCCCGGCGGCTCGCCGAGCTGGCGGACGAGGTGTCGGCGGCGTTCGGACACCGGGTGCGGCCGGATCTGCCCGCCGAAGTCGTCAAGGCCTTCGCGCGGGCCGGGATCAAGGTGCGGTCGACGCGGAGATGGGAGATCGAGAGCATCGACCATCCGGCGGTGCGGCCGCTGATCGAGTACAAGAAGCTGTATCGGATCTGGGTCGCGCACGGCTGGTCCTGGCTCCAGGACTGGGTGCGAGACGGACGGTTCAGGCCCGAGTTCCTCGCGGGCGGGACGGTCACCGGGCGCTGGGTCACCAACGGCGGGGGCGGGTTGCAGATCCCCAAGGTGATCCGGCGGGCCGTGGTCGCCGACCCGGGATGGCGGCTCGTCGTCGCCGACGCCGACCAGATGGAGCCGCGGGTCCTCGCCGCGATCTCGCGCGACCCCGGGCTGATGGAGGTCGCGGGGCGGGAGAGCGACCTCTACCAGTCCGTCTCCGACCGCGCGTTCTCCGGCGACCGGGCACAGGCCAAGCTCGCCGTGCTGGGCGCGGTGTACGGGCAGACCTCCGGCGACGGCCTCAAGAACCTCGCCGCGCTCAGACGCCGGTTCCCGAAGGCGGTGGCGTACGTGGACGAGGCGGCGCGCGCGGGAGAGGAGGGGCGGCTCGTGCGGACCTGGCTGGGGCGTACGTGTCCGCCGGCGGTGCGGGCCGACACCGACGACGACTCGGCGGAGGAGGCCGGCATCCCGTCCGCGGAGGACGAGGGCGGCGCCGACCCCGCCGGGGGCGCGGGCGGGACGGGGGCGCAGGAGTGGGTGCCGGGGTACGCCTCGTCCAACTCCCGTGCCCGGGGCCGGTTCGCGCGCAACTTCGTCGTCCAGGGCAGCGCCGCCGACTGGACGCTGCTGCTGCTCGCCGCGTTGCGCCGGAGCTGTGCGGGGATGGCGGCCGAGCTGGTCTTCTTCCAGCACGACGAGGTGATCGTGCACTGTCCCGAGGAGGAGGCGCAGACGGTCGTGGCGGCGATCCGGGAGGCGGCGGAACTGGCGGGGCGGCTGACGTTCGGCGAGACGCCGGTGCGGTTTCCGTTCAGTACGGCGGTGGTGGAGTGTTATGCGGACGCGAAGTGAGGGGGGGCGGTGGGTGCTGTGTCGCGGGACTGCTCGCGGGGTTCACAGGATGGGCGGGCGGCCCAGTCGGGTCAGTTTCCAGACGGTTCTCCACCGCATCGGGCGGCGTTCGCCGGCCGGTTCGCGCAGGCCCTCCGTGAAGCCGCCGAACCAGGCCCGCAGCGCCCCGGTGGAGCGGGCGCGCAGGACGGTGATCGCGAGCCACACGCCCAGGTGCACCGGGATCAGCGGCAGCGGCAGCCTGCGGCGGGCCAGCCAGACCCGGTTGCGGGCGGTGACCCGGTGGTAGATGGCGTGCCGGGCGGGCGAGGTGCTGGGGTGGCGCAGCAGAAGACGCGGTTCGTAGAGGATCTTCCAGCCGGCGTCGACGGCCCGCCAGGCGAGGTCGGTCTCCTCGTGGGCGAAGAAGAAGGCGGCGGGCCAGTCGCCGGTCTCGTCGAGCATCGTCATGCGCAGGGCGTGGCCGCCGCCGAGGAACTGGGTGACGTATCCGCCGAGCATCGGGTCGCCGGCGCCGGGCCGGGGTACGTGCCGGCGCTGGGTCACCCCGTTCTCGTCGGCGATGCGGAAGCCGACGATACCGAGCCGGGGGTCGGCGGCGTACAGGTCCCGTACGCGGCTGAGCACATCGGGGTCGATGAGCAGGCCGTCGTCGTCGAGGTCGACCACGACGTCGATGTCGCCGAACTCCCGCAGGCGGGCCAGGGCCACGTTGCGGCCGCCCGGGCAGCCGAGGTTCTCGTCGACCTCGATGGTGGTGACCTCGCCGGAGAGGCCGGGGAGTTGGGGCAGCGGACAGCCGTTGCCGACCAGCACGATCCGGTCGGGGGCGAGGTCCTGCTTGGCGATCGACTCCAGCAGCGCGTTGAGCGCGACGGGCCGGTTTCCCATGGTCACCACGGCCACCGCGATACGCGGCTCCACCGCCATGCCACCCACCAGACCCACCTCGTTCCGGCCACCGACGTGCATCATCGCGGTCGGATGCTATCCGTTTACAGTAAGGATGTATTAAGTACGCATTGAGTACGTCTCTTCTGCGTAGCACCGCACCCTACGGGGTGCATCGGAGCCAGGCCCCAGCTCAGTGCACGCTACCCAGCGGACCGGAAGCCATGCCCGGACGACCTTGTAGGGACGATCACACGTTTCCTACGCCGCCGCGCAGTTCCTCGACGAGCCAGGCGATGCGTTCCTCGTCGCGCCGGTAGTGGGTCCACTCGCCGACGCGCGTGGACCGGACGAGCCCCGCGCGTTCGAGCGTGGCCATGGAGGCGGAAACGGTGGACTGGGCGAGCCCGGTCTTGGCCACCTCACGGAGTTCGGGATCGTAGGACTGCTGCCCGAGGTGGCGGACGACTTCGACGTCTCCGAGTCCGTGGCCGGATACCTGATCTCCGGCCACGCGCTGAGCGTCGCGATCGGCGCCCTCGGGTTCACCGCCGCGATCGCCCGCTTCGACCGCAAGAAGGTTCTCGTCGGGCTGATGACGCTGTTCATCGTCGGCAACCTGATCTCCGCCCTCGCCCCGACGTACTCGCTGCTCATGGTCGGCCGGGTCGTTGCCGCCATGAAGTACGCCTCGGACGCGCCCACCATGGCTTCCGGCGCCGACATCGCCGCCTTCAACGTCGGCAACGCGCTCGGCGCCGGGATCGGCGGCCTCACCCTCGGCGCCGGGTACGGCTTCGTCTCCCCGCTGTGGGTCGGCGCGGCGCTCGCCGTCGCCGGGCTCGGGGTCGCGGTGGCGGGGGCACGGGGCGGTTCGCCGTCGGGGCCGCGGGCAGCCGCTCCCGGTGTCGCCGGTCGGGCGGAGAACGTGGGAGCCGACGCGTTCAGGTAGCTGTCCGGGGGCGTCAGGCTCGGAGCGGGTTCGTTCGGGTCGCCGCCAGCAGGTACCAGGCGGTCGCGCCCGTGTGCCGGTACGGGTAGTAGCCGAAGCCGAAGCCCGTGTCGAGGGGGCTGCTCGCCGAGACGACTCCGGCGCGTTCGGGCAGGGTGCGGGTGCCGACGGTCTGGCCGGTGCCGAGGAGTTCCTGGGCCCGCTCGATGGAGGCGACCAGCCGGTGGGCGCGTGCCTCGTCGCCGTGTCCGGCGCGGTCGCGGAGGGCGAGGGCGAGGTGCGCGGTGCCCTCGAACCAGACGCCGTTGCGGTCCGGCCTGGGCTGGAACTCGGCGATCGGGGCGTCCTCGTTCGCCAGCGGGCTCGCGGAGCTGAAGGTGACTCCCTCGTACGACTGTCCCGCGGGCACCGTGCTGTTCGGGCGGTCGGACCGGTCCAGGACCGCCAGTTCGGCGGCGGCCCAGTCCAGTGAACGGGAGTACCGGCGGGAGCCGAGGGCGAGGTGGGTCCAGGTCTGGGCGTCCTCGGGGATCGGGGACCTGTTGACGCTCACACCGTCGTTGGTGCCCGTGTAGAAGAACCCGGCGCCCGAGGTGCCGGCCGGCTCCCACATCTTCTCGACGAACGCCCGCGCCGTCGCCCGCCGTCGCCGCCACACCGGGTCCCCGGTGAGCAGCGCGAGCTGTCCGAAGAGGGCGACCAGGTCGGTGTTGTGCTCGGTCGAGCTGAACGGCAGTTTCGCGTTCGCCCCGTCGACTCCGAACCGGTAGCCGCCCAGGGGCTGGTCCGCATGGCCGTTCACCTCGATCCAGGTGCCGATCCGTACGGCACCGTCGAGGAAGCGGCGCTTTCCGGTCCGCCGGGCCAGCGCGGCGAGCGCGATCCCGGCCCAGGCCATGTCGCCCACGGCGGTGCCGGTGAACCCGAACTGGGTGCCGACGTTGGCGGTGCCGTCGGCCCGCACGAACCCGTCGGGCTGCGCGACGCCGTCGAAGAAGACGTACGGCCCGACGTTGTAGGCCTGCCGGAGCCTGCCGTCGTCGTACGCCGGGTCGTGGGCCTGCGCGTACAGCAGGGCGTCCCCGAGGGCGACGGCCCGGCGCCGGCCCGTGTCGGTGCGGGTGGCGAGGTGGGCGAGGATCGCGAGGGCGTTGTCGTAGGTGAACGCCGTGCTGAACAGGCCCGCCTGGTCGGTGTAACTCTGGGTGAGGCTGAGGTCGCCGTGGTCGGGGTAGGCGTCCATGGCGGCGGTGAGGAAGGCGTGGGCGTGGCGCCGCGCGGAACTCCCGGAGCCGGTGAGGGTGCCGGTGGCGCCCGCTGGGCCCGAGGCCGCCGCCGTGAGCGCCACGGCACCGAGGCCGGCGGCGCCGATGAGCATACGGCGGCTGAGGGCGGGGCTCCGGACAGCTGACCTGTCGGACGGATCGAAGCTGTCGGACGGATCTGAGCTGTCGGGCCTGCCGTTCATGGGTCTCCTCTGCGAGGCCGAGAGCGCTCTCATGAACGCGCGGGGCTCATTCTGCTGGTGCGCCCGGTGCGGGTCAACGTCCCTGAGGTGTACGCGGGTTGGACTGTCCGTCGGCCTGTCCGGGGAACGAGGAAACCCCGGGCCGGGAGGGTGACCCAGGGTTTCGACGAAGAGGCGGTCGGCCGGTCAGGGCGTGGCCGAGGCGTTGCGCAGCCGCGCGAACGACGTGTCCAGCCCTCGCTTCATCAGCCGTGCCAGAGGCGCTTCCACGAGCTTGTGCACCAGCCAGCTCAGCACCAGGAAGCCTGCGATCAGCGACACGATGAGGAGCCGGGGGTCCATGGTGTCGCGGAGCCGGCTGATGATCGTCGTACCGACGACGTAGTGCATCAGATAGAACGGGTAGGTCATCGCACCCGCCGTGACCAGCCACTTCCAGCGGACGCGGTCGGTATAGCCGAGGGCGACGGCGACCATGAACAGCAGGAAGACGGTGAAGATCAGCACGCTTCCGCGCCAGCTGGAGACCCGTTCGATCGTGTCGATGCGATGCCCGATTTCGAGTTGGCCCATCATCCACGACAGGCCGAGGATGCCCCACAGCAGCAGGTCGGGGCCGAAGCGGTGCATGAGGTAGAGGGCGAGGCCCGCGATGAAGTACCAGGAGCCTTCCGGGTTGATGATCAGCGTCGCGGGCTGGAAGCCGGCGGCGGGGGCGATCATCGAGGCGGCGCCCCAGAGGCAGCAGAACACCACGACTTTGCGGTACGTGAGTCCGGTCACGACGACGGCCATGAAGAGGAGGTAGAAGCGCAGCTCGGACCAGAGGGTCCAGTACACGCCGTCGACGTTCCCGACGCGGGAGCCGGACTGGAGCATCGTGAAGTTGATCAGCACCTCGCGCGCCCGGCCCCGCTCCCACACGCCGGGCAGGGCGACCAGGGCGGCCGAGGTGAAGATTATGGAGAACCAGTACGCGGGGTAGAGCCGGATCACGCGGGAGGTGAAGAACTGACGCGGGGTGCGGCCCCAGCACGACATGCAGATCACGAAGCCGCTGATCACGAAGAAGATCTCGACGCCGATCCAGCCGTACGCGGAGAACCGGAACCAGGTCGGCATGATCTCGGACACCGACCGGCCCCAGATCGCGTTGCCCGGCTGGTCGAGGCGCCGGGTTCCCGCGTAGTGGTGGACGGCCACGAAGAGGGCGGCGAGCAGGCGGAGGCCGTCGATGGCGTAGAGCCGACGGTCACCGCGTCTCGGGATGGCGGCGTGCTTCCCGGCGACCCGAGTGGGCTTCCGCGTCGGCACGGCGGACCCGGACGCCTGGTCGGTCGTCGCGAGCGGGAGGGGCTGTCGCGGCGAGGGGATCACCTTGTGCATCCCGTCCACGACGCTCCCGCCGGTCGGCGGCCCACTGTCCGCGCCGTGCATCGACACCTGATTCCTCCATCGGAAAGCCCCCCTCCGTACCCCCACCCACACCCCGGAAACGTTGAGAGCAGCCGACGGTGGAGCGGCGGACGCTTGCCCAGCAGCAGTCACGGCAAACCCGCGAGCACCGTAGAACCTCATGGCCCACACACGCCCACACACAAGGACTGCCGACTCAGATCCAGAGTTGTAGAGGGTAACGGCCAAATTCCGCGAGAAAATAGGAGATTTAGGTCTCATTGGCGTTTGATCTAGGTCCGGGCTTGCCCAACGATTCACAAATGCGGAAATTTTGATCGCATAGGAACCGATTTGCACCTCGGCACTTGGCCGACTCGGCTGGCTCAGCCAGGAGTGTCGGATGTCACCTCGACGCCGCGCTCCCCTTCCTCCACGCACGCCACCACTGACAACGCGTCTCCCCCACCTCCACATGCGCTCCCCCACGACTCGTGATCCGATGCTGGAGTGGACCGGCAGCGGGCCGGCGGCGAGAGCGCGGGCAAGGGCGAGAGCGAGGCCACCGGCGTGGCTCCGCCGGAAGGCGATCCCGCGTTCTGGAGCGTCTGGTCGGCGCGGGTGCAGGTGCTGCTGGGGCAGGTCCTCGACGGGACCCCCGCCGCTATCGCCGTCCTCGACACCGAACTGCGCTACCGGTACGTCAACGACACCCTGGCCCGGATGAACGGCGTACCGGCGGCCGACCACATCGGCCGTACCGTCGCCGAGGTCGTCCCGGGGGTCGAGGCCGGCGAGGACGTACTGCGTGCCGTCATCGCCGACGGCATCCCGCGCGAGACGATCTCCAGCGGCCACACCCAGGCCGACTCCCCCCTGGAACGCCGCTACTGGCACGGTGCCTACCACCGGTTGAGGCAGGACGGCCGGACCCTGGGGCTCGTCGGCATCGTGCTGGAGATCTCGGCCGCCCGGCAGGAGCAGCGGGAGCTGGAGCGGGCCCGCGAGCGCCTCGCCCTGCTCGACGAGGCCGCCACCCGCGTCGGCACCACCCTGGACATGGACACCACCTGCCAGGAGCTGGCCGAGTTCCTGGTGGCGAAGCTCGCCGACGCCGCCACCGTGAAGGTCCTCCCCGAGCCGGGCGCCGGCCGGGCGCCCCGCGACGGATCACTGCGGCTGCGCCGGGTGGCGCTGGCGGCGGTGCCCGAGCTGGAGACGGTGATGCGGCCACTGGGCCGGCCCGGCGAGTACGTCGACCACCAGCCCAGCTCCTCCGTCGTCCGCTGTTTGGCGGCCGGGCGTCCGGTGATCGACAACCTGATGGACGAGCAGGACATGGGCCGCGCCGGGGCCCACACCGGGAACGTCGGCGCCTATCTGGCCGCCGGTATTCACTCCGCCCTGATCGTGCCGCTGACCGCGCGCGGCCACCACGTGGGCACCGTCACCATGGTCCGGGCGGGCGACTCGCCCCTGTTCGACGAGACCGACGCCGTGATCGCCCAGGACCTGGCCGGCCGGGCCGCGATCAGCCTCGACAACGCCCGCCGCTACACCACCGAGCACAACTCCGTCGTCCAGCTCCAGCGTGCCCTGCTGGCCGAGCCGGGCAGCCCACACCCGGACATCGACGTCGCCTACCGCTACCGGCCCGCCGGGCGGGGGGTGCTCGTCGGCGGGGACTGGTTCGAGACCGTCGCCCTCGACGACGGACGTACGCTGCTGGCCCTCGGCGACGTGATGGGCCACGGTCTGGAGGCCGCCGTCGCGATGAGCCGCTACCAGGCGATGCTGCGCGTGGTCGCCGCCCGCGAACCCGGCGCCGACCGCATCCTGCTCGAACTCGACCACCTGCTGCACACCACCGCCGCCGACCGTCCCGCGACCTGCGTGATCGCCATCGCCGACCCGCGCCGGGGCATCTGCACCTACGCCAGCGCCGGACACCTGCCTCCCGTCGTCTTCCGCCCCGACGGCCGGGCCACACTCCTGCCCGTCCCACCCGGACCGCCCCTGGGTACCGGGCACAGCCAGTACGTCTCCCTCACGGCCCCCTGCGAGCCGGGCCACACCCTTCTCCTCTACACCGACGGTCTGATCGAACGCCGCCACGAGGACATCGACGCCTCCCTGCGCCGCCTCACCCGCGTCCGCGGCTGCCCGGCCCCCGAGGACCTCCTCGACCAAGTCCTCGACCTGGTCGCCCCCGACGACCCCGAGGACGACATCGCCCTGGTCGCTGCCAGATACAACTAGAATTCGCGCGGCCGCGACAGCAGACGCGAGCAGACGAGCGAGAGAGTGCGGGGAAGTCATGACTACGGACCAGGCGGATCAGGTGGAGCAGACCGAGAAAGCGGGCCAGGAGGAGCGGCTCGAGGTGACACGTATCGTCGCGGCGTCCCCGGCCCGGATATTCGCCCTCCTCTGCGACCCCGACGGGCATGTCACGATCGACAGTTCGGGCATGCTCCAGGCCGCCGACGGGGACGCCGTACGCGCGGTCGGGGACTCGTTCGTCGTCCACATGGACCGCGAGGCGCTGAACGACCGGCCGCTGGGCCGGTACGACGTCACCGTGGAGATCACCCGGTTCGAGCAGGACACGCTCATCGAGTGGACCCCGACGTCCGCCAAACTCCAGCCCTCCGTCAACCACCACTTCGGCTACCGCCTGCGCCCCACCGAGGACGGCACCGGCACCGAGGTGACCTCGTACTGCGACTGGAGCCAGATCCACGAGCGCTACCGGTCCGCCGGGATCTTCCCGCTCCTCCAGGAGGGCGCGCTGCGGGCGACGCTCGGAATCCTCGCGCGGACCCTCGAGCGGGGCGCCTGAGCCAGGTAGGTCACCGGGTCACTTGGACTCGACCCGGCCGAGCGGGTCGGCGCCGGCCGCCAGTTCGTCGCGCGCCGTCTGCCAGGCGGTGTCCCCGGGGTAGAGCTCCGTACGGAGGTAGGCCGAGGTGAGGCGTTGGACCGCGGCCACCCGGGCCGGGTTCTCGTCCGTGGTCTCGGCGACGTCGTATCCGGAGATGCCGCCGAGGCCGTGCTCCGCGTCGAACAGGGTGAGCAGGGACTTCGGGCCCGGGGCGAGGACGTAGGGGTCGGTGTGCCAGGCCGGGCCCATGACCGTCAGATGTGCGGAGGCGTCCTTGTCGCCGGCGACGACGAGCGTCGGTGTCGTCATGCGGGAGAAGTCCGTGGTCGCGAAGAACGGCCAGTTCTCCGCGACGTGTCCGGTGAGGGCGTCGCCTCCTCGGCCGGGCGCGGCGAGCAGTACGCCCGCGCTGATCCGGGGTTCCGTCAGGTTCACCTCCGTTCCGTCGTCCGGGTCGGTGAGGCGGGCGCCCAGCAGCAGGCTCGCGGTGTGCCCGCCCATGGAGTGCCCGGCCACGGCGACTTTCCCCCGGTCCAGGCGCCCGGCGAGCTGCGGGACGGCGGCCTCGATCTCGTCGAGCCGGTCGAGGACGCGCGTCATGTCCTCGGCGCGTGAGCGCCAGTACAGCGGCGCCCCCGGGGTGGACGCGGGCAGGGTCAGCGTCGTCGAGCTGAGATGGGTGGGCTGGATGACGGCGAAGCCGTGTGCCGCCCAGTAGGTGACGAGGGGGGCGTAGCCGTTGAGCGAGGAGAGGTTGTTCGAGTGGCCCTGGCCGTGCGAGAGGAGGATGACGGGCAGTTCGCCGTCGCCTGTCGCGGGAGCGGATATCCGGAGCCGCAGGTCCACAGCACGGTCGGGGGTGGGCAGCACCACCGGGGCGATCGAGAGGACAGGGGTTTCACTCATGACGCGTACTTCCTTTAGACTGGAACGCACAAGCGGAACGTTGCTCCGCTTACGATACGGAGCACTGTTCCGCTTTGTCAAAGCCGACGGAGAGAGCGGATGGGGTGGAGGAGGGACAGCGTGGTGAATCCTGCGGACAAGTCCGGAGAGGTGCCCGTGCCCGCCCGGAGCAGGCGGGCCGACGCGCAGCGCAACCAGCAGACGCTGCTCACCGCCGCCGCCGCGGTGTTCGTCACCTCCGGCGTCGACGCGCCGATCCGCGAGATCGCGGCCAGGGCGGGCGTCGGGATGGGGACGATCTACCGGCACTTCCCGACGCGGGCGGATCTCGTCGTCGCCGTCTACCGCCACCAGGTCGAGGCCTGCGCCGAGGCCGGCCCGACCCTGCTCGCCGCGACCGGCTCACCGCTCGCCGCACTGGTCCAGTGGGTCGACCTGTTCGTCGACTTCCTGGTCACCAAGCACGGCCTCGCCAACGCGATGCAGTCGGACACCAGCGGCTTCGACGCCCTGCACGCCTACTTCCTCGACCGCCTGGTACCGGTCTGCGGGCAGTTGCTCGACGCGGCCGTCAACGCCAGGGAGATCAGGCCCGGTACGCGGCCCTACGAGCTGATGCGCGGCATCGGCAACCTCTGCATCGGCCATGACAGCGACACTCGGTACGACCCGCGCCGCCTGGTGGCACTGCTCCTCCAGGGGCTCGCGAAGGACTGAGCGCACCTCCCGCCCGCGCCGCCCGTCCCACGCGCCCGGCGCGGCCCGACCGGAGCGGGACAGTCGGTGACGGCCGCTCCGTATCGCCATGATCCACACAACCCGGTCAGCTGGGCGGCGAAGACGGCGGGCGTGACGTCGTACGACATCGGCCGCCGGGTCGTCACCCGCAGCGGCACCGGCGAATGGAAGCTCGGTCCGCTCCAGACCTGGCGCAACCGCACCACGGCGAAGTCGGCGGTGTTCGGCGCGTCCGGCAGCCCGGTCGGGCCGACGCCCGGTCTGACGTACCGCTTCTCCGCGCGCGCCCACGACGACGCGGGTCAGACCGGCGCGTGGAGCGCGGCGGCGCGACCGGTGTGCCCGTCGACGACCGGTCCTCGGTGCTGTCCCACAAGGGAACCTGGTCGTCGGCGTCGGTGACGTCGGCCTGGGCGAAGACCGAGCGGGTGTCCGCCACGAAGGGCGCCACGGTGTCCTTCACGGCCGACGGCACCCAGCTGCGGATCGTGGCGACCCGCAGGTCCGACGGCGGCCGCTTCGCGGTGATCGTCGACGGCGCCACGGTGGGCACCGTGAACCTGTACGCCCCGACAACGGGCTACCGCCAGGTGGTGTTCACGCACACACTCGGTACCAGGATCACCACCCACACAGCGCAGCTGAAAGTACTGTCCGCCAGCACCGCGGGACGCTCCACCGTGCACCTGGACGCGGTCATGGTCACTCGCTGACCACCGACGAAAGCTGACTACGCACGAAACAGGAGACCCCAGGTCAGATGTCTGACCTGGGGTCTGTCCCGGAGCGAGCGGCCGTACGGGCCGGGTACGCCGCCGGAGCTCAGTTCGGCAGTGCCCTGGTGAGCACCCGGAAGACGGAACCCCCGGCATCGGGACGCAGTTCACCGAGCTCCTCCCAGCCCCATGCCCGGAACGCGGCCTGTGCCTCCGTGCCGGTGGGACCGAGCAGGACGACCGCCAGTTCCGCGGCGGAGGCACCGGTGAGCAGCCTCTGGTGGAGGCGTCCGCCGATCCCGCGCCGGCGGTGCTCCGGCAGCACCATCGACTCGGCGATGACGAACACCTTGCCGGAAGCCGTGAGTTCCTCGACCTCGTCGGGAACCACACCGACGAATCCCCGCCACCACGAGCCGTCACGGTGCAGCGGATATCCGTACGCCACCCCCGCGGGTTCGTCGTCCTCGCCGTCCTGGTCGTCGGCCACGACCATGTCGAAGCCTGGCCGCTGGACATCCTCCGCGAGCCTGGCCAGGAAGCGTTCCCGGTTGCGGTATTCCTCGCCCGGGGGTTCCTGGTAGGCAGCGACGTACAGGTCCGCCAGCTCTTCCCGGTCGCTGTCGGCCTGCCACCGGCTCAGCCTGCGGAAGAACACCTCGCCCATATCCAGCCCCCTCGCCCACGACGCCCGGCAGCCAGCCTGCCCCGCCGCCGCCGAGCTTATGCGGGCCGCCCGCCAGGGCACCCCGCCGAGGCACGCCTCGGGCCTGCCGAGCGGCGTACGGGTCGTACGGGTGTGCGCCCGGACCGTCAGCTTCCGCCCCCCTGGCCCTTCCGCCCCGGCAGGTCCTGTTCGGCCCAGATGATCTTGCCCGCCTGGGTGTAGCGCGTCCCCCAGCGGCGGGTCAGCTGGGCCACCAGGAACAGGCCCCGGCCGCCCTCGTCGGTGGTCCGCGCATGGCCCATCCGGGGGGAGGTGTTGCTGGCGTCGGACACCTCGCAGATCAGCTTGTCGTGGCGGATCATGCGGAGCCTGACGGGTCCCGTGCCGTGCCGGATGGCGTTGGTGACCAGTTCGCTGACCACCAGTTCCGTGGTCATCGCCAGGTCGTCCAGCCCCCATCCGATGAGCTGGCGGACGGCCAGTTCCCGGGCGCTCGCGACGATCGCCGGATCCGTCGGCAGGTCCCACGAGGCGATCCGGTCGGCGCCCAGCGCGTGCGGGCGGGCCAGGAGCAGCGCGACGTCGTCGGTCTGCGGGCCGGTCAGCAGGTTGTTCACGACCGCCGAGCACAGCTCCTCCAGCGGCAGGCCGGACTGCGCGAGCACATCGCTGAGGCGAGACAGCCCGACGTCGATGTCCTGGTCGCTGCTCTCGATCAGGCCGTCGGTGTAGAGGGCGATCAGGCTTCCCTCGGGGAGGGAGATCTCGGCGGACTCGAAGGGCAGCGAACCGAGGCCCAGCGGAGGGCCCGACGGCAGGTCGGGGAAGGTGACCTTGCCGCCGGGGCTGACCACGGCGGGCGGCGGATGTCCGGCGCGGGCCATGGTGCACAGCTGGGTGACCGGGTCGTAGACGGCGTAGAGGCAGGTGGCGCCCAGTACGGCGGTGGCGATGGGTTCGTCGTCGCCGCCCTTCTCCTCCGTCAGGCGGATCACCAGGTCGTCCAGGTGGGCCAGCAGTTCGTCGGGCGGCAGGTCCATGTCGGCGAGCGTCTGGACGGCCGTACGCAGCCTGCCCATGGTCGCCGCCGCGTTGAGGCCGTGTCCGACGACGTCACCGACGACCAGGGCGACCCGGGCGCCGGACAGCTGGATCACGTCGAACCAGTCGCCGCCCACCCCTTCCCGCACGTCGGTCGGCAGATAGCGCGAGGCGACCTCCATGGCTGTGCCCCCGTTCAGTCCCTGCGGGAGCAGACTGCGTTGGAGGGCCAGGGCGGAGGCGTGCTCACGGGTGTAGCGGCGGGCGTTCTCCACCCACACCGCGGCCCGGCTGACCAGCTCCTCGGCGAGCACCAGATCGTCCTCCTCGAACGGCTGGGGATGCTCCATACGGACGAAGGAGGCCACCCCCAGCACGGTGCCGCGCACCGACAGTGGCACCCACATCGCCGAGTGCATCCCGAATTTCGCGATGCTCCTGGCCCGCGCCGGATCCTCCGAGATCCACGGGGCGGTGACCGGGTCCAGGAACGGTTCCAGCACGGCGGTGCCGTTCGCCATGGTCTCGAAGTACGGCGACGACCTGGGCGCGTCGATCGAGCCGCCGGTGGCGATCACCGACTCCGGGCAGCCCACGTGGATCGACTGCTGCCCGGCGCGCCGCACCAGATACTCGCTGCCGACCGGCCCCGAACCGGGTTCGTCGCCGTGCAGCACCGCTTCCAGCAGATCGACGGTCACGAAGTCGGCGAGCCTCGGCACCGCGAAGTCGGCCAGCTCCTGGGCGGTCGCCAGCACGTTCAGAGTGCCCCCGATACGGGCGCTGGCCTCACTGAGCAGGGCCAGTCGCTCCCGGGCCCGCCAGCGGTCGGTGACGTCCATGCCCATGTAGCAGACGCCCAGCGGGTTGCCCTCGGGGTCGTCGAGCCGAAAGAAGGAGGTGGAGTAGGCGTGTTCCTGGTGCGGATCCGCCCAGGTCCAGCCCCGGTACTCGTAGTCGACGACCGGCTTGCCCGTCTCCAGCACCCGCCGCATCTGTGCCTCGAGGGCGTCGGTGTTCAGGCCCGGCAGCGACTCCGACATCCGGCGCCCGAGCCGCTGGTCGCGCGGGACACCGCCGTAGCGCTCCAGGGTGTCGTTCATCCACACGTACCGCAGGTCCGGGCTGAGCACGGCCATACCGAGTGGTGAGCGGGTGAGGAATCCTTCCAGCACCTCCCCGCTGACCGCCCAGGTCGGTGCCTTCGACAGGTCGATCGCCGAGACGAGCCACGCCCTGCGGTCGTCGGTGTCGGACATCGCGGTCACCCGCAGCCCGACCTCGACCCGGTGGCCGTCGCGGTGCCGGGCGCCCACCAGGCCGCCCCAGCTCTCCCGGGTCCCGCACGCCTTGGCGACCCCGGCCGCCCGTGAGGCGTCTTCCGGCGACGCCAGCAGAGCGGTGGCGGACCGGTCGAGGATCTCCGCCGCGCCGTATCCGAGGAGCCGCTCGGCGGCCCCCGTCCAGCCGATGACCGTGCCCTTCGCGTCGATCACTGCGGCGGCCACGTTCGCCGCCTCGAACGGTCCATGCGTTCCGTCCGGCTCTGCCTCCCTGGGGAACATCATGAAAGCCGTCCCATCTGGCGGATGGCAGCGGATGGCATACGGGCAATTCTATGACGTATCACCCGGCGGTGCTTCTCCTCCTACCGCTCTCTCCTGGGCTTACTCCCGTCTCTCCTGGGCTTACTCCTGGCCCTCGCCGGTGGTGAGCCGGGCGATCATCAGGGCCAGCAGGATGATCGCGCCGTAGATGGCCTGGATCCAGAAGGACGACACCTGCGCCAGGGTGAGCAGGTTCTCCAGCATGCCCAGCAGCAGGACCCCGAGCAGCGCCCCCGCCAGCGATCCCCTGCCGCCGTTGAGGCTGATGCCGCCGATGACGGCGGCGGCGAACACGGTGAAGATCAGGCCCTGCCCCTGGTTGGCGTTGATCGCCCCGACCCGTCCGGCGATCACCAGACCGGCCAGCGCGGCCAGCGTCCCGCCGATGACCAGAACCCCCCAGGCCACCCGGTCGGTCCGGATGCCCGCGGCCCGCGCGGCGGGGGTGTTGCCGCCCACCGCGTACACCGCGCGCCCCAGCCGGTGGTAGCGCAGCGCCCACCCGGCGACGGCGAAACAGGCGCCGGTCACCCACACGGCGAGGGGGACGCCGAGCCAGTTGGCGGAGCCGAGGGTGAAGAACGCGGCGGGGGCGTCGAACAGGGTCTGGCCGGAGACCATGCCGACCAGGAGTCCGCGCAGCACGATGTTCATCGCCAGGGTCACGATGAAGCCGTTGAGCTGGAGCTTGACGATCAGCAGCCCGTTCACGGCCCCGATCAGCGCCCCGGTGAGCGGGATGACCAGCAGGCCGAACCAGGTGGGCAGCTCGCTGCCGAAACCCGCCGAGGCGGCCGGGATCACGACCATGAACCCGAGGGCCGGGGCGAGCCCCGCGATCGACTCCAGCGACAGATCCATCTTGCCGCTGATCAGGATCATCGCCTCGGCGAGCACCAGCAGTCCGAGCGCCGAGGACGCGCTGAGTACGTTCAGCAGGTTCTCCCGCTCGAGGAAGCTGTCGTTGGTGACCGCGCCGATGACCAGCAGCAGGAGCACGGCGGGCAACAGCGCCAGGTCGCGGATCCGGCCCAGGGCGATCACCCGGAGAGACCGACGGCCGGGTGTCGGCGTGTTCGGGGTGGCGTCAGGCATGGCCGGTGCCGACCCCTTCGATCGCGGCCACCAGTTCCTCGTCGGTCCAGCCGACGGCGTACTCGGCGGCGAGCGAGCCGTTGACCATCACCAGGACGCGGTCGCAGGTCCGCAGGTCCGCCAGCTCGTCCGAGACGACGAGCGCCGCGCGTCCGGCGGCCCTGGCCCGGTCCACGACCGACAGCAGCGTCCGTCTGGACTTCACGTCGACACCCGCCGTCGGGTGGATGAGCACCAGTACCGCCGGATCGGTGGCCAGGGCCCGGCCCATGACGACCTTCTGCTGGTTGCCGCCCGACAGGTTCCGGACCGGCTGGTACGGGCCGTCCGTCGTGATGTCGAGATCGGTGATCGTCCGCCGGGCGAAGGCGTCCCGGGCCCGGCGCGAGATCACGCCCAGCCGCCCCAGCCGGTCCGTGATGGTCATGGAGGCGTTCTCGGCCACCGACAGCTCCGGAACCAGCCCTTCGTGGTGCCGGTCGCGCGGTACGCAGCCCACGCCCGCCGCGAGCGCCGCGGCGACGCCGGCCGGTCGCGTCGGACGGCCGAGCACCTCGATCCGCCCGCTGTCGGGCCGCCGCAGCCCGGCCAGCGCCTCGGCGACCTGCTGGCTGCCGGAGCCCGCGAGGCCCGTCAGCCCCACCGTCTCACCGGACCGGACGGCGAAGCTGACGTCCGTGAAACGCGGCCCGCTCAGCCGGCTCACCCGTACGGCCACGGGCGCGTCCGCCGACGACGACCGGATCCCTGCGGTGCCGGGCGCGGCGCCCGTGTCCCGCTCTCCGGTCATCGCATGGACGAGTTCGGTGCTGCCCAGCTCGCCCACGGGGGCCGTGGTGATCCAGCGGGCGTCCCGGAGCACGGTGACGGCCTGGCAGACGGCGTACACCTCCTCCAGATGGTGGGAGATGTAGAGGAAGGTGATCCCGGCCCGCTGCAACCGCCGGACGTGGGTGAACAGGCGGTCGATCGCCCTGCTGTCCAGCTGGGCGGTCGGCTCGTCCAGGATGATGAACCGGGTTCCGCGCGAGATCGACCGTGCGATCTCCACCATTTTGGCGTCCTCGACGGTGAGCCCGCCGGCCGGTACGTTCTCGTCGACCTCCACACCCCATTCGTCCAGCAGTTCGCGGGCCGCCGCGCGCATCCGCCGCCAGCTGATCACCTGGCCGCGCAGGGTGGGCTGCCGGTTGACGTACAGGTTCTCGGCGACGGTGAGGTCGGGGATGATCGTCGGCTGCTGGTAGACGCAGGCGACCCGCCGCTGCCATGCCTCACGGTCCGCCGGGGCGGGCGCCGGTCGGCCGTCGAACAGGACGACGCCGCTGTCCGGCTTTTGCAGTCCGGTCAGAATGGCCACCAGGGTCGACTTCCCGGCCCCGTTACGGCCGACCAGGGCATGCGACTCACCTGGCCGGACGGCGATCCGCACGTCGTCCAGGGCCACGGTGGGCCCGTAACGCTTGTGGATCCCGTGGGCCTCGACGACCGGGTGGGGGTCGCCTCCGTCGGCGCGGGGTTCGGTCGGTGGCGTCAGGTTCCTCACCCTCTCGCTTCCTGGGTGCCGGGGAAAGACGGTTCTCCCGAGAGTCAGGAGCTCTTGCCGATGCGGTTGGCTTGCCGATCCGGTCAGCTCTTGCCGATGCTGTTGCCCCACAGCGACGGGTCGCCGGCGTTGGCCTTGGTCACCAGCGGCGCGGAGAGCTGGTCCTCCAGGATTCCGCCGGGCAGCTTGACGATGGTGCTGTCGTGGTCGGTCGGGCCCGGATGGAAGGTGTCGCCCGCCATCGCCCGCTTGATGTAGTAGATGCCGTACTTGGCGTACTGGTCGGCCGGCTGGGAGACCGTCGCGTCGATCAGGCCCTTGCGGATCGCGTCCAGCTCCTGCGGGATGCCGTCGTTGGAGGCGATCACGAGGTGCCGGGGAGAACCGGCCTCCACCAGCGCGTTATGCCGCCGCAGCACGCTCAGTGTGGGGGCCAGATACACGCCGCCGGACTGCAGGTAGATGCCCTTGATGTCGGGGTTGGCGGTGTACAGCGCCTCCAGACCGGCCGCCGCCCTCTCCGACTTCCAGACGGCGGGGATGTTCAGCACCTTGATGCCGGGATAGTTCTTTTTGACGCACGCGCTGAACGACTCCGACCGGTCCCGTCCGTTGATCGACGCCAGATCGCCCTGGATCTGTACGACCTTGCCCGTCTTCACCGCGTCGCCGATCTGCCGGCAGGCCTTCTCCCCGAAGGCACGGTTGTCGGCCCTGACCACCATCGCGACCTTGCCCTTGTCGGGCGCCACGTCCACGGCGACCACCGGGACGCCCTTGCGCTGCGCGGCGTTCAGCCCCGCGACGATCGCTGCGGAGTCCAGGGGAGAGACGACCAGGCCCTTCACGTTCCGGGCGAGCAGATTCTGGATGTCGGTGATCTGTTTGCTCGGATCGGCGTCCGAGTTCACCAACCGCAGCACGTCGACGTCCTGGTCGGCGGCCTGCTGGGGGACGTAGGAGGCGTACGACTCCCAGAACGGTGAGGTGAGGAACGGCAGCACGACCCCGACCTTGCCCGAAGCGGAGTCGGTGGTGCTGCTCGTGCCCCCACCGCAGGCGGTGACGGCCGGCGCGCAGCCGAGTGCGAGGGCTGCTCCGACAGCGGCGATACGACGCTTCATGGTGCTCGGCTCCGGGTGGGTGGGCGGTGGGTGCTGGGTGCGTTTCTGTGGGTGGGGTCTCGGTGAGTGGGTTTCGGTCGGTGGGTTTCGGTACGTGGGTTTCGGTACGTGGGTTTCGGTACGTGGTGAGGTGCTGGTCAGTGGAAGGAGTCCGGGCGTCTGCGGATGCCCTGTATCCCCCCGTCGACGGCGAGTGCCGTCCCGGTGGTGGCGCCGGCCAGTGGCCCGGCGAGATACGCGATGGCGTCGGCGACCTCCTGGGCGGTGACCAGGCGGCCGGTGGGCTGGCGGGCGATGAGGGCGGCGCGTTCGGCCTCCGGGTCGTCGGAGTCCGCGAGCAGCCGAGCCACCCAGGGGGTGTCCACGGTCCCCGGGGTGACGCAGTTGACCCGGATGCCCTCGCCGATGTGGTCGGCGGCCATCGCCAGGGTCAGCGCCAACACCGCGCCCTTGCTGGCCGAGTACAGCGCCCGCTGCTGTAGCCCGGCCAGCGCCGCGACCGAGCAGGTGTTGACGATGGCCGCGCTGGGGGACCGGCGCAGATACGGCAGCGCCGCCCGGCTGGTGCGGACGATGCCGAGCACGTTGGTGTCCAGCACGCGGTGCCATTCGTCGTCCGGGTTGTCCTCCACGGTGCCCAGCGCGCCGATGCCCGCGTTGTTGACCAGCACGTCCAGGCCTCCGAACAGGTCGACGACCCGGCTCACGGCGTCGTCCACCGCCGCGGCGTCCCCGACGTCGGCCCACACCTGGTGCAGCCCTGCGGGCGCCGGCCCGGGAACCCGGTCGAGCACCGCGACCTCGCACCCCTTCGCGGCCAGCGTCAGGGCGGTGGTCAGACCGATCCCGGACGCCCCGCCGGTGACCAGCGCGGACATCCCCTGGAACTCCTTCCCGGCGCTCATGCCGGGGAGCCCTCGGCCAGTGGAGCGTCGTACGGGGTCTGCCAGGCGGCGCCGCCGGGGAACGCGTACGCGGCGAGGGACTCGGGCCGCATCTCCGAGCTGAAACCGGGGGCGGTCGGGGCCGCGTACCGCCCCCGGACGATCACCGCCGGGTCGAGGAAGTGCTCGTGCAGATGATCGACGTACTCGATGACCCGGTCCTGGAGGGTGCCGGAGACCGCCAGGAAGTCGAACATCGCCAGGTGCCGCACGAGCTCGCACAGGCCCACCCCACCCGCGTGCGGGCACACCGGGATGCCGAACTTGGCGGCGAGCAGGAGGATCGCCAGGTTCTCGTTGACTCCCCCGACCCGGCAGGCGTCCACTTGCAGGAAGTCGATCGCGTCCGCCTGGAGCAGCTGCTTGAACATCACGCGGTTGTGCACGTGTTCGCCCGTCGCCACCCGCACCGGCGCCACCTGTCGGCGGATCTCCGCGAGACCGAGAACGTCGTCCGGGCTGGTCGGCTCCTCGATCCAGTACGGGTCGAACTCCGCCAGTCGCCGGATCCATTCGACCGCCTCGGCGACTCCCCAGCGCTGATTGGCGTCCAGCGCCATCCGCACCCCGGGGCCGATGGTCTCCCGCGCGGTACGGCACCGCCGTACATCGTCGTCCAGGCGGGCGCCGACCTTGAGTTTGATCTGCCCGAACCCGCTGTCCACGGCCTCACGGGCGAGCCCGGCGACCTTGCTGTCCGGGTAACCGAGCCAGCCGGGAGAGGTGGCGTACGCCGGATACCCCTCGGCGAGGAGTCGCGCCTCCCGCTCCCGTGTCCCGCCTCGCGCCCGGCGCAGGATGCCCAGCGCCTCGTCGGGGGTCAGCGCGTCCTCGATGTAGCGGAAGTCGATCAACGCGACCACCTGTTCGGGTGCGAGGTCGGTCAGCAGCTTCCACAGCGGCTTGCCCTCCCGCTTCGCGTACAGGTCCCACACGGCGTTGACCACGGCCCCGATGGCCATGTGGGTCACGCCCTTCTCCGGCCCCAGCCAGCGCAGCTGACTGTCGCCGACGAGCGATCCGCTGAATCCCCCGAGGTCGGACAGGGCCTCTGCCAGCGGCAGCCCGACCACCTGCGGGCGCAGCGCGTTGATCGCCGCCACCTCGACCTCGTTGCCCCGGCCGATGGTGAAGCAGAAGCCGTGCCCCTCCAGCCCGTCCCCGACATCGGTACGGATGATCACGTACGCCGCCGAGTAGTCCGGATCGGGGTTCATCGCGTCCGATCCCTCGAGCCGACGGGACGTGGGAAACCGGATGTCGTAGGCGTCCAGCGCCGTGATCCGCCCCCGGGTCGGGTGGGGCGTCATGGCAGGCGGCTCATCGACGTCATCGGGAGACTCCAGAGGATCGGGATCGGGATCGAGATCGGGAGAGGATCGGGCCTGACGGCGGACTTTGACAGCCCAAATGAGTCTATATCGCCCTAAAGCTCCGGTCGCGTCCGCACACCCGCACCTACGCCCGCGCTTGCGCTGCGCCTTCGTCGATCGAGACGCCACGGCTGCGCATTCCGGGGTTAAATAAACGAAATACCGCAGCACAAAGAGTCGGCACACAGTATGAGGAAAAGCGTGCGCAATATCGGTAACCGACAGCCGTGATCTCCGGGTGGGCCTCCCTTATGCTGCGACCATGTCAGGCACTCCTGGGCGCCAGGCGGTTATCGCGCGGACCGGCCGAAAGCAGGGCGCGAGGGAATCCGCTGTCGCAACCGAGCAAAATCCGCACACACCCCGCGACCACTTCCTCGCCGCATGACGGAAACGCCGAAATCGCCCCGAGAGGGACGTGAGGCCCAAAAACAGGGAATTCTCCGGGACCTCCGCGATGCCGCGAACGGCACGCCCACCGCCCTCCTGGTAGAGGGCGAGGCAGGTGCAGGGCGCAGCACCCTGCTCGCCGAAATGGCCAGGCAAGGCGAGAAGCTCGACTTCTCCGTGGCGCATATTCGATTACACCCGGCAGAAAAGCAATCGGCCTACAGCACGGCTTCGCGGTTGCTCCACTCCCTCCAGACATCCCTGGGAGTGGGAGGCGGAGTGGGCGTTGACTTCCTGTCCAGTTCGGCACCCCACTACCGTGAGTTCGAGCAGGCTCTCGCCGTGGCATCGGACGGTGCTCCGATCCTGCTGGTCCTGGACGACCTCCACTGGTGCGACGGGCCCTCGCTGCACTGGCTGGGCCGCATGGTGAGCCAGTGCCGTACGCCCCAGGTGACGCTGTTGGGGAGCGCGCGGACGGGGGAGCCCGTCGCCGCTCCGGCGCCGTTCGGCGAGCTCGCCGACCTCTGCCGGCGCACCACCCTCGTCGGCCTGGCCCCCGCGAGTGTCGAGCGGCTCGTCCGGTCCGCCCTGTCCGACGAGTGCGACCCGGGATTCCTGCGCGCGGTCGTACGCGAGACCGGAGGCAATCCCCGGCTGCTGCGGGCGCTGCTCGACGCACTCGTCGCGAACGGAGCGACGCCCGACGAGGAGACCGGCCGCCATCTGGCCCAGTACGCGCCGGAATCCGCGGCCGACGACGCCTACGCGCGGATGCGCGGCCTCGGCCGGGCCGCGGTGTCGATGGCCCAGGCCGTCGCCGTGCTCGGCGACCACGCCGAGTTGGCGATCGCCGGGCGGCTGGCGGGACTGACCGGCACGGAGGCGGCGTCCGCCGTCGACCGGCTCGTACGCCGTCATCTGCTGGTGAACCAGCAGCCACTGGCGTTCCGCCGTCCCCTCATCGCGGCGGCGATCGAGCGGTTCCTGCCCGTCAGCACCGCCGACACGCTGCACTCCCGTGCCGCCCGGGTGCTGCACGAGACGGGAGCCGAGAAGGCCGAGGTGGCGGAGCACCTGGTGCACACCAGCCCGGGGATCGACGCCTGGGCCGGCGAGATCCTGCACGACGCCGGCGTCGCCGCGATGGCCGAGGGCAGACCGCGGGCCGGCGAGCGCTATCTGCGACGCGCCCTGCGAGAGCCCCGGCCGTGGGCGCGGGCGTGTGTGCCCACCGGCCCGGCCGAGTCCTCGCACGAAGACGCGGCCTGCGTCGACATCGCCGGCCATCTGGCCGGCGCCCTGCTGATGTTCGGCCGCGCGGAGGAGGCGCGGACGGTGCTGGACCGTACCTCGCTGCGGCTGGCGAAGGTGGAGTCGCTCTCCGTACGCCTCGAGGCACAGGCGATGGTCTCGGCCCTGGTGGACATGGCACCCGCCATCGAGATGAACCGGCGTGCGACCGGTCTGAGCGGCAGGAAGTGGCAGGACACGATCGCCCAGCAGTGCCTGGACACGGTCCGCGCCGTGCAGTGCTGTCGCCACGACGGCTCGGCGGACGAGGCGCGGACACTGGCCCTCGGCGTCCTCACCGGGCCCTCGCCGGGCCACTTCCTCGACCGCATCCTGTACTGGGCGAACGTGCTCACGCTGGGCCGGGTCGAGGACGACGACGCGGCGCTCCACTACTGCGACCTGGGGACCGCCCAGGCCGACAGCGAGGGTGACCAACTGGGCTCGGCGATCGCGCACGCGGTGCGGTGCCGGCTCCTGTACGACGTGGGACGGCTCGGCGAGGCGATGGAGGCGGCCCGAAGCTCCACCATCCTGCTCAAACGATCCGGTGTCGACGTAAGACTGTTCCCCTGGTTGCAGGAGCAGAGCCTGCTGGCGCATCTCCTCGTCGAGCGGGGCGAGACGGCGGAGGCGGCCCGGCTGCTCGGGGTCGGGGTCGGGGTCGGGCAGACTGGCGGCTCCAGATCCCATCCCGAACTCGGCTCCGGGCGGGGCCGGTTGCTCCTGGCGCGAGGGGACGCGCGCGGAGCGATGACCGAGTTCCTCGACTACGGCGCCCTGCTGCTGAGCCACAACATCCGTGGCGTGTCCTACGGTTCCTGGCGGTCGTGGGCCACGCGGGCGTTCGCGGCTCTCGGCGATCACGCGCACGAGGGCGAGGGTGAGGGTGAGCGCGTACGGCGGCTCGCCGAGGCGGAGTTGGCGCTCGCGCGCCGCTGGGGCCGTCCCAAGGCGATCGGCACCGCCCTGCACGCCTGCGCGCTGGTGGCCGACGCCGAGGACGCGCCGCGTCTGTTCGAGGAGGCGGAGGCCTCGCTGGGCGGTCCGCACGCGCGGCTGCCGCTGGCCCGGGTGCTCACCGACCACGGTACGGCGCTGCGCCGCCTCGGACGTGACCGGGAGGCGGTCCCTCTGCTGCGCCGGGCCGCCGAACTCGCGGCGGCGTGCGACGCGGTGCCCCTCGCCGAACGCGCCAGGGCCGAGGCACGCCTCGCCGACGCGACGGATGACGTACCGGTGCCCGCGCCGAATGCGGTGCGCCCCGCCGGGCCGCCCGCCGCGCCGTCGGGTCCCCAGCTGGAGATCCGCTGCTTCGGGGTGTTCCAGGTACAACGCGGGGGCCGGAAACTGGACTGCTCGGCGCTGCGCCCCAAAGTCCGCGCGCTGTTCCAGTTGCTGGCCATCCACACGCCCCGGCTGGTCCACCGGGAGCGCCTGCTCGAGGCGCTCTGGCCTGATCTGAAGCCGGAGGCGGGCATACGTAATCTGCAGGTGGCCATCTCCCAGCTGCGCGGCTTCCTCGAACCCGAGGCCGGGCGCGGTGACCACCGGCTGCTGCTGCGGGACGGCGAGTCCTACCGCATCGCCCTGGCGCCTACCGATGCGTGCGACGTCCTCGAGTTCGAGCAGGCCGTCGCCGCCTGGCGGCGCATCCGCAACACCGGACGTACGGAGGAGATCGCCGACACCCTGCGGGCCGCCCACCTCTGCTACGCCGGGAGCCTGCTGCCCGAAGTCGGCCCCGCCGAGTGGGTGGTGGCGGAACGCCGACGGCTGCGCATCCGGGCCGCCGACGTCACCGGCGCGCTCGCGGAGGCTGAACTGGCGCTGGCGCGCCCGGTCGAGGCGTCCGAAGCTGCCCGCCGCAGCCTCGAACTGGACCGGTACCGCGACCGCTCGTGGCAACTGCTGGTCGCCGCCCACCGCGAGGCGGGCAGCACGGCGGCGGCGGAGCGCGCGCAGCGCGAGTACGAGCGGGTGATCAGCACCCTCGACTGACGAACGGCTCACGTCGCGCGCCGTGGCACAGCCATGGGGCCCGCGCGCGTGCGGCTGCCGCACGCCGCGCGCCCCGCAGGGCCACGGCGTCACAGCCGGGCCCGTTCCCGCGAGCTCAGTTCGAGGGGGCCGCGCAGCTTGGCGTTCTCCTCCGACTCGCCGTCCCGGCCGCCCGAGGCTGCCTCCCGGTTGTCGGTGCGGGCCACGTACGGGATGGGGCCGCGCAGCACGGTCAGGGTGTGGGCGGCGACGTTGCCGTGCCGTCCGCCACCGGTGCGGTAGCGGCGTACGCGGACCTGGGCGCCCTTGGGCGGCACCGCGCCGCAGCGGCGCAGCGTGCCGTCGGGGTCGCGCAGCGCGGGCCCGAACGCCACCTCGCCCAGGGTCCGGTCGAGCCTGACATGACGGTCGCCCGGCCCGCTGGCGCCGAACGACTCGACCTCGGTCCACTCCTCCCAGCCGCCGTCCGCACCGGCGACCTCGACGATCAGGGGCTCCTCGTCCGGCAGCACCGGCGGCCGTGCGACCGCGAACCGCTGGCCGGGCACCCCTTCCGTCTCACCGAGCCGCTCGCCGGTCACCAGTTCGGCGTGGACCGCCGGGGCGGTGCCCCCGATGGTGAACGCCGTGACCCCGTGCAGCACCGGGGAAGAGGAGTAGAACGGCTGCTCGAAACCGGGGGTCAGGACCCGGCAGCGCAGCCACCCCGCCCGTCGGCCGGCGAAGGGTGCGAGCGTGTGGCCGCCCGGGACGTGCAGGACCACCTCACCGGGCCGGTTGAGCCCGCCGGTCTCGTCCCGCTCCACCTCGCACACGTGCCAGTCCGCGCCGTCGAATGCCTCCCAGACCAGCGGCGGGCGGCGCGGATCGACGCCGATGCCCTCCACCCGGCTGTCCAGCCGCAGGACCACCGCGCAGTGCGGGACGGCGGCGGTCAGACCGATGAGCAGGGCGTCCCCGGGGGCCGGCTGCGTCTGGAAGCAGCCGATGTCCCGGCCGTCGGCGAGGTCGTCGGTCCGGTCGGTGGCGCGCGCCCCCTCGTACTGGGTGAGCAGGTGCGCGTACGAGCAGGGCACGACCGCCAGATCGGCGGTGGTGGCGAAGACCAGGGCGTCCTCGGTCTCGGTGCGCACCGTCGCGATCTCGGTGTTCTCGGGCAGCACCACCGTGCCGGGCTGCGGTGCGGAGAGCCAGAAGGTGACGTCGGCGCGGGCGGGAACCGGGGGGAACAGGGTGACGCCGATGAGGTCCAGGAACGCCAGATAGCTCTTCTCGGGCACCCGGTTGAGCCGGTAGAGCAACTGGTCGGTCATGTGCGCGAACGCCTCGATCAGGGTGACCCCGGGGTCGGAGACGTTGTGGTCGGTCCACTCCGGGCCGCGCTGCTGGACGAAACGCGTGGCTTCGTCGACCAGGTGCTGGAAGCGGCGGTCGTCGAGGTTGGGGGCGTGCGGAGCCATCAGCGGGCACTCTCCTGGATACTCGGCGCCGCCCCGTGGCGGGGACCGGCCGGGGGCGCGTCGTGCGAGGGGATGACATAGAAGGGGAATGGGAAGACGAGGTTGCGCGGGTTGTCGGCGCCCCGCAGGGTGACGACCACGTCGGTCGGTTCGATCCTCGGTTCCCAGCGGTCGAGGGAGCTGCGCACCTCGTGGGCGAGGCGCCCGGCGGTGTCCTCGTCGGCGGGGCGTGGCCACGTGGTCGTGGACGCGGCAGCCGAACTCGGGGCGCATCGGGCGCTCGCCCGGGGAGGTGCCGAGGATGATCCTGATCGACCCGGCGATCTCCCGGTCCCGGGTGACAGGGCGATGCCCCCGGATGCCCCCGGTGGCGTCGGTACGCAGGGGAAAGGCCCGCCCGGCCCCGACGAACTGTTCGGCCATTGCCTCAGTGCTCCACTCACGCGGTCGATCCTGGTCGCCCGCCGGGAGGTTCACCCGCGTGCGGCAGCGCAGAGAAGGGCGCAGAAGTCGTTACCCCATCGGGCAGTTCCCGGCCGGGCTCAGGGCCTCAGATCAGGCCCTGCCGCAACGCGTAGGCCACCGCGTGCGTGCGGTTGCGCAACTGCAGCCGGCTGGTCACGTCGTGCAGGATGTTCTTCACGGTGCGCTCCGAATAGGAGAGGTTCTCGGCGATCTCGCGGGTGTCCATCCCGTCGGCGACCAGCTTGAGGACGCCGATCTCACGCGAGCTCATCCCGGTGTACGACAGCCCGCGCGGGTCGAGCAGTTGCTGGTGCATCTTGCCGACCTGGGCCAGCAGCCGGGCCAGCAGGTCGGACGGCATGCTGCTCTCGCCCCGGGCCGCCAGCAGGGCCACCTGGACGATCCGGTCCGGGCTGGCCTCCGACCGGCGCAGCACGCCCAGGACCCCGCACTCCGCCGCTGTGACGAGGCCCGCGTCGTCGACCCGGGAGGCGATCAGTACGACGCGGGCGGCGGACGTACGGCGCAGACGGCGCAGCAGGACCACCGTGCGGTCGTCGACGCTGTCGGTGACGCTGTCGGTGACGACGAACACGACCGTCGCCCGCTCCTGTTCGGATTCCTGGAGTACCCACAGTTCAGGGCGTTGTCTGAGCTGGCTGACGACGCCCGACCGGGAGATCTGGTCTTCGGCGAGGACTGAGACGGCGACACGTTCCACTGCGCGCTCCTGCGTTTTCGGCCCGCGACCGGATGAGCGTCGGCCGGCCAGGTGGGGGGGTGTTGAACCAGGTGAACCAAGTGGCACGAGCATGCACTTGAGGACTTTGCGCGCACTTAATGTGAAGCTAATGGGAAGAAATCTTGCCTCTGTTTCTTCCCGATCGGTCCCTGGCGTGGGGCGGCGACCTTCTTACCGTCAGGGGCTTTGACAGCAAACTGCACGGTTGGCGTCCCCCGTCACTTTCGGTGGCGTACCGGTTCGAGGTGGTCGGTGCGCCGTCGGCCTGGTCCGCTTCCGGCCCCCACGCCCGCCTGACGCCCCGGTCGGGCAACTGCCGTTCGAAAAACTGCCCTGCGGCCCGCTGCCACGCGCCACTCACCCAAGCCCCGCCCCGCCACGGCCCTCAGTCGTCACGGGTGAAGTCCGGTACACCCGCGACCGAAGCCGGATCGCCGATCGGCCAGGTCGCAACGCCTTCCGGAGCACGCACCCGGGAAACGCTGATGCCATGCAGACACGCGCCGCACCAGAGCAGCACGTAGCCGACCCGACTGCTGTCGTCGACGACATACCGAACCTCAAGACAGTCCAAGCCGCACACCGGACACGGACTGTCGGCCGCATCGCCATGGCCCTCGGCGACGCGCGCCAGAGCCTTCAGCCACGCCTCACGCATACGCGATGTGAACCACGATCGATACCTTCGATACGGCTGCGCCGGCGACCGCCTGAGCGTCCACCGGTCGCACCGACAACGCAGACGCCGCCAGCCATCTCACCATAGAGGGGAGAAAGTCGGCCCCTTGCCCCACGGGTGAACCCACCGCCGGGCCTCCGGCCGAACCTGCCGGACAGGCAGGTCGACGCAGCCGAACGGGAGGATCAGGTCCGTCGAAGACCTCGCGCGCCCCCACCCGTCCCACGGGACCGACACAAGGCGATCATGGATTTCCAGGACCTGTTGCCCTTGAAGGGAAGCTCGAAGATCCGGGCGAAAAGCCACGCCCCGAGCACCGAGACCGGCAGTGCCACGGCCAGCGTGAACCAGAAGGTGGGCAGGCCGCGCGAGACGAAATGCGGGGCCACTCGGCGGATCACGGCCAGGACGATCGGCAGATGGATCAGATAGAGGCTGTAGGAGAAACTGCCCAGACTCCGAACGGGCCGCGCGGTCAGAAGCCGTACGAGGACGGCGGGCCTGCCGGTGGCGATCGCGGCGATCAGCATCGTCATGGCGGGAGCGACGGCGAGATCCACCCAGAAGTAGTGGTTCACCGTCCACACAGACCCTCGAACGACACCGACAGCCAGCACAGGCACAGCGGCCAGCACGGCGAACCATCCCCAGGGCAGGCGCCGGACCCTGTCCGACGCCACGACGATCCCCGCACCCGCCACGCCGGCCACGAACACCGGGGCGAGATGCGGAGCGAGCCAGTTGGCGCCTTCCACCGGAGACGCGTCAGCCGCCATCAGGCCACGGGCGATCACCGGAAGAGCCACGCACGCGACCATGACCGCCGCGCCCCACCGCCGCCGCACGAACAGCAGAAGGGGGAAGAGGAGATAGAGCTCGGCCTCCACCCCGATCGACCAGAACGCGCCGTTCGGCGTCGGTGCGGTGACCATGTCCTGACCGAGAAGGCCGTACACCAGCACGGACGAGCCCGTGGGCGGTCCGAAACGCGAGGCGGGCACCACGAACGAGGAAATGATCAGGCTCATGACCAGCGCTGCCCAGTACGGAGGCAGAATCCGCCAGGCACGACGGCGCAGGAACTGCCCGACGCCACCCGA
The DNA here is from genome assembly GCF_001280005.1 of Streptomyces sp. NRRL WC-3618. Taxonomy (GTDB): domain Bacteria; phylum Actinomycetota; class Actinomycetes; order Streptomycetales; family Streptomycetaceae; genus Streptomyces. The sequence goes on along the minus strand of NZ_LGDW01000489.1, from coordinate 82,572 downwards.
CCCCCAACCGTGACGCGCCGGCGAGATCGCCAGCGAGAACCCGGACAACACCAGGAAGAAGACCACGGCCAGGCGCCCGAACATCAGCCCGTCCAGCCATGGCGGCGCCGAACTGTCGGGATACCCCGGGAACGTGTACAACCAGCAGTGGAACAGCACCACATACAGCGCCGCCAGGCCACGGAGACCGTCCAGACCGAGCACCTGCCGACGGACGTCTGTCCCGCTCGCCCCCTCCGCCCGCCCCGGTGGGACGGCCACGTCGAGAGTGCCACTGACCGAACGGCTCGAATCCACTGAAATCGCTCAGCCCTTTTCCCGGGCACCGCGTTCACAGCCCACCGCCGACACCCCGACGGCCGCTGCGCGATGCAACCCACGGCAGACATCCGCCCGCCGACCCGTTTCCCTGCTGGTACACCGGGCGCAACGATGCCACCCACCGAGACTGATACGTGGCGTCCGGCTGAGCAGTTCAAGAGACAACCGAGATTCTCATCTCGACATCAAGGGATACACGCCACTGCACAACGGGCGGCACGAACGATGTTGGCGTCGGCGTCGTCTGAACTGGGCCGCCGTCGAGACACGTGCTCGGGGTTTCCGCGAACGGGGGACCGGGCACCATCCGCACCGTCAGCCCGCAGGTTCTGGACCACCGGGGTCGCGTCCCTCGAAACGAAGCCCCGCTCGGATTCATCTTCTCCCGTCAGACACCTCTATGGCCCCGCCGGATCGCTCCCGGCGGGGCCACGGCCTTGCTCTTGCATGCGAGAGCAAGGCGAAGATCAGGTGTTCCAGTTACGGCCGAATATCACTCACCGCTCCACACCGCGATCTCTCCTCCGGGCAGGCAGGTCACTCGCTTTCCCTTAGGCCCGACAAGCCCCCAAGCCTCATACTCCCCATCCGGCCGGACAGTCAGTTTCGCGCCGCTTTCGAATTCGATCACGAGATCACCGGCTCTTCCTGCTTCAGCCTCAGTAATCACGTCACGGGCCAGTCGGACGAGATGGGGAGCCGCGGCGTCCGGGGATTCTGGATCAAAAGACACATAATCCTCTGCCGAGACTCGGAGAACCGCCTCAGTTTCGATACGCAGTTCACAATCTCCGCTGGTAAGGACTGTGAGAGCCGCGTCGAAGCAGACACGGGTAACTACATGACCCCGAAGGTTCAGGTTCATTCCTACCACCCCACCGGAAGTGGATAAGTGCCGTCAGGATTCATCGAGATATGCGTAGCCGCTTTCGAGCCGGGCTTTCCGTCGAGTCCGATCGGCTGGCCACGCCCTGCGCCACCCAGCCATCACCAATCCAGCAGGACGCTGAGGGCCGATCCCAGGAGTGCACGGCGCCCCAGTTGGACTGACACCCGCAGCCGAAGCGGCCGCTGATCCGAAGCGAAACGCCCTTGGCCGCCCCATTCTCCATGGGGCGGGCAAGCGCGTTTGCGACAAGGCGAGCGGTCCTGCGACTAACCGATGGCGACGACCACCGATCCCGACCCCTCAGCCAGATAGTCGTGGTCCCCGCAGCAGTCCACGTGAAGGTGGTCGTCCACGTCCGCCTCCGAAGCGAAGCCCTCGATATTGTCGGCAAGGAGAGACAGAGACTCCGGTCCGCCTTGGACATCCAGGGATTCCCTGTCTCCGGACGACGAGATCATGACCTTCCCGCTCGCTCGCCGGAACGTGATAAGTGACAACAACCTGCTGTACGGGAACGGATCGGAGACCTTCTCCAGCGGAATCTCCCAGTGCACGCTCCGCAACTCCCGCCCGAGGGCCAGCAGTTCCGAGCGGGTCCCGGAGAGCCCCAGTTCCCCGGTCGAGTCACCGCGCAAGACATTCACCGCCTCACACCTCCGTATTTTCGCTACGGTCAGTAGTCACCGGACCGGCACCAGAGGAAAAGGTAACGATGGGCCCATCCTCGGAGTTGATGATTCGGACGTCGAAAGCTCGGTCAGGGAATTCTGCGTGCAAAGCGGCCCTCCAAGATTTTGCGATGCATGCGGCAATAAATTCTAGCGCCTGCCAATCCTCGTCCGTGTCTTCTGATTCGACAACCTGCCATACTCTCAATTGATTCAGCGTCGCTTCGATTCTTTGGGTATCACCCGAGAGGTTCTCCTGCCAGACGTTGAAATTTGACTCCTCGTAAGCGCGATCCCACAGCACGCAGCCCCCCGCTTCGACAAAACGAGGCCAAAAGATTCGAGAAAATGCTACAAGCAATGCCATGTCGCCATTACGTTTTACATAATCTACGTAATCAACGGCACCTCCCCACTCCTCCGTCCAAGATGCAATTTTGGGATACTCCATGGGATTGTCCATCGATAGCTCCTTTTATGCCCATTGCCGAGTGCAGATTTGAAACGCAGGCGCCCGTCATGATGATGACGGGCGCCTAAGACCTCCACTACTTTGTTGCTATTTTATTTGCAGGCCATTCGGCGGTCCCGTTCGCGCAGCACTCTGCACCTACCGGCAGCCGCAGAGTTCTTCCTCCGGGAGAAGAGGTCGCGGTAGCTTTTCCCAGTTACGGAAAACTTGCCCCGTCTTTGGATTGACGTGCTTGGTCATGTCAAGAATGTGCGGGGCCGGTATGCCGGCATGTGCAGCCGAACTGGGATCCAGGTCCGCGCGTTGAGCGATCGCCCCATCCTTGTCATACCTTGCATATGCGGTAATCGTCCCATCTTCCTTCTGGCGGTAAAGGATTTCACCAGGGTCGGCAGTCTTGGGAAACCGTCCGCTCACTTGCCGGGCGCCCACGAGGCTCACTCCGCCGGAATTGCAATTGTGTACCAGGACCGGCGTGGCCCCCGCCACCACATAGTACGTGTGGGTGTCGGCGATGGTGAGATTGTGCACCGTCGCCAACTGTGCCCAGCGCCGGACCTCGGTGATCCGGACCACTGCCTGCGTGGACGAGCTGAGCTGTTCGCCGACGGTCAGGTTGGTGGCGTCTACCCACGCGCCGAGTTGCGGGACCCAGAACGGGTGTCCGTCCGTCGCGGTGACCGAAGTGGTCAGCTTCTTGCCGTCGACTTCGATGGAAAGCGTGATCCTGACCAGGTTCTTCAGGCCCTCGCCGGTGATCTCGGCAGTGACCGTCTTGACGCTGGTGCGGCCGGTTTTCGGATCCGTCGCGAGGACCTTGTCCCCGGTCTTCACTTCCTCAATGGGTTTGGTGGTGCCATCCGCCATGAGGACTTCGGTGCCCGGGACGAAGCTGTTGCAGGGTTTCGCATCGCTTCCGGCCGCGCCGCCCACATATGCCAGCACTACGGTCGCGACGACGTCACGGATGACGTTGCCACGCGCCACGGCCGCGGCCTTCTCATTGCATTCTTCGACGTTGTAGACGCAGTACGTCGCCGCGATCTCCTTGGCCTTCTCGACATCCCTGCCGCCGTGCAATACGTATTGGAAGGCCTGAGCGCATCCCTCGCGCCCGTAGCAAGCGACGCCTTCCTGGCCCTTTTGGGACGACTCGTAAACCGGGTTGTACCAGAAGTCGTCCGTAAACTCCCCGTTCATCCTGGGGTGCCAGTACTGGTCCGCAATTACATCGATGTCGTTCGTGACGGGGGTGTGCGCCGCTACCCAGTTCTTCGTCGCGGCCTGGGAGCGCTTGTAGATGTTGCCGCGGTGGTAATCGGACGTGCCGGTCTTCGCGTCGTAGCCGACTTCCTGCTGCTGGTGCTTGCTGCAGTACTTGACGTCGTACTGGCAGGAGTTGGGCTTGGAGCCGATCTCCGTGCCCGCCGGGTCGGAGTAGGTCAGCGGGTTGTTGTTGGCGTAGGAGTAGCCGTTCATCTGCTGCGGGTCGCCGGCGGTGAAGACCGGGTCGACCGACAGGAAGCGGCCCGTCGCCGGATCGTACTCACGGGCGCCGAGGTGCGTGAGACCCGTGGCGGTGTCGATCGTGCCGCCGACGAAGCCCTTCGTACCGGTCCACGTGCCCGACCCCGTGTCGCGTGGCCCACCGAACGGCAGGGTGCGGCGCTGGGTCAGCGCCTGGGTGGTGGCGTTGACGGACAGCTGGGCGGTGCCGTGGTGGTCGGCCAGGGTGAAGGAGATGGTCCCGTCGTTGGCCTGGACGGCTTGGTGGCCGCCGCCGACGTCGAAGTAGCGGGTGCCCTTGGCCGTCGTGGCGCCCTTCGCCAGAGTGATCTCGGTGGCACCGAGGTAGAGCGTGGTCTCCGTCGGGGTGCGGCCGATCAGGCGGTTGCCGCCGGCGTCGTAGAGGTAGTCGGTGACCTTGTCGCTGCCGCCCTCCACCGGCTGGGTGACCTTGGCCAGGTGGCCCTCGGCGTCCCAGTCCAGGGTCTGCGAGGTGCCGTTGCCCAGCAGACGGGTATGGGTGTTGCCCGCGACGTCATAGGTGAAGCTGTCGGTGGACTTCACCGTGCCGACGGTGGTGTCCACTGTGCCCAGCGCGTGCGGACGGACCGCACTCGCCCCTGGATTCGGGTAGTGGTAGGCGCGCTGGGTGTCCGATGCCCCGCTCGTGACGCCGTGCTTGGTCTCGGTGGAACGGTTGCCGACCTTGTCGTAGGTATAGGAGGTCCAGTACGCAGCCGGGCCGCCCAGCACACCGGTGGTCGGTGCGGTGGCACAGCTGGTGGTCGACTGGGCCCAGGCCTCCGACACCCGGCCGAGGTAGTCGTAGCCGAAGCACTGGTTGTCGGTGCCGGAGCGTGAGGTGTCCGCGACGGACAGGACATTGCCCGCCTCGTCGTAGGAGTAGGTGTTGGACTGGTCTACGCCCGTGATGTCCTGACGGTCCACCCGCGAGGTGGACAGTCGCTGGGTGCCCCACTGGTAGGTGTTGGTCTCGTACGTCGTCTTACCGCCGTTCGCGGCCAGCGAGTACTGCAGCGGCTTGCCGGTGAGGCTGTAGCTGGTGCTCGCGGTCAGGTTCTGCGGGCCGCTGACCCCGAGGGGTCGCAGCGTGCCGTCCTCGTAGGTGTAGGCGACGGTGTTGGCGGCGAGGTCACCGGCCTTGGGGTAGCCGACGCCCTGCACGGTGCCGGAGTCGTTGTAGGTGGTCGCTGACAGGTAAGTGCCCTGCAGCGCGCCCTCGGAGGAGGGGATGGTCACCGACGTGCGCAGCGGCCGGTAGAGCCGGTCGTAGGCGACGACGCTCGACTTGTACTCCTGAGTGCCGACGTACCGCGAGCTGGAGGTGAGCTGCCCCTTGGCGCCGCTGATCGTGTCGTAGACCCACTTGGCCCGCAGCGTGCCCGTCGACGAGGTGTCACGCAGCTCGGTCTGGCGGCCCAGACCGTCGTAGACGGCGGCGAGGACAGTGCCGCGGGCGTCCTTGGTGCTGATCGCCTGGGAACGGTCGTCGTACTCACTGTGATTGGCGCCCTTGTCGGGGTCCTTGGTGTCGGTGAGCCGCCCCATCAGGTCGTACGTCCACGTCCAGGCGTTGCCCGCCGGGTCGGTGACCCCGGTCGGCTCACCGCGCGGCGAGTAGCCGTAGGACGTGGTGTCATATGCGGCGCCGGCGTCACGGGAGTGCAGCAGACGCAGTTCGGTGGTGAGGCCGCGGGCGTCGGTGAGGGTGGTCTGCGCGGTGCCGCCCTCCGGCGGGATGACCGTGGTGCGGTCGCCGCCGTAGATCGTCTTCGTGACGTTGAGGACCGCTCCGCCGTCGCCGTTGCCGGCGATCTGCTTCAGCTCGGTCACCCGGCCGAGGCCGTCGTAGGTGTAACGGTTCTGGGTCTCGACACTCAACGCGTCCGCGGGCTTGAAGAGGGTCGTGGAGGGCGCGGTGGTGTCGGTGTAGTAGGTGGCGAACTCCTTGGCCGTCAGGCCGCGTTCGTCGTAGAAGGTGTCCGCCAGCAGGGTTTTGCCGTTCGGGCCGGGGGCCTGCGTCTGACGGGGGCGCAGGAAGCCGTCGTAGAAGGCGTACGAGGTGTCCTGCGCACCCGAGTTGCCGATCGTCTTCGTGCCGACCACGACCGGCTTGCCGTCGGTGATGGTGTACGTGAACTCGTAGGTCGGGGTCTGACCCGTGAGCCGGTCGGCCAGCCACACCTTGGTGCTGCGGCCCAGCGCGTCGTACGCGTAGGTGATGACCTTGCCGTTGGTGTCGGTCTCCGTGAGCGGCTGCCCGCGCAGCGTCTCGTAGGCGGTGGTCGACGTCTGGGCGGTCGCACTGTCACCGGGCGTGGCAGGCGGGGTGGTCACGGAACTGCTCGTCGGGAAGCCGCTGGTGGGGTTGTAGGCGGTGGTGGTGGTCCGTCCGTCGGTGCGGGCAGCCCTGGTGAGCGCGCCCGCGGAGGTGACGGTGACATTGGCGGTCAGGTCGGTGGTGGTGAGCGCCCGGCCGTAGCCGTCATAGGTGGAGGTGGACTCCAGGTAGAGCGCGCTGGTGCCGCTGTAGGTTTTGAGTTTGGCGGTCCTGGTGGCGTCGCCCTTGGTGGCCGCGGCGCCGTAGGCCCCGCCGTCGTAGGCCGTGCGGACGTCGGACATGACGTCGGCCGGGCGGCTGGTGGTGGCGGCGTCGCACGCCTTGGCGACCGTCTCGACCCGCGCGGGGGCCTCCACCGGAATGCTGCCGGAGACATAGGTGGTGCGGGTGCACTGGTCGTCGTCCGAGGTCGCCATGTCGCCCAGGTCCTCGGTCTGGGTGACCAGACCGCTGGTGGGGTCGTGGGTGTCGGACGTCGCGGTCGTGCGCCACTTGGCGCCGGCGCCGTCGTCCAGCGAGGTCCACGCCCTGCCGGAGGCGTTGCCCGTGAGGTTGGCGGTGACGGTGCCCCAGGTGCGGGCCTTCTTCGCGGTCTCCTTGTACCAGGGGCGGTTCACCGACTTGGCGAGCACCTTCCCACCGGGACCGGAGTAGGTGACGGTCTTGTACGCGAATCCGGCCTGCGACTCGTGGTCGGTGATCGGGTCGCCCTCACCCGAGTCGAGGGTGACCGACACGCTCTTGGAGCCGCCGGCCGTCGTCTTGCGGTCGCCGTCCATGCCCCGCAGGAAGTACGAGTCCGTCTGCGACTTCATCGCCGAGGCGCCGCCCTGGCCACCGGTGCGCACCCGTACATGGCCGTAACCGCGCCACTGCGACCAGGTCTTGGACTTCTCCTTGGTCATCCCGTCGTCATCGTCGTAGTGCCAGGCCGCGCCGTCCAGGTAGTCGTACATGGTGACCTGGTCCGGCGCACCGCCGGTACGGTCGGTCGAGGTGACCGTGTTCACGACGTACTTGTTGAACCACTGGCGGTCCGGGTCGTCGGTCGCGCTGCCGCCGATGTACTGGGGGAAGCAGCGGGTGGTGTTGGTCTCCGGGGTGGGCAGGGCTGCGGCGTCACAGACCGGGGCGGAGTAGCCGACGTCGATCTGGCCGCCCGATTCGTCGGCGACGGTGGACAGCCGGGACTTGATGTACGGGGCGTAGCCGTCGCCGATCTTGTCGAGACGGTTGGCGAGCTGGGTGTAGGCGAGGGTGACCTTCGGCAGGGTGATCGAGGCCGTACCGTCGTAGCCGGTGCGCTGGATGGAGTCGAGCAACAGCTGGTAGTCGGTGTCGGCCATGCCCCACCGGTGGGTGAGCTTCCAGCCGTCGACGTTGCTGTAGGCGCCGGACACCAGCACCTGGGTGGTGACGCCGGTCAGCCGCTTGCGGGTGAAGAACGCCGGGGAGGACCGGCCGTTGTCGCAGTCGGTGCCCGCCTCGCAGTTCAGGTCCCACGGGGTGTCGTACCAGTACTGGGAGCCTGTGGAGATGGACGAGCACGTGGTCGAGCTGTCGGGGATGCACCGCTCGCTGTTGGTGAAGTTGACCTTGGCGAGCGCCTTCGTCGAGTAGACGGCCGTGGACTTCAGGCCGTACTCGATACGGTCCAGCGTCCCGCCGCGTACGTACGGGGTGTCGTCGGCGGCCTTGAGGTTGCGGCCGTAGGAGTTGGTCTCCTTGTCGTAGTAGTACGCGACGGCGTTGCCGTGCGGATCCACGACGTAGTCCAGGTTCCAGCGCCAGCCCTGCTGGCACCAGGAGGCCGCGAACGTGGAGGCGTGGCACTGTTCATCGGCGTTGTTGCCGAAGACCGGCACGGTCCAGGCCGAGTCGGTGGTCTCCTTGCCGCTCGCCCAGCCCGGCAGCCGGTTGTAGCCGAAGTAGTACTGGGTGCCGTCGGGGGTCGTCACCCGCCAGTACTCGTCGTTACGGGCGCCGTTGGACCGCACGTCGGACGTGGAGCCGTAGATCCGGTCGATCTTCGTGCCGTCGTCGTTCTGGAGCTTGAAGGAATTGGTGCCGTTGGGCACCAACTCCCCGCCCGAGCCGTTCAGCGACAAGGTGGCGTTGTCGTATGTCCAGCACAGATCACCGGGCTTGTTCCCGTCCGCGTTGGTCGCCCCGTCGTCCGTGCAGCTCTTGTAGCTGCGCTCGATGAAGCCTGGCGCCAGGTCGAAACCGTCACCCACCCATGACGCCTGGTTGTTGGTGTTCCCCGTCCGGCCGTCGACACCGCCGGAGGAGTACGACAGCCCGACCTGCGGAGTCAGCCCGCCGGGCACCTTCGGCACCGCCATGTCGTACGACCACGCGAAGGAGCCGCTGCTCTGATCCGTGGACCATGTTGACGAGGCTGCCAGCGAAGTGGCCTTGTAGTCGCCCGTGTCGCTGCTCGCCGAGGCGGTCGCCGCGAGCACGGTCGCCGTCCTCGCGCTGAGCGCGACCGACTTCGTGGTCAGCGTCTGCTTCTCGGTGTCGTTGACGGTCGCCACGGGCTGGGTGGTACGGCACTGCTTCTTCTGCGGTGTCGTCAGCGCGCATGCCGGCAGTCGGACCAGGGACAGCCGGGATGCGTATCCGCCGCCGTAGAGGCCCGCGAACGAGGAGTAGTCCAGTCCGGCGCGCACTTCGCCGCCGCGCCGCGCGGTGCCCTGACGGGGCGTCAGCGTGAAGACGGGCCCGTCGACCCCGGTCTTCCGCGCGGCTTCCCGGGACAGCGTACTGACGGTGTAAGTGCCGGTGGCCGCGTCCGCGGACCGCTTGACCTGCGTGTCCAGGGTGAGCGGCAGCCCCTTGACCCGGGTCGCCTCCTGCCGCAAGGTCACCGTCGCGGCAGTCGCCTTCGGCCAGCTGGTGGCCGGTGCCTTGGCGGGCGTACGGGGTCCCCTCATCACCTTGCGGGACACCGCCTTGCCCGCAGGGCCACCGTCGACCGGCGACTCGGCCCGCGGCAGCGCGGGCTTGCGCCAGCCCTGCGCGACGGCGGGCACACCCGACGCCTGGAGCAGGGTCGCGGTCAGGACGGCGGCCGTGGCCATCGCCACCCGGCGCCATGGCCTGCCTGTTCTTGCTCGTGGTCTGGTCATGGGTTTGTCTTCCTCCCGTTGGGGGCTCCGCGGGCAGTGGGGTACCGCGCACGGCGGAGCGAAGCAGGTGGCCGGGGAACGGGCCGACCGCGGGTGGCGGCCGGCCCGTTCCCGGTGGCTGGGCAGATTCAGTCGCCGCTGGGGACGGTGGTCTCCACGCCCGGCATGCCGACGGCGAGGTGATCGATCTGGGTCTCGGTCAGCGCGCCCTGGAAAACCCAGACGTCGGACAGAGAACCGGGGAAGTACTGGCCGGACGTGGTACCGGTCGTGTCCCGGCCGAGCTGCAGGGTCTTCGCCGCCTTGTACGTCAGTACGTCGTCGGCCCACGAGACGGTGTCGGTGCAGCTCGTGTCGTCCTGCACCCCGTCGTCGTCGGCGTCGGCGCACGCGGTCTCCTGGAGCTCGCCATTGACGTAGAGACGGATCTCCTTCGAGAAGCCGTCGTAGACGAGTGCCACGTTGTTCCAGTCGGTGGGGCTGTAGAACATGCCGTTGCCGATGTCGGAGACAGGGGCGGAGTCGCTGTCGGAGTCGGGCGTGACGATCCGCCAGCGGCCCGGATCGGTGGCCGGGGTGGCGCTGGGTTCGTAGCGCACCGCGAACGCGCTCTTCTTGGCCCCGGGCGCGCTCATGATGGTGACCGGGCTCGTCGGGACGGCGGCGGTCTGGACGAAGGCGCTGACGGTGAAGCTGGCGCTGGTGTCGACCGGCACCACGGACGCCGCGACGTAATCGTTCGTGCCGTCGAGGGCGACGGCACCGTCGACCCAGCCCGAGCCGATCTGCGCACCGTTGTAGAGGGTCATGGCGTTGCCGGCCGACGACGCGTCGGGCGAGGTCAACGGGGTGCCGGTGGCCGTCTCGAACTTCCAGCGGCCCTTGACCAGTGCGCGCTGCTTGAACAGTTGCTGCACCTCACCGGCGGACACCGGCCGGTCGAACAGTCGTACGTCGTCGATCTGGCCGGGGAAGAACGAGGTGGCCTTGCCCTCGAACGCACTGGCGCCGATCTGCACCGCGCCCCCCGCGTACCAGGTCGAGGGCAGGGCGGTGGTGCCGGCCAGGGTGCCGTTGACGTACAGCGACAGCTTGTCGGCGACGGTGTCCTGCACACCGACCAGATGCGTCCACTCACCTCCATAGGCGGCGGTGCCCTCGGGCTGCAGGGCCCGCACCACCGTGGAGTCGGCGGTGTCCGCGCTGTGCTGGTTGAACACCCAGCGGTCCAGGGAGCTGGAGTAGTACAGCTCCGGCCCCGTCACCACACTGCCGATCTGCGAGGCGACGGTCGCCGCGTGGGTCGGCTTCGTCTTCGACAGCTTCACCCAGGCCGAGACGGCGAAGCTGTACGAGGTGTTGACGTGCGGAGTGCCGGTGGTGGCGTAGTCGTCGGTCCCGTCCAGGGTCAGCGCGTTGCCGTCCACGCCAGCCGCGCCCGTCACGGCGCCGCCCTTGAGGACCGCGGGGCTCACGTCGGCCCGCGCGCTCAGTTCGGTCGCGTCGGCGGGGTCGTCCAGGTGGAAGACCATCCGGGCCGGACGGCCACCGCTCGTGTTCGAGGTGTAGAGGCTCGACACCTCAGCCGCCGTCAGGGGCTTCTCGAAGGTCTTCACCTCGTCGATGGCCCCGGGGAAGAACGACGCGGGCGTGCCGCCCGGGGTGCTGGCGCCGATGAGCATGCCGCGCCGACCGTTCCACGGCGTGGTGTACGCCGTAGTTCCGACCAGTGTCCCGTTGACGTACAGCTTCAGCAGCTTCTCGCCCGAGGAGTAGACGCCGACCAGATGAGTCCACTCGTTGACCTTGACCCCGCCCGCGGCGGTCGCCATGGCTCGCACCGGAGTCCCGGAAGCGGTGTCGGAGCTGTACTGGTTGAACACCCAACGGTCATAGCCCTTGGAGTAGTACAGCTCGAAGCCCGGCTGCTTGTTGCCTCGCTGCGAAGCCACGACCGCCGCCTCCGACGGCATCGCCGACAGCTTCACCCACGCCGACACCGAGAAGCTGACGTCGGTGTTGACGGTCGCGAGGTCGGTGTCGGCGTAGTCGTCGACGCCGTCGAACTGCACCGCCTTACCGAATTTGCCCGGCACGTTCGGCGTCGGACCGCCGTGCGTGACCGCGGGCTCCTCGGGCGCGCTGCCCACCGCCTGCGTCGCTCCGGCCGCCTCGTCCATCGACCAGTCAGCGCGTTCCAACTGCCCCGACTTCACACGGAACTGGTAGGTGCGGATCTCGGAGCCGTTACCGGCCGCGTCGAAAGACCGCGCCGTGAAGGTGTTGAGACCCGGCTTGAGCGGCAGCACGGGCACGGTCTTGGCCGCTCCGGCCGAGGTGGTGACCGCATTGGCGGAGACCGGGTCGCCGTTGACGCCGTACCAGTACTTCGTCACGTCGGAGACGGCACCGGTGATCACGAAGTAGCCGTACTGGCCCACTCCGTCGTACCAGGGGTCGTCGGGGTCCTCGGGGTTCGAGGCCGGGTAGAGGACGGAGGAGACGGTCGGGGCCTTCGGCACGCTGGTGTCGTACACGAAGTAGCAGCCGGTTGGGTCGCCTGTGGACGACCACGGCGACCACTGCCCGCCGTCGTAGGAACGGACGATCCAGTTCACCGTCTTGTTGGCGGGAATGGACGACGGCAGGGTGATCGCGAAGTCCGAGCCGGACTTCTTGGCCGTTGTCCGGCCGGACTTCCAGCGGGTGACCACGCCCTTGCCGTCACCGGTGTCCCAACCCGCCCAGAACTCGACGGAGACGGCGTCGCCGTCGGGGTCGGTGACGTTGTTGGCGTAGATCTTGCCCAGAGTGCGCACCCGCGCGGCACTGGCGGGCTTCTTGCACGAGCCGCCGTACTCCATGGTCAGCTGCTCCATCTTGACCTGCGGCGGCGGGCGGTTGTACTGCACGCGCAGAAAGGCATCGTCCGAGAAACGCTTCCAGGCATATCCGTCGGTCTCGCTCGCGGCCTTCATACCGAAGGTCATCGTCGACCACTTCTTGGCCGCCGCCTCCTGCACCGCGGACTTCACGTCGAACTCCGCGTCCTTCGCCGCGCAGCCGGTGAACCCGTAGGCGAAGGACGCCGTCCTGAGGTGATCGATCCAGAAGCCGGCCGCGTTCTGCGAGTTCCAGGTCGTCGAGGAGGAGATGTCCTTGGTGCGCCAGAGCTCGACACTGCGGTCCGAGCAGGACGCCGACCACGTGTTGCGGACCACGAACTCGGCCTGCAGCACGCTCCGGCCGGCGAACTTCGAGGTCGGGATGCGGTAGAAGAGCCGCTTGGTGTCGTTCGGCGCGCAGTACGACCAGTTGCAGTACCCGAGGCCCGCGTCCGATTCGCCGTTGAACTTGTACTGCGGCGACGACGCCCAGTACTTGGAGGCCATCGTCCAGGCCGTTGCTTTCGGGGAGTACCACTGGGGGTCGATGAACACGGGGTACACCGTGTCCTTGCCCTTCAGCACGCCGCTGTCCGGCGTCAGCACCAGCGCGTCCTGCCCGGCGGGCACGTCCACACCGACCGGCGCGACGTTCGCGGACTCCGCGGCGACGGCCTCGGATCCGCCGGGCGCGCCCTGAGCCGCGGCGGATGCGGAGGCGGGGGCGGAGGCTTCGGTGGCGGCGGCTGCCGAGCGCTTCGCGGTGCCTCGTGACGCCGGCGGGGCGAGCGGGGTGGCGGACTGCGTCGCGGTGCCCGGCGCCTGGGTGCTGGAGTCCCACATCACGGGGCGCGGGGCCTCGAAGACGGCGCTTTTGGCACCCTGGTCGATCGCGGCCAGGCCTCCGTCGGCGGTCTCCTTGACCTGCATGCCGTCGGCGTCCAGCTTCAGGCGCAGGGTGGCCAGTTCCGGGCTCGCCGCGGCCTCCGCCGATTTGACGACCAAGAGCTGGGTGAAGCCGTCCTGCTGAGCCGTCATCCGAAGATCGACGCCGGGCAGGACGTCCGGGTAGGTGACGGTGTTCCCGTTCATCTCCGGGGCGGGCAGCTCCGTCGGCCAGGACAGAGCCAGCTCACGGCCGTTCTTCGTCATCCGCACCAGCGGGGCGAACCCGCCGCCCGAGAACGACAGGCCTACGGTCGTGACCTTGGGCGCCACCGTTCCGTTCGCGCCGCGGATCAACGTGGTGTCGATGTCCCGCCACGCGCCGTCCACCCGGGTCCGCACCGGACGCAGATGCTCCCGCGCCTCCAGGTGCCCCTCCGGGGTGGCGTACACCTCGCTGCTCTCACCCCGAAGCGAGGTGATCTCCACGAGCTTGCCCGTCTGAGCGGCTTTGGCCAGTGCCGTGGCGTCCTCACCCGTCCCGGCGTCACCGGCGGCCCCGGTTGCTGCGCCGGCCCCATCTGTCCCATCGGCCTCGGCGGTTGTGGAGGCCGAGGCATCGGCTCGCTCGCCAGCCACCGCCAAGGCATTGTTGGTTGCGCTCGCCGCCAGCACTATGGCTGCGGAAAGCACGACGCCGGCTGTGCGCAGCCGACGTCTCCCCCCGTGCGTATTCATATGAACTGCTCCCCCGCCAAGCCCCGTTGCGCTGCGCCTGGATGCGTTCGATCGAACGGTCAGATCGCAAGATACGAGCATGTCCAGACCGTTAACCAGGGCTTCACAAGTGAACAAAATCCACGAGATCCACGAATCAGACCAAGTCGCGTCGTGAAATACTTCACATTTACTCCATCAATTCGCCACAGTTCAGCATTGATGTCTCAATTTGGTCCGCCAACTCACCTATAGGAGTGCCGACTTGATGACAAATAAGCCGGGCCGGCCAAGTGGCGACGGTTGGAGATCTCCGGAAGTGCGCGGCGCATACCTGGATGTTGGGCTGACCGCTGACTCAATGTGCGGCGCCTCGGAGACAGAGACCGGTTTTCTACGTCGCGAGGAAGGGCGTACGTCCCCGCCGAGCAGATACACGGGGCTCGGCCCAGAGTGTCGACGAGCTGCAAACCGATTGTGGACGGCCCTCGACAGACTGAGGCCGGCCGAGGTCGAGCGGACTTCCACCTCGGTGAGATCCCCAATCTGCGAGGAGTGATCCAGCATGAGAAAGCGTGTGATGACCGTCGTCGCCGCGGCCGCCCTGGCCGCGGGCGCCCTGGCGAGTACGGCTCCCTACGCCTCCGCCTCGGCCGCCGGCACGGCACCAGTGGCCGCCGCTCAGGCCTCGCACCCCGGCCCGTCCGTCAACCGCAACGTCAGTCGAGTGCCGGCGGCGCGGTCGGCGGCGAACGTGATCTACAGCCCCGGCTGCTCGGGCACCACCCTGCCCATCGTCTGCACGATCACCGAACCGGTGGTGACCCAGCGCGAGACGACGTACAACTTCTCGTTCCTCCCGGGCGACCATGTCACGGTGAGCGGGGGAGGCTGTGTGCAGACCGGAGGGCACGGACGCACCTGGAAGCGGTACGTCGACCCGGCCTCGGACAACGACCTGTACCACGGCCTGATCACCATCCCGGGAGCGACAGGCGAGCTGGAACGGCTGTTGAACGTGGTCGGGCGGCAGTACGTGGTGGGCGGCCGGGGCGGAAGCCTCAAACTCGGCTACGAGGACGACGGTTACTCCGACAACAGCTACTCCGCGCACGACAACGGCACCGGGAACCAGTGCCTGAACTCCGTGAACGCCTTCGTGCGGATCGTCGTCTCCTGATCGTCGGTCGGGGCGCGGGCCAGCTCCCGCGCCCCCCATGGCCGTCACCTCGCGCAACCGCCCGGGACGGCCCACGCACGCGAGGGCGCCGTCAGCAGTCGACCGACAGGCCGTCCAGGGCCGACCGCGGTGACGGCGCGCGCCAGTCGTGGTTCAGGGCGGCGTCATGCTGAAGGATCCGACGATGAACCCCGGCGAGGGCCGGCGAGGGCTCGACCCCGTGTTCGTCCATCAGCAGGGCGCGGGCAGCGCGGAACGCGGCCAGGGCATCAGCCTGCCGCCCCAGGCGGTAGAACGCGATCATCAACTGTCCCCACAGCAACTCCCGTGTGGGATGGGCCCGCACCAGCCCTTCCAGCTCTACGGCCGCCTGGGCGTCCAGTCCCAGTACGAGTGCGGCCTCGATCCGCGTCTCCGTCGCCGACAGCCGGAGCTGCTCCAACTGCGTCGACCTCGCGGCGATCGCGGGCAGATGGCGGAACTCGGCGAAGGCATCGCCACGCCACAGCCCGAGCGCGGTGGACAGCAGCTCGAACGCCTGCCAGGGCTGTGTGCCCAACATCTGCCGGCCCGATGCCACCAGCCGCTCGAACCGCACAGCGTCGACCGCCGCCGGATCCATCCGCAGCTGGTAGCCCGGTGGACGGGTGACCAGCACCGTCGCCGCGTCGGCACCGCCGGTGTGGCGCAGTGCCGCGCGCAGCCTCGAGACATACGTACGCACTGTCCGGTGCGCGCCTTTCGGAGGGCGCGCCCCCCACAACTCGTCCACCAGCGCCCACACGCCCACCGTCCGGCCGGGGACAGCCGCGAGCTGGGCCAGGACGCCCTGCGGCTGGGGACCGCCGAGAGCCACGGGCCGACCGTGCACGGCGGCCTCCAACGGTCCCAGTACGCGCAGTTCCAGCCGCGGAGTCTCCATCGTCTTCACACCCCTGCTCTCAAACGCTTGTACGGGCGTAGCACCGTTCGCCAGAACCGTCAGAACGGTCAGGTGGTGGTCCGTAAGCGTGGCGCGGCCGAACGCACGTGTCATGTCCCGTTCCGCTCAGCGGTCCATGACCGTGGCGACAGTGAGCGCTCGACGGCACCCGGGGTTACGCGGTCGCCCCCGGCCAGATCGCCGACGCGTCGTCGCGGGGTGGGACCGGCAGGCGCACCGGGCGCACCGGCACAGGGCGGACACGCTCGCCCACGGTCGCCGTCCAGGACACGGGCCGGCCCGAGTAGCACAGCGTGGTCAGGATGAAGACGCCGTCCGCGTACACCTCGACGTACTCGCCGACGGTCAGGATGCGCAGCCGCCGGACAGGCTCGGTGAGCGCCGCCTCCTGGAGGGGGGTTCCGCCGGTGCCGGTCACCCGTACGTGTGTGGCGTCGCAGTGGACCACGAGCGCCGGGCTGCCGTTGTCCGTACGCAGGACCACCTCGGTCGAGCCGGTGATGTCGATGTCCCCGACCGCGTGCGGGACCGGGCGGTCCGTCGGCTCCTCCAGCCAGGCGTCCAGACCGTGCCACCACTCCAGTCGGGCCGTGCCGGATGCGACCGTCAGCACCTTGGGCTGGGCCAGCATGCCCCGGCAGAGTTCGCCGGAGTCCCGCAGACCGACCCGGCGGGGCGTGGTGTGCAGCACCACCCGGGCGCCGTCGGGTGCCGCGATCACCCGTGGTGCGTAGGCGCCCGGCGGGCCCGCCGGGCCCAGATGCGTCCACGGCCCCCGCAGCCGGGGCGCCGACCAGGCGTCGAAACGGTTGGCGTAGCCCACGCACCCGAGCAGCAGCCAGCCGTCCTCCGTCCGCTCCAGGACCGGGCACTCCAACTGGTCGATGTCGCCGGGCGAGATCAGCGGCGGACGCACCTGCCAGTGCGTCAGGTCGGGCGACGTGGCGAAGCCGACACAGCCGCTGACCTCCACGGGCAGGGACACGTCACTGGCGCACACGGCCATGACCCAGCCGGTCCCCTCGTCGTCGGGAACGACGAACGGATCGCGCCAGCCCATGGACTCGCCGGTCCGGTACCAGCGGGGGTCGGCGCGTACCACCGGACCGATGCCCCGGCGCCGCCAGCCGGTCCCGTCCCGGCGGTCGGAAACCGCCAACCCCACCGCCTGCACCGGCCAGCCCCCGGCCGTCAGCTCCTGGACCCCCGTGTAGAACATCGCCAGCCCCTCCCCGTACGGGACCGGATGCATCGTCCACACAGCCTGCTGGTCGAACCGGCCGGGCAGTCCGACGCCGAACGCGGTGCCCTCGGGCTCCCAGGCCACCAGATCGGTGGAGACGGCTCTGCCGTACGAGGTCTCCATGTGCAGGTGGTCGAAGCGGTCGGTCCAGGGGCCCTGCAAGTGGAGCAACGTGTAGACCCCGTCGTACGAGAGCAGGGCGAAGTCGTTCACACAGAGGCCGGGCGGGGCGTAGCGCATGAACGGCTCCTGTCCTCGTCATGCCGACCAGTGCGGTCGATCGATCGTGCTGCCGATCGACCGTCCTGCCGACGCGCGTGTCTCCCGCTGATGCCGGAGACTCACTCACAAATAGCATGACATTTGCTGACAAATATCTGTCTACTGGCAGTTGGCGGGAGGCTCGTCGTGAGCGGTGTGATCGGTGTGATCGGTGTGATCGGACGACGTCGGCATCGGGTCACAAGGCTGTGTGCGGCACTGGTTCTGCCGGTCGCGGCTCTCACCGCGTGCGGCGGGGACGGAGGCGGCTCGTCACAGGGCGAAGGCGGCAGCGGCAAGGGCGACATCACCATCTGGGCGCATCAGGGCCAGGCGAGTGAGGACAAGGTCCTCCAGAACACCGTCGCGTCGTTCAACAAGGCGCAGAGCGACGTCAAGGCGACCCTGAAGCTCATCCCGGCCAACGACTACACCAAGACCATCACGGCCACCCAGGCGTCGGAACTGCCGGACGTCCTGGAGTTCGACGGTCCGACCATGGCGAACTTCGTCTACAGCCAGAAACTCACCCCCATCTCCTCGTACGTCTCCTCCAAGACCGTCGACAACGCCACCGACGCGATCAAGAACCAGGGCACGGCGAACGGGAAGCTCTACGGGCTCGGCATGTACGACTCGGCCCTCGGGCTGTACGGCAACAAGAACCTGCTGGACTCGGCCGGTGTGGACTACCCGAAGAGCCTGTCCGAGGCCTGGACCGCCGACGAGTTCGACAACGCCCTGAAGAAACTCGCCGCCAAGGACTCCGACGGCAAGGTCCTGGACATCCAGGAAGCCGACGGCCTCGGCACCGAATGGGGGACGTACGGCTTCTCCCCCATCCTCTGGTCGGCCGGCGGCAAACTCATCCAGGACAACAAGGCGACCGGTGTGCTGGACACCCCCGACGCCGTCGCGGCGTTCAAGAAGTTCCAGTCCTGGAAGCCGTACATCGACCCGAACACCGACGGCAACGCGATGACGAGCAGGCGGGTCGCGCTCAGCTGGGTCGGCCACTGGCTCTACCCCGCGTACAGCAAGGCGCTCGGCTCCGACCTCGTCATCATGCCGCTGCCTGACTTCGGTCTCGGGCCCAAGACCGGACAGGGGTCGTGGGCCTGGGGTATGGGCGCGCAGACCAAGAACGGCAAGGCGGCCGGCACGTTCCTGGACTACCTGCTGCGCGACCAGCGGGTGAAGGCCATGACCGACGCGAACGGCGCGCCGCCCGGAACCAAGTCCGTGCTCGCCACGAGCCCGCTCTACAAGACCGGCGGCCCGCTCCACCTGTTCGCCGAACAGCTCGACAAGTCCTGCGGCGACTCGGACATCACCAAGTCCTGTGTGGCCGTCACCCGGCCGGTCACCGCCGGGTACCCGGTGATCACCAGCGAGTTCGGCTCCGCGGTGAACTCCATCTACGGAGGCGCGGACCCCAAGTCCGCGCTGTCCAGGGCGGCCCGCGCCATCGACCGGGACTACGCCGACAACGACGACTACAAGCTGAACTGAGCGGGTGGGGGCGGGCTGTGACGGCGCACCGAGGCACCACCCGGCCCGGCACCACTCGGCCCGGCGGCGGCCGGAACCGTCCGCGCGGCGGCGCCGACCGGGTGGCCGGCCTCGTGATGTCGGCGCCCGCGCTGATCGGTCTGATCGCCTTCGTCGGGGTGCCCTTCGGCTACGCGGTGGTGCTGTCCTTCTACAACGTGCGGCTCGGCTCCCCACGGCCCCCGGAGTTCTTCGGGCTGGAGCAGTACCGGCGGCTGTTCACCGACCCCGACCTGTCGGGCCGGTTCCTGCGGTCGTTGCGCAACAACCTGGCGTTCGCCGCCGCCGCCGTCCCGTTGCAGACCGGCATCGCCCTCGTACTGGCCGTGCTGCTCAACCGCCGGCTGAAGGGCATCGGCGTCTTCCGGTCCTTGTTCTTCCTGCCGGTCGTCTTCCCCATGGCGCTGGTCGCCGTCATCTGGCGGCTGATCCTCTCCCGCGCCGACCAGGGCATGCTCAACACGGTCCTGTCGTACGTCACCTTCGGCCACTGGACCGCTTACGACTGGCTGGGCTCACCGACCACCGCGATGGCGTCCGTCGTGGTGCTGTCGGTGTGGCAGGGCGTGGGTTTCCAGATGGTCATCCTGCTGGCGGGGCTGCAACAGATCCCGGAGGAGCTGTACGAGGCGGCGCGGATCGACCGGGCCGGCCGCCGGCAGCAGTTCCTCCATGTGACGCTGCCGGGGATCCGCGACACCCTGGTCTTCGTCGCGCTGCTGACGTCGGTACTCGCCTTCCGTGTCTTCGACCAGATCTACATCCTGATCAAGGGCGGCGGAGGCCTCGACGAGAACGCCACCCGTACCGTCATGTACGAAGCCGTCACGGTCGCCTTCGACGAGGGAAACATCGGGATGGCCTCCGCGATCACGGTGGTCTTCTTCGTCATCGTCGTCGCCCTGACGCTCCTGCAACGCCGTTTCGTACGCGCCGACAGCGAGGCCCCGTGAGCCCCCGGCGCCGGGACGGGAGCCGGTACGGGCGCCCGTACGGCAGACCGCGCCGCACCGGCGAGTATCTCACCCTGGGCGTACTCGCCCTCCTCCACGTCCTGCCGGTGCTGTACCTGGTCATCGGCAGTTTCAAGCCCGAGGACGAGGTGCTGAACGGGCTGTCGGGCTTCGTACCCACCCACTTGACGCTGCGCAACTACGAAGGGGTGTTCGAGAGTCTGTCCTCCCCGAGCACCGGCTACTTCTGGCAGTTCATGGCCGTCTCGCTCACCGTGGCGGCCACGGTGGTCGTGGGCGGGCTGCTGGTCAACTCGATGGCGGGGTACGCGCTGTCCCGGCTGCGCTGGCGAGGACGCGACGGCGCGTTCCTCCTCGTACTGCTGCTGATGCTGGTGCCGTTCGAGTCGGTGGCGGTGCCGCTGTTCTACCTGTTCAACGGCGAGCGGAACACTCTGCACATCCTTGCCCTGCCGTTCATCGCCAACGCCTTCTCGATCTACCAGTTCCGCACGTTCTTCGGCGGGATCCCCCGCAGCGTCGAGGAAGCGGCCCGGATCGACGGCGCGGGAGCGTGGCGCACCCTCTTCTCGATCGTCATCCCCATGTCCAGGCCCGTCTTCGCCTCCGTGGCGGTCCTGACCTTCCTGATCCAGTGGGGTTCCTTCCTCTGGCCGGTGCTCATGATCTCCGACCCCTCCGTCCGGCCGCTGCCGCTGGAGATGAGCGTCTTCCAGAGCCAGGAGCCCCCGGACTGGGGCCAGATCCTGGCCTTCGGAGTCCTGCTGGTCGCCCCGGTGCTGGTGATGTTCACGGTCTTCCAGCGCTGGTTCGTGCAGGGCGTGGCGAGTTCCGTCGTACGGGGGTGAGCGGGCGTACGGGGGTGAGCGGGCGTACGGGGGTGAGCGGGTGTACGGGGGTGTACGGGGTTCAGCGGGCGTACGGGGTTCAGTAGGCGTACTGGGGTCAGCGGGGCCCCGGCGATCAGGTCCCGGGGAGGGAATGCTCGGCCCAGATGATCTTGCCGGTCGGTGTCTGGCGGGTCCCCCAGCGATCGGTGAGCTGGGCGACGAGGAGCAGGCCGCGGCCCCCCTCGTCGAAGATCCGGGCCCGGCGTGGGTGCGGTGCGCCGCTGCTGCCGTCGGCGACTTCGCAGATCAGTGACCGGTTCAGGATCAGCCGTAGCCCGATGGGGGCCTCGGCGTGCCGGATGGCATTGGTCACCAGCTCGCTGACCACCAGTTCCGTGACGAACGTGAGGTCCTCCAGCCCCCAGACGGCCAGCTGGTCGGACACGCGCTTGCGGGCGATGGCGACGACGGAGGGGTCCTGGTCCAGGTCCCAGGTGGCGACCCGGTCGTCACCGAGAGAGTGCGTACGCGCGATGAGCAGGGCGACATCGTCGGTGGGGACGGCGGGGAGCAGTCGCTCGAGAACCGTGTCGCAGTGACGCTCCAACGACTGCGTGTGGTGATCGGACAGGACACGGCACAGCTCGTCGAGGTTGCCGGCCCGGGCGTCGATCAGGCCGTCGGTGTAGAAGGCGAGCAGGCTGCCTTCGGGCACCTCCAGCTCGGTCGCCTCGAAGGGCAGGCCACCGACACCGAGCGTGGGGCCCGCCGGGAAGTCGAGCAGTTCGACGGTGCCGTCGCTCCGGACGAGCACGGGCACCGGACCGCCGGCGCGGGCCACGGTGCAGTGGCGGGAGACCGGGTCGTACACCGCGTACAGGCACGTGGCGGCCATCTCCCCGACGGCTTCCGCGAGGTCCGTGGACTCGACGGCCCCGACGATCTCGTGGAGAGCGGCCCGCTCCTCGGGGCCCCACTCGTCGAGGCCGGCCCACTCGTCACCGTCGTCGGCCGCCCCAGCGGGCGTGGCCGTCTCCTCGCGGGCGTCGCCCTTGGTGCTGACGCGCTCGGCGGCCAGGCGGACGACCAGGTCGTCCAGGTGGGTGAGGAGCTCGTCGGGGGCCAGATCGACGTCGGCGAGGGTCCGCACCGCGATACGCAGCCGTCCCATGGCCGCCGACGCGTGGATACCGTGGCCGACGACATCGCCGACCACCAGCGCGACCCGGGCGCCGGACAGCGGGATCACGTCGAACCAGTCGCCGCCCAGGCCCGCCTGGGACCGGCCGGGCAGATAGCGGGTGGCGACCTCCACGGCCTCCAGTCGCGGCAGCTGCCCCGGGAGCAGGCTGTGTTGCAGGGTGAGGACGGTGGAGCGCTCCCGGGTGTAGCGGCGGGCGTTGTCGACGCAGACCGCCGCCCTGGCCACCATCTCACCGGCCAGCACCAGGTCGTCCGGTGTGAAGGGCTCGG
Source organism: Streptomyces sp. NRRL WC-3618 (assembly GCF_001280005.1). Taxonomy (GTDB): domain Bacteria; phylum Actinomycetota; class Actinomycetes; order Streptomycetales; family Streptomycetaceae; genus Streptomyces. The sequence goes on along the minus strand of NZ_LGDW01000489.1, from coordinate 60,278 downwards.
GGCGCCCGCGCACGAAGACCGCTACGCCTAGCGTGGTGCCCCGGGCCCGCACCGGTATCGCCATCACCGCGCGGACGCCGTAGTCGCGTACCCGGGCCGCCCTGGTCGGGTGCCCCCGGACCCACCGGTCGAAGTCGTCGTCGCCCCGCACAGCCAGGACGGGGCGGCCCGAGGCCAGGCAGCGAGCGGGCGGCGAGTAGCCCGGGTAGGTGTCCACCGCTCCCAGCGCGACCGCGGCCTCGGGCGCGCCGGGGGTCGTGGACCGGTGCGCGACCCGGCGCAGGGCGACGGTCCCCTCGACCGGGCCGGAAGGCGGCTCGCCGCCGTGCAACACGGAGTCGAGCAGATCGACGCTGACGAAGTCGGCGACCCGGGGAACGGCCACGTCGGCCAGTTCGTCCGCCGTACGCGTCACGTCCAGGGTGGTTCCGATCCGGGCGCTCGCGTCGTTGAGCACGGCCAGGCGCCGCCGCGCCACGTACTGCTCGGTGATGTCGCATCCGGCGGTGAACACTCCGTGCACCCTGCCGGTCCGATCCGCCACGGGCGACATGGTGAAGGCCCACCAGGTCGGTTCCGGGGAGTCGGGCGTCGGAGCGGAGACCTCGTAACGGATCCCCTGACCCGTACGGGCCACTCGACGCATCGTCTCGGTCACATGTTCGGAGAAGATCGGGGCGGAGGGGACGCCCTGCGCCAGGGCCTCCCGGTACAGGTCCTCGATGACCTGCCCGACCACCGCGTCTTCCTCGTTTTCCTCACCTTCCCTGTCTTCTTCCCCGTGTTCCCCGTTGTCCTCCGCGAGGCCGAGCAGGCCGCGTGTCGCGGCGTTCATCCGCAGGATCCGTCCGTCGACGTCGTAGATCGCCAAGGTGAGCGGGGACAGCGCGAAGGCCCACTCCACGAGGCGCGGATCGCCGTACGCGCTCAGCCGGGGGTCGCCGTACGCGCCCTCTGTGCGCGCCGAGGGCGAGTGGACCAGGAACCACTGGGACCGCCCGTCGGCGTCCAGCGCCGGCCAGGCCCGCAGGTCCGCCTCCAGACGGTGGCCGTCCTGGTGGCGCAGCGCGACCGTGCCGCTCCAGCTGCGGGACGCGGCCGCCTGCCGCAGGGCGGCCACCGGCGGGTCCCCGGCCAGCAGCCGGGACGCCGGCCGGCCGATCACGTCGGAGGGCGCGTAACCGAGCAGCTGCCGGGCGCCGGGGCTCCATGCCGTGAGGAGGCCGTTCGCGTCGACGGCGGCCACGGCGGCCGTCAGGTCGGCGAGACCCTCGCCCCCGCCCTGGGGAGCGTCATGGGTCGGATGCATGGTCACTCACCTCGCCGCCGGGTATGTGCGACGGTGCTCGACGGTGTTCCGCACGCGGAACCGATTCGTCCCGGCGCCCGCCCTTCCGGCCCGGGTCGCCGCGGGGAAGCACACATCTTCGGATGACGCCGGTCGTGTCGCCCCGCTTCCCGGCGGGCGGCGGCCGACGGCGCGGCCCAGGACTCACCCTTCGCTCACTTTCCCCTGGACCGCCTCCTCGACCGGGTTCCCCTGGACCGCCTCCTCGACCGCGTCGCGCGCCGAGTCGTTCGGGACGGCGACGGTCAGAGCGGCCCCGAGCGCCGGCGCCCAGACGCCGAGCGAGGCGGGCAGGAGGTCCGGCTGCAGAGTGGAGGCCGGACGTTCGGCGAGCCTGGCCCTGATCACGTCCGACATCCAGGGCAGCGCGGCGGACGCGATGTCGCCGCCCACCACCGCCGCCTGGGTGGGAAAGGCGGCGGCCAGGCTGTTCAGCACGATGCCCACAGCACGTCCGCTCTCCGTGAGCACGTCCACGGCGGTACGGTCGCCGTCCTCGGCGGCCTCGGTCACCGCGGCCACCCCGGACGGACTCCAGCTGGAGCGGGCCCGGAACCGGCGGACGATGGCCTGGCCGCTGGCGAAGGTCTCCAGGCATCCCCGGCCACCGCAGCCCGGACAGTGGGCGCCGTCGGGCTCCACGGTGATGTGGCCGAACTCGCCGACGCGGTCGTCCGCACTCGCCAGGATCCGCCCCTGGAACGCGTAGGCACCGCCCACGCCGCCCCTGTGCAGCATGATGAAAATGACGTTCTCCAGACCCTTCGCCGCGCCCAGCACGAGCTCGCCGTGCCCGAACGCGCGCGCGTCGTTGAGAATCTCCGTCGGGCATCCGACCCGGTACGCCAGCTCGTCCCGCAGCGGGTATCCGGCCCAGGGACCGACAAGGTTCATACTGCCCGCTCCGACGAGCCCGCTCTCGCGGTTCAGATCCCCGGGGACCGCCACTCCGAGCCGGTCCGCACGGTGTTCCCGGGCCGTCCGGGCCACGGCGTCGATGGCGTGCAGCAGCCCCGCCCGAGGGGTTCCGGCGCTGCCCTTCGCTTCGACCGAGTCCCCCACGATCAGCGCCCACCTCAACTCGTCGACACCCATCTCGACGCCGAGCAAGCGCTTCACGACGGGCTCCCCTCTCTGCCCCCACCGGCGCCTCACCGTCGGCGGACCGGCCTCGGACGGCAAGGCTGTGGCGGCCACCAGCCCCGGATCTTTTTATCATTACCCACCATATGGGTTAATAATCAGACACGCGCCCGAAATTCCGGGGAGGGAGGTGACGGGTGACCTTCCCATCGCATGCCTCCGACGTAGCGGAGGGCGACCCGGGCCACTCTCGCGGCGTGCCGGATCCCACGGCCTTCGCACCGGACACCGTGGTCGTCGTCCTGGACGCCACCGGCCGCATCAGACTGTGGAGCCGGTCGGCCCAGGACATGCTGGGCTGGACGGGCAAACATGTCCTGGGCCGCGGCTTCGGCCACCTCATGGACCCCAGGAGCGTTCACCCGAAAGCCCGCTCCGCCATCCTCACCGGGCTGCTGAGCCGCGAGTGCTGGAACGGCCTCCTGCCCCTGCGGCACCGGGACGGCCGGCCCGTCCGGGTCCAGGTGCGCTCGTCCCGCCTCCTCGACGAGGACGGCAGAGCGTTCGTCCACGCGTCACTCACCGAGACGAGTCGGCCGGGCCGGAAGGCGGCCGACTCGGCCGCGCTGGAGTCGTTCCTGGAATCGTCCCCGCTGGGCGTCGCGATCTTCGACAACGAGCTGAGGTGCGTCAGGGCCAACAAGGCACTGGCCCGGCTCGACCACCGCCCACTCGCGGACCACCTGGGCCACAGCGTGGACGAGGTGATCGACGAGCCCGCCGGCCATCTGCTCCTCGACCTGCAACGCCAGGTGCTCAGAACCGGCCGCTCCCTGACCGACGTGACCTTGCCGGGACCGGGCGGGGAGGGGTTCTGCTCCGTGTCCTGCAACCGCCTGGAGGATACGGAACACCGGGTGATCGGCGTCGCCTGCACCCTCACGGACGTCACGGAACGCCACCGGACCGCCGGCGAGAACGAACTCGTCCGCCAGCGTCTCTCGCTGCTCAACGAGGTCGGATCACGCGTCGCCGACCTGCTCGACATCCCCATGATCGCCGAGCGCCTGGCCGGCACACTCGCCCCCGGGTTCAGCGACTACGCGGGGGTCGTCCTGCTCGAGTCAGTGGTCACCGACGGTGAACTTCCCCAGCATGCACCCACCCACCGCACCCCCCTCATCCAGTTGGGCGTCGCCTGGACGCAGCACAATCCCACGGTCGAGCGAATGCTGCGCCTGGGCCAGCCGATCAACGTCGCGGAGGACTCGGCCGCCGGCGAGGCGCTGAGCAGCGGCGTCCCCCAACTCCTCGACTCCCCCGAGCGGTTGCGGTCCGCCACCTACCCGGGCGACCCCAGGAGCCGGGCCGCGCGGGAGCTGGGCGTCCACTCGACGATGATGCTGCCGCTGCGCGCGGGAGGCGTGGTGCTCGGCCTGCTGGTGGTGCACCGGGCGAACGACAGCCCCCCGTTCGACCATGCCGACCTGGGCTTCGCCATGAAGCTGGCCGACCGCGCCAGCACGTCACTGGACAACGCCCGCCTCTACACACGCGAGCGCGCGGGCGCGCTCATGCTCCAGCGCGCGCTCATGCCCCAGCACATCCCCGAACCCCCCGGCGTACACATCGCCTTCCGGTACGTCCCCGGCAGCGCCGGCAACGAGGCCGGCGGCGACTGGTTCGACGTCACCCGGCTCGCCGGAGGCCGGGTGGCCCTGGTCATCGGCGACGTCACCGGCCACGGTCTGCGCGCCGCCGCCACCATGGGCCTGCTGCGCACCGCCGTACGCACCCTCTCCGTACTCGACCTCCCGCCCGCCCAACTCCTCCAGCACATCGACGACATCGCCACCGACCTGGCCCACGACCCGGACGAGGCACTCATGGCGACATGCGTCTACGCCGTGTACGACCCCTCCCTCAGGCGCTGCGTCATGGCGAGAGCCGGACATGTACCGCCCCTGATGATCCAGCCGGAGCCCACTGCCGAGGGCGGCCGCAGCGTCCAAGTCCTGGACATGCCGTCCGGGGCGCCGCTGGGCGTCGGCGGTGTGAAGTTCGAGGAAGTGGAGTTCGACGTACGCGACGGCTCGGTGCTCGCCCTCTACACCGACGGCCTCATCGAAACCCGCGGCCAGGACATCAGCGACGGCCTCAAACGCCTCTGCTCCCAACTGTCCCAACCCCACACCTCCCTGGAGGCGGCCTGCGACAGCGTCCTGGGCATCCTCGACCCAGGCATCGAGCAGGACGACGTGGCCCTGCTACTGGCCCAGTTCGTCGGCCTCCCGGAAAACAGGAGACCTTCTCCCTGAGCGCCGCAGGCGGGACGGGTACCCAGGACGCCACGGGTACGAGGTAACGGGCCATCGTGGAGGCGCTCGTCGACTGGAGACGGTGCCCTGCATACGGTTTCACCGGCTTGGTTATCGTGGCTGCTCATGCGTGGGGGCCGCCGCCATGCGGAGTACAAGGGGGCTGGGTGACCGAGGGACCGACAGGATGGCTCCGCGTGCCGGTCGGACGTGGATCGACCGGCTGGGCAACTCGCGGGCATTGCCGGAAGGTGCTGCTGATCGTCCACAACGTCACCTCGGCCACCCGCTTGCTGGATGTGCTGCCGTTGTTCCGTGATGACCTGCGGGTGCAACTTCTCGCGACCTGCGCTGGCTCCTCACCGTTCCAGGCAGGGGTGGGCGAGTTGCTCACGCGCGTGGGTGTGCCGGTGCTGCCCTGGGATCAGGCGCTGCATACCCCGGTGGATCTGGCTCTGGCGGCGAGTTTCGGGGGCGAACTCGACGCCATTCAGGGTGAATTGATCATAGTTTCACATGGTGTGGGATATAATAAGACGCTCCGGAGATCCGAAGACCGGAGACCGGGCCCGTCTTTGGGCTTTCGCCCGAGTGGTTGTTGGCGGATGGCACCCCGGTCGCGGACGTACTGGTGCTGTCGCACCCCGAACAGGTCCCGACGACCCGAGGCTCGGCCCGCCCGAGTACTGGACTGCGGAGGTGCTGGAACGCCACCCGGGCTGCGCACTCGCCGCGTACGTCACCGCCGCCGGCAGTTGTGTGGTGCGGACCAGGGACGGAGCGCTCCTGCGTCTCGACGCGGACCCGCAGGCAGCCGACCCGGCCGTGTACGTCTCGGCGTTGCACGCCTGGCTGGCCCTGGGCAAGGACCCCGCGGGTCTGGCAGGCGGTCTGACGGTGTGGACCGGACAGACCGCACATCAGGTTTTCCACGAGTTCGGCGAGCAGAGGGGCCGCCTCGGCCTCCCCGACCTCGGCCATGGTCCCTGCCATGGCCGGGCTGAGCGCCGGCCACGGCCACAGTGCCGAGAGCCGGTACAGCCGGGCGGCGGTCGGACCGAGCGTGCGGTACTGCTCCTGGGCGGCGGCGTAGGCAGGCTCGTTCCCGGGCATGGCGGAGGTCCCTTCTTCTCCCAGACGCGCTTCCAGCAGCGACGCGAACGTCCTCAACGCGTAAGCAGATCCGCCGCATTGGGCGAGCACCTGCGGCAGTATGGAGCGGGCGCGGGCTTCCTTCACGGTCCGCTTGCCCGCGACTTCGGTGAGCAGCTCGACGGCGTAGCTCTCGGGCAGCGGCACCATCTCGATCGGTTCGGCGTCCGCATGGGGAAGACGGCGGTGGGCGACGATGATGGTGAAGACTTCTGGCGCCGAGGTGAGCAGAGGTGCCGCCTGCGCGGCTGTCTGCACGTGGTCGAGAACGATGAGCAGCCGCCGGTCCGCGACAAGCCGGCGGAAGAGATCCATCCGCTCCTCCAGACCCGGCGGGATGCCCTCCGATTCCACCCCGAGGCTGCGAAGGGCTTGCCGGAGAGCCATGGCGGGATCCGGCACCCGGGCCAGGTCCACGTACAGTTGCCCGTCCGGATACCGCTGCAGCTAGCGCCAGCCCCAGCGCAGAGCCAGGGATGTGCCGCCCATCCCCTCAGGCCCGTACAGATGCGCCCTTCGAGCACGTCCGTCGAACTTGCGGGACGCCTCGCGCGTAAGCAGCCGCATCTGCTTGTCGCGATCGACGAATCCCCTCAGGCCGCCGGGCAGTTGAGGAGAAGTGCGGATACGCACCTGGACCAACGCCCTGCTGACCACCGCCTCCACCTCGGCCAGCCCCCGGGCGTGCTCCGGACTGCGCGACGCTCCTTCGTACAACAGCTGGGCCAGTGCCTCCCATTCGGCGGGCCGCTGCGGAGCCGGAACCTCTCGCCCCGCGATCCGACGGGCCAACCCGCCGATCATCAGGGCCGCGTTCCTGCCCGCCTCGTTGCCCAGCCCCGCACCCACGGTTGTCAGCATCGCCGTGACCGTCGCCAGCGATATGAGCTCCAGCATCCGGCGCTTCCCCGTTCCTACGCGCCGCCCGCCGGGCGACCACAGCCCCGGCCTGGAAACCAACCGAAACCAACCGTAACGGCGGGGAACGTGCGTGACGTGCGCTTCGCCTTGATCAAGGCCGTGTCCCGCGGGGCGAGTTGAGCAGGAAACAAAAGGTGAGTGGACGCCGGAGTCGGAATCGGAGTCGAAGTCGGTCGCACGGATTGCGGGTGTCCGTCTCAGCTAAGGGCGTCACCGGGGCCGGGTGCATTCCTGCGCCACCACGACGAAGGCCCTCTTCGCGCGCGTGAGTTCGTCGGGCCTCGTCGTCTCCGAGGCACGCGAGCGGGCCTGCGAACGGCCCGCCGCCTGGGGCGTAATAGCGGCAGCTAAAAGACCATCCGCTTACTCTGCAACTGGCTAAGCACTGTGGATCCACCCTGGCACCCACCCGCGGTGGCCTTCTACCGCGGGCCGGCCAGGTGCCTGCGGAACCAGTCCGTGGCCAGCTCGGTGACCGATTCCAGGGTGCCGGGTTCCTCGAAGAGATGAGTGGCACCGGGGACGATGGCCAGCTGATGCTCGCAGCTCAGGCGCGCTGCGGCCTGCCGGTTGAGGTCCAGCACCAGGTGGTCGCGGCCCCCGACGATGAGCAGCGTGGGAGCCTTTACCTCCGGCAGCCTGGGGCCGGCCAGGTCTGGCCTGCCTCCGCGGGAGACGACTGCCGTGACGTCCGCCGCGGGCTCCGCCGCAGCCCACAGCGCGGCGGCGGCGCCTGTGCTGGCGCCGAAGTAACCGAACTCCATGCCCTGGGTGTCGGGCTGCTCACGCAGCCATTCGGTCGCCTGGGTCAGGCGGCGGGCGAGCAGCGCCGTGTCGAACACGTTGTCCCGGTTCACCGCCTCGGCTTCGGTGAGCAGATCGAACAGAAGGGTGCCCAGACCGGCGCGGTTCAGCTCGGTGGCGACGAAGCGGTTGCGTGGGCTCTTCCTGCCGCTGCCGCTGCCGTGGGCGAAGAGGACGACCCCGGGGGCACCGCGGGGCATCGCGAGCCGCCCGTCGAGCGCGGCGCCTCCGTCCCGTATCCGGACCGACCTGTCAAAGGGCAGGGAATCGCGCTCCGAGGCGCTGCCCGCGGCCGGCGCGGCGGACGTGGCGTGCGCCGCGCGATTGTGCTTCAGGCAGGCGACGACCTCCTCGTCGCTCGTCTGCCCGAAGTCCGCGTAGAACTCACCGATCGCGTGGAACTGCCGGGGGGTGTGCAGACAGACGCCTTCATCCGCCTCGCCTCCGAGGCGGGCCGACCAGTCGTGCGGCGCCACGGGAACCGCCAGCACGATCCGCGACGCGCCGCGGGCGCGCGCAATCCGGCAGGCCGCCAGTGCCGTGGAGCCGGTCGCCAGACCGTCGTCCACCACCAGAACCGTCCGTCCCTCGTACCGGACCGGCTGCCGCTCGCCCCGATAGCGGCGGGCGCGGTGCTCCAGGACGCCGCGCTCGTGTTCCTCCACTGCCGCCAGATCACGGTCCGTCACACCCATGCCCCGTACCACCGGTTCATTGACGACGCGCACGCCTTCCTCGCCGATGGCGCCCATGGCCAGTTCCGGCTGGAAGGGCACCCCCAGCTTGCGTACGAGGCAGACGTCGAGCGGAGCGCCCAGGGCCTCTGCGATCTGCGCAGCGACCGGGACGCCGCCGCGGGGAAGTCCCACGACCACCAGGTCTTGACCTTTGAGGTGGTTCAGCCGGGCGGCAAGTCGCCGGCCCGCGTCAGTTCGGTCTGTGAAGTGCATGGTCGCCTCCCGGGTGAGGTGAGGTACTCGAGTCCCGACTGTCCGTTGTGCGCGTGCCCGTTGTGCGCGCCGGGCGGCCGTTTGCGGAGACGGTCCAGAGGCCCGGAGCCCGGTGAGTCCTGGACACGCGCCAACGGCGCGCCGGGCATATGCGTCGCCGAGCAGTCCGCGCTCGCCGTCGAGTGCATGGTCCCGCTCACGCCTGCGGCCCCTGGGACGGCCGGACGGTGAGGGTGTTGTCCGGGTTCCGGTCGACGCGCGAGCCGTAGGCCCGGCTGATCCGGCCCAGAACGTCCCGCACCCACTGGGAGTCCTCGACCGTCGCGCGCTCCAGCCGCATCCGCCGGGACCGCATCGGGGCGATGCGCACGTCGTGGAACCTGCCGTCGTCCGGGTCCACGGTGACGAAGTACAGCAGCCGGAGGTCGTCTCTGTACTCCTCGCGGCCGCCTATGCCCTCGTAGTCGTTGATCAGGTCGCCGCAGCCATGGGTGATGAGCTTTCCCCGGTACGACTCCAACGGCCGCGGATGGTGCGAGGAGTGCCCGTGCACGACGTCCGCGCCACCGTCGATGAGCGCATGGCCGAAGCGCACCTGGTCACGCGGGACGAGGTAGCCCCAGTTGGAGCCCCAGTGGACCGAGACGACCACGATGTCGCCCGGCCGCTTGGCTGGACGCAGCCGGGCGGCGATCCGGGCGGCGGCGTCCGACGGCTCGGCGACGAAGTCGACCCCACTGCGCTGTGCCGTGGCGGCCCAGCTGCCGGGTATGCCGCTGGAGGCCATTCCCATGGAGAAGACCAGGACGCGCCGACCGCCTGTGACAGGGACGATCGCGGGACGCCGGGCCTCGTCGGCGTCCCGACCCGCCCCGGCCGAGCGAAGACCCGCGTCCGCCAGGGCGTCGAGGGTCTCCTCCAGCCCGCGGCGGCCGTAGTCCAGCACATGGTTGTTGGCCAGGGCGCAGACGTGCGGACGGGCGGCGGCCAGACCGGGCAGGTTGGCCGGGTGCATCCGGTAACAGACCTCTTTGCCAGGCGCGATCTCGTCGTTCTGCGTGACGGCGGTCTCCAGGTTGAGGATCCGGACGTCGGGCGCCGCCGCGGCGAGCACGTCCAGCGCGTCGCCCCAGGGCCAGGGGAAGTCGACAGGAAGGGGAATCACGCCGTTCGCCGCCTCGGCCAGCTCCACATAGGCGCGGGCGTCCTTGATGTACGACTCCGGGAGCTTCGGATCGCCGGGGTGCGGAAGGATCTGGTCGACTCCGCGGCCGAGCATCACATCGCCGGCCAGGAACAGCGTGACGAGGTCACCGCCCATTCCTCCATGCTAGGCCGTGTCCGGCGGATCTTGTGACTGCCGCAGCCTTGGTTCGTTGGCATGCTCATGGGGCGCGGAGATCTCACAAATGAAGAATGGGCCCGGCTGAAGCCGCATCTGCCGAAGTCCGGTCAGCGCGGGGGCCGTTGGGAGAGCCATCGCAGGGTGATCAACGGGATTCTGTTCCGGCAGCGCACCGGGGTACCGTGGCGGGATCTGCCTGCGCGTTTCGGTCGGTGGAAGACCGTGTACGAGCGGCATCGGCGTTGGTCAGCGGATGGCACATGGGACAAGCTCTTCGCGGCTGTACTCGCCGATGCTGACGCGGAAGGCCGCATCGACTGGTCCATGGTGAGCGTGGACCACCTCCTGCCGGGCCCACCAACACGCTGCGGGAGCACGTAAGAAACCCCCGCGGCTTCCGGGAAAAGACACACGCCCCTGCAGCACCGCCCCGATGAGGGCCTGGGACGCTCACGGGGCGGCCTGACCTGCAAGATCCACCTTGCCGGTGAGGGCGGACGCCGCCCACTCGCCTTGCTGATCACCCCGGGGCAGTGGCGCGACGCTCCGCAGCTCATCCCGGTCATGGAGCGTGTCCGTGTCGCCCGCCGGGATGGCGGGCGACCGCGGACTCGGCCTGGCCGCCTCGGCGGAGACAAGGCTTACTCATCCCGCCGCAACCGCCGCTACCTGCGGCGACGCCAGATCAAGCACACGATCCCCGAACCGAAGAACCAGCGGGCCAACCGACAGCACAAAGGCAGCAAGGGCGGTCGGCCCGCCGGCTTCGACAGGACGATCTACAAACGCAGGAACGAGGTGGAGCGGACGATCAATGCCCTTAAGGGCTTCCGGGCTGTGGCGACGAGGTTCGACAAACACGCCTACGTCTTCTACGGCACCGTCACCGTTGCCTCGATCCGACTTTGGCTCCGGTCGTGACCCACCGGAGAGACCTAGTAGTACCCCTTCGCCCCGTCAGGCAGCTCCCTCACGATGTCCGCGTGCCCCGCGTGCCGTCCGGTCTCCTCGACGAGATAGATGAGCACCCAGCGGAGGCCGGCGTTGCCGGACCGGCAGTCGGGGTGGCGGCCGACGTCATCCAAAGCGGCCGCGGCCACGATCTCGTTGCTTCGAGCGCACTGGGCCTCGTACGACGCACACGCGCGGCCGGGAGTGCGCCCCATCGCTTCGAGGGAACCGGATGCGCACCACCGGCCGTCGTTCAGGCCCGGGTGTAGCCGCCGTCGGCGAAGAGTTCGGCGCCGGTGACGAACGACGAGGCGTCCGAAGCCAGGAAGAGGGCGGCCTCGGCGATTTCCTCGGCGTCGGCCAGTCGCCCCAGTGGCACGACGGCCTCGGCGAACCGGTCGACGTCCGGCCCCGCGGCGCGCAGCAGGGCAGGGGTCCGCGTGGGTCCCGGGCTGAGGACGTTGACCCGGAATCGACGCTCCCGTGACTGCCGGGCCCAGTTGTGCACGAGGTTGCTCAACGCTGCCTTCGAGGCGCTGTAGACCTCGAGGTGCTCATTGGGGCGCACGCTGTTGCTTGAGCCGATGACCAGGATGGAGGCGTTCTCCGCCAGCAGCGGAAGCGCCTTCTGGACGGTGAATAGTGGGCCCTTGACGTTGACGGCGAGTGTCAGGTCGACGTTCGCCTCGGTGTGGGCGCCGAGCGCGGCGTCCGCGACGATTCCCGCGTTGGCCACCAGCACGTCGATGCGTCCGGCCTCCTCGCGGACTCGCGCGTAGAGCGCGTCCAGGTCGGCCAGGACCGAGACGTCGGATCGTACGCCGGTGGCCGCAGGACCCATCTCCTTGACTGCCGCTTCGAGGCGGTCGATGTCCCGGCCGGTCACGAAGACCCGTGCGCCCTCCCGGACGAAGCGGTGGGCGATGGCCAGCCCGATCCCGCTGGTCCCTCCGGTGATCACGGCCACCTTCTCGTGCAGCACGCCTGGCATGTCGAACCCCTTCAGTTGTGGAATGGATCGTCCATAACGTAGCCAGTAATGGACGATCGAGTCAAGAATGGATAGGCTGAGACCATGCCGAGACCACGCGCATTCGACGAACGCCAAGTCCTGGAGCGGGCCCGGGAACAGTTCTGGGCGACCGGCTATGCAGGAACCCGGATGGACGACATCGCCCAGGCGACCGGCCTGGGCAAGGGCAGCCTGTACGGCGCATTCGGCGACAAGGGCAAGCTGTTCCACCGTGTGTTTGACGACTGGTGCACCGCAGTCGTTGAGGTGGCCGAAGGGCGGCTGGCAGGTGGCCCGGACGCAGAGGCCTTGGCCCGGCTGTCGGGATACGTGCACCTAATGGCGGAGAACACCGCCTCCGACACCGAGCGCCGCGGGTGCCTGTTGGCCAAGGGCGCGGCGGAACTGGCCCAGCACGATCCGACGGTCGCCGGACGGTCGGCCGAGACCATGACGGCACTGCTGACCCTGCTGCGGACGGAGATCAGCGCCGCCCAGCGCCACGGCGACATCGATAGCGCTGCGGATCCGGAGCGGTTGGCGGCACTGCTGCTGACGGTGGTCCGCGGTATCGAGGCGGTAGGCAAGGCCGGCCTGGACCCGGAGACGCTGCGGAACATTGCAGACACCGCACTGGCAGTCCTGCCCATGCCCGAGGGGCAGAAACGCCTCGCAACCGGGCGCAGTCCGGCCCGCAAAAACTAACTTGGTGCCAACACGGCCACATGATCCGCCGGACAGTGCCTGGGCCGGTCCGGCGTTCAGGGGCTTGCCCAGCGGGCATGGTCGTAGCGAGTGGCGAGGGTACGCGGATGCTGAGGATCGTGAAGCCGCGGTTGCTCTGCGGATCACATCGTTGAGTTGGCGGATACCCTCTTCCGGATTACCTGTTTCGGCTACTGAGCTTGAATTCGTGATGTCGTGCGAGAGCGGTCCGATGTGGTTGTCTCCATGAGCGGCCACGTCCGTCGTCGTAGATTCGTCCCGCACCGCCGACAGCCGCGGATCGTCGTGTACCGGGCCGTCCGCGTGCGGCTGCCGGAGGATCACGGCGAGCTGCCACGGCTGTGAGGAGGCACTCCGCGTGCGCCCTCGAAGATCGCGCCCGCCGTCTGCGCGCCCGACATCTTCGCCCCGGTCAGGTCTGCGTTGCTCAGGTCTGCGTTGCTCAGGTCTGCACGGGTCAGGTCCGCGCCGCGCAGGTCGGCGCCGGTCAGGTCCGCCTGGATCAGGACCACGCCGCGCAGGTCTGCGGCGCTCAGGTCCGCGCCGGTCAGGTCCGCGCGGGTCAGGTCGGCGCTCGAGTCGGCCTCGCTGGTTTCGTTGGTTTCTTCGGCCCTGCTCAGGTGCGCGTGGTGAAGGTTCGCCCGGACGAGTTCCGCGCCGGTCATGTCGGCCGCGCCCAAGCGCGCGTTGGTCAAATTGGCGCCTCCGAGATGTGCTTTCCGGAGGTCCGTGTCCTGCAGGTTCACGTCGGACATGTTCGCGTTGTCGAGGGACGCGTCGAAGAGGTCGAAATTCTCGAGGCCTGCGTGTCGGAGGTCCGCCCAGGTGAGGAACGCGAAGCGGAAGGTGCTGCGTCTGCGCGTGCCGCCTTCTGTGAGGCCCACTTCGCGCTCAAGGCCGCGCAGATCGACGCTGCTCAGATCAACTCGGTACAGCGGCTTCCCGTCCTGGGTCACCTCCCGGTCGGCGGACCGGTTGCCCAGCACGGAAACCACAGCCGCCACGTCGGCAGGGGGTCTGTGGTCCTCTGCCGGCTTGAAGCCATTGTCCGGAACGGGAGCGTGCCGGCGTACGAACGCGGACAGCACCGAGACGACAGTGCTCTGATCCCTGGAGGAGTCCTGCATGATGCGTTGCAGGGCGTAGATTCCCCCGAGGCGCACATCCAACGATGCTGATCCCAGGTTGGTGATCGCGGCGTTGAACCGGGTGGTGATCTGCCCCTGCTCGGAGATCTGCAGATCTTTGTTGGTCTGTCCAACCGACATCCATGTGAACAGCAGGGCGACCAGTGCAGCCAGCCCCGGCAGCATGGACGCCGCGAGTGCCACCCACGTCAGTCGGCTGATACCGGTGTCCCGGCCCGGCCCGAGGGGGCGGCTCCGTTGCCGTCGGCGATCCCTGGCGGCCCGACGACGGGCGATCCGGCGGAGTTGCGCGGCGGCAGACGGCTCGATCATCCACTCATGACATACCAGGAGGCAGGGCCCAATTCTCCGCCACGCTGTCGTAGCCCTCGATCAGGGCCTTCCGGAGGTCGTCGTGAAGGAAGGATCGGTGTTTATGGGCACGGTGCGCGGCCCCGACGTCCTGCCGGTCGATTGGACTGCGGACACCATCGGCGGCACTGGTCCGGGCCATTCCGCGCTCAGCGATCCCCCAGCCACTCCCCTCAAGCACCTGATCGTTCCGCTGTCCGGCCCAGCCCCGGGTCGCTGAGAGGCGCGCGCGAACTAGCGTCTTCCACGAGGGCCGGACGTCAGCCGGACGACCGGCAGACCGGCAGACCGGCAGACCGGCTGACCGGCTGACCGGCTGACCGCCCAGGACCTTCGGTCAGGAGGAGCGCAATGAGCGGGGTCCCGAAGAGGGGCAGCGAACAAGAAAATGCCCCGACGCACGAAGAGATCCAGGCCAGGATCGGAAAGCGCCTGGACGACGTTGCCAAGATCCTGGCCGGCGCCCTCGTCGCCGTTGCCGGCGTCATGACCCTGCTTGGCCTCAGCAGCGACGTCGTGTTCGTTGCCCTCAACAACGAGTCGTGGCCCATCTATGTGGCCTCGCTCTGCGCCATCCTCGCCATCGTGTGCAGCATTGTGGCTCTGCTCGTCCATCCCACACGGCTCGGCAACCTGTGGGAGACCGTGGTGCTCATTCTCGGGGTGATCTTCTACATGGTGGCTCTGGGCGTGGCGGTTATCGGCGCGGCCAAGGCTGCTGGGGGAAACGGCCGGCCGACCATCACCAACATCAAAGTCGACGGCCCCCGGTCCAATCTGAAACTGAGTTTCGATGTTCATGCTGACGGCGTCGAGACAGGAGCCAGCATCCAGGTGTTTGTAAATGCTGTAAAAGCCAACTTGTCCGATCCTGTCTACGACTCGGTCGACGCCTACTCAAGTGAGCTCAGACCCAACGACAAGGGCGTGGTCGAGCAGCGGGTCAGGATGCCGATGTCCCTTCCACCACAGGCTGCGGGTATCAGCATCGAGGCCCTCAACGCGGGCGACGGAACACAGGACGACGAGTGTGAATCGCACGCACAGCGCGGGCCGACGTGCGCGAGGTTCCGGGTTCCCTGACAAAGGGTTACGTAACGCCGCTCCTCTGTCGACCTCAAGCCCTGGACGGACCAGCGTTGGCTCGACCCTGGTCGAGCTCTCCGTCCGACATGGTGTGGAGTTCGTCCGAAGGCTTGAGCGAGAGTCCGCCGGAGTCGCAGGTGACCCCCTTGCCGACCAGGGCCACCGTGTGCGCGGGTGGTTGTGCGGGTTCGTGTACCAGCTCCACGTACCGCGCGGGTTCCGCCGAGCCCCGGCTCACGGCCGCAAGACCCGCCAGCCGCAGCCGTGCGAGGGCCGGCCCTTCGTACACTTCGCAGGACAGGCCGGCCTCCGCTGCCGCGGCCTCGATCCGGTGGGCGAAGGAGGCCGGAGTGAGCACTCCTGGCGGGGAGTTGACCAGGTCCCTGGCCAGACAGGTGCCCTCGGCCCCGGCCAGCGCCTCCGCGAGAGCTTCGGGTGCGCCGCCCGTCACACGCACCTCGACGGGCGGTGGCAGCGGCCGGGCCGAGCGGAAGGTGTCGTACCGGTACAGCGCGAGCCTGGCTCCCTCCGTCACGGCCCGGACCCGTTCGGCGGCCGGCATCCCTGTGCCCTCCGTCAGGGCGAGATCGAGGCGTACGGTCCGCGCCGGGCCCCTCCGCCCGTCCGCGGCCGGCTCGGCCACCACCTGGCCCTCCTTGGCCAGGAACCCTCGCCGCCGCGCGAAGGGGCTCGCTTCGGCGGCGGAGTGCCAGGGGCGGGCCACCACATCGGCCGGTTCGTGCGGTTCACCGGCGCGGACGACGGTCATGGCGGCGGCCTCGTCAGACCCGCTCGTACTGGGCGGCGGCGTCCCGGCGCAGCAGCCCCTCGTCGATCAGCGCGCGCCGCGGGCTGACCCAGTCGTCGAGCCAGCCGCCGCAGATGGCGTTCACCTTGGGCTCCGGGTAGGTGACGTCTTTCTCGAAGGAGTCCGCGACGACCGAGTGCCCGCTGCGGCATGCTGCAGAAGGAGGGTGAAGGCATCCAATAGGCGTCACGTCGGTCGCCGCCCGGTTCCGAGCGCCGAGGCCGCATCCGGCCCGTGGGCCGATGTCCGCCGCGGCGTCGGCGTGCTGCGTGGCGACCGCACCCTCGGCACGATCACCCTGGTGTCGGCCGCGAGCATCGCGGTCCTCGCACCTCTCCAGAACCTCGTGCTCCCCGTGTATCTGGTCGGCAAGGACTCGCCGGGCGGCTTCGGCCTGGTCGTGTCCTGCCTCGCCGTGGGCGGCATCGTGGGCGCCGGTGTGTACGCGGCGCTCGGTGCGAAACTCCCTCGCCGCACCGTCTTCGTCGTCTCCCAGCTGGTGGCGATGGTCGGAGTGGCCGGGCTCGCCCTGCTCCCGCCGGTACCGATGGTCGTACCCTGTGCGGTCCTTGCCGGCATCGGAGCAGGCCCGCTGCCCGCGCTCTTCCTCGTCCTGGTCACCGAACGCATTCGGGAGGACGTCCGGGGCCGCGTCCTCGGTCTACAGAACGCCGTCTCCATGACAGCTGTCCCGCTGAGCACTCTGTTCGCCGGCCTGGTGGTGGAATGGGTCGGGCTCCGCGAGACGGGCGTAGCACTTGCCGTCGCCTGGTGCGGAGTCTCCCTGCTCCTCCTCGCCCTGCCGGCCCTGCGCCATCTGGACACCGCTACGGCCGCGACACCCCACTCCTCGCCCCGCCTCGCCTCGCCCAGCCATCCGGCGTCCCACACCCCGCGTCACCCCCGGATCCGGAGCAGGCCGCGCACCGCACCGACTGACAGGCAGTTACGGCTGCTGATCTACCAGGTTCCGGCGGCTCCTCATCGACAAACCGAACCTGCTGAGGCTGTTGAGCGCCCACTGTTGCAGGCGCAGGAGTCGTCCTACGAGCGGGGTGTCGATCGTGCCCCAGGTGGAGCACGTTGATCGGGGAATTGTCCGGATGGCACAACCCTGCGGCCCCAAGCACGCCTGTGACCGCACCGCAGGCCGGAGCCCATTTATACAATCGCTGCACGATTGGCCACCACATGGCCACCACACCGAAACCGACAGACCCGAGCTGACCGGCAGCACAGAACAAAAAGCCAGGTCACAGCCCTGTGAACCGAAGCGCCCACTGCCAGTTAATCCCAGACCTACGCATTGCGATGCGCAGACCACACATGCCAGGCAGGCGTTGGCCGCGCTGGGCTTGGCGGGCGCACAACGCGTCCCGGGTGTGCGATCAGGGCCGGCCCAGCGCGCGGTACTCCCACCCTGCGGCGCGCCACTGTGCGGGGTCGAGGGCGTGCCGACCGTCGACGATCCGGCGCTGGGCCACGACCGCGCCCATGGCATGCGGGTCGATCTCCCGGAACTCGGCCCACTCGGTGAGCAGCACCACCACATCGGCCCCGGCGGCTGCGGAAAGAACGTCCGTGCCGTAGTGCAGGTCCGGGTACGCACGCCGGGCGTTCTCGATGGCCGCCGGATCGATGACGGTCACCTGTGCACCGGCTTGGTGCAGGGTTCTGGCCACATCCAGGGCCGGAGCGTCACGTATGTCGTCGGAGTTGGGCTTGAACGCCGCACCCAACGCGATCACCCGGACGCCGGCCAGTTCTCCGCCTGCCAGTTCGCGGACCAGGTCCACCGTGCGTGCCCGGCGCCGCTGGTTGATGGCGTCGACCTCGCGCAGGAAGGAAACGGCCTGGCCGACGCCCAGTTCCTCGGCGCGGTGACTGAAGGCCCTGATGTCCTTGGGCAGGCAGCCACCGCCGAAGCCGAGGCCGGGCTTGAGGAACCGGCCGCCGATCCTGTCGTCGTAGGCCAGCGCCTGTGCGAGACCGGTGACGTCGGCTCCGGTCGCCTCGCAAACCTCCGCCATGGCGTTGATGTAGGAGATCTTGGTGGCGAGGAAGGAGTTGGCGGCGACCTTGACCAGTTCGGCGGTGGGCAGGTCGGTGACAACCACCGGGGTGCCCTGGGCGATCACCGGGGCGAAGGCGGCGCGCAACTGCTCCTCGGCCCACTCCGATGCGGTGCCGAAGACCAGCCGGTCGGGCCGCAGGGTGTCGTCGACGGCGTAGCCCTCGCGCAGGAACTCCGGGTTCCAGGCGAGTTCGACGTCCGCTCCGGCGGGTGCCGTCCGCTGGACGATCTCCGTCAGCCGGGCGGCGGTACCCACCGGGACGGTGGACTTGCCGACGACCAGCGTGCGTCTGCGCAGGTGCTGGGCGAGTTCTCCCACCGCGCTGTCGACATGGCGCAGGTCCGCCGCGTACGAGTCCCGCTGCTGGGGCGTGCCCACGCAGATGAAGTGGATGTCACCGAATTCCCCGGCCTCGGCAAAGCTCGTGGAGAACCGCAGCCGGCCGGTGTCGAGGGCCTTCGCGAGCAGTTCGGGGAGGCCGGGCTCGAAGAACGGCACCTCGCCCGAGTTCAGCCGCTCGATCTTGACCGGGTCGACGTCCACGCCCAGGACGTCGAAGCCCAGGACGGCCATGCAGATGGCATGGGTCGCGCCGAGGTAGCCGGTGCCTATGACGGTGAGGCGGGGCGCGTTTCTGTGTGTGTCGTCCGAAGTGGTCACGGTGGTCTCCTGTGGTGTGTCCGGGCATGTCGGCCCACCGCACAAGCCGGTGGTGGCCTGCGGAAGCGAGGGAAAAGCGTGTTGTCAGGAGGTGCAGTCGACGTTGGCGAGACCCTCGGCCACGCCGTCCGCCTTGTTGTCGCAGGTGACTGTGTTGCCGTCGGACGTGAGGTGGAAGCCGTAGCCGGGTCCGTCCACGTTCGCGGTGTTGCCCTTGAAGGTGTTGCCGGTGCCCCAGCCCTTGACGATCTGATGGGTCTGGAAGCCGTCCTCAGGGGAGTGGCTCCCTGTGTTGCCCTGGAGCAGCCAGCCGTTGCCCTTCACATCGACCCAGGAGTCGTTGTGGGAACCGCTCAGTTTCGATCCGTCGAAGGTGTTGTCGATGACTTTGCCGTCACTGGTGCCCTCCTTGATGTCGATGGACTCGGCGGTGGTGTCGCTGATGTGGTTGCGGAGCACCACATTGCGGTCGCTGGTGTCGGTCTTGCAGTGGGTCACGGTGCACCAGTTGGACTCGGCGGTGCCGATATAGATGCCTTCGCCGTACTTTTCGCGGCGCAGCCCGGTGGTGTGGACAGTGTTGTCCCGGATCATGTTGTCCGAGCTGAAGTTGCGCAGGTGTATGGCCTCGTCACCGATCTGTTCGACGGTGAGGCCCTGGATGACGGTGCCCACCACGCCGTCCGCCATCACGCCCTTCTGTGCGTCGCGGACGGTGAAGCCGACCAACCGCCAGTAGCTGACGTGGTTCAGGTGAAAGGCGTAGCCGTCGTCGGTGCCGCCGCCGTCGATGACCGCTCCGGAACCACCGCACAAGAAGACTGGCTTCGCTGCGGTACCGGAGATCTCGGCGGTGAAGTTGCCCACGTAGGTGCCGTTGGCCAGGGAGATGCTGTCGCCGGGTTGTGCCTGGGCGAGGGCCTGTTCAAGCGTGGTGGCGTCACTCACCTTGACGGAGGCGGCCGGGCAGGTGACCGGGGAGTCGGGCACCGAGCCGCTGGTGGCCTGCGAGGCCTGAGCCTTGCCGGTGGCTGACCGGGTCGGCAGGGCCGAGGGGGCGGCTTCGGTCGCAGAGGCCCTGGGCTCGGCGGTGGTGGCCCCGGCCGTCGCCTTCGCCCGCCACCGCCACGATGAGCGCGGTCAGGGCGAGCAGGAACGCGCCCGCGGCCAACCAGACGGCCGGCTGCCGGAAGCTACTGCCCCCAGGGCTGGGCGGCGGGGTCGGCGGCATGATCTGGGTGGAAGACATGGGCGGTTACTCCGGTCGGTCCGGTCAGTCCGGTCGGGCAGTCGGCAAGGGGGTGTGAGGGCCAGAAGTCAGCCGGGCGGGCTGCCTGCCTGGGCGGACTGGGGAGTCAGGGCGCGCAGGGTGGTGGCCTCCTCGTCGTCCTTCGTGGACCAGCCGAGCTGAGGTGCCTGACGGACGGGGACCTCTCTGACGGCGCCGGCCAGCGGCCTCTTGTCGTCGTAGGGGTGGGTGCCCAGGATTCCTCGTCCGGCACGACTGCGCTCACTGCGGGTCTGGCGTCGGCCCAGCACCGCCGAGAACAGGATGAGCAGCAGCATGCCCGCCCAGAGCATCGTCATGGGACTGGCGTAGTGCCGGAACTTGACCCAGAAGGAACTGGTGTCGTGCCAGGCGAACGTCTGGTTCTGCTTGACGGTGATGCTGCCGTGGGCGCGGGTGGTGTCCACGGCGCTCGGGCCCACACCCGAGATGACGTTGTACGAGACGAGGGACTCGTCGACCGCCCCGACGAGACTGATCCCGTGATTGGTGCCGTCCTGGACGGTGTTGCCACGTATCTCGCCGACCGAGTCCCGTACGTAGATGCCGGTGTCGGTGCTTTCGACGATGTTGCCGGTGATCGTCGCGGCGGTCACACCGTCACGCACCGAGATGCCCTGTCTCGACTGGCCGCTGAGGTGGTTTCCGGTGATGGCTACCTTGGTGGCGTCCTTCCGGGCCACGATGCCCATGTCGCCGCCCTCGACACGGTTGTTCTGCACGCCGACGTCCATGCCACCGAAGATCTCGATGCCGTAGCGGCCATTGTCCTTGGCCGTGCTGTCGGACACGGAGTTGGAGCCGTAACTGCTGATGGACTCACCCGAAGCCGAGGGGCCGCTGGCAAGCGGCCGACCACTGAGCGTGAAGCCGTTGCCGCCGTTGCCCGTGGCCGTGGAGCCACTGATCCGGACCTGCTCGGTGGCACGGGCCAGCACGAACCCGTCGCCGCCGTTGTCCTTGGAGACGGTCCGCTCGACCACCGCGTTGGTGACGAACCGGTGCAGAACCACGCCGTGTTCCAGACTCCCCTGCACCGTGCTGTCGTTGAGGCTGACCCCGTTGGCACCGGAGATGAACAGGCCGTATGCGTTGCCCGTGAGGGTGGCGTGCCCGATCTCCGCCGAGACGTACGAGAGGCTCGGCACCGAGAACCGGGTGTCCGGCGTGGCCAGCGATCCGGAGGGCTGGGCCACCACGCCACCGCTGCCCGCGTCCGAGTCCGAGGACACCGCCGAATCCTTGATGTTGCCGGTGTCGGGGCGGTCGGTTCCGGTGAGGCTCAGGCCGCCGGTGCGACCGCTCCAGAACCCGAGGTCACTGACCTTGGCGTACGTCATGGAGAACTGGCCGCCGATGGCACGGATGTAGGCCCGGCCGTCCCTCACGTCCGTATCCGGCTTGTTCTTCCTGCCGTCCCAGCTGACGATCCGCATGGGCGCCTGCGGGGTGCCCTCCAGGGTGAGCCGGCCGCCGAAGGACACAATGCTCACGAAACCCTTGTTGCTGCTGGCCATCCGCAGGGTCAGCCCACCGGGGTTGGAAAGCTTCAGCTTGGCCCCGGCGTTGAGATAGATGTTCTCGGTCAGCAGATAGGAACCGTCCCGCTCCCGGACGAACGTCTGCGGGGCCAGTTGCAGCAGGTCCGAGACGGTGTAGGCGTTGCGGCGCTGGGTCAGGACCAGGGTGTAGCCGCTGCCGGTGTCCAGCCGGTACGGCGCCTTCCACTGGCCGCCCTTCAGGGGGGCGACGGCGGCCACCGCGCGGACCTGGTCCAGGCGGTGGTCCTCCGCGGCCACGAGCGCGGCCTCGTTCTCCGCGTCCGCGACGTTGACCTGTGGCTTGTCGTCTCCGTCGGCAGCCGGGGCGCCGGCCGCCGAGGCGAAGAGCAGACCGGCGGCGAGGGACAGCACTGCGCCGCCCCGAAGCATCCGCAGCATGGAACCGCCGGACGAAAGGTGATGACGCGTCATGACTGCTGCACCTCCGGCCACGAGGCCGTGGCGGTCCGCGTCACGCCGCCGAGGGACGCCGAGTTCTGTCCCTCTCCGCCGATGCTGTTGCTGGTGCGGGTCAGCCAGCCCTGCTTGTTCATGGTGACGAAGGCGAACAGCTTGATCGGCAACGAGATCATGATGACGACGAGGGCCAGCAACGGCAGCAACAACACCTCCTGCGGATGTCTGCGCAGATGGGAGTATCCACGGATGCCGCGTCCCACGAGTAGCCAGATCAACACGAGGACCACGCCCCGGCCGGTCAGTTCCAGGCGGCTGAAGACCAGATACCCGAGCGCCATGCCCATCGTCACCGGCGTCAGCAGGATCTGCAGCACGGTGATCTTGGTGACCAGGGGGACCCGCCAGAGCCAGCCCTTGTACAGAGCGGTCAGATAGCAGCGGTAGGAGTTCCGGCTCCAGCGCACCCGCTGCTTGACGAAGGCGCGGAACGAGGAAGGGAACATCGACATCGCCCGCGCGGAGGACTGGTGCACGGTCTTGTAACCGGATGCCAGCACCAGCCAGGTCAGCCGTCCGTCGTCGCCGGCGACACAGCGCCGGCCCAGGAAGAACTCGTTCTCCAGGTTCTCCAGCACGGGCTCGATCGCGGCCCGCCGATAGCCGGCCGTACGACCGGACAGGCAGGCCACGGCGCCGGCGCGACCCATGGCCGGGACGTAGTCGTAGTAGCGAAGGTTGACCAGCCAGTCGGCGATGCGCCGCCAGACGCTGGTCCGGCGCTGGTACACGTTCTGCTGGGTGCCGACGCCGCCGACCGTGGGGTCGACGAACGGCATCTGGACTGCGGCCAGCAGGCCCGGCTCCCAGCGGGTGTCCGAGTCCACCAGCACCACGAGTTCGCTCGTCGCGGCGCGGATGCCCACACCCAGCGCCGACCGCTTGCCGCGGTGCTCGAACGCAAGCACCCGAACCCGGGGATCCTGCACCTGCGCCAGCCTGTGCAGGACCTCCTTGTCCTCCACGTCCGGCACGATGATGACCTCGGTGGGATTCTGCGCCAGCCAGGTGTCCAGGCAGTCCACCAGGATGTCCGCGTCCTCGCGGTACGCCGGAACCACCACCGACACCGTGGTCCGGTAGTTGTTCACCACGGGCTTGGCGAACCGGGAGAGCACGGCCCGATAGAGCCACAGCGCCCATACGAATACGCCGGCGATGCCCAGCGACATCACCTCGCGCCATGACGTCTCGGCGGTCACCGTGACTATCCATGACCAGAAATCGTCGAAGAAGCTCGACACGAACCCAGACCCCCAGCCGGAGCGTTGCCCAACACGTGGGCGAAATGCGCGATGTTCGCGGTCTAACACGGTGAAATCTAGGGCCGAAACGATCCCTCTCGGCACACAGGAAACACAAAGTTCACCTGCCACACCCACGAAGCGTTCACGAGATGAGCACCCTTCAGTGAACAGCCCGCCGCCGCATCGCGCGCGTCAAGCCACCGCCCAGCGACCTGACTCATCGTCAAATATGCTCTCTCCAACGGCACTTACACTCACCCCGGGTGGACGTCGCCCCCCTCCGCCACTTCTCGCAGCCAAGCCCCCTGCGGCCTTCACGGAAGCAAATTCGATGTGATGCGCATCACATTCTCTGAACCCGGGCTGGTGAACGCATGTCACATACAGCTCACCAAACCGCCATCCCGCGCATGGATCCTGGAAAGGCCAGAAACCGAAGACCGGAACCGAAGACCGGAACCGGCGGCCGCGCCGAGCGGGAAGAGCGGCCACGGCGCCGATTCGGTAGGGCATGCAATTCGCCCCAGGGCAGCGGGCGTTCGGAAGCCGAGGGTGGCCGCGCGGTCGCCGTGGTCGATCCCCACGGGAGAATGCCGCGCGCTGCCCCGGCCTTCCGCCCGCATCCGCGCCACCACGGGCCGCGACTGCCAACGGGCTTCCTGAGCCGAGCGAAGAGCCCTGTCAGATCGGATCGCCGCGTGCACGACGCCCAGCTCAGCGAGCTCTGCCCGCACACCGACGACAACCGCGAAGCAGGAGACGTGACCTTCGTGGCTGATACCGGCATACGCGAGGTCATCGTCATCGGCTCCGGCCCCGTCGGATGCACCGCCACTCTCTACCCCGCCCGCGCCGAGCTCGAGCCGCTCGTCTTCGGCGACGCGATCTTTGTCGGCGGCGCGCTCACCACGACCGCCGGGATCGAGAACTTCCCCGGTTTCCCCGAGGGCATCGACGGCCCGGATCGGATGACGAACCATGCGGGCTCCGAGCGAAAGATTCCGTCCGCGGGGTGTCCGAAGCGCGACCTGCGACAGCTTCTTCTTCCACGACCGCGACATCGTGGTTGTCGGCGGCGGTGAAACGGCGATGGACCGAGGCCACCTTCCTCACCCGCTTCGCCAGGTCCGTGACCGTAGTACACCGGCGCTCGACGCTGCGGACCTCGCAAGTCGTGAAGAACAGGGCCTTCGCCGAAGGCAAGATCTCCTTCGCCTTCAAGAGCGAGATCGCGGAAATCACGGAAGCAGACGGCAAGCTCGCCGGAGTGACGCTGCGCGACGTCATCACCGGTGCCATCCCGGATCTCGACGTGACGGGCCTGTTCATCGCCATCGGCGCTAGAGGCTCGGGCCCGCTCTACCTCACCTGACGTCCAGAGTCGATCCAGCTCTACTGGATCAGGGGCGCTGAGCAGTACCTCCCGGCCTGCACGCCAGGTCGCCGGTCTGTGACATCGCGTTGCCGTGCGCTGTAACGGTCGTACTCCTTGCTACGCATGGAGGCCAGCAGCACTGATGAGTGACGTTCTGCCTGATCAGAGCGCGTGCAACACGTTGACCCGTGCCACCCGATGCTGCACTGTCCTAAGGCGTCCGGCCACCAGCTGGCCACCACTGGTGACATGAAGCGGGGTCACCGAGATTGTCGGCCTCTCACAGACAGCGCCCCGGAAGCGTTCGACATCACGGATGCTGAGCTGGCACGCGAGATCGTGGCGGCCGAGCGCGAACGCCTACTCACGGGCGGCTGACGGACGTAAGACGCGGAGGCGCCGAAGTGCGTGAAGCCGAGGGCGACCTCGAGCGGGTAAGTCGCGGCTACGCCGGAGAGTTGCGGCCAAGGCAGGATGAACAAGCTCACGGGGAGGCTGCGTGCCGTGCCGCAGGGGCGTCCCGTGAAGGGGCGTCACCCGCGGAACTACCGACGACACGGCCCTGGTCATCGTGCGGTTGTGAGTCCTACTGCCGATTGATGCCGGGCAGGTGCACGCCATAGAAATCCAGCATCGTGAGGGTCCGTGCCCGCGTCCGCTCCTTCATGTACGGCCAGGCCGCCTCCACGAGGCCGTCGGCGTTCAGGAGCTGTTCGAGCACCTCGAAGTAGGCGGCGCCTCGGACGCTCTCCAGGGAATGCTCCGTGAGTCGCTCCACGAAGCCCCAGCATCGTTGCAGCAGTTCTGTGTCCGGGGTGTCGCTCTCGAGCTGCGGCATCAGGATGGGCGTCATGAGGCACTGGGCCAGCACCGACTGAATATGATATGGCGCGTCTTCGGTCAAAACGGCTGCTTCCGCCGGCATCTCGTACTTCTCGGCGATGAACTCCGCGGATTCGGGGATGGTGCGCAGCAGAAGGGAGGGAATCTCCTCAAAGGGAACGTCACTCATGTCTTTCCGGTTTCCTGTGCGGTGGCGGCTGATGCCGGTACGGGGCCCGTCGCGCGCAATGCGCGGCTGGCCCCGTACCGAGTGATGTCAAGCGCAGTTCATCGGTGGGCAGACAGATCCGCCCGCAGCGGGAGGTTCCACCGCCTCGTGGACTCCGAACGGGTCCACGATGTCCTTGAACATCTCCCAAGAACCTCGGCCTACGCCGTACTCCTCGGCGCCTCCTGCATGGCCCTGGACCCGCTCAGCCGCGTCCGGATGATTCTCAGCGGGACCCCCCACGCCCAACGGTTCCAAGGACCTGGAGAACCTGCCCGGAAGAGGAACTGCCGATGGCCGCAGGAATGAGCGTCGCCGACGTCCGTGCGCTCCTGGAACATCTGGGGACCGCGTAGCGTCTGCCGGGGCCCTGGCTGACGGGGGCCCCGCAGCGACGCCCGACGGATGCCCACACACATCAGCAGGCGTCTTTATGCCCCGCTCGGAAACTGCGGCTGAGACCAAAACTGAGACCATGGGCGTCCGCGCGACCTGCCCTTGACAGCGACGGCGACTCCACCAAAAGCAAAAGCCCCAGGTCACGGCGAGTGAGAATCCTGGGGCTTCGCAGAGCCGCCTTCGGGATTCGAACCCGAGACCTACGCATTACGAGACCGCGAGTGATCGTGTTGCGTGGTGCTTCGCCGTGCCGCGTAGTGACGTTGTGCCTGATCAGAACACATGCAACAAGTTGACCCGTGCCACCCGATGCTGCACCGTCCAAAGGCGTCCGGCCACCGGCTGGCCACCGGGAAGGCCCGACTGGTGGCAAGAAGCAGGGTCATCGAGATTGTAGGCCTCCCACAGACTCTTCGTACGCGTGCCGGGTCCCCTGTAGGTCGCTCCAGAGACGGCCCCCTTCCAGCGTGGCTGGTGCAGACCTCGTCGGTTGCCTGTTCCATTACGTGACCGCTGACACCGGCACCGTGTCAAGGCTCGCCCCCGCAAGAACTCATTCGCTCTGTTCCAGGGCACCGTCCGCAGGCAGCGGCGTCGATCGCGACGGCGCTCCTTGAGGGGGCAGCGACGCCCGGATGCCCTCTACACGGTCACATGGGCGTAGACCAAGGGCGCGGAGGCGTCGGTCTCGTCGACGGTCACCCGGGCCGCGCCAGCCCTGTCGCCCTGCTCGGGAATGTCCGCGTAAAGGCCGGCCAGGCGCCCCTTGGTTCCAATCTTCCAGGGAAGATCGACGGAGTCGATGTCGTCCTGGTCCAGGACGACATTACCGGCCGTCAAGTCCCCGGTGGTCCTGTCCAGGGAGGTCAGGAACTGCTTGAGACCTGCAGGGGTGGTGCGGAAGCGCAGGTAGAGGTCCTGGTCGCTCTCCGCGCTGCCGTCGCCCGGGACCACCAGGTAGGAGGTGTCCCGGGCTCCGGTCGGCACCTCGAGCCGGAAGGTCTTCTGGAGCGCGGCGCTGGGGACGCCCTGCTTCTCCTGCCGGGTAGGCAACGCGTTGTCCTTGAACTCGAAGGGCCAGATCGGTGTCAGGAGGATTGCCGCGGCGACCAGAAGGAATGAGCAGCAGGCCGCCACAAGAAGTGCGACGGGCAATCCCCGTTGTTTGCGCTCCGGGCGCGTCATGTCCGCCATCAGGGCTTCTTCCTCATCTTGGATGTGCCTCGGACCTCGAAGTCCCGTGCGGCCGGTGGTGTGCAGATGCGCGATCTCCGACTGCGAGATGTGTGCTCGCCGTGGACGGCAGCGGGTCCACGGCGGTGAAGCGGCCGGTGCCGCTGTCGTAGTCGCGGGCGCGCATGTCGTACAGACCGGTGACCGTGTCGAGGTACTGCCCCTGGAAGCGCAGACGACGAAGGCCCGGGCCTCTTCGAGGTCCAGGCCTTCGGCGTGGCGCCGGTACGGGGTGTGGACCCCGGCCGGCCACTCGCCCATGTCCCGCTCCAGGTCGAGCCGGACGAACGCCTCCACCGCGATCCCCGCCCCGGTGAAGGCGAGGGTCACGGCGAGGCGGTACTCGTTGGGCTCCTGGTCCCGGGTCAGGTCCATCCACGTAATGCCGTGGTGGAGGGTCACCTGCGGCACCCCGTCCACGACGTCGAGCAGGACCTGCGGGCTGAGCTGCGTCTCGTCGTCCTCGGAGTCGCCGCTGAAGTCGAACTCCAGATAGCGGCCGAGCATGAACTCGGCGAGCCGCTGTTGGAAACGGTCCAGCGACAGCAGGAACCGCGTGAACTTCTGTTCAGCCAAATGGAGTTCAACCCTCCGCATCGGATTCGAGGCACCACTGACACGGCGATCGCCGGGGAGCTCGTCGTACGTGCTCCCCGGCGATCGCAGTTGTCCGGAAGGTCAGGAGGACAGACCTCGCTGCTCCTTGAGCCTGCGCAGGCGTTCCGCGAGAGGCACCTGTCCAGGCGGCCTCAGGATGAACTTGCGCTTCTGCTTGTCGAAGCAG
Organism: Streptomyces sp. NRRL WC-3618; assembly: GCF_001280005.1. Classification (GTDB taxonomy): domain Bacteria; phylum Actinomycetota; class Actinomycetes; order Streptomycetales; family Streptomycetaceae; genus Streptomyces. The sequence continues at coordinate 32,145 of NZ_LGDW01000489.1, read as the reverse complement.
TCCAGGTAGCAGGACACCCGGTCTCCCACCTGGTAGTTGTCGTCATCCTCGATGTAGAGGACGTCGATCAGGCCCACGTATGACAGCCCCAGGTCCACGATGACGCCCCAGCGGAAGACGGCGATGACGTCGCCCTCGACGATGGTCCCCATGAGGCCCATCTCGGCCTCGCTCACCTCACCACCGGTCACTATTCCATCACTCTCATTGGGAATGAGTTGAGTATGCCGAACAATTCCTTGGGAATCGCGACTTCAGCATTCGGAACACCGTTGTGCGAAGAGACGTGTTCCCTGAAGTGCTGTTCGAAGTCGGCCTTCGGGATCTTGATCTCCACAACGGTGCCATCGTAACCACCACGCCTCGCGTAGTCCTGGGCGATGTTCAGCCCTTCGTCCCCCAGGCCGAAGTAGGCGTGGCCGTCCGGGAACTCGAACTCCCGGCCCGGGAAGTCCTCCGGCTTGAAGCCCTCGTTCTGGAGCTTCTTGGTCGTTCCCTTGGACGGAGCCTTGTAGATGTGGACGTTGTCCGGATCGTCGTCCTTCTTCGGCCTCGCGGGCTTGTCTGCGTCCGCCTTCTCGCTCTTCTTCGGGCCGTCGGCCTTCTTGGCCGGCGGAGCCGGCTTGGGCTTGGCCGGCGGAGCCGGCTTCGGCGGAGGCTTGGGCTTGGGGGTGGACGGCGGCGTCACGTTCTCGGCGTTCTTGACCGCGTCCTTCGTCTTCTCGGCCGCTTTGACGGTGTCCGTCGCGGCGTCGACCGCGTCCACGGCCTTGTCGACGTACCGCGCGCCCTTCGCCGCGCTCGCGCCGTACCCCGCGATCGGGATCGCCGAGGCATAGGACAGACCCGCGTCGATGTAGTTGCCCTCTGCGGTGTACCAGAGGCCGTTGATCAGGTCGGCGGGCTCACCGAAGCCCGGGACCAGGCCCGCGACGTCGAGAGCGCCGTGGCCGAACGGGCTGAGCCAGGATTCGCCCCAGTAGAGACCTGTCGGGTCCGGGAAGGCCAACGGGTTGTTGCGGCCGTATGCGTAGCCGTTGAGGTGCTGCGGGTCCGCAAGGTTGAGCATCGGGTCCACGGACACGAAGCGGCCTGCGGCCGGGTCGTACGCGCGTGCGCCGAGCTGGATCAGGCCGGTGGTCGCATCGGCCGTGCCGCCCACGAACGACTTGTCACCGGGCCACGCACCCGCCGTCGGCTTGATTCCCCGTACCTCGCCGAAGGGGAGGGTGCGGCGCTGTGTGATCGCCGAGTCCGCCGCCTTGACGGCGATTTCCGCGGTGCCGTTCTGGCCGCCGACCAGCCAGGTCACGCCGGCCGGCGTCCGCACGGCGATCTTCTTGCCGCCGTGCGAGTAGTAGCGCGTACCCGACACGGAGTTCTTCGCCGTGTCGAGGCGGATCTCCTGGCTGCCCAGGTACAGCGTGACGGCGCCCTTCTCCTTGCGGAGCAGGCGGCTTCCGTCCGGGCCATACACGAACGAGGTCTTGTTCGCCTCGTCCAGGGCGTCGCCGGACAGGTACGGGGTGACAGCGCTCAGGCGGCCTTCCTCGTCCCAGTCCAGCTTCTGGTCGACCGCCGGGGAGAGGTCCGTCGCCGCCTTCGTACGGCGGATGGTGTTCCCCGCCTCGTCATACGTGAAGGACTGGGCCGCCGTCACCTCCTTCGCCGACGAGCCCGAGGCCGCGGTGCGGACCTCCGCCGACTTCAGGGCGTGGGCGTGTGTACCGCCCTTGGCGTCCTGGGCCTTCGGCACGTACATCGTCGACTGCGTGTTCGCCGCACCGCCGGTCGTGCCGGTGGCGTGGCGGACCTCGCCTGTACGGTTGCCCGCCGCGTCGTAGCCGTAGGAGTGCCAGTACTGTGCCGGGCCGCCGACGGTCGCCTCACCGGCGCTCGGCGCGCAGGCGGTGGCCGTCTGGGTCCATGCCTCGGTCAGGCGGCGCAGGTAGTCGTACGTGAAGCACTGGACGTCCGCGGTCTTGCCCTCGGGCGTGTCCGCGACCTTGAGGATGTTGCCGGTGGCGTCGTAGCCGTAGGTGATGTCGGAGTCGGGGGTCTTGACGATCTCCCGGTCGATGCGGGCGCGCTCCAGGCGCCGGGTGCCCTCCTCGTAGGTGTTGGTGAGCCAGGTGTACTTGTCGGAGCTGGCGGTGCCCAGCGTGAGCTGGAGAAGTTCGCCGTAGTTGGAGTAGCGGGACTCACGGGCGTAGTCGGTGGTGCCGCCCAGGGTGAAGGACGGCAGGCCGGTCGCCGTGTAGCCGGTGGTGACCGTCTCCGCGGGGAGACCGCCGGCCGCCGGGATACCCACCTCGTCGATCGAGCCGTCCGGCTTGTACGACGCCGTCGAGGTGTAGGTGCCGGCCAGCTTGCCCTCGGAGGCGGGGATCGTCACCGAGGTCTTCGCCGCGCGGCCCCCCGCGTCATAGGCGGCGACCGAACTCGTGTAGGCGTCGTCGCCCACCCACTTGGTGGCCGACGCCAGACGCCCCTTGCCGTTGGGGACGGTGGCGCTGTCGTACTCCCAGGTCGTCAGCTTCTTGTCGCCGCTGTAGAGCGAGCGCTGACGGCCCAGCTTGTCGTAGCTGAAGGTGAGGGTGGTGTCGCGCTGGTTGCGGATAGTCTTCAGCTGATCGAGGTCGTTGTACGTCATCCAGGTCGTGCCGGCGTCCGGGTCGACGGCCCGGGTCTGACGGCCGCGCACGTCGTACTCGTAGGACCAGAGGTTGCCCGACTCGTCCTTGACCTCGGTGACATGGCCCGCGGCGTCATAGTCGTAGGACGTCGTGTCCGCCGCGCCCGTCGGCGACGAGGCCTTGAACTCCAGGACCTTGGTCTTCTGCCCCTGCGCGTCGGTGTACGTCGCGGTGGGCGTGCCGCCGGCCGGCGGGTCGACCGTCGTGTGGTCACCGTGGTACGTGGTCTTCGTGCGCCACTTCTCGGTGGCGGCCACACGGAAGATCGAGTCCGTGGCGCGGCCCGCCGCGTCGTAGACCGTCTCCGTCTCCCGAGGCGTGCCCTCGGAGGCGTCCGCCACGTTCACGAACGTCGTGCCGACGGCCGCCGTGTTGTAGAACGGGCCGATCTCCTTCACCGCCAGGCCACGGGTGTCGTACTCGGTGGTCGTGACGACCCGTCCCGAGTTCGCCGCCGGTGTCTGCGTCTGACGCGGACGCAGCAGACCGTCGCTGATCTGGTAGCTGGTGGCCACCGAGCCGTTCGGGAGCAGCGACTTCGTCGTGGTGACGACGGGTGCGTTGTTGCGGACCAGGTAGCCGTATTCGAGACTCGCCGTGTCCGTCGCCTTGGCGCGGCCCGGGAGCCAGACCTTCAGCAGGCGGCCGAGGGCGTCGTACTCCAGGTCGGTGCGCTGCTTGTTGGCGTCGACCGTGGCGGTGACCAGGCCCCAGCGGCGGTCGACGGTGGAGGTGGTGGTGTTACCGAGGGGGTCCTCGACCTTCATGCCGGTGACCGGGCCACCAGTGGTCGGCGTGTACGTCGTCTTCGTCGCGTTGTTCGCCTGGTCGGCGGACTCCACGACACGGCCGTGCACGTCGTACCAGGCCGCCGACGTCGTCACGTACTGCGGGGTGCCGTCAGCGGCGTACCCCTTGACCTTCTCGCTGCGCACCACGTCGCCCTTGGTGGGCGTGGTGCCGTAGGTGTCACGGTTGTCGTACCAGGTGCGGACGTCGGAGATCGCCTCGCCCTTGAAGGACGTGGGCGCGCCGTCGTCGCAGTTGACCGGGACGACCGTGACCCGCTTCAGCAGGGTCAGCAGGTTCGCGTCCGTGTTGCGGTTGTACTCGTTCGTCGTGCAGGTGTCGTCGTCCGGGTCTGCCAGGTCGCCGGAGTCGGAGGAGCGGACGAGCATGCCGTACGCGTCGTAGAAGTGCTCGATGGAGGCGCGGCGGACCTTGCCGTCGTCCAACGCCGTGCGGGTTTTAGTCGACTTGACGGCCGCGAAGGAGGCTTCGTCCTTGCCCTCCGTCGCCGTGGGCTCGGACTTCCAGGGGGTGCTGACCGAACCGGTGACCTCCGCGCTGCCGTTGAAGCTGCGCTGCTCCAGCAGGAAGCCCTGGTGGCGGGCGTCGTCACGGATCTTCGTGCCGTCGGAGGCGGTGACCGTGACGGACTTGGTGCCGCCGGACTCCTTCTCCCGGTCGCCGTCCATGCCCTGGAGGTAGGTGGTCTCCGTGCGGAGCTGCTTGCTGCCCGCCTCACCGGTCCTCATGGTGACGGTGCGGTAGCCGCGCCACTGGTTCCAGGTCTTCTTCTTGGTCTTAACGAGTTCGCTGTCGTCGAAGGCCCAGGCGGCGCCGGAGTAGTCGTAGGAGGTGACCTTGTTGGGGCCGGTGACGGTGACCTCGTCCTCGATCACCGTGTCGACGACGAACTTGTGGAACCAGTCCTCCTTCTCCCCGACCGTGCCCTCCTTCGACCAGAAGGACGGCATGCAGCGCTTGGTATTGGTCTCGGGGGTGGGAAGGTTCGAGGGCGTGCACTCGGTCGGCTTGTAGTTGACCGAGATGGTGCCGCCCGTCTCCGACTGGATGGCCCGGATGCGCCACTTGTACATGGGCAGACGGTCATCGGAGCCGGTGTCGACGCGGTTGGCGTCCTGCCGCTCGTAGAAGGTGACCTTCGGGAGCTTGTTGGCTCCGTCCTTGCCGGAGTGGGTGACCGACTCCAGCCACATGGCCGGGGCGTGCGTGGTGTCGGCGCTCTGGTACTTGTGCGCCAGTTCCCACTCGTCGACGTCCCCGTACGTCTTGCCGTCGGAGCCCAGAACCTGCGTGGTGACCTTCGACAGCCGCTTGCGGGAGAAGAAGGTCGGGGACCACTGGTCCTTGCACTCGGTGTCGGAGGTGCAGATCTGCTCGAACGGCACGTCCGGCCAGCGCTTGGCGGTGGATTCCTTCAGGTCGCCCGGCTCACAGTCCGCGGCGGCGCCCGTGCAGCGCTCGGCGACGTCGAAGACGACCTGAGAGGGCGCGGTGGTGGTGTTCTCCTTGCCCTGCTGCTCGCCGTACTCGATCCGCTTGAGCCAGCCGCCGCGGTCATAGGAGACGACCTTGTCGCCGCGCACGCTGTCGTACTTGTTGGTCTCGGTGCCGTAGTAGTACGTCATCGAGTTGCCGTGCACGTCGACGACGTAGTCGAGGTTCCAGCGCCAGGCCTGCTGGCAGCGGGAGTCCTTGAAGGTGTCGGCGTGGCAGGGCTCGTCCTTGTCGTCACCGAAGACCGGGACCTCGAAGGTGGAGCCCGTGTTCTCGGCGTCGGCGGCCTCCGACTCACGCTTGCCCTTGCCGAAGTGGTAGCGGGTGCCGTCGGTGGTGGTGACGACCCAGTACTCGTCGTTGTTGTCCGAGTTGAAGCCGTCGTACTTACGCTCGATGCGAGTGCCGTCGTCCTGCTTCAGACGCCACTCGTCCTTGCCCTTCTTGACCAGCTCACCGGCCCGGCCGCCGAAGTTCATGGTGGCGTTGTCGGAGTGCCAGCACAGGTCGTATTTCTGCGACCCGGCCTCGTCGTGGCCGTCCTCCGTGCAGGCCTGGTACGAGCGCTCGATGTAGCCGGCACTGAGGTCGAAGCCCTCGCCGATCCAGGAGGTCTGGTTGTTGCTGGAGGCCGTACGGCCGTCCGTGGACGCGGAGTTGTAGCCGAGACCGAGCTGCGGGGAGGGCCCCGCGATGGCCGGAGGCACCCGCAGCGGGTACTGCCAGGTGAAGCCGCCGGTCTGCCCCGCGACCTGCCAGGAGGCGGAGGGTGCCAGCGAGGTCGCGGCGTACGAGCCCGAACCGCCCGCCGGGCCCGCCGCCGCCGCGAGCAGCGGGGCCTTGGCGGCCGACAGCGCGGCCACGTCGGCGGTGAGCTTCTGCTCGCGGACGTCGTTGTCGGTCTTCAGCGGGGTGACGGTCTGGCACTTGGCCGCCGTGGGCGTGGTCAGCGCGCAGGCGGGGAGTTCGACCAGACGCAGCCGCTGGGCCCAGTCGCCGCCGTAGGCCTGGGCGAAGGCCGCGTAGTCGACCTCCACGGAGACCTTGCCATTCGTGGCCGACGTCCGGTTGTCGGCGCGGGTGACCTTGAGGAGAAGGCCGTCGATGCCGGCCTTCTGCGCGGCGGTGTGGCTGAGGACGTCGACGTTGGCGCGAGTGGGTGCGGCGGCCGCAATCGCTGAGCGGGTCAGGCCCTTGGGCGGGCCGACACGGACCGGGAGCGAGCCGGCCTTCGTGCTCGACAGCGCGCCCCGCTTCCTGGAGCCCGCCAGGTCGACGGTCGCGCTGCCCTCCTTCGGCCATGCGGCCTTGGGGTTCAGCGCTTTGCCGTACCCCTTGGTGTGCTTGAGCGGAGTGGCCTGGCCGTCCTGCTCCACCACCGGGGTCGAGGCGACGTCCTGGGTCTTGGGGCGCCGCTTCTCGCGGGCGTCGTCGGGGTCGTCGCCGAGGGCCGGGGTGCCCTGGAGCAGGGTGATGGTCAGGGTGGATGTGATGGTTACGGCGAGAGCTCTCGCCCAGGTATGTGCAGTACGTCTGCGTGATGCGCGCACGCGCGCTCCCCCTCCCGTGTCGATGTGGAAAATGCCCGGGTGCCCGAGGAGTTCGGGCACCCGGGAGGGCCGCTCTGGTCAGAAGCCGCCGGTGGTTCTCAGCTGTTGGCGAGCCGGAAGATCTCGGTGCCCGACAGCAGGCCGGGAACGAGGCGTACGTCGTCGATGTCACCGGCGAAGGGGTCGGACCAGTCGGCGCCGTACTGGGCGCGGCCGATGTTGAGCCCCTTGGTGGCGTTCCAGACGTCGGTGACGGTGGCGCTGCCCTGCTCCTCGCCGTCGACGTAGAGCGTGAACTTCCGGGCCACCGGGTCGTACGTACCCGCGAGGTGGACCCACTTGTTCACGGTCGCGGGACGCTCGCTCGCCGCCATGGCGCGTACGAGGCCGGAGTCCGCCGTGTCGCTGATGTGCCGGCCGAAGATCCAGCGCTTGTAGGCGGTGGAGTAGTAGAGGTTGAATCCGTTGCCCTGGCTACCCGCCTGGCTGATCACCGAGATGTTCTTGGCCAGCGACGTAGGCCGTACCCACGCCGAGACGGTGAACGCCTGCCCGGTGTGGACCGGTGACACGGCGGTGGCGTGGTCGGTGGTGCCGTTGAAGCGCAGGGCCTTGTCGGCCGGATCGCTCGCGGCGTTGTTGCCGGCGACCCAGTCGGCGCCCTTGACCGCCAGGTCCCGGTCGTGGCCGGATCCGTCGGGGACGGTGCTGCCGGAGGTCTGGTCAAGGCCGTAGACGGCGGCGGCGCAGGTGTCGGCGAGGGCGTCGGCGCAGGCGCGGTCGGCGGTGAAGAAGTACTTCTCCAGGGGGCCGCGATTGCCGGCGCGGTCGACGCTGCGGACGTAGAGCACGTTCGGGCCGAAGGTGCTCGGCGCGACCTCGATGGTGGCGTTGCCGCCGAGGGCGGACGGGTCGGCCTTGCGCGTGGGGGTGTCGTTGCCGAGGTCCCACTCGTAGAACTCGACGTCGTTCCTGAAGACCGAGTCGGAGTTGCCGTTCGCGGAGATGGTGAAGTGCCGCTTGGTGCCCGCCGGCAGGTCGGCCTCGGCCGCGACCGGCTCGACCCGCGGCTCGGTGTCGGGCCGCTCCACGTCAACGACGAACTCGCACCAATCGGACCACGGGGAGTACCCGGAGGCCTTGAGTTTGCCGACGGAGCCGTCGTAGGTCTGCGCACGCCAGCGGTAGGCACCACCGTGCTTGAGTTCCCTGACGGGGATCTCCCGTTCGAACTTGCCCTCGTTCTGCGGTCCGTCCTTGCCTTCGTAGACAAGGGGACGGCTCGTGTCCTGGTCCCATACCTGGAAGGCCGCGGTGAGGTTCTGGCCGGTGCCGTCGGTGTGGGAGTCGGCGTCCGTGCCGGTAACGGACATCGCTGGTGTCGCGTCCCGGATCCAGGGCCGCTTGGTGTTGTCGGTGGTGCAGGTCTTCTCGTCCGGGTTGGTCAGCCGCTCACCGGTGGGCTTGTCAGGGCGGGTGTTATAGGTGACGACGAGTTTGGCGTTGTCACCCCGGAACCGCTTCCAGGAGTTGGGGTCGTCCTCGTCGGCGGCCCGCAGCGAGAACGCGATCGGGTCCTCCCCAGCGGCCTTCTTGCTGACGGACGAGGTGAGGTTCTCGTTGCTCTCGTCGGCGTTGTCGGCGAAGTCGACCCAACTGGGCGGCGCGTCAGGGCTACAGCTGTCGCCCCGCCCGTAGGCGACGGACCGGTCGACCATCAGGTCGCCGTCCTTGGGCTTGTTGTTCCAGTTGGTGGCGGAGTCGACACCGCCCTCGGCGACCATGTGCAGGTTGACCGTGCTCTTGGCGCAGGAGAACGAAAAGGTCTCGTAGACCTCGAAGACCGCCTTGGAGATGGTGCGGTTCTTCCAGCCGTTCGTGGCGAACTGGAAGTACATCCGGTTCGTGTACCGCGAGCCGCTGCACACGTAGTAGATCCCACCGATGGTGTCGGCCGAACAGCGGCCGACGCCCTCGTCCTTCTTGAACTTGTGGTACTCCGTACTCGGATGCGAGCTGGACACATACAGCCACTCACTCTTGGACATACCGGCCTCGGGGTCGATGTAGACCGGGAAGTCGGTGTCCGGCGCGGTGAGCAGGGCCTGGTCGGGCTCGACGGTGACTTCGGACGTTGTGACGTCGAGGTCCATGTCGGCGACCTTCGCGCCCGCGTCGGGCGCCTCCTGGGCGGGCGTGCCGGTGCCCGAGGCCGGGACGGCGTCGGCGGGGACCCCGGTGGCGGAGGAGTCCCACATCTTAGGTGCCTGCCCGCCGAAGACCCGCTCGCCGGAGGCGTCCACCGCCTGGAGGCCACCGGTCGGACCGGTGCCGAGATCGAGGCCCTGCGACCGTACGGGCAACCGCAGTTCGGCCAGCCTCGGGTCGCGGGCCGCCTCCGGGGTCTTCACCTCCAGCACGTACGAGTAGCCGGTGACCGAGGCGCTGGCCAGCAGGTCCACGCCGGGCAGCACCTCGCGGTACTCGGCGGTGTCCCCGGAGAGAACGGGCTCGGGCAGTGGCGAGGGCCAGCGCAGCGTGAAGGACTTGCCCTCCTCGCCGAGGGTGACGAAGTCGGACGAGCCCGCCGCAGCGAAGGTGAGGTCGACGACGGCGGCCTTCGGGCCGACCGTTCCGTCCGGGCGGCGTTCGAGGGTCGCGTCGGCCTTCTCCCACGTGCCGTCGGGACGCTCCACCCGCTGCGGCTGGACACTGGTCTCGCTGGTCAGCGAGCCGTCCGGGTTGGCGAAGACGAGCTCGTCCTCGGTGCGCTGCTGAATGATTTCCACCGGTTCGCCGGTCTCAGCGGCCAGCGCGAACGCAGCCGCCTCGCCCAAGGCCGGCGGTGTGCTGCCGACGGCGTCGGCCGGACTGGTGACGGCGGGCAGCGCGCCCAGGACGACGGCGGTGCCGAGCAGCACGCCGAGCGTCCGGGCAGCACGAAGCCGCCGGAACCAAGGGTTGGTCATACCCTTGTCTCCCCCCGGGCTCTCCCCAGAGCCCGCTATGAATTTTGATGTGGCCATGCCGTATTGCAGTGGCGAAAGAAACGTATGGGACGCCCTTGACCGAATCAAGGGCATTTCAAGAGTGAGCCACCCCACAGGCCACTTCCTGCCGGTCGGTCAGGCTCTCGGAGAACTGCAGAACCATGACCAGAGACAGCACCGCCGGCGCCATCCCGGGGGGCACCACGGACCCCGAAGGCGGCGGTGAGCGGCTCGCCGGCGAAGACCTAGGGGGTTCCTCGATGCATTTCGGAGACCAGGGACGACGAGGAGGCCCTGGTCCGCATTGACGGCGCCTTCCGCACACAGCCGCCAGTCACCCAACCCCGCCACAACAGGTCAGGGCCAGCGGCCGCCCGAACGGGGACCCAGATGGAGCGCGATTGTCGAGATGCCACAACCATCACTCTCCCTGCGAACCACCAATTTCACGGTTAGCCGAGAGCCGGTTTGCACGCTCGGCCACCACACGGCCACCACGCCAATCCGCACAGCCCGAAGAAGAGTGACCACAAGATACAAAAGACCAGCTCAAAGCCCTGCAGAGCAGAACCGCCACCGACTGCAAATCTCAGACCTACGCATTGCGATGCACAGACCACACGTGCCCGATTAACCCGAATTCCAAGGTCAGCCAAAACAAGAAACCCCAGGTCAGAGGCCCGACCTGAGGTTTCCCTGGGAGCCGCCTTCGGGATTCGAACCCGAGACCTACGCATTACGAGTGCGTTGCTCTGGCCATCTGAGCTAAGGCGGCGCGCTGTTCACACCATGGTGCGATCAGCAACGTCGGTAAGTCTACACAGTTTCGGAAGGTGCTCCGCACACCCCCCGGCAGCTCCCCGCAGGCCCCCCAACGCCCTCCGCGCCCGCGCCGTCCGCCCTGCTACGAGCACCGTTTCCCCGCCACCGGAGGCGTCCCCCGCAGCAGATACGCGTTGATCGTGTCGTCGATGCACTCGCTGCCCCGACCGTACGCCGTGTGGCCGTCGCCCTCGTATGTCAGGAGGCGGGCCGAGGAGAGCTGGTCGGAGAGGGAGCGGGCCCAGCGGTACGGGGTTGCCGGGTCGCGGGTCGTGCCGACGACCACGATCGGCGCCGCGCCCTTCGCCTCAATGCGGTGCGCCTCGCCCGTCGGCCGCACCGGCCAGTACGCGCAGCTCAGAGAGGACCAGGCCATGACCTCGCCGAAGACGGGGGACGCCTTCTCGAAGGACGGCAGCGCCTCGCGCACCTGGTCGGGGGTGGCGTACGCCGCCGGGAGATCGAGGCAGTTCACGGCCGCGTTGGCGTACATCAGGTTCGAGTAGCGGCCGTGGGCGTCGCGCTCGTAGTAGCTGTCGGCGAGGAGCAGCAGGCCCGCCCCGTCCTTGTCCCGCATCGCCGAGGTCAGCGACTCGCGCAGTTGCTGCCAGGTGCTCTCGTCGTACATCGCCGCGATCACACCCGTCGTGGCCAGGGCCTCGCCCAGCTTGCGGCCGTCCGCGTCGCCGGTCGGGATCGGCGACGTGTCGAGGCGGTCGAAGAACGCCTTCAGGTTGCGGCCGACCGCGCTCTCCTCCGTACCCAGCGGGCAGTCCGACTGCCGCACGCAGTCCTTCGCGAACGCGTCGAACGCCGTTTCGAAGCCCGCCGTCTGGTCGAGGCTCAGCCGGCGCGCGGACAGCGAGGGGTCCATCGCGCCGTCCAGGACCAGCCGGCCCACCCGGTCCGGAAAGAGTCCCGCGTACGTCGCCCCGAGGAACGTTCCGTACGACGCCCCGACGTACGTGAGGCGCCGGTCGCCCAGTACCGCCCGCAGGATGTCCATGTCGCGGGCCGCCTCGACCGTGGACACGTGCCGCAGCAGCTCCGGTGAGCTGCTGCCGCACCCCTCGGCGAACTTCTTGTACGCGCCGACCAATTCGCTCGTCTCCCGGGCGCTGTCGGGAGTCGTGTCCGTCTGTGTGTACGCGTCCATCTCGCGGCCGTCCAGACACTCGACCGGCTCGCTGCGCGCCACTCCGCGCGGGTCGACCGCGACCATGTCGTAGCGCTCCCGGACCTCGGCCGGGTAGCCGATGCCCGCGTACGACTGCACGTACCCGACGGCCGAACCGCCCGGTCCGCCCGGGTTGACCAGCAGTGAGCCCAGCGCCTTGCCCGCGCCCGTGGCCTTCTTGCGGGAGACGGCGAGTCTGACGTCGCCGTCGGAGGGCGACGCGTAGTCGCGGGGCGCCCTCATCGTGGCGCACTCGAATCCGCCGACACCGCACGACCGCCAGCTCAGCTTCTGCGCGTAGTACGGCGCGAGTCCGGCCGACCCGGTGTCCGCCGACGAACTCGCCGCACTTGTCGAACTCCCTGTGGAACAGGCGGAGACAAGCAGTGCGGCGACCGCGAACAGTGTCCAGGTCTGATGAGGAATGCGCCTCATGTGCATTCACCGAGCGTAACCCTGAGGATCCACAGGGATACCCTCCGTCCACGATATGACTCGTACGAGTTACCCGCTCCGAGCCGGCGCGCTGTCAACAGGCCCTCCACGGCTACGTCAGCTACGTCAGCCCGCTCTCAGCGCCAGCGCCATCGCCTCCACCGCCAGCAGTGGCGCCACGTTGCGGTCCAGCGCCTCGCGGCACGCGGCGATCGCGTCGATGCGGCGGAGCGTGGACTCCGGTGAGCCGGCGCGGGCAAGGCGCTCCAGGGTGTCCTCGGCCTCCGCGTTGGCGATCGCGAGGCGGGAGCCCAGCTGGAGCGCGAGAACGTCTCGGTAGAAGCCGGTGAGGTCGATCAGGGCCAGATCGAGGGTGTCGCGCTGCGTACGCGTTCTCCGGCGCTTCTGGCGGTCCTCCAGCTCCTTCATCACGCCCGCCGTGCCACGCGGCATCCTGCCGCCCTGGGCCGCCCCGAGCGCCGCCTTCAGCTCCTCCGTCTCCTTGACGTCGACTTCCTCGGCGAGCTGTTTGGCGTCCTCCGACGCCGAGTCGATCAGCTCCTGGGCCGCCTTGAGGCAGCCGCCGACGTCCTCGACGCGCAGTGGCATCCTGAGTACCGCGGCCCGGCGCTCCCGGGCACGCGCGTCCGTGGCCAGCCGGCGAGCCCGGCCGATGTGACCCTGGGTCGCCCGGGCCGCGTTGCGCGCGACGTCCGGCGGGATGCCGTCCCGGCGGATGAGGATGTCCGCCACCGCCTCCACCGGCGGGGTACGCAGGGTGAGGAGACGGCAGCGGGAGCGGATCGTGGGCAGCACGTCCTCGATGGACGGGGCGCACAGCATCCACACCGTGCGCGGCGCGGGCTCCTCGATCGCCTTGAGCAGGACGTTTCCCGCGCCCTCTGTCAGGCGGTCCGCGTCCTCCAGGACGATGACCTGCCAGCGCCCGACGGCCGGTGACAGCTGGGCCCGCCGGACCAGGGAGCGGGTCTCCTTGACGCCGATGGAGAGAAGGTCCGTACGGACGATCTCCACGTCGGCGTGCGTGCCCACCAGGCTCGTATGGCAGCCGTCGCAGAATCCGCAGCCGGGGACTCCGCCGAGGGCACGGTCGGGGCTCACGCACTGGAGCGCGGCGGCGAACGCGCGGGCCGCCGTGGACCGGCCGGAACCGGGCGGGCCGGTGAAGAGCCAGGCGTGCGTCATCTTCGACGCCTCGGGCAGGGGCTCGCTCGCGGCGACGGCGGTGACCAGGGCGTCGGCATCCCGCGCGGCGGCCTCCAGCTGCCCGCTCACCTTCTCCTGGCCCACCAGGTCGTCCCACACCGGCATGGGAGCACCGCCCTTCCGTCACGCCATCGCGCCATATCGACCGGCACACCGTTTCGTCACGGCTTTGCCTCGCGGAGTCCATTGTGCGGGTCCCCACTGACAACACCGACGAGCCTCCGCCTCAGCGGCGCCGCCCGCCCCGGCCGGACCCTTCGTCGCGGTCGTCGTCCGCGTGCGGACCGAGGAGTTCGTCGGCCAGCGTCGGCAGGTGGTCCAGCGGAGTCTCCTCCGCCCAGTCGGAGCGCGGGCGGCGACGCGGGGTGCCGTCGGCGTCGAGCTGGGGCAGCTCCCGCGTACGGTCCTCGCCCGCTCCGGACGGGTCGTCCGTCCGCTCGTCCCGGAAGAACCCCGGCGGCACGCGATCCGCGGGCGCGCCCTCCCGCCGACCCGCCCTGTCGTCTCCGCGTACGGGCGGCAGCACAGCCGTCTCATCGGCGGCCCCCGGAGGAACCGCCGGCAGCACCGCGGTCTCGTCGGCGGCACCCGGCACGACAGGCGGCAGCACAGCCGTCTCGTCCGCCGCACCCGGCGGAACCGGAGGCACCGGCGGCAGCACCGCGGTCTCCTCGGCAGCCCCCGGAGGCATCGGCGGCTTCTGCAGCTTGGCCGTCACCTCCGCGTCGAATCCACCGAACCGTCCACCACCCGCCGCACCGGAACCCCCAGCCCCAGCCGCACCCGTGCCCGAAGCCGCACTCTCCGCAGCCGCTGCGGCAGCCGCGGCAGCCGCGGCAGCCGCCGCGGTCGCCTCCGCGACCCGCCGCCGCTCCGCCTCCGCGCGAACCAGCGCCTCCTCGGCCTTGCGCTGCTTCTCCAGGCGCCGTTCCTCCGCCTCCGCCTGGAGCCGCGCCTCCTCCTCGGCCTGCTTGCGGCGGCGGTCCTCCTCGGCCTTGCGGCGGGCCTCGGCCTCGGCGCGGGCCTTCTCCTCGGCGAGCAGCCGTACTCGCTCCTCCTCGGCGCGGCGGCGCGCGTCCTCGGCCCGCTGCCGGGCCTCCTCCGCCTGGCGTTCGGCCTCGCGGCGCTGCGCCTCCTCCAGCTCGCGGCGCTTGCGCTCCTCCTCCTCGGCGCGCAGCCGGGCCAGCGTCTCCTGACGCTCGCGCTCGAGCCGCTCCTCCTCCGCCTTGCGCGCGGCCTCTTCCTCCGCCTTGCGCCTGGCCTCCTCCTCGGCCGCCTTGCGGGCCTCCTCCTGGGCCTTCACCTCGGCCTCGGACAGGGGCAGCAGCAGGTCGAGCCGGTGGCGGACGACCGCCGTGACGGCCTCGGGTGCCTGGCCCGCATCCACGACCAGATAGCGGCCCGGGTCGGCGGCGGCAAGCGTGAGGAAACCGGACCGCACGCGGTCGTGGAACTCGGCCGGCTCCGACTCCAGCCGGTCCGGCGCCTCGGTGAACCGCTCGCGGGCCGCTTCCGGGGAGACGTCCAGCAGGACGGTCAGATGCGGGACCAGGCCGTCGGTCGCCCAGCGCGAGATACGGGCGATCTCCGTCGGGGAGAGGTCACGGCCCGCGCCCTGATAGGCCACCGACGAGTCGATGTACCGGTCGGAGACGACGACCGCGCCCCGCTCCAGGGCCGGCCGTACGACCGTGTCGACGTGCTCCGCGCGGTCCGCCGCGTACAGCAGCGCCTCCGCGCGGTGCGACAGGCCGGCGCTCGACACGTCCAGCAGGATCGACCGCAGCCGCTTGCCGACCGGGGTCGCTCCCGGCTCGCGCGTGACCACGACCTCGTGGCCCTTGGCCCTTATCCACTCGGCGAGCGCCGTCGCCTGAGTGGACTTGCCGGCGCCGTCGCCGCCCTCCAGGGCGATGAAGAAGCCGGTCGCGGCCGGTGCCTGCACCGGGTCGTCGCCGCCGCGCACCGCGTCCCGCAGGTCGTGTCGCAGCGGTACGCCGGAACGGTCGTCGGCCTTGGAGAGGACCAGTGCGGCCACCGGCAGCAGCAGCGCGCCCACCAGCATCAGCGTGAACGCCGCGCCGCCGTGGGCGAACATGAACTTCCCGCTCTCCAGGCTGCGCGGCCCGATGAGGGCGGCCACCAGGGGGGCGATCAGCGCGGCCAGCGCCACGGACACCCGTACGACCGCGTGCAGATGCTCGGTCAGCCGTGGCCGCCGCTGGTCCTCGGTCTCCTGGTCGAGCAGTGTGTGCCCGGTGTTGGCGGCGACGCCCGCGCCGATGCCCGCGAGAGCGACGATCAGCAGCACCGACGTCACGTCGGGGACCAGCCCGGCGGCGAGCAGCGCGATCCCGGTGAAGGCGACGGACAGCGCGAGCAGCCGGCGCCGCGACAGTGGTACCAGCATTTTCGGTGCCGTACGGATGCCGACGACCGTGCCGCCGGTCAGGGCGAGGATCAGCAGTCCGAACAGCACCGGGCCGCCGCCCAGGTCCGTGGCGTGCAGGACGGCCACGGCGCCGGTCGCCGCGACCGCGCCGGAGACGGCCGCGCAGACCAGCACGAGCAGCGGGATCGCGCCCGTGCGGCCGGAGTCGTTGGCCGTGCCGTACCTGGGGCGGCGCAGGCCTTCGAGCGGTGACCGCGCGCGCGGGGTGCGTACGTCGGGCAGTTCCAGGGCGGTGAGCACGGACAGCGAGGCGGCGAACAGGCCGGCCGCGACGTACGACCCGAAGGCCGCCTGATGCCGGGCGAACCACTCGATCCCCGTACCCAGCAGGTTGTTGACCAGCCCGGCGACGAGAAGCGCGGCGCCCGCGAGCGGCAGCGCGACGAAGGTCGTACGCAGGGACAGGCGCCGCAGGGCGTCCATGTGGTCCGGCAGCGGACGGACCGTCGCCCCCTCCGGGGGAGGCGTGGGGAGCAGTGCGGGCGCCGCGCTCTGAGCGCAGACTGTCCAGAAACGCTCGGCCACGCCCGTCACGAAGGCGGTGACCAGGAGCACGGTGAGGGCGTTCGCCGGCGTCCACACGATCCACAGGGGCGCGATGATCATGAGTACGGCGCGCAGCCCGTCGGCGCCGACCATGGTCCAGCGGCGGTCGAGCGGACCCTCCTGCGCGGTGAGCGACGTGAGCGGGCCGAGCAGGACGGCGCCGAAAAGCAGCGTGGCCAGAACCCGCGCCCCGAACACGGCGGTCACGGCGAGCGCCACGCCCCGGTAGCCGCCGCCGAACGAACCCTCGGCGAGGGCCGCCTGGAGGACGAGCACCAGCACGACCAGCAGTGCGAGCGCGTCGCCGACACCGCCCACCAGCTGCGCGCTCCACAGCCTCTTCAGCTGGGGCTGGCGCAGCAGGGCACGGACGGCGCGTTCGCGGGAGTCCGCGACCAAGGCGTCGTCGGGGGCCTGGTGGATGGCCGTTGGCTGCTCGGCTGGCGTCATGCTTTCAGCCTATCCGCAGCCACCGACAGCCCGAAGTGGCCGGTCCGCAGGCACGACCGCCCCGACACCTCATGGTGCCGGAGCGGTCATTTCACGAAGCTTTCGTGACGGCGGAGTGAAGATCGGTCACCGCACGCGGTCACCGCCCTCAGTCACCACACTCGGTCGCGACCACTCGCCGGTGTCGTCGCGACCGACGGACTCACTCCTCGCCCGTGGCCCTCGCGGCGGTCGCCTTCTTGGCCGGAGCCTTTTTCGCGGCCGTCTTCTTCGCGGTGGCCGTCTTGGCGGCCGTCGTCTTCTTGGCCGCGGCGGTCTTCGCCGTAGCGGCCTTCTTGGCGGGGGCCTTCTTCGCCGGAGCCTTCTTCGCGGTCTTCTTCACAGGCGCCTTGGCGCGCTTCTCGGCGAGCAGCTCGTAGCCGCGCTCCGGGGTGATCTCCTCGACGCTGTCGCCGGAGCGCAGGGTCGCGTTGCTCTCGCCGTCGGTGACGTACGGCCCGAAGCGACCGTCCTTGACGACCACCGGCTTTCCGCTGACCGGGTCCGTGCCCAGCTCCTTCAGCGGCGGCTTGGCCGCGGCCCGGCCCCGCTGCTTGGGCTGGGAGTAGATCTCCAGCGCCTCATCGAGGGTGATCGTGAAGAGCTGGTCCTCGGTCTGCAGGGACCGCGAGTCCGTGCCCTTCTTGAGGTAGGGCCCGTACCGCCCGTTCTGCGCGGTGATCTCCACGCCCTCCGCGTCCTTGCCGACGACCCTGGGCAGGGACATCAGCTTGAGCGCGTCCGCCAGGGTCACCGTGTCCAGGGACATCGACTTGAACAGCGAGGCCGTACGCGGCTTCACGGCGTTCTTGCCGGTCTTCGGGGTGCCCTCGGGGAGCACCTCGGTGACATACGGGCCGTAGCGGCCGTCCCTGGCGATGATCTGGTTGCCGGACTCGGGGTCGGCGCCCAGCTCGAAGTCGCCGCTCGGCTTGGCGAGCAGTTCCTCCGCCAGTTCGACGGACAGCTCGTCGGGAGCGAGGTCCTCCTGCACGTCGGCGCGCTGGTGGTTCTCGGAGTCCTTCTCGCCGCGCTCGATGTACGGGCCGTAGCGCCCCACGCGCAGCACGATGTCGTTGCCCACCGGGAACGACGACACCTCGCGTGCGTCGATCGCGCCCAGGTCGGTCACCAGCTCCTTGAGGCCGCCGAGGTGGTCCCCATCGCCGTTGCCCGCCTCGGCCGCGCCGCCGACGGCGGGAGCGCCGTTCGCGCCCTCGCCGAAGTAGAAGCGCTTCAGCCACGGCACGGACTGCGCCTCGCCGCGGGCGATACGGTCGAGGTCGTCCTCCATGCGGGCGGTGAAGTCGTAGTCGACGAGCCGCCCGAAGTGCTTCTCAAGGAGGTTGACCACGGCGAACGACAGGAAGGACGGCACAAGGGCCGTGCCCTTCTTGAAGACGTAACCGCGGTCGAGGATGGTCCCGATGATCGACGCGTATGTCGACGGGCGGCCGATCTCGCGCTCTTCGAGCTCCTTGACCAGCGAGGCCTCGGTGTAGCGGGCCGGGGGCTTGGTGGCGTGCCCGTCGACCGTGATCTCCTCGGCGGACAGGGCGTCGCCCTCGTTCACCTGGGGCAGACGCTTCTCGCGGTCGTCCAGCTCGGCGTTCGGGTCGTCGGCGCCCTCGACGTACGCCTTCAGGAAGCCGTGGAAGGTGATCGTCTTGCCGGAGGCGCTGAACTCGGCGTCACGGCCGTCGGCGGAGGCGCCCGCGATCTTGACGGTGACCGAGTTGCCGACCGCGTCCTTCATCTGGGAGGCGACCGTGCGCTTCCAGATCAGCTCGTAGAGCCGGAACTGGTCGCCGGTCAGACCCGTCTCGGCCGGCGTGCGGAAACGATCACCCGACGGGCGGATCGCCTCGTGCGCCTCCTGCGCGTTCTTGACCTTCCCGGCGTACGTCCGCGGAGACGAGGGCAGGTAGTCGGCGCCGTACAGCTGGGTGACCTGGGCACGGGCGGCGGTGATCGCCGTGTCCGAGAGGGTCGTGGAGTCCGTACGCATATAGGTGATGAAGCCGTTCTCGTACAGCTTCTGCGCCACCTGCATGGTCGCCTTCGCACCGAAGCCGAGCTTACGGCTGGCCTCCTGCTGGAGCGTCGTCGTACGGAACGGGGCGTACGGCGAGCGGCGGTACGGCTTCGACTCGACCGAGCGGACGGCGAAGCTGGTGTCCGCCAGGGCGGCGGCCAGGGCGCGGGCGTTCGTCTCGTCCAGGTGGAGGGTGTTCGCGCTCTTCAGTTGTCCCAGGGAGTCGAAGTCACGGCCCTGCGCGACTCGCCTGCCGTCGACGGCCGTGAGGCGGGCGACCAGCGACGACGGGTCCGACGAGTCCCCCGCGCGGCCGGTCGCGAAGGTTCCCGTCAGGTCCCAGTACTCAGCAGAACGGAAAGCGATGCGCTCGCGTTCCCGCTCGACCACGAGTCGGGTCGCGACCGACTGGACACGGCCGGCCGACAGGCGCGGCATGACCTTCTTCCACAGGACCGGCGAGACCTCGTAGCCGTAGAGGCGGTCGAGGATGCGGCGGGTCTCCTGGGCGTCGACCAGCTTCTGGTTGAGCTCGCGCGGGTTGGCGACGGCGGCCTGGATCGCGGCCTTGGTGATCTCGTGGAAGACCATCCGCTTGACCGGGACCTTGGGCTTCAGAACTTCCTGGAGGTGCCACGCGATGGCCTCGCCCTCGCGGTCCTCATCGGTGGCGAGGAAGAGTTCGTCGGAGTCCTTCAGCAGGTCCTTGAGCTTCTTGACCTGCGCCTTCTTGTCCGCGTTGACCACATAGATCGGCTGGAAGTCGTGTTCGACGTCCACCCCGAGGCGGCGCACCTCACCGGTGTACTGCTCGGGCACCTCGGCGGCGCCGTTGGGGAGGTCGCGGATGTGCCCGACGCTCGCCTCGACGACGTATCCGGGGCCGAGATAGCCCTTGATCGTCTTCGCCTTGGCAGGCGACTCGACAATGACGAGTCGGCGGCCGCCTGGTGCGGTCTCGCTGGTCGGGGACAACTTCGCTCTTCTCTCCGGTCGACACTGGGGTCTCCCCCGGTCTTGCTCCCGGGGTCGGGTCATGCTGACGCTGCGGAGTGTGACGGTACATCCCGCCCCCGTGTCAAACGGGAAAAGCCCGCAACGGCCACTCGAACGGTAACCCGACTACCGCCATTCCTGCCGCCCGGAGTGTCGACCTGCCCCTTCGGACCTGTTCGGAGGGTGACCTACCGGTTTCCGGCGCGACCCAGCCGCGCACCCCGCCCAGGGGCCTCTCGCGCACCTCGCACAAGGGTGAGGCACCATCCGCCGACCTCGAGAGCGACCAGTGCGGCGACGCTCGCGAGGACCGCCGATGCGACGGGGTTCACACCGTGGGCGACGGGCGCGCGGTGCCGCACCCGGGTCGCGGTCCACACCAGCAGCCCGCCCCCGAACAGGGCGAACACCACTCCCACGAAGATCGCCGGCCCGCTCTCCATCTCCCTGCGCGCCCCTTTCCTCCTGCCCGCGACTCCCCGGACCCGGGAAGCCGCCACGCCCGGGAAGCCTCCGTACGAACCCGAGGTGAACGCTGGGCTGACGAACGTCCACGCGTCCTGGTGCGCACCCCTCGACAGCCCCCTGGAGTCCCCCTGCGCACGGGTCGCCCGACCACGTTCCGTCGCGGCCGGCGCCCGTGAATCTCACAGCCGCCGCCCCGGGACCACCCCGGACCGACCTCCGCAACTCGGCGTGAATATGCCCCCGAACCGCGCCACACGCACACCTGTGCGACAGAACAGACGCCGCGAGCGGCCTGCCCGCACCGCCCACACCGCCAGCGCCACCCGCACGCTTCCCGACGCCTCACGCGCCGCCCCCGCGCCTCCCCCTGCCGTACGGCGGCGGGGTACGCGACCTGCCGTACCCGTACCGGCCGCGCAGCCCTCCTCCTCCGTGGTCGTCCCGGCGTAGCCGACAGCCTCACGGGGGCTGAACCGGCAGTCCAGCGCCCTGCGACACCGCCCCGGCACGCTCACTCGACCGCCGGCTCCAGAAACCCCTGTTCCACCAGCAACCGGATCTGCGCGGGCGTCCGGTCCCGCAGCGACACCGGGTCCTCGCCCACCAGTTGGGCGATGGCGTCCAGAATCCGCCCCGCGCTCAGGGTGCCGTCGCACACACCTGCGAAGCCCGCGCCGACCGTGTCCACCTTGGTGGCCCGGCGCATCCCTCGGTGCTGACGCAGCACCACGTGCTCCGGGTCCTCGGCGCCGGGCAGCCCGACCTGCTCCTGCACGACCTCGCCCGCCAGTCTGAAGCGCCCGGCGAGCAGGGCGGCGTCGTCGTGCGTGCGCAGGAAGTCCACGCGTTCGAAGTGCGTCCGAACCGTGTCCCCGAGCGGCTGTTCGACGGGATGCGGCCACTCCTCCACGGTGATCGAGGGCTCACTCGCCCCCGTTCTGCGCAGGGTGATCCAGCCGAACCCGACAGACTTCACCTTGCGCGCCTCGAACTCGTCCAGCCACGCGTCGTAGCGCGCCCGGTACTCCGCCGGGTCGGAGCGGTGGTCGCCGGCGTCGCGCAGCCACAACTCGGCGTACTGCGTGACGTCCTGCACCTCGCGCTGCACGATCCAGGCATCGCACCCGCGCGGCACCCAGGACCGCAGCCTGTCCTGCCAGTCCTCCCCCTCCACGTGCTGCCAGTTGGCGAGGAACTGTGCGAACCCGCCCTCGCGCAGCCGCTCCCCCGCCTCCTGAACGAGCGTGCGGCACAGATCGTCCCCGCCCATCCCGCCGTCCCGGTACGTGAGCCGCGCACCCGGCGAGATCACGAACGGCGGGTTGGAGACGATCAGGTCGTACATCTCGTCCGCCCGGACCGGCTCGAACAGGGAGCCCTCGCGCAGGTCGGCGGCGGGGGCGCCGGACAGGGCGAGCGTCAGCGCGGTGATGTGCAGGGCGCGGGGGTTGAGGTCGGTCGCCGTCACGCGCGTGGCGTGCTGGGCGGCGTGCAGCGCCTGGATCCCGGAGCCGGTGCCGAGGTCGAGCGCGGAGGCGACCGGCGTACGGACGGTGATGCCGGCGAGGGTCATGGAAGCACCGCCCACCCCGAGGACGACGCCTTCGTCGTGGCTGCCGATGCCACCTGCCCCGCCGACCGCGCACCCCAGGTCGGACACGATGAACCAGTCCTCACCGTCCGGCCCGCCGTACGGCCGTACGTCGACCGTGGCAGCCACCTCGCCACCGCCCCCGGACACCAGCCAGCCGCTCGCCACACAGTCGTCGACGGGCAGCACGCCCCCCACGCGCGCGTGGGGCACGGGCTGCTGCAGAAGGAACAGCCGTACGAGCAGTTCCAGGGGCGTGCCGCCACGGGTCGCCCGGAGTGCGGGCACGGTCTCGCTGCGCGCCAGCGCGGCGTACGCGGGCGCGCCGAGCAGGTCGAGCAGTCCGTCGGCGGTGAAGTCGGCGGCCAGAAGGGCGTCCCGGAGGCGCGCGGCGACGTCGGGGCGGTCGGCGGAGGGCAGGGTGTGCAGGCTGGCGTTACTCACGCCTCCATTGTGTCCGCCCTGCCGCTCCGCCGCGCCCGCCTGTGGACAGACGGGCGCGGAGACCCCGTACGCCTGTGGAAAACCTTCGCCGAGGCGACGGAGTGTCGGCCGTAAGGTCAGCCGGCCTTCGAAGAGACCGCAGGGGACGCGGGTGTCGACTTGCAGCTCTCCTGCTTGGCCATCGCCTTGCCGACGTCACCCTCCTCCAGGGCCTTCAGGGCGTCGTTGCCGCTCTGGCTGAGCTTGTCCAGCTGGGTGGCGACACCCTTGAGGCCGTCGGCGAACTTCGCCTGGTTCTTGGTGTCGAGGCCGTCCACCTGCTTCTTCAGGCTCGCGTAGGAGGCCGAGATGTCGTTGAGTTCCTTGACGGCGTTGGTCTTCTTCGTCTCGCCGCCGTCGACGTTCGGCGCGCCCGCGGTGTTCACCGCCGCGCCGATCGCCTGGTAGGAGTCGGCCATGTCCTGGAAGGCCTGCGCGTCGGTCTTCTGGACGTCCGCCGGTGTGCTGTTGTCGGAGGTCTCCTTCTGGATCGCGGCGTTGGCGGCCTCGATCTTCTTGGCCTGCGGTTTCACCGCGTCGCACACCTGCTTGGCCCAGGCATCCAGCTTCTCGTTGCCGTCGTCGCCGCCGCATCCCGACAGCGCCAGTACCAGTACCGCACCGCCGGACAGTGCGACCGCGAGCTTCTTGTTCACCGGATTGGTCCCTTCCATGGCTCCCGGCCCCGGAACATACACGCCACCCGGGCGACACCAGCGTGACGGGCATCCCATTCATATGTTATTGCGACCATTTGCACCAAGAGAGAGAAGGCTCACGAAAACGGGCGGCAACCCACGTCAAGCGGGCGGACGACGCGTCACAACGCGCCGCCCGCCCGCTCTTTGGCCGGTTCCTGACCAGCCGTAGGACATCGCCGGAGACGAACACCGTGGTGCCCAGCCCCCGTCCGGCTACGAAACCACCGCAGGATCAACCGTCTGGGCGACCCCATCCGCCTCCTCAGCCTCGTCGTCCCCGGCGACCCCCCGCCGTTTGGACACGTACACCGCGGCCACGATCACCGCGATGGCCAGGACGGCGATGAGGATGCGCAGGGCGAGGTTCTTGTCATCGCCGTAGCTGAACTTGACGATCGCGGGCGCGATGAGCAGCGCGACCAGGTTCATCACCTTCAGCAGCGGGTTGATGGCCGGGCCCGCGGTGTCCTTGAACGGGTCGCCCACGGTGTCGCCGATGATGGTCGCTTCGTGAGCCTCGCTGCCCTTGCCGCCGTAATGACCGTCCTCCACCAGCTTCTTCGCGTTGTCCCACGCGCCACCGGAGTTGGCGAGGAACACCGCCATCAGCGTGCCGGCCCCGATCGCGCCCGCGAGAAACGCGCCGAGCGCGCCGACACCGAGGGTGAACCCGATGGCGATGGGCGCCAGGACGGCCAACAGCCCGGGCGTGGCGAGCTCCCGTAGCGCGTCCTTCGTACAGATGTCGACGACGCGCCCGTACTCCGGTTTCTCGGTGTAGTTCATGATCCCGGGGTGCTCGCGGAACTGCCGCCGCACCTCGTAGACCACCGAACCCGCCGACCGGGAAACCGCGTTGATCGCCAGCCCGGAGAACAGGAAGACGACCGCCGCGCCGACGATCAGACCGACCAGGTTGTTGGGCTGCGAGATGTCCATCACGAGGTTCATCGGCCCGCCCTCGCCGACCTTCTCGCCCACGTCGCGCGCGGCGGTCGTGATCGCGTCGCGGTACGACCCGAAGAGCGCCGACGCGGCCAGGACGGCGGTCGCGATGGCGATGCCCTTGGTGATGGCCTTGGTGGTGTTGCCGACGGCGTCCAGGTCGGTGAGCACCTGCGCGCCCGCGCCCTCGACGTCGCCGGACATCTCGGCGATGCCCTGCGCGTTGTCGGAGACCGGCCCGAAGGTGTCCATCGCGACGATCACACCGACCGTGGTGAGCAGACCGGTGCCCGCCAGTGCCACCGCGAACAGCGCCAGCATGATGGACGTACCGCCAAGGAGGAACGCCCCGTACACGCCGAGGCCGATCAACAGGGCGGTGTAGACGGCCGATTCGAGCCCGATGGAGATGCCGGCGAGGACGACGGTGGCGGCGCCGGTGAGTGAGCTCTTGCCGATGTCGCGTACGGGCCGGCGGGTGGTCTCGGTGAAGTAGCCGGTCAGTTGCTGGATCAGGGCCGCCAGCACGATGCCGATGGCCACGGCGAGGAGCGCGAGGATGCGCGGATCGCCGCCCTTGGCCGCGATCGCCGCGTCGGTGACCCCGTCCAGATCGGCGTACGACGACGGCAGGTAGACGAAGACGGCGATCGCGACGAGTGCGAGCGAGATCACAGCGGAGATGAAGAAGCCGCGGTTGATCGCGCTCATGCCGCTGCGGTCGGAGCGCTTCGGCGCCACCGCGAAGATGCCGATCATCGCCGTGAGCACGCCGATCGCGGGCACCAGGAGCGGGAAGGCGAGCCCGGCGTCGCCGAAGGCGGCCTTGCCGAGGATCAGCGCGGCGACCAGCGTGACGGCGTACGACTCGAAGAGGTCGGCCGCCATGCCGGCGCAGTCGCCCACGTTGTCGCCCACGTTGTCGGCGATGGTCGCGGCGTTGCGCGGATCGTCCTCCGGGATGCCCTGCTCGACCTTGCCGACCAGGTCGGCGCCGACGTCGGCGGCCTTGGTGAAGATGCCGCCGCCGACCCGCATGAACATGGCGATGAGGGCGGCGCCGAGGCCGAAACCCTCGAGCACCTTCGGCGCGTCGGCCGCGTACACCAGGACCACGCAGGACGCGCCCAGCAGGCCGAGGCCCACCGTGAACATGCCGACGACGCCGCCCGTACGGAAAGCGATCTTCATCGCTTTGTGGGAGACGTCGGTGAGATCCTTTTCCGGCTCGCCTTCCGCCGGTGTCGCTTCCCGTGCGGCGGCCGCGACGCGCACATTGCTGCGCACGGCGAGCCACATGCCGATATAACCGGTGGCCGCCGAGAACGCGGCCCCGATCAAGAAGAACAGCGACCGTCCGGCGCGCTGATTCCAGTCGTCCGCGGGCAGCAGCATCAGCAGGAAGAAAACGATCACGGCGAATACGCCGACCGTGCGCAACTGCCGTGCCAGATAGGCGTTCGCGCCTTCCTGGATGGCCGTCGCGATCTCCTTCATGCTGTCGGTGCCCTCGCCTGCCGCGAGCACCTGGCGCACCAGCACCCCGGCGACCACGAGCGCCGCCAGGGCGACGACGCCGATGACCATCACGATCAGTCGGTTGTCGTCGGTCAGTACCGCGGCTGCGAAGGTAGTGGGTTGGTCGAACCGATGAGGGGAAGAAAGCCCCGCCATTCGTCCTCCTTGACGCTTGGGCTGAGCTCAAGATGTGGACGGGATTGTAGGTACCGGAACCTGATCAAAACAGTACGCGGAAACGGAATAGATTGCCCCATGCTATTCAGCGAATGATCGAGAGGAGATCTATTGGGCCATATGGCGTAATGGCACAGACGCATTCACGCTTGATCAAATGATCGCGCGACCAGATCGTGAATTCCTTCACTAATTCTGGAGGTCGCCGATAAAAACACCAAGGGCCCTGCTCAGCAGGGCCCTTGAGGTAGTAGCAGAGGGGCGGGTCAGGGGACGAGCGTGACCGGCGGCGCGGTCGGCCAGCTCATGCGGATCGATCCGCCGTTCTCCCCTGCGGTGACCTCGACGTCGTCGACGAGGCCGCTGATGACCGCGAGGCCCATCTCGTCCTCCTCGGCATCCACGTCCACGTCGCCGCCACCCGAAGCGCCCTCACCGGGAGACGAGCGGGGTGCCTCGTCGCCGACCTCGATGGAGAACAGCTTCTCCTCCTCGGTCAGCGTCACCCAAACGGGCTCCGAGATACCACCGCTCTGATGCAGTCCGACGGCACGGGAACACGCCTCGCCGACGGCGAGTCGCACCTCGTCGAGTACGGCCTCGTCCACTCCGGCCCTGCGCGCCACCGCTGCCGCCACCAGTCGGGCGGTCCTGACGTGCTCGGGCAGCGCGCTGAAGCGGAGTTCAACGGTGGCCATGCATCCCCCTCGGAATACGGGCGTGCGGTCAGGGGGCCGGGTCGCCGAGACCCGGACCCCCGTCGTTAACTCTTCCGTCACGAACGCGCGTACGAGTGACCGCATGCGCGTCCGGTAAACGGCCGTCAGTCGGTGGCCGCCACCGCTTCGTCGACCGAGGTGTGAATCGGGAACACCTTGGTGAGACCGGTGATGCGGAAGATCTTCAGAATGCGCTCCTGGTTGCAGACCAGGCGCAGCGAGCCCTCATGGGCACGCACACGCTTCAGGCCACCGACCAGCACGCCGAGCCCGGTGGAGTCGAGGAAGTCGACTCCCTCCATGTCGACGACGAGGTGAAAACTCCCGTCGTTGACCAGCTCGACCAGCTGCTCACGCAGCTTGGGCGCGGTATAAACGTCGATTTCGCCACCGACCTCGACGACCGTACGATCGCCGACGGTACGGGTCGACAGGGACAGGTCCACGGATCCTCCAGCACCTTGCTATCGAGCGGTCATCCCAAGGGACACCTCGGCAGAGTCCCCAGGACGGTTCGCCAGCCGCGATGGCATTCAATCACTTACCGCAGGGCGTGCACGACGCCTTGGGCCCATTGTCCGTCACGCCAGTGACACACTCGATCCCGATGGCCAAGAATCACCGATCCGAACGACCCTCGACTTTCGCCGCCGGGCGACCCGATCCGGGCACGATCCTGGACCGGCTCGCCTCGGGGCCGAGCCGGGCTTCGCGCATCACTCATACGGAGCACTTGCCCCCACGTGCGGGCCGCCATGCCGTCTGGCCCGACCGGATTCGTCCCGAGGTCATCGCAGCCGTCCAGGCCGCCGGGATCGAACACCCCTGGGCCCACCAGGCACTGGCCGCCGAGCACGCTCTGGACGGCGACAACGTGATCGTCGCCACAGGCACCGCCTCGGGCAAGTCGCTCGCGTATCTCGTGCCGGTCCTCTCCCGCCTCCTGGACGGCTCCGAGGCACCCAACGGCCGCGGGGCGACCGCCCTGTACCTCGCCCCCACCAAGGCCCTCGCAGCCGACCAGCGACGTTCCGTGAAGGAACTTTCACAACCATTGGGAAACGCCGTGCGACCGGCCGTGTACGACGGCGACACCCCCGTCGAGGAACGCGAGTGGGTCCGGCAGTACGCGAACTACGTCCTCACCAACCCGGACATGCTGCACCGGGGAATACTCCCGTCCCACCCCCGCTGGTCCTCCTTCCTGAAGTCGCTGAAGTACGTCGTCATCGACGAATGCCACACCTACCGCGGTGTCTTCGGCTCCCACGTCGCCCAGGTCCTGCGCCGGCTGCGCCGCCTGTGCGCCCGCTACGGCGCCTCCCCCGTCTTCCTGCTCGCCTCCGCCACGGCCGCCGAGCCGGCAGTCGCGGCGGGCCGCCTGACGGGCCTGCCGGTGGTCGAGGTCGCCGACGACGCCTCACCGCGCGGTGAACTGGTGTTCGCCCTCTGGGAACCGCCGCTCACCGAACTGCACGGCGAGAAGGGCGCCCCCGTCCGCCGTACGGCCACCGCGGAGACCGCCGACCTGCTGACCGACCTCACCCTCCAGGGCGTGCGCTCGGTGGCCTTCGTACGCTCCCGGCGCGGTGCCGAGCTGATCTCGGTGATCGCCCAGGAACGACTGTCCGAGGTCGACCGCTCGCTGGCCCGGCGCGTGGCCGCCTACCGAGGCGGCTACCTCCCCGAGGAGCGCAGAGCCCTCGAACAGGCCCTCCACTCCGGCGAACTGCTCGGTCTCGCCGCCACCACCGCCCTCGAACTCGGTATCGACGTCTCGGGGTTGGACGCCGTCGTCATCGCCGGCTACCCGGGCACCCGCGCCTCCCTGTGGCAGCAGGCGGGCCGCGCCGGGCGGGCCGGACAGGGCGCGCTGGCGATCCTGGTCGCCCGCGACGACCCGCTGGACACGTTTCTCGTCCACCACCCGGAGGCCCTGTTCGACCAACCCGTCGAGTCGACGGTCCTCGACCCGGACAACCCGTATGTCCTCGCCCCCCATCTGTGCGCCGCCGCGGCCGAATCCCCCCTGGTCGAGGAGGACCTGGCCCTCTTCGGCCCCGAAACCGCCGCCCTGCTGCCGCAGTTGGAGGCCGCGAAGCTGCTCCGCCGCCGGACCAGGGCCTGGCACTGGACCCGCCGCGAACGGGCCGCCGACCTGGCCGACATCCGGGGCGGTGGCGGCAGTCCGGTCCAGATCGTCGAGGAGGGCACGGGACGGCTGCTGGGCACGGTCGACGCGGGCGCCGCGCACACGGCCGTGCACGAGGGCGCGGTCCATCTCCACCAGGGCCGCACGTATCTCGTCCGCTCCCTCGATCTGGCGGACTCGGTGGCCCTGGTCGAGGAGGCGAACCCGCCGTATTCGACGGTCGCCCGCGACACCACGTCCATCGCCGTCCTGGAGACCGACGTCGAGATCCCGTGGGGCGACGGCCGCCTCTGCTACGGCTCCGTGGAGGTCACCAACCAGGTCGTCTCCTTCCTGCGCCGACGCGTCATCACCGGTGAGGTCCTGGGCGAGACGAAGCTCGACCTCCCTCCTCGTACGCTGCGCACCCGTGCCGTGTGGTGGACGGTCACCGAGGACCAGCTCGACGCCGCCCGGATCAACCCGGAGATCCTCGGCGGGGCCCTGCACGCCGCCGAGCACGCGTCGATCGGCATGCTGCCCCTGTTCGCGACCTGCGACCGCTGGGACATCGGCGGCGTCTCCGTCCCGCTCCACCCGGACACCCTCCTTCCCACGGTCTTCGTGTACGACGGCCACCCAGGCGGCGCGGGCTTCGCGGAGCGGGCCTTCCACACGGCCCGCTCCTGGCTGACGGCCACCCGCCAGGCCATCGCCGCCTGCGAGTGCGACGCCGGCTGCCCGTCCTGCATCCAGTCCCCCAAGTGCGGCAACGGCAACGAGCCCTTGCACAAGCGGGGAGCGGTGCGCTTGCTGACCGTTCTGCTCCAGGGGGCGCCTGAGGAGAAGGCTCCGGACGACAGGGGCTGAACCTGGGGCATGCCCTACGGGGGCGGCTCAGGCGGCCGCAGAGGCCCAGGTGGGCCTGGTAGCCCGGGTGGGCTTGGTGGGCCTGGTGGCCCAGGTGGGCCCGCCCTCGCTCGGACCTCCGCCTCGAACAGGCCCCGTCCCGCTGTCACCGTCAGGTCCGACACCTCACCCACCAGTGCGCACCGAGCAAGCCGGGTGCCCTGGGCAGCGGCCACCCGGTCCGCCCGCGCACAGGCCGCCGGGACGCCCTCCGTCCAGTGGTCCGCCGCCGCGAGCGCCGCCAGATCCGCACCGGCGGCTGCCCGATGCCGGGCCACAGCGGCCTGCCCCACGGCGAGCACAACGCCGAACACCACGCACAGGACGGCGATGGCACCCACGCTCCAGACGGTCGCGGAGCCACGGTCGGAGTGGATCGGGCGAGCGGAGACAGCGGCTCTGGCGAAACTGACGAGGCGCCCCCTTCCCAGGCGTTTCACGCGCCCACCCCCACCGTCTCCTCCGCCAACGCCACCGCTTCGTGCGCCACATCGACGGTCAGGCCACCGAGCCCCGGCGGCTGCGCCACGACCTCCACGCGCACGAGGTCGCCCTCTCTGGTGACGGTGACCTCCGCCCCGCGCGGGGCCGCCCCGCGAGCCACCTCGGCGACCGCACCGGGCGGGTCCTGACGGGCGGCGGCCCGGGCACCGGCCCGGGCCGCGTCCACGCATTGGATCTGCGCGGCGGCGACGAGCAGGGCCCAGACCAGCGCCATCGAGAACAGCACCAGCGCGGGAAGCACCACAGCGGCCTCGGCGGTCACGAACCCCTGGTCCCCGCCCCGGCGTTCACATTTTGGCATCGAGGGCCTTCTTCACGATGGCCTGCAATTCCGAGCTGACCTGCCCGCTCGTCACGACTTTGTAGAGCACCGCGGCGAAGGCCACCGCGGCGATGATGCCGACGGCGTACTCCGAGGTCACCATCCCGGCATCCCTCCGCGCCACCAGCACCGCACGCGTCCTGCGCACCAGGGCACACATTCGTTCCCGCACTACTGTGAACATCTCAACTCCCGTTGTTTTGAGCTCTGTTGATGACTAACCCTGACGACCTACTGCTGACGACTTACTGCTGATGACTTACTGCCGGTAACTGGCCTTTGCCGTATCGCTGTTGATGACCCGCTCCTGATCAGGCACCGCTGGTGTCATCCACCACCCCCGCCCAACAACCCGTCCGCCAGCCCGATCACCACAGGCAGTACGCCGATCGCGATGAACGCGGGCAGGAAGCACAGCCCCACCGGCGCGGTGACCATCACGGCCGCCCGGCGAGCGCGTTCCGTCGCGGTGCGGCCCCAGTCGGCGCGGGTGTCGGCCGCGAGGCGTGCGACGGGTCCGGCCGCGGGTACGCCCGACTCGTCGGCCCGCTCCAGCAGGCCCGCCAGGGGGCCGGCCCCCGGTGTCGACGCCAACCTCCGCCAGGCTTCGGCCGGTTCGCCGCCGAGCCGTACCTCCGCCGCACCCCGCGCCAGCCGTTCCCCGACCGGTCCCGCCAGCGCCTCACCCACCGCCTGCGCCGCGATCACCGGACCGGCACCGGCCGCGATGCAGGCGGCCAGCAGATCGGCGGCGAGCGGAAGTTGCCGTGCCGCCTCGGCCGCGTCGACGTCCTCCGCCGCCGGAGGACGGGCCGCCTGCCGCAGGCGCCACCGCCACCACCCGAACCCGGCGACCAACCCCACCGCGACTCCGGCCGCGCCCCCGACCAGCACCCACCCGGCGCACACGGCTCCCACCACAGGGGGCCACCGCCGTACGACCTCCCGTGCCCCGGACCAACGCCCTACCGCGCCGTGTTCCCGCTCCAGCTCCAGCGCGAGCAGCCGGGCCAGCCTCCGGCGCACCCTCCGCTCCCGCCGTACCGTCTCGATCCACCGCAGCAGCCACCCCAGGGCCAGCGCGACCCCCAGCGCCACCCCCAGCCTGTGGAAAACCTCCGCGCTCACAGCGACTCCCCTCTCCGACCACGCCGGACAGCCGCACCGATACGGCCCCCGCCAGTCACTTCGCCGGCCTTCATGCCACCTCCGCTCCCCGCACGATGCCCAGCGCCCACCACAGCCCCACGCCCTCCAGCACCCCGCCGACCAGCAGGCAGCCCAGTCCGGCGCCGGTGTGCAGCAGCACGTGCAGCGGGTCGGCGCCCAGTGCCGTGCCCAGGACCAGGCCCAGCACCGGCAGGCCGGCGAGCATCACCGCCGTCGACCGGGCGCCCGCCAACTGGGCGCGTAGGTCGGCACGCTGGTCCCGGTCGGCGCGCAGGGCCCCTTCGAGGCGGTCCAGTCCGGCCGCCAGACCGGCGCCCTGGTCGACGGCCACCCGCCAGCACGCCGCGAGGCCCAACAGCCCCTCCGCGCCCGGTTGCCGGGCCGCCCCGGCGAGCGCCCCGGGTACGTCGCCGCCGAACCGCGCAGCCGCCAGCACCGAGGCCTGTGCCTCTCCGAGGCCGCCGGAGTCGCGTGCCGCCCGCAGCAGCGCCTCCCCCGGCTGCCGTCCGGCGCGCACCTCACCGGCGAGCGCCGCGCACAGCGCGATCACCTCGTCGCCCCGCCGCTCCCGCGCCCGCCGTACCTCACCGGCCCGCCGCACCCGGCGCAGCAGCGGCACCCCGGCCGCGCCCACCACCGCCGGTACGACGGAAGCGCCCAGCAGCGCCACCACCAGCCCGACTGCCACCGCCCACCACTCGGCCCGCAACCGCCCACGCAGCCGCCGCAGTTCACCGCCGACCCGGTCCCACAAAGGAAGCCCGGTCGCCACGGCCCCGCCCCCGGCG
>NZ_LGDW01000488.1 GCF_001280005.1 Streptomyces sp. NRRL WC-3618 | reverse complement strand
GAGATGTACGGGGTGGGTGAACGCCGGGTTGTTTCGCCCCCGCCGCCCTTACCCGTCCCATCTCCGGGGGCTGCGCCCCCAGACCCCCCTTCGCGCTGAACGCGATCGTCCTCAAACGCCGGACGGGCTGAGAGGGCTGGGGCTGGCTCGCAGGGCGAGGGGGCTCTGAGACACTGGGGGCGCCATGAGTGAGACTTCAGCCCTGCCCGCCGGTGCCTCGCGGGCCCGTGTCGAGATTGATCTGGGCGCCCTGCGAGCCAACGTACGGATCCTGCGTGCCCGTGCGCGCGGTGCGGCGCTGATGGCTGTCGTCAAGGCCGACGCGTACGGCCATGGGGCGCTCCCGTGTGCTCGGGCAGCCGTCGAGGCCGGTGCCGAGTGGCTCGGTACCGCCACTCCCGAGGAGGCGCTCGCCCTGCGGCGGCCGGACTCCGGGATTCCCCGCCATGTCCGGATCATGTGCTGGCTCTGGACGCCCGGCGGGCCCTGGCAGGAAGCCGTCGAAGCCGACATCGACGTGTCGGTGGGCGGGATGTGGGCCCTGAAGGAGGTCGTCGAGGCGGCTGCCGCTGCCCGGCGGCCCGCCCGCGTTCAGCTCAAGGCCGACACCGGGCTCGGGCGCGGCGGCTGTCAGCCGGGGGACGACTGGTGCGCGCTCGTCGCCGCCGCGCTGCGCGCCGAGCGTGACGGGCTGATCCGCGTCACCGGGCTCTGGTCCCATCTCGCCTGCGCCGACGAACCCGCTCACCCCTCCAACGACGCTCAGCTCACCCGCTTCCACGACATGCTCGCGTACGCGGAACGGCACGGGCTGCGGCCCGAGGTGCGGCATCTCGCCAACTCGCCCGCCGTGCTCAGCCGTCCGGACACGCACTTCGACCTCGTACGGACAGGGGTGGCCGTCTACGGCATCTCGCCCAGTCCCGAGATCGGCACCTCCGCCGACCTGGGCCTGCGCCCCGTGATGACGCTGGCGGCGTCGCTCGCGCTGGTCAAGCGCGTACCGGGCGGGCACGGTGTGAGTTACGGGCATCACTACGTCACCCCCGGCGACACCACCCTCGGCCTCGTCCCGGTCGGCTACGCGGACGGCATCCCGCGCCACGCCTCCGGCACCGGTCCCGTTCTGATCGGCGGCAAGTGGCGGACCGTGGCCGGACGGGTCGCCATGGACCAGTTCGCTGTGGACCTGGGGGGCGACGAGCCCGAGGCGGGCGCGGAGGTTCTGGTCTTCGGGCCCGGTGACCGCGGCGAGCCCACCGCCGAGGACTGGGCACAGGCGGCCGGGACGATCGCGTATGAGATCGTCACCCGCGTGGGAACCCGAGTGCCCCGCGTCTACGTGAATGAGTAACAAGTGGGGTAATCGCACGAAGGGCCCACGGGGTGCGGCGCGGGACTCACGCGTGGGCCTTTTCGGGCAGGCGGCACGAGTAACCCACGTAGTCCCGGCAAGTCTTTCCACAGGTGTGATTCCAGCGAGGAGCGGTACGTGAGCGAGAGCAGTGCGGAGGCCGTGGCGAGCGCCGCCACCGCGGCCGTGGCCTCCGCGGCGGGGGGCTGGCGCCGGGCGACCGGTGTCGTCGGCGTCGCCATAGGCGTGGTGGCCGCCGGTGCCGCCGCTGGGGTCGCCGTCGAGCGGCTCACCGTGGGGCGGGGTATGCGCCAGAAGGCGCGGCTCGCCCTCGACTCGACGGGACCGTACGGCGCGCTGCGCGGTACCCCGGGCAAGGCGTACGCATCCGACGGCACCGAGCTGTACTACGAGGTCGACGACGTCGACCCGGAGGCCGCGCCCGCCCTCACCCCGCGCCGACGCCGGCTCTTCGGGCGCAAGGCCCCGGCGCCCGTCACCGTCGTCTTCAGCCACGGCTACTGCCTCAGCCAGGACTCCTGGCACTTCCAGCGGGCGGCCCTGCGCGGTGTCGTCCGCAGCGTGTACTGGGACCAGCGCAGCCATGGGCGGTCCGGACGCGGAGTGGCCCAGCACCAGGACGGCGTGGCCGTCTCCATCGACCAGCTCGGGCAGGACCTGAAGGCCGTCCTCGACGCCGCCGTGCCCGAGGGGCCGATAGTGTTCGTCGGGCATTCCATGGGCGGGATGACCATCATGGCCTTCGCCGAACAGTTCCCGGACGTGGTGCGGGAGCGGGTCCTGGGGGTCGCCTTGGTCGGTACGTCGTCGGGGCGGCTCGGCGAGGTCAACTTCGGGCTGCCGGTCGCGGGCGTGAACGCTGTCCGCCGGATACTGCCCGGCGTACTGAAGGCGCTGGGGCAGCAGGCCGAGTGGGTGGAGCGGGGACGGCGGGCCACCGCCGATCTCTTCGCCGGCATCATCAAGCGGTACTCGTTCTCGTCGCGGGACGTCGATCCCGCCGTCGCCCGGTTCGCGGAGCGGATGATCGAGGGCACGCCCATCGATGTCGTCGCCGAGTTCTACCCGGCGTTCACCGAGCACGACAAGACCGAGGCCCTCGGCCACTTCACGGACATGCCCGTGCTGGTGCTGGCCGGGGTCGGTGACCTCGTCACGCCCAGCGAGCACAGCGAGTTCATGGCCGACCTGCTGCCGGACGCCGAACTGGTGCTCGTGCCGGACGCCGGGCACCTGGTGATCCTGGAACACCCGGAGGTGGTCACCGACCGGCTCGCCGACCTGCTCACCCGCGCGGGTGCCGTGCCGGCAGCGGCTACCGTTTCCGGTTATGGAAGCACCAGCGGCAGCGCACAACCCGGCTGAGTCGGGCACGGAACAGTCGGGCGCGGAGCAGTCCGGCACGGTACGGATCGTCGTCGACTCGCCCGACGAGATGCGGGAGCTGGGCCGGCGGCTCGCCAAGCTCCTGCGGGCCGGCGACCTCGTGATGCTCACCGGTGAGCTGGGCGCGGGCAAGACGACGCTGACGCGCGGGCTCGGCGAGGGGCTCGGTGTCCGGGGTGCCGTCACCTCGCCCACCTTCGTGATCGCCCGCGTCCACCCCTCCCTGGTCGACGGCCCGCCGCTCGTCCACGTCGACGCGTACCGGCTGGGCGGCGGTCTCGACGACATGGAGGACCTCGACCTCGACGTCTCGCTGACCGAGTCGGTCATCGTCGTGGAGTGGGGCGAGGGCAAGGTCGAGGAGCTGACCGACGACCGGCTCCATCTCCTCATCCACCGGGCCGTCGGTGACACCACCGACGAGGTACGGCACATCACCCTCACGGGGGTGGGCGAGCGGTGGGCGGCGGTTGACCTGAGTGCCGTGTGAACGTCTGAGTGAAGCCGGCGTGAAGGTCTGCGCGAACATCTG
Source organism: Streptomyces sp. NRRL WC-3618 (assembly GCF_001280005.1). Taxonomy (GTDB): domain Bacteria; phylum Actinomycetota; class Actinomycetes; order Streptomycetales; family Streptomycetaceae; genus Streptomyces. The sequence goes on along the minus strand of NZ_LGDW01000488.1, from coordinate 29,583 downwards.
CGTGAATGTTCCGACAATCCGTCGGCAAGATGTTGCGTTGGCGTCCCGTGCGTGGTCACATGGTATGCAGTTCGTGGTTAGGTTTACCTAACCAAGCCCGCCCCCGAACTTCAGGAGGCGCCATGTCGGCTACGGAAGACGCGAACGTGAACGCGAGCGCGAACACACCCGATGCGATCCAGCCGAAGTCGTACGCGGTCCCCGGTGTGTCCATGCGTGATCTGCTGGCGGCGGGCGCCGCCGCCCGCGCCGTCTCGACGCCTCCGCGCCCGCCCCGGGCGACCGTCCGGGAGCAGCCGAGAGCCGCTTAGCGGACCACGACAACCCTCTCGCCGATCATCGCGAACTCCCACATAGCGTCCCCGTCCGGCCGCGTCTCCCGGATGCCGCCCGTGCGTACCTCCGGGTCGGCCTGCGGGGGCGGGCCGTCCACCGCCGCGCTGAAGCCGATGGCCACCCCGTCCACGCCCGTGAACCGCACGACGTGCTCGATCGGGGCGCCGTCCGTCCCCGTGATCGAGTTCGAGCGGGACGTGACCTGATAGCTGCCCGGCACCGGATCGACCGTGCCCGGTGTCACGGTGAACGAGCGGTGCGCCCTGTTGTCCGCGCCGACCAGCCACACCCGGTCGTCCGTCAGGGAGTACACGACCCGCCTGCCCGCGCCGGAGCCCTCCGGCAGGGCGCCCGGACGCCGGACGGCCTCGGGGAGCTTCGAGGCGGACACCGGCGTGGCGGAGGACGGGCCCTCGGTGTCCGGCCGCTTGGGGGCGTTCGCCGAGGCCTGGTAGGCGAGGAAGCCGACCGTGGCCAGAGCCGCCGCGGTGAGCCCGGCCACGAATCCCGAGCTGCTCCTGGTCACCAGCGCCCCACCTCTTCGTCTCGTACGTCCCGTTTTGTGGCGACGGTAGCAGCAGCCGTACCGTCGCCCGGTGCGGCCGTACGGGGGGCTCGGGCGCCGTAGGCTGTTCGCGTGCTCTTGCTCGCTCTGGATACCGCCACCCCGGCCGTCACGGTCGCCCTGCACGACGGGACGGCCGTTGTCGCCGCGTCGAGCCAGGTCGACGCGCGCCGGCACGGGGAACTGCTGCTGCCCGCCGTCGACCGGGTCCTCGCCGAGGCGGGCACGGGCCTCGACGCCGTCACCGGCGTGGTCGTCGGCATCGGCCCCGGCCCGTACACCGGGCTGCGCGTCGGTCTGATGACCGCCGACACCTTCGGACTCGCGCTCGGCGTGCCCGTGCACGGCGTCTGCACGCTGGACGGCCTCGCGTACGCCGCCGACGTCCCGGAGGGCCCCTTCGTCGTGGCGACCGACGCCCGCCGCAAGGAGGTCTACTGGGCGCGCTACAGCGACTCCCGTACGAGAGTGACGGAGCCGTCCGTCGACCGGCCGGCGGACATCGCCGACCAGGTCGCGGGCCTGCCGGCCGTCGGCGCGGGCGCCCTGCTCTACCCGGACACCTTCCCGAGCGCGCACGCGCCCGAGCATGTCTCCGCCTCCGCCCTCGTCTCCCTGGCCGCCGAACGGCTGGCGGCGGGAATCGAACTCCCGGCCCCCCGACCCCTCTACCTGCGCCGTCCCGACGCCCAGGTACCCAAGAACTACAAGGTGGTCACCCCCAAGTGACGACTGCCGTGCTGCGCGAGATGCGCTGGTGGGACATCGAGCCCGTGCTGGAGCTGGAGAAGGACCTCTTCCCGGAGGACGCCTGGTCGAGGGGCATGTTCTGGTCGGACCTCGCCCATGCGCGCGGGCCCCAGGCGACCCGGCGGTACTTCGTCGCCGAGGAGGAGAGCCCCCAGGGCGGCAGGCGGATCATCGGGTACGGGGGGCTCGCCGCCGCCGGGGACGTCGCCGACGTACAGACGATCGCCGTCGCCCGCGAGCACTGGGGTACCGGCCTCGGTGCGGTGCTGCTGACCGAGTTGCTGCGCGCGGCGACCGCGTTCGAGTGCGCCGAGGTGATGCTCGAGTGCCGGGTGGACAACGTGCGCGCGCAGAAGCTGTACGAGAGGTTCGGCTTCGAGCCCATCGGCTTCCGGCGCGGCTACTACCAGCCGGGGAACGTCGACGCCCTGGTGATGCGGCTGCGTGATCCGTCCGGATCGGTGTCGGCGCGGGAAGCCGAAGCCGACGTACAGCAGACCGACGTACAGGAAACCGACGTACAAGGAACCGAGAGCAATGGCTGACTCCAAGGACGTACCGCTCGTCCTCGGCATCGAGACCTCCTGCGACGAGACCGGTGTCGGTGTGGTGCGGGGGACGACGCTTCTCGCGGACGCCATCGCGTCCAGTGTCGACGAGCACGCCCGGTTCGGGGGTGTCGTGCCCGAGGTCGCCTCGCGCGCGCACCTGGAGGCGATGGTGCCGACAATCGAGCGGGCGCTGAAGGAGGCGGGGGTGAGCGCGAGGGACCTCGACGGCATCGCCGTCACCGCCGGTCCCGGGCTCGCGGGCGCCCTGCTGGTCGGGGTCTCGGCGGCGAAGGCGTACGCGTACGCGCTGGGCAAGCCGCTGTACGGCGTGAACCATCTCGCGTCCCACATCTGCGTCGACCAGCTGGAACACGGGCCGCTGCCCGAGCCGACGATGGCCCTGCTGGTCTCCGGAGGCCACTCCTCGCTGCTGCTGTCGTCGGACATCACTTCCGACGTACGGCCCATGGGCGCGACCATCGACGACGCGGCCGGTGAGGCCTTCGACAAGATCGCGCGGGTGCTGAACCTCGGCTTCCCCGGCGGTCCCGTCATCGACCGGTACGCGCGCGAGGGCGATCCGAAGGCCATCGCGTTCCCGCGCGGGCTGACCGGGCCGCGTGACCCGGCGTACGACTTCTCCTTCTCCGGGCTCAAGACGGCCGTGGCCCGCTGGATCGAGGCGAAGCGGGCGGCGGGGGAGGAGGTGCCGGTGCGTGACGTGTCGGCCTCCTTCCAGGAGGCGGTGGTGGACGTGCTGACCCGGAAGGCGGTGCGGGCCTGCAAGGACGAGGGCGTCGACCACCTGATGATCGGCGGCGGCGTGGCCGCCAACTCGCGGCTGCGGGCGCTCGCCCAGGAGCGCTGCGAGGCGGCCGGGATCCGCCTGAGGGTGCCCCGGCCCAAGTTGTGCACGGACAACGGTGCGATGGTGGCCGCGCTGGGCGCCGAGATGGTCGCGCGCAACCGGGCTCCCTCCGACTGGGAGCTGTCGGCGGACTCCTCGCTGCCGGTGACCGACCCGCATGTCCCGGGGCGCGGTCACAGTCATGATCATGTGCACGAGGTCGGCGAGGGGAACCTGTACCCGTGACCGTCGCGTTGATGTGGGAGGCGCGGGCCGTCGAGGGACGCGGGGACGAACTCCTCGCCTGGGCACGGGCGCAGGTGCCGGCGCTGGATGCTGCGCCGGTGCGCCGGGAGACGCTCCGGGGCCCGGAGGATCGGGTCCTCGTCATCACGTGGTGGGACGCGGAGTACGACGCCGATCTGCCCGAACTTCCGGAGCCGGACGCGGGGCTGGCGGCGCGCGCGGTGCACCGGTGGCGTTTTGAGGTGGTGGGCGAGTGATGTCCGGCATCCCGTCGCGGGGCGCTTGACCATCACTTTGCCCTAGTGAGGGTGAAATCCCCGGAGTTCGGACGTCTCCACAACAGACCTACCAGGTTGACATGACTCGTTCACTCGATGTCCACATGTGACGCGTCGGGACGACAGGATTCGGCCATTGACTCTCCCCGCGCAGTGCCTTCGGTGCTGCGGGGGGAGAGTCGTTTCCGATTCTTGAGGGGCGTACGTGGTGTCCACGCAGGTGGGTTCCGGCAGACCGGAGTCCGACAGACCCGTGCCTCGGCGGCTGTACGCCGCCAGGGGGTTCGGTGACCGGGTCTTCCGGATCCAGTTGACGGCCACCGGGGTCGTGGTCCTCGCCATCATGGCGGCGGTCGGGCTGTTCCTGCTGCTGCGGGCGGGGCAGGCGCTGCACGCCCGGGGGTTCGCGTTCCTCACAACTGCCGCCTGGCAGCCGGACGTTCACAACTTCGGCATCGCGGCCGTGCTCACCGGCACCCTGCTGATCGCCCTCGTCGCGGTGACGATCTCCGTACCGCTGGCCGTGGGCACGGCCCTGTTCATCTCCGACGTGGCCCCGCGCGGGCTGCGCCGCACCCTCGTCAGCATGGTCGACCTGATGGCCGCCGTACCGTCGGTGGTCTACGGGCTGTGGGGGCTGTTCTTCCTCCAGCAGCACGTCATCGGGCTGTCACGCTGGCTGTCCGACTGGTTCGGCTGGATACCGCTGTTCACGGTGGACGGTATTCAGCCAGGCGATCCGCTCGCCTCCGCCAGTGTGTACACGGCGTCCACCTTCGTCGCCGGGATCGTCGTCGCGCTCATGGTCGCGCCGATCCAGTGCTCGGTGATGCGCGAGGTCTTCGCCCAGGCCCCGGCCGGTGAGCGGGAGGGCGCCTACGCGCTCGGTGCCACCCGGTGGGGGATGATCCGCGCGGTCGTCCTGCCGTACGGCAAGGGCGGCATCATCGGCGGAACGATGCTGGGGCTCGGCCGGGCGCTCGGCGAGACCATCGCGGTCTACCTGATCATCTCGCCGGTCTTCACCATCCAGCCGCACATCCTGCAGACCGGCTCGAACTCGGTCTCCTCACTGATCGCCCTGCACTACGGAGACTCCTCCGAATTCGGGATGTCGGCGCTGATGGCGGCGGGCCTGGCGCTGTTCCTGCTCACCCTGGCGGTCAACTTCACCGCCTCCTCCGTCGCGGCCCGCTCCCGCTCCGGCGCCCAGAGCGAGGCCTGAGATGACCGTCGTAGACGTAACGAAGACCCCTGACGGGCAGGGCGCGCTCGCCTCGCCCACCGCGTCGCCCGCATCCGTCACAACCGTCGCACCCCTCGCACCCGTCGTGCCGGATCCCGTGGCTGCCCCCGAACAGCCCCGCCGTATCGGTGGTGTCAGCCGGTCCGCCGTGCTGTCCCTGACCGGGGCCGCCGCCTCCGCGCTGTGCGTCACGATCCTGCTGTTCGGTGAACTCGCCCCGTTCTCCGGCATGTTGGGCTTCGTCGTCACCGCCTACCTGGTCTTCCTCGCCGTCTACGCGGTGCTGACCGGGTTCGAGGAGAACGGGCAGGCTGTCCGGGACCGGGTGATGACGGTCGTGCTGTGGACGGCGGCCACGCTGCTGTTCTCCGCCCTCGCCCTCGTCGTCGGCTTCACGGCCTGGCGTGGCAAGGAGGCCCTGCCGCACGGCAACTTCTTCACGCAGGACATGCAGGCGGCGGGCCCGCTCGACCCGTTGACCAACGGCGGCATCGCCCACGCGATGGTCGGCACGCTGATCATGATGGCCATCGCGCTGACGATCAGCGTGCCGCTCGGACTGGCCTGTGCCGTCTACCTCAACCAGATCCCGGGCCGCTTCTCCCGGTTCGTGCGCACCATCGTCGAGGCGATGACCGCGCTGCCGTCGATCGTGGCCGGCCTGATGGTGTACGCCGTCTGGATCCTCGGCCTCGGCATGCCCAAGTCGGGCCTCGCGGCCGGGTTCGCGATCAGCGTGATGATGCTGCCGATCGTGATCCGGGCCTCGGACGTGGTGCTGCGGCTCGTACCGGGCAACCTCACCGAGGCGGCGGAGGCGCTCGGCGCGCCGCGCTGGCGCACGGTGTGGCACGTCGTCCTGCCCACCGCCCGCTCCGGGCTCGCCACCGCCGTCATCCTCGGCACCGCGCGCGGCATCGGCGAGACCTCGCCCGTGCTGCTGACCGCCGGCTTCACGGCGGCGCTCAACGCCGACCCGACCGCCGGGCCGATGGTGTCGCTGCCGCTGGCCGTCTTCAACTTCGTCAAGTCACCGCAGCCGGAGATGATCGCCCGTGGCTTCGGCGCCGCCGCCGTCCTCATGACCATGGTGCTGGCGCTCTTCGTGATCGCCCGGGTGATCGGCGGTCGCGGCCCCGGCCACCAGACGCGCCGCCAGGCCCGCCGTACCGCCCGCGCCTCCCGCCGCGACGTCACCCGCTTCGCCGAACCGCACGCGCCCGCGTCCGTACCCGGGCTGTCGCTGTTCGAGGACACCGCCCCTCAGCCTCACGACACCGCTGCATCCGCCCCCGCTCCCGGAGACAACGACTGATGCGCAGCCACCTCACCACCGCCCTCAGGCGCCTGCGCGCGTCGGCGGCCCTCGCGGCCCTGCTCGGCGTGGTCGCCGCGCTGCTGGCCGGGCCGCTCGCCGCGCCCGCCGCCGCCGAGAGCTACACCCCGGTCGCCGGGGCCGGTTCGACCTGGGCGGAGAACGCCATCGAACAGTGGCGCAAGGCCGTCAACCAGTACGGCATGCGCATCAGCTACGCCGGCAGCGGATCCTCCGACGGCCGCCGCCAGTTCCTCAGCGGCACGGTCGACTTCGCGGTCTCGGACATCCCGTTCCAGACCAACCCGACCGACGGCTCGGCCGCCGAACGCCCGTCCGCCGGCAGTTACGCGTACATGCCGATCGTGGCCGGCGGCACCTCCTTCATGTACCACCTGACGGTCAACGGCAAAAAGGTCACCAACCTCCGTCTCTCCGGAGACGTGGTCACCAAGATCTTCACCGGTGTCGTGAAGTACTGGGACGACCCGGTCGTCAAGGCCGACAACCCGGGGCTCCAGCTGCCCCACCGCGCGGTCGTCCCGGTCGTCCGCTCCGACGGTTCGGGCTCCACCGCCCAGTTCACGATGTGGATGGCCAACCAGCACGCGGCGCTGTGGAAGGCGTACTGCGCCAAGGTCGGCCGCTCGGGCGCCTGCGGGCAGACCTCGTACTACCCGACCGTCCCCGGCATGATCGCCCAGTCCGGCGACCCGGGCGTGGCGGGATACGTCGCCCAGAACTACGGCGAGGGCGCGATCGGGTACGTCAACTACTCGTACGCCATCAACGAGGGCTATCCGGTCGCCAAGGTCCTCAACCACGCGGGCTACTACACCGAGCCGACCCCGAAGAACGTCGCCGTCTCGCTCCTCAAGGCGAAGATCAACACCAACAAGACCTCCGCCGACTACCTCACCCAGAAGCTCGAAGGTGTCTACAACGACACCGACAAGCGCAACTACCCGCTGTCCAGCTACTCGTACATGATCCTGCCGCTCAAGGTGCAGGGCACCTTCACCGAGGACAAGGGCAAGACGCTCGGCGCGTTCTCCTACTACTTCATGTGCCAGGGCCAGCAGCAGGCGCCCCAGCTCGGCTACTCGCCGCTGCCGATCAACCTGGTGCGGGCGGGCTTCGACCAGATCCGCCGGATCCCGGGCGTGAAGACGCAGAACATCAACATCAAGGGCTGCAACAACCCCACCTTCAGCGCCGACGGCCGCAACAGGCTCGCGGAGACGGCCCCTTATCCGGCGGCCTGCGACAAGAAGGGCGCCGCGCCCTGCACCACGGGCAGCGGCGGGGCCAAGCCGGGCGGCGGGGCGGGTGGTTCAGGCGGTTCTGGTGGGTCGGGTGGTGCGGGCGGCTCCGGCGGCTCCGGTGGTACGGCGTCCGGGGGAACGTCCGGCGGTACGGCGTCCGGCGGCACCGCGTCCGGGGGGAGTACCGGCGGCTCGGCGTCCGGCGGCAGCGCGGCCGGGGGCGCCGCGGCGAGCGGGGGCGGCGACAGGAAGCCGGTCGTCGATCCCGACACCGGGCAGGTGCTGTCCGCGTCCGCCGGGGGCGGCGCGACCGGCGCGGGCGGCGGCGCCGTCGTCGGCGGCACGATCGCGCTGGCCCAGCCGGTCGCCGTGGCCGGTCGCAGCGGCTGGACCGGCGCCCAGACCCTGATGGTGCTCGCGGCCCTGCTGATCCTCGGCCTCGTCCTGCTGCCCTCCACCGTCGCCCGGATGCTCGGCGCCCGCGGCAGCAATGGCACCGGCGGCGACACCACGGACGGGAACGCGCGATGACCACGATCACGACCATGACCACGATCACGAGCTCCCGGGCCAACAGCCGAATACGCCGGCTGCTGGTGCGCTTCGTCGCCGGGGCGGCCGTCGGCGCGCTCGCCGGGCTGGCCGTCGCGCAGACCGCCCCGCCCGCGACCGCCGACGCGGCCCACGGCTCCGCCGTCACCGTCTCCGGGCGCGGCGAGTTCAAGGACATGCGGTTCACCGTCAGCCAGACCGAGCACCTCACCAGCCAGGCGGTCACCGTCTCCTGGACCGGCGGCACCCCGACCACCCTCGCGGGCACCCTGTTCAACACCGACTTCGTGCAGATCATGCAGTGCTGGGGTGACGACGACGGCACGGTCGCCGCCAACCCGGGCCCCTCGCGCACCCAGTGCCAATACGGCGCCTCCCCGACCACCGACCGGGGCAGCTGGCCCGGCAACGAGTACGACGACACCCGCAAGGTCTTCTACAGCGCCGACCCCACCAACTACGGCCAGGACAACCGCTACGGCGCCGGCAACGTGTCCGGCCTCGGCGAGGTCCCCTTCAAGTCCGTCGACGGCACGCTGATCACCTCCGGCACCCAGAACAACCCCCTGTTCAACCGCAACACCACCAACGAGGTCGACTTCGCCCGCACCGGCGCCGACGGCACCGGCCGGGAGTTCGTCGAGGTGCAGACCGCCAACGAGGCCCCGCACCTCGGCTGCGGCACCCCCGTACGGCAGAACGGGACTGTGAAGCCCCGCTCCTGCTGGCTGGTCATCGTCCCGCAGGGCCATCTCGACCTGGACGGCAAGCCCTACGCCGACACCAGCCAGGTCAACGCCGGCTCCCCGGTCTCCGCGACCAACTGGAAGAACCGCGTCGCCGTCCGGCTCGGCTTCAACGCGGTCGGCGCCAACTGCGCGCTGGGCTCCGACGAACGCGCCACCTCGGGCAGCGAACTCGTCGCCGACGCCATGAGCAGCTGGCAGACCGCCCTGTGCCCGAGCGGCAAGGTGTACGGCTACACGGAGCTCGGCGAGCCCGACACCCGCTCCCGTCTCATCGCCGACGGCACATCGGGCCTGGCGTTCACCACCCGGGCGCTGGGCGCGGACGCGGGCACGACCGCCCCGGCGGACCCCACCGTGTACGCGCCGACCGCGCTCTCCGGCACCGTCATCGGCTTCACCGTCGAACGCAGACCCAAGGCAGGCGCCTCCGAGGCGGTCCGCAAGCTGGCCGGCACCAAGGTCGAGTCCCTCGACCTGACCCCCCGGCTGGTCGCCAAACTGCTCACCGAGTCCTACCGCAACTCCCCCTGGGGAGCGGTCGTCGGCACCACCGCCGCGAAGGGCTACGGCTGGGCGACGAACAACCCGGCCGGACTGGCCAGCGACCCCGAGTTCATCGCGCTCAACCCGGAGTTCGCCGAACTGTCCGTCCCCGAGACCCCGGCCACCGACACCGACCTGCTCACCGCGCTGGGCCACAGCGACTCGGCGCGCGCGCTCTGGCAGTGGATCGTCTCCGACAAGGAGGCGCGCAACTTCCTCGCGGGCGTCTCCGACGACTGGGGCATGAAGGTCAACCCGTACTTCAGCACCAACACGGACGTGAACCCCACCGGCTTCGCCTTCGACCCGGCCGACCTCGACACCTACCCCAAGAGCGACCCCTGGTGCACGATCCCGCCGGGCACCGGCGCCACCGCACCGCAGTGCATGATCGACTTTCATCCGTACGTGACGGACATGCACGCCGGCGCCCTGCACACCCGGCGCGCCGACAGCCTGTGGAAGGCGACCTGGGACCCGCTGGCGAGCCCGCCCGCGTACAAGAACCCCGGCCCGCAGACGGTCGGGTCCCGGTTCGTGATCACGGTGACCGACGCGGCCTCCGCCGTTCGCTACGGCCTCCAGACCGCGCGGCTGCGTAACGCCGCCGGCACGTTCACCGCACCCACCACCGCGTCCCTCACCGCCGCCGCGGCGAGCGCGTCCGGCGCGAAGGCCCCGGAGATCGTCCCGGCCAAGGCGACCGCGAAGGGCGCGTACCCGCTCGCCCAGCTCGTCTACGCGGCAATGCGCCCGGCGAAGCTCGACCCCGCCGCCCGCAAGGACTACGCGGCTCTGCTGACGTACGCGGCCGGCAAGGGGCAGATCGGCGGCGCCGACCCGGGCCGCCTCCCGGCCGGCTACGCCCCGCTGCCCGCCGGCCTGCGCGCGAGGACCGCCAAGGCGGCCACCGCCCTTGTCCACTACACCGGTCCGTCCGCCCCTCCGGGCGGCGGCTCGTCCTCCGGTGGAACGAGCGGCGGGGTCGGCGGTACGTCCGGCGGTGACACGTCCGGCGGCGGCTCCGGCGGCGCGGACGGTACGGGCGGTGCCGGTGTCTCCGGTGGCACGGGGGCCGGGGGCGCGACCGACGGCGGTACGACCGGCGGCGCCGCGTCCGGTGGCGGGGCGGCGAGCGCGTCGCCGAGCGACCGGCCCTCGTACGGCGGCGGCCAGGCCGTCCGGACCACCGCCCTCGGCACCACCCCCGCCGACCCGGCGAACGCGCTGCGCTACGCCGTCCCGGTGGGCGCCGCGCTCGGTGCCGCGGCCGGTATCGGGGCGCCCTTCGCCGGCGGTGGCCGGCTGCGGCTGCCGCTCCGGGTCCCGCTTCCCGGCGGTCGCACCGTGACCGTCATCCCCGAACTCACCCTGCCCGAGCGGCTGCGCAAGCTGCTGCCACCCGGCCGGGGCTGAGCCCCGGAGCCCCGGCCCCCGGCCGGGCTCCCCACAGACGGCCGCCCGCCCCGAAAGTCAGTCGGGGCGGACGGCCCGTACCACCCTGCCAGATCCGCCCATGCCCGCACCTAGGTCCTGTCGTCACATTCCCGCCTGCCTGGCGGCGATGTGACGACACGCCCTAGTGCGTGAGCCGGGCGGCGCCCTCGCCACAAGACGCATGACGACGCACAACAGGAGAACCTCGATGCGCACAACGCGCCTCACCGCGGCCATGGTCGCCGCCGCAGTGGTGTCCGGCACGCTGGCTCTCGCGAGCCCCGCTTCCGCCGACCCCACCCCCGCCGGAACGTTCCGCAAGCTCGTGGGCGTGGGTTCCGACACCACCCAGGACGTCCTGAACGCCCTCGCCGGTGACACCGTCAACGGCAAGAGCTACGCCGACTCCGCCGTGAAGTCGACGGCCGGCGCGGGCCTCGCCTCGTACGACGCGATCGGCTCCGCCACCATCCAGACCCGCTCGGGCGGTACGACCTTCACCCGGCCCAACGGTTCCGGCCCCGGCCGGACCGCGCTCAGCATGTCGCTGACGGGTGACCTGTTCCCCAACGCGACGGGCGTCTCCGTCAAGGGCCAGGTCGACTTCGCCCGCTCCTCGGGCGTCTCGAGCGTCTCCGGCAACGCGCTCACCTACATCCCGTTCGCCCGGGACGCGGTCGGCGTCGCGGTCCGCGGCTCCGGCCTCGACAGCCTGACGGTCGACCAACTGCACGACGTCTACGCGGCCGGCAGCGACCACAAGATCAACGGCCAGACCGTGCACCCGGTCCTCCCGCAGAGCGGCTCCGGCACCCGCAAGTTCTTCCTCGCGGCGATCGGACTCGGCGAGAACACGGTCGACACGAGCATCACGACCACCCAGGAGAACCAGGCCGACACCGCGCTCACCGCGGACGGCACGCTCGTCCCGTTCTCCGTGGGCAGCTGGATCGCGCAGAACAACGACATCGCCCCCGACCACAGCAAGACCGCGGTCGCCGCCGGCGCGCACCTGGCCGCCGTCAAGCTGCCGAACGACATCGGAGTGACCAGCCCGGTCACCACGGTCAACGGCAAGCTCGCCCCGGTCAACGCCTACTACGAGAACTCCACCTTCGGCCGCGACGTCTACAACGTCGTCCCGAGCCGGGCGATCGACCCGACCAGCATCTTCTTCGACAAGGACGTCTACGACGTCTTCGTCACCAGCGGCGCCCACGAGGCGGCCTTCGCCTCCGAGGCCGCCGAGGCCGTCATCGCCAAGTTCGGCTTCGTGAACGAGTCCTACAACGGCTCGGTCAACCTCACCCGGCACGCCAAGATCGGCGGCCTGGAGATCAGCGGCCTCGAACTCAAGACGCCCGCCCCGCCCGTCCTGAAGACCACCGTCGGCGACGCGAGCGTCAAGCTGGCCTGGACCGCTCCGAACCCCGCCCCGGCCCAGCCCGTCACCGACTACCGCGTGACGCTGAAGGACGCCGAGGGCGCGCTCGTCGCCACCAAGGACGTCCCGGCGACCACCACGTCCTACACCTTCCCGGGCCTGGCCACCGGCACCTACACCGCCGAGGTCGCCGCCGCCAACGTGATCGGCACCGGCGACGCCGCCACCTGGACCGGCGCGGTCAAGTTCGCCAGCACCACGAAGGCGTCCGGCACCACGACCGCGTACGGCATCGTCCCGAAGGTCGCCGTCACCGTGACCGGCACCCACGGCGTCGTCCCCGCCGGCAAGGTCACCGTCAAGGAGGGCGCCACCGTCCTCGGCACCGGCACCCTCAACAGCGCCGGCAAGGTCACCGTCAGCCTGTCGAACCACCTCAAGGTAGCCACGCACACGGTGAGCGTCTCCTACGCGGGCAGCACCAAGCTCAACGCGTCCGCGACGACCGCCACGGTGAAGATCACCAAGGCGAACCCGGCGGTCAGCACCAGCGCCCCGACCTCGGTCAGCCACACCGCCCGCGCCAAGGTCACCGTGAAGGTCACCGCGACCGGCACCACGCCCACCGGCACGGTCCGGGTCTACGAGGGCTCCCGCATCATCGCCACCGGCACGCTGAGCGCCGGCAAGGTCACCGTCACCCTGCCGAAGCTGAGCAGGGGCAGGCACACCCTGCACGCCTTCTACGTCGGCTCCTCGACGGTGGCATCGAAGAACGGCGTGAACTTCGTCGTCGCGTCCAGCTGATCCCCGCCCCACCCCGTCGGGGGACCGCCGCCACGGTCCCCCGACGCCATCCCCACCACCCTGAACAGCGAAGGAGGCGGACCGCCGTGACGGTCGCCGTACAGACCACGCTCGCACCGCCGGCGTCCGCCCCACGGACGCGCGTCGCGAGTGTCACCGCCGTCCGCCACCTCGCCCGGGGCGGCCTGCTCAGCCTCGCCGCCCTGCTGCTCGGCGTCACCGCACAGCTGCTTCTGGTCAGCGGCATCCAGCAACACAGCGCCCAGCGGGCCGCGTTCGACGCGCTGCGCGACCAACTCGCCCAGGGCACCGCCCCGGTGGCCCAGGTCGACCAGGAGGGCAGGCTGCTCGCACCGGGCACACCGGTCGCCCTGATCGACGTACCCGCCCTGGGGATGTCCCAGGTCGTCCTGGAGGGCACCGACTCCGCCGTGCTGACCGAGGGCCCTGGCCACCGCCGGGACACGCCGATGCCCGGCCAGGCCGGCACCAGCGTGCTGATGGGCCGCGCCGCGGCCTACGGCGGCCCCTTCGGGCGGCTGGCCCGCCTCGCCGCCGGCAACAGGTTCACCGTCGTCACCGGCCAGGGGAAGGCGACGTACGAGGTCATCGGCGTACGCCGGGCCGGTGATCCGGCGCCCGCCCCGCTCGCCGCGGGCAAGGGGCGCCTGGTGCTGGTCACCGCGACCGGCCCGCGCTTCATGCCGGACGGTGTCCTGCGCGTCGACGCCGACCTGGTGTCCGCGCCCGCCGAGACCCCGGCGGCCGTCATCCGCTCCGGCACCCTCCCGCAGGCCGAGGAGCCCCTCGCCGGTCCCTCCGGGATGCCCTGGCCGCTGGTGATGTGGCTCCAGGCCCTGCTGCTCGCGGCGGTCGCCGCCGTGTGGACCTGGCACCGGTGGGGCCGGCACCAGACGTGGATCGTCTTCGCGCCGGTCGTCGCCGTCCTGGGCCTCCAGGTCACCACCCGCGCCACCGAGCTGCTGCCGAACCTGCTGTGAGCCCCGCACCTGCTGTGAGCCGTGCGGCAACGCCTTCCGCGCCCCGCCTTCTCCGACACGAGGTACCCGACGTGACCGACTCCCTCACCGACACGATCGTCCTGCCCGCCGCGCCGGCTCCGGTGCGGGCCGGTGCGGCCACCGTTCCCGCGATGCTCGAAGCCCGTTCCGTGTCGGCCTGGTTCGGCAGCCACCAGGTGCTCAGCCGGGTCTCCCTCACCATGCCCGCCGGGCAGGTCACCGCGCTCATCGGTCCCTCCGGCTGCGGCAAGTCGACGTTCCTGCGCACGCTCAACCGGATGCACGAGATGATCCCGGCGGCGGCACTGGCGGGCGAGGTGCTCCTCGACGGCGAGGACATCTACGACGCGTCCCGGCGGCTGACCGACGCGCGGCGCCGGATCGGCATGGTCTTCCAGAAGCCGAACCCGTTCCCCGCCATGTCGATCTACGACAACGTGGTGGCGGGCCTGCGCCTGACCGGAACGCGTACGGGCCGCCGTGAGAAGGACGAGCTGGTCGAGGAGTCACTGACCCGGGCGGGCCTGTGGAAGGAGGTCCGCGACCGGCTCCGGCAGCCGGGCGGCGCGCTCTCCGGCGGCCAGCAGCAGCGCCTGTGCATCGCCCGCGCGCTGGCCGTACGCCCCCGGGTCCTCCTCATGGACGAACCGTGCTCGGCGCTCGACCCCACCTCCACCCGCCGCGTCGAGGAGACGATCCACGAACTCGCGGGCGAGGTGACCGTCGTGATCGTCACCCACAACATGCAGCAGGCCGCCCGCGTCTCCCAGCAGTGCGCGTTCTTCCTCGCCGAACAGGGCACGCCCGGCGGCATCGTGGAACACGGCTCGACCGACGACGTCTTCGGCGACCCGAAGGACCAGCGCACGGCGGACTACGTGGCGGGCCGCTTCGGCTGAGCACTACTGAGCAGAGGGCCCAGGAGCGGGCCCACGAGAAATTTTTCCGACCTCCCTTCAACCTTTCCGCCCCGAACACGCTCAAGAACAGGTGAGACAGAGACCTGTGAGCCGTGTGAGGGGCGTGATGCGTATGAGACACGGGTGCCCTCGCGGCACGTGAGCTCAACAGCCATACGCAGGACGGGAATCGGGAGGGTGGATGTCGGCGACGGTCCGGCAGCGGGACTTCGAGGAGTACGCGCGGGCGGGCCGGCAGCGCCTCTACCGCACGGCGTATCTGCTCAGCGGCGACCGCGAGCACGCCCGTGACCTGGTCCAGTCCACGCTGGCCCGCCTCTTCCAGCACTGGCACCGCGCGAGCCGCGCCGACCACCTCGACGCCTACGCCCGCACCGTCCTCACCCGGCTCTTCCTGCACGAGCGCCGGCGCCGGCTGCGCGACCTGCTCGCCCACGCCCGCCCCGACCCCGCGCCCGCCGCGTCCAGACCCGAGCTGCGCGTCACGCTCATGGCCGCGCTCGCCGAACTCCCGCCCCGCGCAAGGGCGATGGTCGTGCTGCGCTACTGGGAGGACCTGAGCGTCTCGGAGGTGGCCGCGCAACTGCGGTGCAGCGAGTCCACGGTCAAGAGCCAGTGCTCCCGCTCCCTGACCCGGCTGCGCGCGGTGCTGGGCGACGCCCATGTGTACACCGCCGAGTACTGAACCGCCCAGCGCCGAGAGGAACTTCCGTGTACGACACGCCACCCGGCCGCCCGCACGGGCCCGCGCCGGACGCCGGGCCCGACGAGATGCTCGTCGGGGAGCTGAGAGAGCTGATGGAGCAGGCCGCCTCCGGTCTCCCGACGCTGCCCGATCTGACGGAGGAGGCGGTACGCCAGGGCGGGCGCCGCCGGGTCCGGGCGCGGGCCGCCGTGGCCGGTGCGGTGACCGGGGTCCTCGCGATCGGGGGCGTCGGCGCGGCCCTGCTCGGCGGTCTCGGCGACCACGCGTCCGCGCCGGTCGGCCCGGCGGCCGCACCGCCCGCCGTCCCCTCCCCGACACCGCCTCCGACCTCGACCGCCCCGACGCCCGGCGCCACGCTCGCGCCGGAGACCGCCCACCGGGCACGCACGGCCAAGGCACTGACCGTGGCGCTGGGCGACCTGATCGGCACCGTCTCGGCGGACGGCGCGGGTCGCTACGCCGGCCGGATCGACGGGCACACCTTCCCGGTGACGTTGCGGGTCGAACCCGGCTCGGACGCCCTCGTCCACTGCCCGGAGCCGCCCGAGACGACCACGACCTGCCGTACGGCGTGGCTGCCCGGCCGCATCGAGGCGCGGGTCGTCGTGGTCGGCGGCGTGCTGTGGGGCGGCCGGACCGTCAGCGTCAGCTACCACTACGCGGACAGCACCGTGCAGCTGACCGTCGGCCCGGACACGGCCGCCAGGCTCTCCCCGCCTGTGACCGCCGACCATCTGGTGGTGGCGGCGGGCACCCCGGCCCTGCTGTCCGAGGTGAGGGCCGAGGCGCAGGACCGGGCGCCGCACAAGGCGCGGGACCACCGGACGAACCCCTCGGACGGCGCGTCCCGCGCCCCGTCCGCCACGACCCAGCCCTCCGACTCCCAGTCGGCCACCGTCGAGCCCCGCTCGGCGACCGACCTGGGCGGTACCGACCGTACGAGCAAGGCAGGCGGCTTCGATGAGTGAGCAACGACGTACGGTGAACGGGCCGCGCCGCAGGGTCGCCTTACAGCGGCGGCGCAAGAACCGGATACGGCTCGGGGCGATCGGCGCCACGGTCTGTCTCGCCGCGCTCGGTACGGCGGCGGTGCCGATGCTGCTGCCCCGGCTGCTGCCGGACCACGCGTCGCGCCAGGAGGAGGCCCTTTCCCCGGAGGCGGTCCGGACCTCGACCGAGCCCGCTCCGGAGGCGGGGACCGACGACACGAGCCCGCCCCCGGACGACTCCCAGGCGGCCGGGTCGCCCGACCGCTCCGACATCTCCGACCCCTCCGAGGCGCCCGAGCCGACCGGATCCGCCGGGGTTCCCAAGGCGCCCGACGCCCTCGACGCCCCCAAGTCCCCTGAAGCCAGCGGGACTTCAGCGCCGGGCAAGGGAAAGGGGAAGGGGAACGGTTCCGGGAGCAGGTCCGGAAAGGGGCAGGCGCCCTCCGCGCGGCCCACCATCCCCCTAACTGGCCCCGGCACCTTCGCCACGGCCCCGCTCGCCGTCACCGGGCCCGCCACCGGAACCCCCTTCCGCGTCCAGGTCGAGAACGGCGCGGGCATCGACCCGGCGGACGCCGCCCGGCAGATCGGCGCCATCCTGGGCGACCGGCGCGGCTGGGGCCGGGAGGGTGCCACCTTCCGCCAAGTAGCCGGTCTGGAAGCCGAGTTGACGTTCCGTGTCGCCACCGCGGGCACCACGGACAAGCTGTGCGACGTACGGCAGCCGGAACACCTCGGAGAGGTCAACTGCCGTACCGGCAACGACGTGGTGATCAACCTCAAGCGCTGGCAGCTCGGTTCCCCCGAGTTCGACGGGCCGCCGGTCGAGTACCGCGCCCTGATCGTCAACCACGAGGTCGGCCACTGGCTGGGCCACGGCCACGAGACCTGCCCGGGTCCGGGCAGCCCCGCGCCCGCGATGATGCAGCAGATCGACGGCCTCAAGGGCTGCGTGCCCAACGCCTGGCCGTACGACACGCAGGGCCGCTACCTGAGCGGCCCCGCCGTGCCGTAACCGGGAGAACGGCGCTACGGAGCGACCTCCGTCTCGCACCGCAGCCGCCGCTCCACCCCCAACTCCCGTACCGGGCCCACGACTCGCACCCGTGCCGTATGCCGCACGTCCGCGCTCGACGCCCCCAACCGCAGCTCCAGCACCCCCGGTTCGACGATCCGGCGCCCCCCGCGGTCCGTGAACGCCGACAGCTCCGCGTGGAAGCGGAACGTCACCCGGCGCGCCGCCCCCGGCGCCAACTCCAGCCGCTCGTAACCGATCAGGCGCACGTCCGGCCGGGTCACCGACGCCACCGGGTCGTGCAGATACAGCTGGACGACCTCCGCACCGGCCAGCGCACCCGTGTTGCGCACGGTCACCGACACCTCGTACGAACCGTCCGTGCCGATCTCCGCCGGACCCCCGTCCGAGAAGTCCTCCCAGGCGAAGGTGGTGTACGACAGGCCGTGTCCGAACGGGTACAGCGGCGTCGGGTCGAGGCTGCTCACCTCGCCCGCCAGTCCCAGCGGCGGCTGGAGGTACGTCCAGGGCTGGCCCCCGCGCTCCCTCGGCACGCTCACCGGCAGCCGGCCCGACGGAGTGACGCGGCCCGACAGTACTCCCGCCACTGCCGGGCCGCCCTCCTCCCCGGGGAAGAACGCCTGCACCACGGCCGCCAGCCGACCGTGCCAACGCCCCAGCGCGTACGGCCGGCCGGTGAGCAGCACCAGCACCACCGGGATACCGGTCGACACCAGCGAGTCCAGCAACTCGGCCTGCATGCCCGGCAGTTGTAGCTCGGCCACATCGCAGCCCTCGCCCGACGTGCCCCCGCCGAACAGGCCGGCCCGGTCGCCCAGTACCGCCACGCACACATCGGCCTCGGCGGTCCGTGCCACCGCCTCCGCGAAGCCCCCGGTGCCGGGCTCCGAGGTGTCGCAGCCCTCCGCGAACGTCACCTTGGCGTCCGGGAGTTCGGCGCGCAGGGAGTCCAGCAGCGTGGGGATGTCCACGCCCACCGCGGTCTCCGGATGACTGGGCAGGACATGCGAGGGGAACGAGTAGCAGCCCAGCATCGCCAGCGCGTCCGCCGCCCTCGGCCCGACGACCGCGATCCGGGTGTCCGGGGCCAGCGGGAGCAGCCCGTCCGGGTTGTCCAGCAGCACCACCGACTCCTCGGCCAGCCGCCGGGCCAGTGCCCTGTTTCCGGCCGAGTCCAGGTCGATCGGCGTGCCGTCCGGCTCCGGCCGCCAGTCCTCGTCCAGGAGGCCCAGCTCGCACTTCTGCGTCAGGACACGGCGCGCCGCCCGGTCCACCAGCGCCTGCGGCACGTCTCCCGCCCGTACCGCCGCCACCAGCGCGTCGCCGTAACTCCGGATCGACGGCAGCTCGACGTCGATACCGGCCGTCAGGGCGACCTGGGCCGCCTCGGCGGGCGTACCGGCGACCCGGTGCAGGGACTCCAGGAAGCCGATGCCGAAGTAGTCCGAGACCACCGTTCCCGTGAACCCCCATTCGTCGCGCAGGAGTTGGGTCAGCAGATGCTGGTCACCGGAGGCGGGGACGCCGTCCGTCTCGTTGTAGGCCGCCATCACCGAGCGCGCCCCGCCCTCGCGCAGCGCCATCTCGAACGGCGGGAGCGTCACGTCCGCGAACTCCCGTACGCCCGCCCGTACCGGCGCCAGATTGCGGGCGCCCACCGAGGACGCGTACCCCGCGAAGTGCTTCAGCGTGGCGATGATCCCGGCCGACTCCAGGCCACGGACGTACGCCGACCCGATCGTCCCCACCAGATACGGGTCCTCGCCGATCGTCTCCTCCACCCGGCCCCAGCGAGCGTCCCGTACGACGTCCAGGACCGGGGCGAGGCCCTGGTGCACGCCGACCGAGGCGAGGTCGTGGCCGATGCGGGCCGCCATCTCCTCCACCAGCTCGGGGTGGAAGGTGGCTCCCCAGGCCAGCGGGACCGGGTACGCCGTCGCCCGCCACGCCGTGAAGCCCGCCAGGCACTCCTCGTGGGCGAGCGCCGGAATGCCGAAGCGGCCCGCCTCGGCAATCCGACGCTGGGCGCGGGCCAGTGCCTGCGCGCCCAGCGTCGGGTCCACGGGGGCCGTACCGAAGGGGCGCGTGAGCTGGCCCAGACCTCGGGTGATCAGCTCGTCCCACTGATAGTCGGCGGTCATGTCGTGCTGGTGCGGGGCGACCCCGTGCCCGTCCGTCGAGGCGCCCACCCACACGCCGTACAGCTGGGCCGTCTTCTCCTCCAGGGTCATCCGGGAGAGCAGGTCGTCGACGCGGGCGTCGGCGGACAGGGCGCGGTCACGCCAAGGTGCCGTGGTCATGAAACTCCTGTCAGAGAAGGTGGGTTCACCGGCCGCCCGTTCACTTGCCACCCACGCCCATCAGGCCGCCGATCAGTGCGCGCCGGGCCACCAGGTAGACGGCGAAGATCGGGATGCCCGAGAGGACGACCGACGCGAGCAGGGCGGGGATGTTCACGCCGAACTGGCTCACGAAGTTGAAGAGGCCGAGGGTAAGGACGCGGGGTTCGTCGGACTGGGTGAAGATCAGGGGGAAGAGGAAGCCGTTCCAGGCCTGCAGGGCCGAGTAGATCACGACGGTGCTGATTCCACCCTTCGTCAGGGGGATCGTCAGCTGGAACAGCATCCGCAGGGGGGACGCGCCGTCGAGGGCCATCGCCTCGTACAGGTCCTCCGAGATGTCCCGCAGGGAGCCGGTGAGGACCAGCACCGAGACCGGCATCGCGAAGGCCGCCGTCGGCAGGATCACCGCCAACAGGCTGTCGTACAGGTCGAGTTTGGCGATCAGGAGATAGAGGGGGACCACCACCGCCTGGGCCGGGATGGCGACCCCGAGCAGGAACAGCCGGAAGGCCGCCCCCGACCAGCGGGTGCGGGTGCGCACGGCCACGTACGCCAGCGGCACACACAGCACGAGGACGATGGCGACGACCGTGAGAGCGACGATCACCGTGTTGCTCAGCAGATGCCAGAAGCCCGAGTGGAGAACAGTGTTGTAGTTGTCCAGCGTCGGATGGGCGGGCGGCCTCAGGGGGTTGCCGGTGAGGGCCTTGTCCTGGCTGGTGAGCGAGGCCGACAGCATCGCGTAGATGGGAATGAGGACGATCACCAGCCAGACGACCGAACCCAGGCCCGCCAGCGGGTTGGCGCGCTTCGTCCAGTGCCTGCGGCGACGACCGTCCGGCCGCCGGCCCGGCTGTTCCGGGCGCTTGCCGGCGGTCGTGGGACGGGGGAGCGTGTCATGTGACATGGCGTCACATCCCTTCGCGGGTACTGCGCATGCCGCCGAAGCCGGTCAGCCGTACGAGGATCAGGGACAGGCCGGTGGCGGCCACGACCAGGAAGGACGCGATGGCGCTCGCGTAACCGAAGTCGTAGCTCTTGAAGCCCGCTTCGTACATCAGGTACGGCAGGATCGCGGTGTCGGTGCCCGGGCCGCCCTTCGTCAGGATCAGGACCGTCTCGAAGTAGGTGAGCGAGCCGACCACCATCAGCACCGTCGACGTGGTGATGGTGTGCCGCAGCTGCGGCAGGGTGATCGAGAAGAACTGCCGGTAGCGGCCCGCCCCGTCGATGGCCGCCGCCTGATAGAGGACCTGGGGGATCTGGCGGGCCCCGCCCTGGTAGATCAGCGTGTGGAACGGGATGAACTGCCAGCCGCCGACGAACACGATCGCGAGGAACGCGCCGCTCGTTGAGCCGAGGGTGTTCTCCCGGATGATGCCGAAGTTCGGGTCGAGCAGGGCGTAGAACAGCAGCGCGATCGCCGTCGAGGAGAGCAGGAACGGGACGAAGAAGATCGCGGAGAGGATCGCCCGGTTGCGCTGGTGGCCCGCCGCCCAGACGCCGAGGAGCAGGGAGATCACCGTCTGGAAGACCCAGCTCGCCGCCATCAGCATGAGGGTGATGCCCAGCGACTGTGTCAGCCGCGGATCGTCCAGCAGCTTCTGCCAGTTGGCGAA
This sequence comes from Streptomyces sp. NRRL WC-3618, assembly GCF_001280005.1. Classification (GTDB taxonomy): domain Bacteria; phylum Actinomycetota; class Actinomycetes; order Streptomycetales; family Streptomycetaceae; genus Streptomyces. Next base: position 8,078 of record NZ_LGDW01000488.1, on the reverse strand, counting down.
GCCCACCGGCTTCGGGTCGCCGAGGCCGTCCCACTTGGTGAAGGAGAGATAGAAGGCCAGACCCATCGGGACGACCGCGAAGAAGGTGAAGAAGAGGACTGCGGGGAGCGCCCAGACGGCGTTCGGCCGCCCGGCGCGCACCTTCACCGTCTTTCCGCCCCCGGAACCCCCGGAAGTGACGGTGGAGCTCACTTCAACCCCTTGCAGGCCGACACGAACTCGCTCGGCGACGACTTGCCCGCGAAGAGCTTCCCGATCTCCGTGTGCATCTTGGTGCCCAGCTCATCGCCGAGCGCCTGGTCCCAGGAGAGCGTGAACGCCGGTGCCTGCTGGACCATGTCGTACTGGAACTTGGCGTACTCGGGGTTCGGCGCGGAGGCGAGCAGCGCCGCCGCGTTCGAGGTCGTCGGTACGTCGCCGAGGGCCACCAGGTCCTTCGCGTACGCCTCGGACGCGCACTCCTTGAGGAACGCGATCGCCGCGTCCTTGTTCTGCGTATGGGGGTTGATCGACCAGTAGTTGGTGGGGTTGCCGACGACGTTGCGGACGTCACCGGTACCGCCCGCGATCGCCGGGAAGGCCGCCCAGCCCAGGTTCGACTTGGCGAAGTCGGGGAACTTGCCGAGCTGCGTCGAGTACTCCCACGAGCCCATCAGATGCATCGCCGCCTTGCCCTTGGCGAAGACCGCGGGGGCGCCGCCGTTGACGTACGACACCGAGCTGAACTTGGAGCCGAAGGCGCCGTCGTCGACGAGTGCCTTCACCATCTCGGCGGCCTTCAGGATCGCCGGGTCGCCCCAGCCCTCAGCGTCGCCGTCCTGGATCCGCCGGAAGACCTCGGGGCCGCCGATACGGTCCGTCAGGTACTCCAGCCACATCAGTTCGGGCCAGAGGTCGGAGCCACCGAGGGCGAAGGGGGTGATCCCGGCCTTCTTCAGCTTGGCGTTGTTGGCGAGCAACTGGTCCCAGGTGGTGGGCGGCTGGAGCTTCTGCTCGGCGAAGACGGTCTTGTTGTAGAAGAGGATCACCGGCTGCATACCGCGCATCGGTATGCCGTAGTGACGGCCCTTGAGGTCACCGGCGGCGAGTACGGAGGGCAGGAAGCCGCTCTTCAGCACCGGGTCCTTCTGGATGATGTCGGTCAGGTCGAGGACCTTGCCGGCCTCCTGGTACGCCTTGATGGAGCCGCCGCCCCAGTTGAAGAAGACGTCCGGGGCACTGGGCGAGCCCATCGCCGTACGCAGCTTGGGCGTGTAGTCCGAGCCGGGGATCTTCTCCAGCGTGATCTTGCCCTTGGCCGACTTCGACGCCGCCGACTTGTTGAACCGCTCGACGGCCGCGGCCTGCACCTTCACGGCGTCGTCCCCGTATACGAACGCGGTGATCGTCTCCCCGCCGCCGCCCGACCCCTCGCCGGAGCCGCAGGCGCTGAGGCCGGTGGTGAGCAGGGCGGAGGCACCGGCGCCGAGCAGCCAGCGCCTGCTGAACGCCGTACCCGTGGACCCTGTGGACCGGCCTCTGTTCGACTCCATGACAGCACCTCTCGCGAATGTTCTCGACGAAACCGGAACGAGTATCTGCACGAATCTTTCGGATGACAGCCCGAATGTTCCGGAAACTTATGGTGGGGCAGGGGCTTCGTCAAGGGGGCGCGCAGGGATACGATCGCGGTCATGAGACCCTCGAAACCAGCTGAAACGCAGACGACTCCGCAGTCCACCCAGACCGCGACGCTCGCCGAGATCGCCCGCGAGGCAGGCGTCTCCGCTCCGACTGTTTCGAAGGTGCTCAACGGCCGGGCCGATGTCGCCCCCGCGACCCGCACCCGCGTCGAGGACCTGCTGCGGGCCTACGGCTACCGGCGCCGCCGCGCCGAGGCGACCCGCTCCCCGCTGATCGACCTGGTCTTCCACGAGCTGGAGAGCGGGTGGGCGATGGAGGTCATCCGGGGCGTGGAGAACGCGGCGCGCGAGGAGGGGCTGAGCGTCGTCCTCTCCGAGAGCGCGGGCCGCCTCACCCCGGGCCGCACCTGGGCCGACCAGGTCGCGGCGCGCCGCCCGCACGGCGTGGTCCTCGTCCTCTCGGGCCTCGACGAGTCCCAGCGGGCGCTGCTGACCAGCCGCTCCATCCCGTTCGTGGTGATGGACCCGGCGGGCGACCCCGGCGACAACGTGCCCTCGGTCGGCGCGACCAACTGGCAGGGCGGCCTGGCCGCCACCCGCCACCTCGTCGAACTGGGCCACACCCGCATCGCGTCGATCAGTGGACCCTCCCGGATGATGTGCAGCCGCGCCCGAGTCGACGGCTACCGCGCGGCGCTGGACACGGCCGGCCTGCCGGTCGACCCCGCGCTGCTCAAGGCGGGCGACTTCCACCACGAGACGGGCTACCGGGCCGGCCTCGAACTCCTGCGCGCCCCGAACCGCCCGACCGCCGTCTTCGCCGGCAACGACCTCCAGGCCCTCGGCCTGTACGAGGCCGCCCGCGAACTGGGTCTGCGCATCCCGGAGGACCTGAGCGTCGTCGGCTTCGACGACCTCCCGATCGCCCGCCTGGTAGGCCCCCCACTGACAACGGTCCGCCAGCCCCTAATGGAAATGGCAGAAACGGCAGCCAAACTGGTCCTGAACCTGGGCCGCGAGGACGGCACCTCAGGAGCAACAAGGGTAGAACTGGCAACAAGCCTGGTAGTCCGCAACAGCACGGCCCCACCCTCGACGCCCTAAGGGCGGCGGAGAGCCCCCCTCATGGGCGGGGCGGAGCCCCCGCAGGGGCGCGAGGAACTGCGCAACAAGCCACGACGAACCCGCACCCGAAAACCGCCCCGATCATTCAGGGTCGCGAGGAACCGCGCGACAAGCCACGACGAACCCGCACCCGAAATCCGGCCCGATCATTCAGGGGCGCGAGGAACCGCGCGACAAGCCACGACGAACCCGCACCCGAAATCCGGCCCGATCATTCAGGGGCGCGAGGAACTGCGCAAAAAACCACAACGCACCCGCACCCGAAAGCCCGCCCGATCAGGGGCGCGGGGAACTGCGCGAAAACCCACAAAGCACCCGCACCCAAAACACCGCACACCCATATTGACGCACCCCCCAAGACCCCCCACACTGCACCGAAGTCAATCGGTTGAACAGCCGAAACTTTCGGAGGCACCCGCAATGACCCCCTCCAGAACCCCCTTACGCACCCGCCTACGCACCCTCCTCACAGGCGCCGCCGCCACAGCCACCACAGCCACCCTCCTCCTCGCCGCCCCGGCAACCGCCGCAGACCCCCCACTGCGCGACCTGGCCACCACCAAGGCCAAAGTCATCGGCACAGCAGTAACCGGCTCCAAACTCACCGCCACCTACGGCGACCTGGCCGGCACCCAGTTCAACTCCCTCACCCCCGGCAACGCCATGAAGTGGGAGTCCGTGGAGCCGACCCGCGGCACCTACAACTGGACCGAGGCCGACCAGATCGTGGCCTTCGCCCAGGCCCACAACCAACAGGTACGCGGCCACACCCTGGTCTGGCACAACCAGAACCCGGCCTGGCTGACGAACGGCACCTGGACCCCGGCCCAGCTCGGCACCCTCCTCCAGGACCACATCACCACCGAAGTCACGCGCTACAAGGGCAAGTTGGCGGCCTGGGACGTGGTGAACGAGCCCTTCAACGAGGACGGCACCTACCGCCCGACGATCTGGTCGGACAACCTCGGCACCGACTACATCGCGAAGGCCCTGACCTGGGCGCGAGCGGCCGACCCGACGGCGAAGCTCTACGTCAACGACTACAACGTCGAGGGCGTCAACGCGAAGAGCACGGCCCTCTACAACCTGGTCAAGTCCCTGAAGGAGCGCGGGATCCCGATCGACGGGGTGGGCCTGCAGGCGCATCTGATCCTCGGTCAGTATCCGTCGAGCCTCCAGCAGAACATCCAGCGGTTCGCCGACCTGGGCGTGGACGTGGCGATCACGGAACTTGACATCCGTATGCAACTGCCTTCCACAGATGCCAAGTTGACCCAGCAGGCGGTCGACTACAAGGCCGTCGTGGACGCCTGCGTGGCCGTGACCCGGTGCGTCGGTGTGACGGTGTGGGGTTTCACGGACTCCGACTCGTGGGTCCCGGACGTGTTCGACGGATACGGCGCGGCAACCCCGTACACCGAGAACTTCACCCCGAAACCGGCGTATTACGCGATCGCCCAGTCGTTCGGCGGTACCCCGTCGGCGGAGGGCTGCGCGGCGACGTACAGCGTCCCGAGCCAGTGGAACACCGGGTTCACCGGGCAGGTGACGATCACCTGTTCCCCGGGTCGGTCGCTGTCGTCGTGGAAGGTGAGCTGGACGTACGGCGCGGGACAGCGGGTCACGCAAGCATGGAACGCCACCTGCGCCCAGGCTGGGGCGTCCGTGACCTGTGTGAACGCCTCGTACAACGGGACGGTGCCGAGCGGCGGTTCGGTGAGCTTCGGGTTCAACGGGACGTGGAGCGGGAACAATCCCGTACCGACGGTGACGCTGGGCTGAGAAGTGTGAGATTTCCCGAAGAATGCCGGGCATGTGCCCCTGCCTGTAACAATTCGGACGTACGTTCCTCTGTGTGATGGGAGATGGGGAACGGTCGTCCGTCGACGTCGGGGGCGCGAAAGGACAGGTGGGCCGGCAAGTGGGCCGACGGTCGTCGCGCTGGTTGAAGGCCGTCGGTTTCACGCTGGCCGGCACTCTCGTGCTCGCCGTCATGGGCGCGGGCTACGCCTACTGGCACCTGAACGACAACATCAAGAGCGTCGACATCGACAACGCGCTCGGCGACAACCGCCCGGCGAAGACACGGTCACTGCCGTCGCTGAACCCGTCCGCCTCGGCGGCGACCCCGCTGCCCAGCGAGGCGCTGAACATCCTGGTCCTGGGGTCGGACTCACGCAGCGGCAAGCGCAACAAGTCGCTCGGCGGCGGCAACAGCGAGGGCGCGCGGTCGGACACCGCGATGGTCGTCCACCTCGACGCGGGCCGTACGAAGGCGACGATCGTGAGCATCCCGCGCGACACGCTGGTCAGGCGCCCGTCCTGCCCCTTGTCGGACGGGCATTCGACGGCGGAGGTGTCCGGCGTCATGTTCAACACGGCGTACTCGGTCGGCGGCCCGGTCTGCGCGGTCAAGACGGTGGAGTCGATGACGAACGTCCGCATGGACCACTACCTGGAGGTCGACTTCGCCGGCTTCGCGGACCTGGTGAACGCACTCGGCGGCGTGACGGTCACCACGGACGAGGACATCCACGACGACGACAGCCACCTCGACCTGACAGCGGGCGAACACCACCTCGACGGCACCAAGGCCCTCGCCCTGGCACGCACCCGGCACGGCATCGGCGACGGCAGCGACCTGGGCCGCATCGGCCTCCAGCAGAAACTGGTCAAGGCCCTGCTCCGGCAGATCTCCTCGACGAACCTGCTGACCAGCCCGGCCAAGCTGTACAAGGTCGCCGACGTGGCCACGGCCGGCCTGACCACGGACACCGGCCTGAACTCGCTCAGCAAACTGATGAGCCTGGGCCAGAGCCTCCAGGGCCTGTCGGCGGACGAGCTGACGACGGTGATGATGCCGGTGGTGCCGGCGGCGTCGGACGCCAATCGGGTGGTCGCCGAGGAGCCGGAGGCGGCGAACTTGTGGGCGACTCTGAAGTGATGCGGAGCTTCTGACCTGCGGAAACACCCTTGGAGAAAACTTCCCGAAGAAATTTCCGCGACCGTGTCGATCCCGGCCCGCCCCGTTCGACGCACAGGTGAGAGCCCGGAAAGGAACCGGGCCCCGCCCAAGGAGGAACCCCATGCCCCGCTACCTCTCCCTCGTGCAGATCGACGAAGCCACCGTCCCCGCGGAAGGCCCCAGCCCCGAACTGATGCAGCGCATGGGCGAGCTGATCGAGGAGATCACCAAGGCAGGCGTGATGCTCGACACCGCCGGCCTCACCCCCAGCACGCAGGGCACGCGCGTGCACTGGCAGGACGGCAAGATCTCGGTCACCGACGGCCCCTTCACCGAGTCCAAGGAGATCGTCGGCGGCTACGCGATCATGCAGTGCAAGGACAAGGCCGAGGCCCTGGAGTGGACCAAGCGCTTCCTGAAGGTCCACGAGGAGCACTGGACGGTGACCTGCGAGGTCCGCGAGATCGCAGAAGGCTGAGCGGCCCCCTTCCACTCACCCTCCCGGCTTCCTTGGCCGATCGCCGCAGACGGTGTCTGATGGTGGGCTGTGACCCAGCAGCCCACCTCCGACACCGCGACTGAACACGCCATCGAGACCGTGTTCCGCCTCGAATCCCCCCGAGTCATCGCGGCCGTGACCCGCACCGTCCGGGACATCGGCATCGCCGAGGAACTGGCCCAGGACGCCCTGGTCGCGGCCCTCGAACAGTGGCCCCGGGACGGCGTCCCCGACAACCCGGGCGCCTGGCTGATGGCGACGGCCAAGCACCGCGCCATCGACCTGATCCGCCGCCGCGAGACGTACGCCCGCAAGCTGGCGGAGATCGGCCGCAGCCTGGACACAACCGTCCCGCCGGTCGAGCCGTCGGCCCCCGACGACATCGACGACGACCTGCTCCGCCTCGTCTTCACCGCCTGTCACCCGGTGCTGTCCGCCGAGGCCCGCATCGCCATCACCCTCCGCCTCCTCGGCGGCCTCACCACCCCCGAGATCGCCCGCGCCTTCCTCGTCCCCGAGGCGACGGTCGCCCAGCGCATCGTCCGCGCCAAACGCACCCTCGCGACGAAGAACGTCGCCTTCGAGGTCCCGTACGGCCCGGAGCGCGAGGCCCGTCTCGGCTCGGTCCTGGAGGTCATCTACCTGATCTTCAACGAGGGTTACGCCGCCACAGCCGGCGACGACCTGCTGCGCCCCGCCCTCTGCGAGGACGCCCTGCGGCTGGCCCGCGTGCTGTCGGGCCTGATGCCCAAGGAACCCGAAGTGCACGCGCTGACCGCCCTGTTGGAACTCCAGGCGTCCCGCTCGGCGGCTCGCACGGGCCCCACCGGCGAACCGGTACTCCTCAAGGACCAGAACCGCTCCCGCTGGAACCGCATGCTGATCGCCCGCGGCTTCACGGCCCTGGCCCGAGCGGAAGCCGCGGGCGCCACGACGGCCACATCAGGCCCGGGCCCGTACGCCCTCCAGGCGGCCATCGCCGCCTGCCACGCCCACGCCCACTCCTACGAAGCCACGGACTGGCCCCGCATCGCCGCGCTGTACGCGGCCCTGGCCGCCCGATCCCCGTCTCCCGTGGTGGAGTTGAACCGAGCGGTGGCCATCTCGATGTCCGAGGGCCCAGCCCCCGCCCTACGCATCATCGACACCCTCACCACGGACCCGTCCCTAAAGGACTACCACTTGCTCCCCAGCGTCAGAGGAGACCTCCTCCTACGCCTGGGCCGCCCAAAGGAAGCAAAAGCCGAATTCCTAAGGGCAGCATCCCTAACCCACAACGAACAAGAACGCCACTTCCTACAAACCAAAGCAGCAAACTGCCCCCAATAGCCCCGCAGCGAACGACGCAACAGCCCCCACGAGCCCGCACGATGGCGACGACCGGCAGCGGCAATGCCCTTAATGGGGCCGCAAGGAACTGCGCAAAAGGCACCCCCCGGGGCCGCGACCGTTTGCTACGGCCGGAAGTGCCAATGCCCTTGACAGGGGCGCGGGGAACTGCGCGAAAACCCACCACGGGCCGCGACCGTTTGCTACGGCCGGCAGCGGCAATGCCCTTGACAGGGGCGCGGGGAACTGCGCGAAACCCCCCCCACGGGCCGCGACCGTTTGCTACGGCCGGCAGCGGCAATGCCCCTGATAGGGGCGCGGGGAACTGCGCGAAAACCCACCACGGGCCGCGACCGTTTGCGACGAGCCCGAGCAGAGGAGACGCCCTTGACAGGGGCGCGGGGAACTGCGCAAACCCCCCCACCAACCCGCACCCCCTGCCCAACCAGCGGAGCTCACCGCACGGGCCGCCCCAAAAGCATCACAGGCGCCCCCGCCACCCGAGTAAGAAAAACCGTCGCCGCCCCAGCCCCCCGAG
>NZ_LGDW01000487.1 GCF_001280005.1 Streptomyces sp. NRRL WC-3618 | reverse complement strand
ACACTGACCCAGGGCTACTCTGTCGCCGACGCCATCGCCGACCCCCTCTCCAAAAGAGCCCACTCAACACACGCGACCTCGTGTCGCACCTTCACCTGGGAAGTGCCTCTTTCGCTACCACGTACAGGACCCTCAGCAAGTCCTATCGTTGCAGCTCAGGGGCACTCTCTGCTTTCTCGATCACCTGCCGGACGGCACCCCTCGTGAAAGCCCGAGGCTAACCGGAGATCTGCTGCTATGTTCCGCACTGCGGTCCCCACGGCCTGCGGTTCTGTGGATAAGAGCCGGAGTGTTCGGAAGAGTGGCAGGCCCACTTTGAGAAGGCGGGCGGCCTGAGCGACGGAGGCCTGTTGCTAGGTGCTCTCGCTGGCAGGGGAGCCGCCCCCGGAGCGGCCGGCGCAGGGAGCGCGGTTGCCGCGTCAGGGGCGAGATGGTGGGTAGCTCGTCTCTCGTCTCACCTTCCATATTGCCTGACGGCTAGTCAGCAAAGTCAGCGACAGGTCAGCTTGAGCTCTGACGAAAGTAGGAAAAGCTGATCAAATATGCGACTGGTCGCAGAGGTGGGCAGGTGCCGCTCCCTCATAGAACGCAAAGTATGCTATCGCGAACTGTGGCGTAGTGCTTGAGTGCCTGCCTCGTCCTCGGCCGGGCCCGCTGTCCTTGTACTCAGTGAGCCGTTCCTGGTCCTTCCGAGGGCTCCCGTGCGCGAGGGCCTTGTTGTCCTTACTGACCCGGCCGCGCCCGCCTTCCCCACAGAAGGCCACGTGGTTCTGGCGGCGGCGGGGTGCCTGGGCGTAGCGGCCAGGCGATCAGCATGCCAGCCAGAAAGCCGACGATGTGCGCCGCGTATGCCACGGTGCCCGCGCCGGTGACGCCCTCGCCGGACGAGTACACCGCCTGCAGCACAAACCAGAAGCCCAGAACCAGCCAGGCCGGCAGTCGTAGCGGCAGGAAGATCAGGAACGGTACGAGGACCCACACTCGGACCTTCGGGAACAGCACCAGATAGGCGCCCAGCACCCCGGCGATCGCCCCGGATGCCCCGATCAGGGGGTCACCCGAATCGGAGTTCGCGACGGCGAAGCCGTATGCTGCTGCATACCCGCAGGCGACGTAGAACAGCGCGAAGCGGATGTGTCCCATCCGGTCCTCGATGTTGTTGCCGAAGATCAGCAGGAACAGCATGTTGCCCAGCAGATGCAGCCAGCCACCGTGCAGGAACATCGCCGTCAGCACGGAGAGCGGGGGCGACTTGTCGTAGCCCGGCGGGCCGACCACACAGCCTGGCCCTCCCGCGCCGATCCCCACGTCGCCCGTCGGCACCAGGCGCGGCAGCTGGTGGTGGATCAGCTCCTGGGGCACCGCCGCGTAGTGGTCCAGGAAGGCGTGGAGATGGCACAGCTGCGCCAGGTGGCTCTCGCCCGTCGCCGACCCCGCCCCGCCGGGCATGGTGAGGAACACGAGGACGTTGGCGGCGATCAGCGCGTACGTGACCCAGGGGGTGCGCCTCGCGGGGTTCACATCATGGACGGGGATGACCACAAGGAAGTACTGCCCCCGATATGTCCTACGAATCGGTGAACACGGTCGCCCGCGTGTCCGTATCTGTCCTCGACGTCCGCGACACGACGAAGGCGGGCGCGGGGACGACGTGAGGAACAGGCGATGAACGACCGAGTTACTCCTCCGACGCAGTCGGTACAGGCTCTGCCGAACGGAGAAGCCGAACTCGCGCTGGTGGTCCACCTGCCCTGGGAGGACGTGGCCCGGCTCGGCCAGGAGGCGGGGCGGCTGGCCACACAGATGCAGCGTCCGGTGACGCTCGACGAGGCGGTGAGCCACCGGCTGCGGTCCAGCGGGCTGGGCGCCCACGCGAAGCCGCCGCAGTCGCAGCAGGTGCCGTCGGTCTCGGCGTCGGCGTCCGTGTCGGCGCTGCCGTCCCGGCCGCCGGGGGAGCAGGCCCGGCAGGCGATCGACCGGATCAACGGGACGGCGTAGCGCCGCAGGGGGTGCCTGTGCGTGGCCGGGCGCGGGTCCGTCGTCGCTTGTCGCGCAGTTCCCGCGCCCCTAGGGATCTTCCCCTAGCGCGCATGGGCCCGTACCGCCGCTGTCGCTTTCCTCGCGGCGACCAGTACGGGGTCCCAGACCGGGGAGAACGGTGGGGCGTAGCCCAGGTCCAGGGCTGTCATCTGTTCCACCGTCATGCCCGCCGTAAGGGCCACCGCCGCGATGTCGACCCGCTTCGCCGCGCCCTCCCGGCCGACGATCTGGACGCCGAGGAGGCGGCCCGTGCGGTGTTCGGCGAGCATCTTGACCGTCATCAGGGCCGCGCCGGGGTAGTAGCCCGCACGGCTCGTCGACTCGATGGTGACCGACTCGAAGCGGAGGCCCGCCCGGTCCGCGTCCTTCTCCCGCAGACCGGTGCGGGCGATCTCCAGATCGCACACCTTGCTCACGGCGGTGCCGACGACGCCGGGGAAGGTGGCGTAGCCGCCGCCCACGTTCGCACCGATGACCTGGCCGTGCTTGTTGGCGTGCGTGCCCAGCGCGATGTGCCGTTCCTGGCCGGAGACCAGGTCCAGGACCTCCACACAGTCACCGCCCGCCCAGATGTTCTCGTGCCCGCGCACCCGCATCGCCAGGTCGGTGAGCAGCCCGCCGTGGTCGCCCACGGGCAGGCCCGCCGCCCGTGCGAGCGTCGTCTCGGGGCGGACGCCGATGCCGAGCACGACCACGTCCGCCGGGTACTCGGCGTCCTCGGTCGCCACCGCGCGCACCCGGCCGTCGTCGCCGGTGAGCAGCTTGGTGACCTCGGCGTCGTTCACCATGGTGATGCCGAGGCCCTCCATCGCCTCGTGCACCAGGCGGCCCATGTCCGGGTCGAGGGTGGACATCGGTTCCGCGCCGCGGTTGACGACCGTCACCTCGTAGCCGCGTTTGATGAGCGCCTCGGCCATCTCCACGCCGATGTAGCCCGCGCCGACCACGACCGCGCGGCGGCCCTCGGTGGTGGCCAGGGTGTCCAGGAGAGCCTGGCCGTCGTCCAGGGTCTGTACGCCGTGCACCCCGGGGGCGTCGACCCCCGGCAGGTCGGGGCGGATCGGGCGGGCGCCCGTGGCGATCACCAGTTTGTCGTACGACGTCCATGACTCGGCGCCCGTTTCGAGGTCACGCGCGCGTACCCGCCCGCCCGGCACGTCGATCTCCATGACCTCCGTACGCATCCGCAGGTCGATGTCGCGCTCCCGGTGCTCCTCGGCAGAGCGGGCGATCAGCCGGTCCCGGTCCGGGACGTCGCCGCTCACCCAGTAGGGGATGCCGCACGCCGAGAAGGAGGTGAAGTTGCCGCGTTCGAACGCCACGATCTCCAGTTCGCCGGGCCCCTTCAGCCGGCGTGCCTGCGACGCGGCGGACATGCCCGCCGCGTCGCCGCCGATCACCACCAGACGCTCGGTCCCACGCTGCGTGTCACTCGTACGGCCATCGCTCATGCTCATGGCAACACGCTACGGGGGCCCGGCATTTCAGGCTTGGCCAGGGATGATCAGTCCTGGTCCGGAGCCGTCGGCAGGGAGGCCGTCGGAGCCGGGCCCGTGGCCGTGTCCGGGGTGGGGCGCTGCTCGCGGACGCGGGTGAGGCGCAGCCAGCCGAACACCAGCAGGGCCGCCATCGCGGCGAACGGCAGGATCGCGGCGAGGGTCACCACGATCCAGCGCAGCATCGTCACGAAGGCACTCCAGCCGCCCACGAGGGCGTCCAGGAAGCCCGGGTCGTCGTCCTTGTCGGACGCCTTGGCCGGGTTCTGCGAGAGGGAGAGGTTGATCGTGGCCAGGGAAGTGCGGTCCTTCAGGGAGGCCTGGCGGGCCAGCAGCGACTCCAGATCGGCCTGACGGCGGCTCAACTCGCCCTCCAGGGTGACCACGTCGGAGAGTTTGGTGGCCTTGTCCATCAGCTCGCGGATGCGGTTCACGCTGGCGCGCTGCGTGGTCACGCGGCTCTCCACGTCGACGACCTGCTCGGTGACGTCCTTCGCCTCCGCCTCCCGGTGCAGGAGCTTGCCGGTGCCCTCCAGCGCGTCCAGTACCCGCTCGTAGTCGGCCACCGGCACCCGCAGGACGACGTCGGTGCTCTCGCCGCCCTCCTCCTCGTCCAGGGTCGTCGTCTCGCTGCCGACGAAACCGCCCGCGTTCTCCGTGGTGGTGCGCACCTTGGCCAAGGCCTTCGGTACGTCCTTGACCTGCACGGACACCGACACGGTACGGATGATGTGCGGGCCGGTGGCCGTCTGGGGCGCCGCACTGGCCTGGGCGCCGCCGCCCTTGCCGCCGGGCTTGCTGTCGGACCCGGCCTGCTCGTCCAGGGCGTCAGGGGCCGCTCCCTTCGCGGCGGCGCCCGAGTCACTGGTCGTGCCGGCGTCGTCGGCGCCGCCGCTGCAACCGGTGAGCGCGAGGGACGCGGCGAGAAGGAGGCCCGCCAGGGCCTGAACGGGACGGGTACGGCTTGTGCGCAGGGTGTTCATGGTGCGGATTCCCCCCGAGGGCTGTCGTTGGGCCGTCGTGTTGCACGACTGACGCTCCTTCGACGCCCGAGGCGGCCGGAACGTTGGCCGGTTATGGTCCCGAAGAGGTCACGGTCGGGATGCGCGCCGGACACCGGGGGCGCCGTGCGCCGACGGGAGTGTCAGTGGGGTCTGAGAAGGTGGTCGCATGAGCGCAGTGGAGGCCCGTGCGGGTGCCGGGCATGTCGTCGTCATCGGGGGCGGGATCGCGGGTCTGGCCGCCGCCCACCGGCTGCTGGACCGGGGCGCCAGAGTCACGGTACTGGAGGCGTCCGACCGTCTCGGCGGCAAGCTGCTGCCCGGCGAGATCGCGGGCGCCCGGGTCGATCTCGGCGCCGAGTCGATGCTCGCGCGCAGACCCGAAGCCGTCGCGCTGGCCCGCGAGGTGGGCCTCGACGACCACCTTCGGGCGCCCGCCACCTCGACGGCCGCGATCTGGACCCGGGGCGCCCTGCGGCCCTTTCCCAAGGGGCACGTCATGGGCGTCCCCGGCAGCGCCTCCGCCCTGGCCGGCGTCCTCTCCGACGAGGGGCTGGCCCGTATCGAGCGCGACGCCGACCTGCCGCGCACGGAGGTCGGGGACGACGTGGCGGTGGGGGAGTTCGTCGCCGCGCGCCTCGGCCGCGAGGTCGTCGACCGACTGGTGGAACCGCTGCTGGGCGGGGTGTACGCGGGCGACGCGTACCGCATCTCGATGCGCTCGGCCGTACCCCAGCTCTTCGAGGTCGCCAAGCGGCACACCTCCCTGACGGAAGGGGTGCGCGGCATCCAGGCCCGGCTGGCCGCCGCCCCCCAGCAGAGCGGCTCCGTCTTCATGGGCATCCAGGGAGGCGTGGGCCGACTGCCGCTCGCCGTCGCGCGGGCGGTGCGCGCGCGGGGCGGCGAGATCGTCACCGGGGCACCCGTGACCGAGCTGCGCCGCACGGCCGGGACCTCGGCGGCGTGGCGGGTCGTCGCCGGGGAGCGGGTGCTCGACGCCGACGGCGTGGTGGTCGCCGTCCCGACCCCGGTGGCCGCCGGACTCCTGCGCGCCGAGGCACCGGCCGCCGCGGCCGAACTCGCGGGCGTGGAGTACGCGTCGATGGCCCTGATCACCCTCGCCTACCGCCGCGCCGACGTCAGCCTTCCCGAGGGCAGCGGCTTCCTGGTGCCGCCCGTCGACGGACGCACCATCAAGGCGTCGACGTTCGCCTCCCAGAAGTGGGGCTGGATCGCCGAGGAGAACCCGGACCTGCTGGTCCTGCGGACCTCCGTGGGGCGGTACGCCGAGACGGAGATCCTCCAGCGCCCCGACGCCGACCTGGTCGATGTCTCACGCCACGACCTCGAGGAGGCGACAGGACTGACGGCGGTCCCCGTCGAGACCCGCGTCACCCGCTGGGACGACGGCCTGCCCCAGTACCCCGTCGGCCACCACGCGCGCGTGGACCGGATCCGCGAACACCTCGCCAAGCTCCCCGGCCTCGCCGTGTGCGGCGCCGCGTACGACGGGGTCGGCATCCCCGCCTGCATCGCGAGCGCCTACGCGGCGGTGGACGCCCTGGAGGCGGGCCCGGTGCGAAGCGCGACCGGCGGAGCGGGAGAATAGGCACATGAGTGACGACGCCCCCACCACCGACGCGGCCCGCATCCCGAACAAGGGCAAGCTGGCCAAGGACCTCAACGAGGTCATCCGCTACACCCTGTGGTCCGTCTTCAAGCTGAAGGACGTCCTGCCCGAGGACCGCACGGGCTACGCCGACGAGGTCCAGGAGCTGTTCGACCAGCTCGCCGCGAAGGACGTGACGGTCCGCGGCACGTACGACGTGTCGGGCCTGCGCGCCGACGCCGACCTGATGATCTGGTGGCACGCCGAGACCGCGGACCAGCTCCAGGAGGCGTACAACCTCTTCCGCCGCACCCGACTGGGCCGCGCCCTGGACCCGGTGTGGTCGAACATGGCGCTGCACCGCCCCGCCGAGTTCAACCGCTCGCACATCCCCGCGTTCCTGGCCGACGAGACGCCCCGGAACTACGTCAGCGTCTACCCGTTCGTGCGCTCGTACGACTGGTATCTGCTGCCCGACGAGGACCGCCGCCGGATGCTCGCCGACCACGGCAAGATGGCCCGCGGCTACCCGGACGTGCGGGCCAACACGGTCGCCTCGTTCTCCCTCGGCGACTACGAGTGGCTGCTGGCCTTCGAGGCCGACGAGCTGTACCGCATCGTCGACCTCATGCGCCATCTGCGCGCCTCAGAGGCCCGTATGCACGTCCGCGAAGAGGTCCCGTTCTACACCGGTCGCCGTAAGTCGGTCGCCGAGCTGGTCGAGGGGCTCGCCTGATCGAGGCGGTGCTCTGCGGCGGCCGGGGGTCCGGGGGCTGCCCCCGGGAGATGCGGCACCGGTCGCCGTAAGCCGGTCACCGAACTGGTCGAAGCGCTCGCCTGACGGCGCCCGCCCGCCTCAGGACGCCTGGGCGGCCTTTTCCTTCTGGGAACGGTCGACCCGGGCAGCGGGCCGCGGCTCCGCGTGCGGGGCGCAGTCCGCGCTCCGCCCCGGCAGGCGGCCCGCCAGCAGATACGCGTCCAGGTAGTCGTTGACACACTGGTTCGGGCCGCCGGCGATGCCGTGTGTGCCCGAGCCCCGCTCGGTCACCAGGGCCGAGCCGGGCAGTCGGCGCCGCAGTTCCAGAGCGCCCGAGTACGGCGTCGCCGCGTCCCGTTCGGCCGCCAGGATCAGTACCGGCGGCAGATCGCCCGGCCCGGTCCGCACATCGAGGGGGGTCTGCCGGGGCGCCGGCCAGTAGGCGCACGGCAGGTTCATCCACGCGTTGTCCCAGGTCTCGAAGGGCGCCGTGCGGGCGAGCCGCGTGTTGTCCTGGTCCCAGACCTGCCAACTCGTCGGCCAGGGCGCGTCGTTGCACTCGACGGCCGTGTAGACCGCGTTGCCGTTCTCCGCCTCGACGGCCGCCTCCGTCACCGGCGCCGCCTGGTCGATCAGCGGCTGTGGATCGCCCTTGAGGTAGGCGGCCAGGGCGTGGGCGCGGTGCGGCCAGTAGTCGTCGTAGTACCCCGCCTGGAGGAACGCGCCCTGCAACTGCCTCGGGCCCACCTTCCCGCCGGCCGGCTCTACGGCGAGTCGCGCCGCCGCCTTCTCGTAGCTGCGCAGCACCGCCTGAGGCGTGGCGCCCAGCCCGTACACGTCGTTGTGGCGCGCGACCCACGCCCGGAAGTCCGCCCAGCGGTTCTCGAACGCGGCCGACTGGTCGAGGTTGTCGCCGTACCAGATCTGGCTCGGGTCCGGGTTCACCACCGAGTCGAACACCATCCGCCGTACGTGCGAGGGGAACAGCGTCGCGTACAGCGCCCCGAGGTAGGTGCCGTACGAGGCGCCCATGAAGGTCAGCCGGTGCTCGCCGAGCGCGGCGCGCAGGACGTCCAGGTCACGGGCGTTGTTGAGGGAGTGGTAGTGGCGCAGCGCGTCGCCCGAACGCTCGGCGCACCCGCGCGCGTACGCCTTCGCCTCCGCGACACGCTCCATCTTGTACGCCTCAGAGGGGTGCATCGGCGCCTGCGTGGGCCCCTTGAAGAAGCGCTTCGGGTCCTTGCAGGAGATCGGCGCCGAGCGGGCCACCCCGCGCGGGGCGTACCCGACCAGGTCGTACGCCCCCGCGATGCGCTTCCACTCCGGGATGAACCCGATCATCGGGAAGAACATGCCGGAGGCGCCGGGGCCGCCCGGGTTGTAGACGAGGGCGCCCTGGTGGGGGACCTTGTGCTCGGGGTCGCGCGGGTCCTTGCCGGTCGCCTCGGTCCGGCTGACGGTGAGCTTGATCTGCTTGCCGTCGGGGTGGGCGTAGTCGAGCGGCACGGTGACGGTGCCGCAGCGCACGCTGTCGGGCAGCTCCTCCTCGGCCGCGCACTTCCCGAAGCGGATACCGGCCGCCCCGGCGCGCGCGGCGGCCAGCACGGACCCCCGGAACTCGGCCGAGCCGGGGCCTCCCGGGCGGTCGGGCAGGCCGGGGGCGCTGTCCGCCGGGGCGGCGGCCAGAGTGGTCAGCAGCAAGGACCCGGCAGCCGTATAGAGGGCGGCAGTTCGCATCGCGTATCCCTTCGGTGGCAACGGAAGGGATGTTTCGGGCGCCGCTAGGCGAAGGCAAGCACCGGTCGCCCGTGTCGCCGCGAGCACTCCTGTGCGCCCCCGCACACTCCCGGGGCGCCGGGGCGCCGGGGCAGCGGGGGGAGGCGGTCAGCGCAGCCGTTCGCGCGGGGTGTGCGGTGTCTTCCGGTGCGCGAAGGCCGCGCGCAGCCCGGGTTCGCCGACCGCGCGGACGCCGAGTACGGCGACGGAGGTCAGGTATGTCCGCTCGTCGCCGGCGCCGTGGGGGCCGCCGGTCCTGGTCCGCCGGGTCAGGGCGGTGAGGAGGCGCTGCCCGGCCGGTGACGCCCAGCGCGAGTACGGGTGGACCTCGATCCGCGCGATGGCGAGGCAGCTCAGGGTGAGGACGAGGGGGAGCGCGAACCAGAGGGCGACCAGGTCGCGCGGCACGGTGCCCCGCCCCGGCACCAGCAGGGCGACCGCGCCCAGCGCGACGACGGCCAGCGCGGCGGACCGCACCTGGCGGACCGCGAAGGCGATCCCGCGCCTGGCCCCGTCGGGTACGGCGAGGCCCGCCGCGACGAGCCGGTCCGCGAGCCCCCGGACGGCTTCCGTGCCGGCCGTGGCCGCCCGTACCGGAGCGATGCGTGACTGTCCCTCCGGCCCGATCGCGCCGATCACCGACCGTTCCATCTCGTCGCGCCCGCTGGGGTCCACGACGGTCGCCCAGCCGGTGTGGGCGAGCAGCAGCCGTCGCTGACGGGCCATCGACACCAGCGTGAGATCGGCGACGCGCGCCGGTCCGCCGGACAGGAACGCGGCCTCGTACAGCGTCAGGTCACGCCCGCGTCCGCCGGGGCCCGCGTCCGGGTCGGCGGCAGCCGCGCGGGCGGCGGCCAGACACAGCCGGGTGCACGCCGTACCGGCGGCGATCCAGGCCAGCAGCAGGAGGAAGGACCAGAACATGCCGCTGTTCTATGCGAAGGGTGCCGGGAACGCCATGGGCTTTCAGGATACGGACGAGGTATGGCCGGTACGTGCCGTATGGGCGGTGGCCGGATCAGGGCGCTTCGGACGGCTCCGCCGGTGTCGCGGGCTCCGTGACGCCGACGACCTCCCCGACCTCCGGCGGCGGGCTGCTCGCGGCCGGCGGCAATGGATAGGTCGTGACCGGAGACGGCGTCACCGGCACCGCCGGCGTGGGTGTGGGCACCGGGCCCGGCGGGGCCGGGGAGTTGGTGAGCGGCGGAGTGCTCGCGGCGGCCATGTCCTGGGCGAGGGCGTCGAAGTCGACGTATCCCGTGGCCTCCAGGACCTGGATGTGGTCGAGCACGGTCCTGTTCGCGTCGTCGGCGAGGGTGCGGACCAGGGAGTTACGGGTGCTCGCGCGGACCTGCGCGACGACGGAGAAGACCTTGCCGTGGGCCATCCGCAACAGGTTGGCGAACGCGCGGTCGAAGTCCTCGCCGTGATCCGCGTCCATGGTGCTGAGCCACCCGCGCTGCTGCTCACTGGGCTGGTTGGGCAGTTCGAAGCTGAGGCGCGAGGCGACGTCCCGGACGCGCTCGTCGAGGAACGTGTGCCCCTCGATCAGATGCCGGCCCGCGAGCCGTACGGCCTCGGTGGTGCCGCGTTCCTGGGCCAGCTGGCCGGCGGGCAGCTCCCACAGCCCCGCCAGCCGGACCTTGGTGAGGAATTCGCGGTCGAGCGCCGACAGCGGACCGTACTGGGTCGACACGGTCTGCGCGTTGAGCACGTCCACACCGGTCCCGGACCGGTCCGTGTACGACCAGACCGGAAAGACCAGCGCGACGAGGGTCGCCGCCAGCCCCGCGACGATGAGCCCGGTGCCGCCGAGACCGGAACGTTGGATGGATCGCATGGTGCCTTGCCTCCTGTTGCGGCACCGCACGCTAATGCGCTTCGGGCACGGAGGAGGCATTCTACTGCGGGCCCTACGCCAACTGCGGTACGAGCGGAGGTGGCTGCGGGGGGAGGGGGCGGACGCCGGATGAGGGAGCGCTGGCCTCGTGCATACCTCCCGAAACGCCGACAAACGCGTCGGCTCAGTGCGCCGTGCCGGGTGGCACTGTTAATCCCCGCACAGTTCACGCGAGTTGACCGCCCCCGCCCGTCAACGGCGCAGGAGTACGCGGCGGGTGGCCCGGGCCAGCCGGGCCGTTGGGGCGCTGGGAGCGCGGAGCCGGGCCCGAGCGGTCCAGCCACCACTCGCGCAACAGCCGCCGGCTCTCCGCGTTCCCGAGGATGCCGGAAGCCGCGGCGGTCGCGTCCGTCTCGGCGACGCTCTCGGGATGCCCCGACTGCCCGCCGAACAGCAGATGCGCGGCGAAGTCCAGCGCGTCGCGCCGGTAGCCGTCGGACATCGGGTGCCCGTGCGCGTACGCCAGGAAGGCTGGCCGGTAGTCCGCCCCGAGGATCTCGGGCAGCTCCGGCGCGACCTTCGCCACGACATCGGCCCGCTTCGCCCCGAGCGCCCGCGACTGCACCCCGAGCCGGACCCGGTCGAACCCCTCCGGCGCGGGCGTCCCCGCGACGAGCGCGGAGAGCAGCGCGGCCTCGGCGAGGGCGAGGCGCTGGCGGGCGGAGGCGAGGTCCGAGGCGTCGGACGAGCCGCCCGCGTCGCCGACGGTGGACGCCTCCTCGGCCGGCTCCGGAGTCGAAGCCCGCTCCAATGCCCCCCGGATCGCGCCCAGTTCCCGCTCCAGCTCGCCCGCCTCGGGGAAGTTGTCGTCCCGCTCCAGCAGGACACCGGGCGGGGTGACCCGGGAGGCGAGGTCCGTGAGGATGCCGAGAACGGCGTCCGGGACGGGGTGGGCATGGCTGTCGTGCCAGACACCGTCCCGCTCGAAGCCGCCCGCGACATGGACGTACGCGATGGCCTCGACGGGCAGCTCGGCCAGCGCCTTCGCCGGGTCCTCGCCCCGGTTGACGTGGTTCGTGTGCAGGTTGGCGACATCGATGAGGAGACGTACGCCGGTCCGGTCCGCCAGTTCGTACAGGAACTGGCCCTCGGTCAGCTCGTCGCCCGGCCAGGCGATGAGCGCGGCGATGTTCTCGACGGCGAGCGGCACCGGCAGCGACGCCTGGGCGATGCGGACGTTCTCGCACAGCACGTCGAGGGCGTCCCGGGTGCGGGGGACGGGTAGCAGATGCCCGGCCTCCAGCAGCGGGGACGCGGTCAGTGCGCCGCCCGCCCGGACGAACGCGATGTGCTCGGTGACCAGCGGCGAGCCCAGCGCCTCGGCCCGCTCGGCGAGTGCGGTGAGCCGGTCCTCGGCGGGCCGGTCGGCGCCGCCGAGGCCCAGGGAGACACCGTGCGGGACGACTGTCACGCCGCGCTCGCGCAGCCGCAGCAGCGACTCGGGCAGGTGCCCCGGGCAGAGGTTCTCGGCCACGGCCTCGACCCAGTCGATGCCCGGCATGGCCTCCACGGCGTCCGCGATCTCCGGCCGCCACCCGATGCCCGTACCCAGTCGCCCCAGTGGCCGCTGTCGCTGCTGTTGTTTCATCGTGTCTCACCTTCTCCGACCTTCTCGGTCCACGGAGTGATGGCCCCGGTCACCGGGGCCGAACCCCGCCAGGGAGACCTTCAGAGCAACATTTGAGCTTCCGGGCCCCCTACCCGCCCTGAACGACGGTGTTGGGGTCCTTCGCCTCCGGCCGGTTGGTGTTGACCACGCCCGGGGTCGTCGGCGACGGCTTCGACTTCCCGGGAGTGTTGCCGGTCGGTTCCACCGGGGGCGCGGCGGGCGGCAGCACTCCGGCGACCGGCGGCGGCGGGCCGGTCGGACTGGCGCTCGGACCGGCGGCGCCTGCGGCGATGGCCTCGAAGTCGATCTGGCCGGTCTTCTCCAGGATCGTGATGTGGTCGAGCACGGTCTGGTTGGCGTCCGAGGCCAGCTGCCGCACGAGGGTGTTGCGGGTTTGGTTCCGCACCGCCGCGATGGCCGGGAAGATCTTCCCGTGCGCTGTCCGCAGGAGGTTCGCCCAGACCTTGTCGTAGTCCGCGGCCGAGGCGTCCGTCATCGCCTTCAGGAAGCCCTGCTGCTGGTCGTTCGGCTGGCTGGGCAGCGGGACGTTGAGCTGCGCGGAGATGGTCCGCACCCGCTTGTCGAGGTCGTTGTGGCCCACGATCAGGTGGTTCGCGGCTTCCTTCACGGCGGGGTTGGTTGAGCGCGTCATCGCCTGCTGCCCCGCTGGCAGCTCCCACAGCCCGGCCAGCCGCACGCGCACGATCAGGTCGCGGTCGGTGGCGGTCAGCGGCCCCCACTGGGTGTTCACCGTCTCTCCGGTGACCGCGGCAGCCTTGGCGGCGTCGTCGCGGTGGGGGTACGAGTAGACGACGGGGTACGCGAGGGCGCCGATCGTGCCTGCGATCGCCAGGCCGACGAGGATCGAGCCGTTCATGCGGGGCAAAGAAGCCTCCCGGGGGAAACCAACTGGTCGTTGGGGACTGTCACTTGGCCAGTGAGGGAGATACGTGTGGCGTATCGGGACGTCGGGTGGGGGCGGGCCTGGGTCGAGACCTCGGCCCTTGTACGCCGACAGATGTCAGATCGTGCCGTTGGCGATGCCGTCGAAGTCGACCTGGCCGGTCTTCTCCAGCATCGTGATGTGGTCGAGCACGGTCTGGTTGGTGTCCGTCGCCAGCTGCCGCACGAGGGTGTTGCGGGTCTGGTTCCGCACCGCGCCGATGGCCGGGAAGATCTTGCCGTGCGCGGACCGCAGAAGGTTCGCCCACGTCCGGTCGAAGTTCTCCCCGTCCTGAGCCGCGTCCATCTGCGCGAGAAAGCCCTGCTGCTGCGCGTTCGGCTCGTTGGGCAGCGCCACCCCGAGCTGGGTCGCGACGGTGCGCACCCGCTCGTCGAGGTCCGCGTGGCCCACCAGCAGGTGGTCCGCCGCGTCCTTGACGATGGCGCTCTTGGAGCGCGCCATCGCCTTCTCCGCGGCGGGCAGCTCCCACAGCCCGGCAAGCCGCACGCGCACGATCAGGTCGCGGTCGGAGGCGGTCAGCGGACCCCACTGCGTGTTCACCGTGCCGGAGGCCACGTTGGCCATTCCAGTGCCGGATCGGTCGGCGTACGACCACACAGGGAACGAGAGCGCGGCGATGGTGGTCGTCAGCGCCGCGATGACGAGGGCCGAGTGGTTGAAGCGCGGCAAAGGAGCCTCCCGGGGGAACCAACTGGTCGTTGGGCAGGTGTTGCATGGCCAGCGACAGGAAGTACGCGGGAGAACCCGGTGATGTTCAACGAAGATGTTTGAATCCTGGGCGGCCCAGGGGACGGTGATCGGCGACCACCGTCGCCGAACCGGGCGCGATCTCCGTGAAACCGGCGTCTCGGACCAACGGGAGGTCGCCGGAGGTGAGTTCACGCCACTGTGCCGGCTCCGCCGTACGGACGGCGAGCGGGAAGCCCGCGTCGCGCCAGGCAGCCCGCGCCTCGTCCGACAGCTCCCACCAGGCCAGCTGAGCGCCGTGTCCCGTCTGCGCCATCGCCTTGCCCGCCGACATGTCCAGCTCGGGGTTCAGCCACAGGACAGGCACCGTCGGATCGGCGTCGAGCGGCGGCTCCGGGTCCTCCAGATCGGTGCCGGAGACCTGGAGCCGGGCCAGGTCCTTGGGCCAGCCGTCCAGCGGAACGGGCGGGAAGACCCGCACCTCGGCCGACTTGCCGGTCACCGTGATGCCGGGCAGCGCCTCGGCCCGCCGCCACTCGGCGCCCCGCGCCCGCCGCACGACCTTGCGGATCCGGGCGTCCTGCCAGTCCCGCATGACCTGCGCCCACTCACCCTCATCGGCCGACCGCTCGTCCCCGAGGATCACGAGAACGGCCCTGGCGGCGGTCTCCAACGCGTCCGTACGAGCGGGCGGCCCGGCCTTCTCGATCCGGGCGACGAGGGGGAGGACGAACTGGGGGGCGTCGTCGCGAGGTGAGGGTTCGGAGCGGAAAGGGCTGTCGCCGGGAACGGCCGGGTCATTGTTCACGTCCTTCAGTCTGCCAGGCGGAAGATCGGTTCTTCCGGGGGAGAGGACGGAGGCCGGATGCGCCAGGAACGTCGACTTGACGGGGTGGGCCGCCGCTACGGCATACGCGGCCCCTGGGTCCTGCGCGGCGTCGACCTGA
Source organism: Streptomyces sp. NRRL WC-3618 (assembly GCF_001280005.1). GTDB lineage: Bacteria > Actinomycetota > Actinomycetes > Streptomycetales > Streptomycetaceae > Streptomyces. The sequence goes on along the minus strand of NZ_LGDW01000487.1, from coordinate 18,452 downwards.
CGCTCACGCCCGGCACCCTCACCCGTATCGAGGGCGCCAACGGCACCGGCAAGTCCACGCTCCTGCGCGTCCTCGCCGGCATCGACGCCCCCACGGAGGGCACCCTCAGCGGCCGCCCGCGCACCGCGTACGTCCCGGAACGCTTCCCGGCGACGCTCCCCTTCACCGCCCACGGCTACCTCACGCATCTGGGCGCCGTGCACGGACTGTCCCGTACGGCCGCCGCCCGCGCCGCCGACGAGTGGCTGGAGCGGCTCGGCGCCGCCGCGTACGCCCGGACGCCCATGGCACAGCTGTCGAAGGGCAGCAGCCAGAAGGTCGCCGTCGCGCAGGCCCTGCTCGCCGACCCCGAGCTGCTCGTCCTCGACGAGGCGTGGACGGGCCTCGACACCGCCGCCCGGGCCGAGTTGGAGCGGGTCGTCGCCGAACGGACCGCGTCCGGCGCCTCGGTGGTGTTCGTCGACCATGACCCGGGCCGCCTGGCGGGGGTGCCCGACGCGACCTACACCGTGACGGAGGGCGGCCTCGACCGCCGTACCGCACAAGCCGGTTCACCCGTACCCGGCGGCCCCCACCTGGTCGTCGAGGCCCAGGGGCCGCCGGGCGCGGTACCCCCGGCCGAGGCGCTGAAGTGGACTGCGTCGAGCACGGAGACCGAGGCGCCGGGCGGCCACCGGCTCACCGTCCCCCGTACCCACTCGGACGTCGTACTGCGCGCCCTGCTCACGGCCCGCCCGCCCTGGCACGTGGTCAGCGTCAGCCCCACAACGCCCGAAACACCCGCCGACGTACCCGCCGCCCCCCTCGCCACGGACGAGAGCCACCGATGACCGCCCTCCTGCGTTACCAGGCCGACCTGCTCGTCCGTTCGCAGCGCTGGCTGCCGCCGTTCATCCTGTACGCGGTCTTCCTGGGCGTCGGGGTGCAGGGCGGGCAGCCGGTGCTCGACTCGCTCGGGTACGCCTCGGCGGCCCTTCTGCCGGTGGCCGCCTGGCTGGTGCGGATCTGCGCGGCCAATGAGCCGCCCGCCGCCCGCGCCGCCGTCGCCGCGGCCGCCGGTCCCGGGCGGGCGCACCTCGCCTGTCTCCTGGTGGCACTGGCCGCCGCCGCGGGGCTCGGCACGGTCGCGACCGTCCTGGTGACCCTGATCAGCGACCCCGCGAGCGCCGACCACCAGGTACGAGTGGAACTGCTCCCGGCAGGGGCCGCCGGACTGCTCGCGGCCCTCGTGTGCGCCCTGCTCGGCACGGCCGTCGGCGCGCTCACGACCTGGCCACTGCTGCGCTCCCCCGGCCGGGCGGTCCCCGCGATGATGCTCGGCGCGCTGCTGGCGATGGTGGTGACGGGATCCCCGGCGAAGTCGGCGATCACGTCCCTGGTGACCGGCTCGCGCTCGGGCAACGTCCCGGTGCCCCTGCTGCCGCTGGCCGTGGCAGCGCTGCTCACGCTGGCGGCGACCGCCGTGGCCTGTGCCCTCACCTCACGCCGCTCACCCTGAACAGGCGGTGCGCTGCGCCTCCTGCCACTCACACACGGGGCACAGGGTGATCCCCTTCCGGGACGCCGGATACTCGGTCGTCTCCCGACACAGCACACACTCCGCGTACACCTCGGGCTCGTCACTCATGTCACCAGCGTAGGCCGGTCGCGTACGGGGCGAGGAGGCGCGCCCTGGCCTGAGCCACGGGCGGGGTCGGCGAGCCCGGCGGCCTTGTTCACGGGCCCGCCCGGGGAGGACCCGGCGGCTACCGGCGCGTGCAGTGCCCGGTGGGACTGGTGGCGGGCGGGAAACACTGGTCGGCGAAGTCGGCGGCGCTGGTGCTCAGGTACCGGCCCATGCAGGTGTTCGGGGTCGTCAGCCCGCGCTCGCCGCAGAAGGTCACGGCGGCACGGCCGTCCGCGAACGGGCCGGGAGCGTAGATCACCCAGTAACCCGGGCGCAGGGACGCGTACGTGTCGCTGCGCACGAGCACCGCCTCCGGTACGGACTTCCTGACCTCGGCGAGCCGGGCGTCGCGGACGGCGGTCCCGGAGCCGACCGGCTCGGAGTGGAGCTGGGCGATCCAGCGGCCGGCCGGCGCGGCCGGCGAGGTTCCCGAACCGGCCACCGGGCCCCGGTCGCCGTCCGTCGTGTTCCCGTGGAGGACGCGCAGGGTGACGAAGAGAGCGGCGACGGCGACGACCACCCCGAGTACGGCGGACAGGACGACCCGGTTACGGCGGTACGGCGACGGCAGGGGCCGCCCTGAGCCCTCCGCGAGGTGCCCCTCGGGCCGGGGAGCGGTCAGCGTCCGCTCGACGGACCCCGTGGTCTCGCCCGCCGCCGCCCGCTCCAGCATCGCCGCCAGACGGGCCGGGTCCGGGCGGGCCGCCGGGTCCCGTTCGAGCAGCGCCTCGAGTACGGGGGTCAGCGGGCCGGAGCGGGACGGCGGCGGGACGTCGGACTCCAGGACCGCGGCCAGTGTCGTGAGCGAGGTCTCGCGGCGCAGGGGGCTCACGCCCTCCACGCACACGTACAGCACGACCCCCAGGGACCACAGGTCGGACGCCGGGTCGTCGGAGGGGCCGCGGATGCGTTCCGGGGCGATGTACTCGGGGGAGCCGATGAGTTCGCCGGTCATCGTCAGGGCCGTCGCGCCCTGGAGCGCGGCGATCCCGAAGTCGGTGAGGACGGCGCTCCCGTCGTGGCGCAGCAGGATGTTCGCCGGTTTCACGTCCCGGTGCTGGACACCCGCGGCGTGCGCGGCGCGCAGCGCCTCCAGTACCTGGCCGCCGATCCGCGCCGCCTCCACCGGTGTCAGCGGGCCCGATTCCAGGCGTTTGTCGAGCGGGACGCCGGACACGAGCTCCATGACGATCCAGGGATGCGGGTCTTCCTCGATGATCTGATGGACCGTCACCACATGTGCGTGGTTGAGCCGGGCGAGCGCCCGCGCCTCGCGCAGCACCCGCTCCCGTACGACATCGGTCGCCGCCGCGTCGGACCGTACCGCCTTCAACGCGACCTCGCGGTGCAGCACGACGTCGCGGGCCCGCCACACCGTGCCCATCCCGCCACTGCCGAGCCGCTCCAGCAGCTCGAAACGGCCGTCGATCAGGTCCCCCGGAACGTTCATGGCGGACAGATTATGGCCTGCCCGCCATGTTCTCTTCAGGGGGCGACCGTTACGGACCCAGGAGAGTCCGGGCCCCGGGAACCACGCGCGTAGCGTGCCTCACTCGGGTGATCCGTCCGGAGGCGGCTGCTGGGTCTGGGCCCGTTCCAGGAATCGGAGGAGCTCCACCGGGAAGGGCAGGACGAGCGTCGAGTTCTTCTCGGCCGCGACCGCCACCACCGTCTGGAGCAGCCGGAGTTGGAGCGCGGCGGGCTGCTCGGACATCACCCCGGCGGCCTCCGCGAGCTTCTTCGAGGCCTGCAGCTCGGCGTCCGCGTTGATGACCCGCGCCCGGCGTTCCCGGTCGGCCTCGGCCTGGCGGGCCATCGAGCGCTTCATCGTGTCCGGCAGGGAGACGTCCTTGATCTCGACCCGGTCGATCTGCACGCCCCAGCCGATGGCCGGGCTGTCGATCATCAGCTCCAGGCCCTGGTTGAGCTTCTCCCGGTTGGAGAGGAGGTCGTCCAGGTCGCTCTTGCCGATGATGGACCGCAGCGAGGTCTGCGCCATCTGCGAGACCGCGAACCGGTAGTCCTCGACCTGGATGATCGCGTTCGCCGCGTCGACGACCTTGAAGTAGACGACCGCGTCCACGCGCACGGTCACGTTGTCCCGGGTGATGCCCTCCTGGGCCGGGATCGGCAGCGTGACGATCTGCATGTTGACCTTGTGCAACCGGTCCGCCAACGGGACCACCAGCGTGAAACCGGGCGGCCGTACGTCTCCGGTGAGGCGGCCGAGCCGGAAGACGACCCCGCGTTCGTACTGCTTGACGACCCGCGCCGCCGCCCCGACGTAGACAAGCGCGGCGCTTGCGGCTGCTACGCCCGCGACCAGCAGCTCCTGAAGCATGGCGACGACCTCTCGCAGCCGTCCGACACGTGCCTGTAGGCACCCTTAACAAACGATATGCCCGGTCCGGGGCTCAGGTCGAGCCCCGGACCGGGCAGCCGCATACGCGGAGGCTTACGCGGAGATTTACGGTGTGGTCGTCATCATCCTGACGGGTTCCGTGCCGGCCGCGCTGTGCCGTTCCGCCCAGTTCTCCAGGGCCGTGCGGCACGCGTGGTCCAGGTGGTGCAGGCCCGACAGGTCCAGCTCTATCGGCCGGTCCTGGGGCAGCGCCTCCAGGCTGTCGAGGATCTTCGGCAGCCGCAGGAAGGTCGCGTTGCCCGACAGATGCGCCTGGACGGGCCCGGCGCCCTTGTCGATGACCTCCAGCTTGAGGTGCGAGGCTTCCCAGGCGGTCTTGCCCACGGACAGGGCGAGACCGATCAGCACGCCCTCGAACATGTTCACCGACACGATCGCCACGGCCGTGACCACCAGGATCAGCGCCTCACCCCGGTGCTCACGCCAGAGCGAGACAACGCCGCGCAGGGGGATGAGCTTCCAGCCGGCGTGGACGAGTATGCCCGCCAGCGCGGGCAGCGGTATGAGCGCCAGCGCGCCGGGCAGAAGCGCCGCGAACAGCAGCAGCCACACACCGTGCATCACCCGGGACGCCTTCGTCCGCGCACCCGCCTGGACGTTCGCCGAGCTGCGCACGATCACCGCGGTCATCGGCAGCGCGCCCAGCAGACCGCACACACTGTTGCCGACGCCCTGCGCCAGCAGTTCCTTGTCGTACTGGGTGCGCGGGCCGTCGTGCAGCCGGTCCACCGCGGCGGCGCTGAACAGGCTCTCGGCGGACGCGATCAGCGTGAACGCGACGACGGTGCCGATCACGCTCAGGCTCGCCAGTTCCCCGAAGGCGCCGAGCCCGGGCAGCTGGACGGCGTCCAGCAGGCCCTTCACCTCGACGGTGCCCACCGGCAGGTCGAAGACGAGGGTGACGGCGGTCGCCAGGACCACTGCGGCGAGTGCCCCCGGCACCGCCCGCACCTTCTGGGGCAGCCGCTGCCAGAGCACGATCACGGCTATCGTGCCCGCGCCGACCGCGAGCGAGGTCAGCGCGGTGGTGCTCCCGACCGCCTTCGCGGCGGCGTCGGGCAGTCCGATGATCTTGTCGAGTCCGGCGGCCGGCGCCTTCAGCCCGGCTGCCGCATACAGCTGCCCGGCGATGATCACCAGCCCGATTCCGGCCAGCATGCCCTCGACGACGGACACCGATATGGCCCGGAACCAGCGCCCAAGTTTCAGGGCGCCCATGGTGACCTGGAGCAGCCCGGCGGCGAGAACGATCACCCCGAGCGCGGGCAGCCCGTGCTCCCGCACGGCCTCGAAGACCAGCACGGTGAGGCCGGCGGCGGGCCCGGACACCTGGAGGCTGCTGCCCGGCAGGAGCCCGGTGACGATACCGCCCACGATGCCGGTGATCAGGCCGAGTTCGGCCGGTACGCCGGAGGCGACGGCGACACCCACGCAGAGCGGCAGGGCGACCAGAAACACGACGAGCGAGGCGGCGAAGTCCTGCCGCAGATGAGGGGCCTTGGCAAATATGGTCATGGCGGCCCTCACAGCGCTTCGAACGCGTCGGTGGCGTCGTGGTGTTCGCGTACGGACCCGGTGTGCACCTCGTAGTACCAGCCGCGCAACCGCAGTTGACCCTTCGCCAGGCGTTGTTCCACGCACGGGTAGGAGCGCAGCCGCAACAGCTGTGTCAGGACGTGGTTCTGGACGGCCGAGGCGACCGTCGGGTCGTCGGTGTCGGACGAGGCCCCGGGTTCGTCGGCGGCGTGTGCGAGCCAGTCGCGTACGGCGGGTACGGCGGTGAGGTCGTCGCCGCGCACCAGGGCGCCGACGGCACCGCAGTGCGAGTGGCCGCAGACCACGATGTCGCTGACGCCGAGGACCTCCACGGCGTACTCGATGGTGGCGGCCTCGCCGGTGGGGCTGGCGGAGGCGTAGGGGGGAACGATGTTGCCCGCGGTGCGCAGCTCGAAGAGCTCTCCGGGCCTGGCGCCTGTGATCAGGGCCGGCACGACTCGGGAATCGGAGCAGGTGATGAACAGCACCTGGGGGGACTGGCCTTGGGCCAGTTCGGCGAACTCCTCAGGGCGCTGTCCGAAGGTACGGGCGTTCTCGATGAGGGGCTGCATGTGGTGACTCCTCCTGGCGCGCCTCGATGGCGCGTCGGACTTACATGACAGAGCGTGGGGGGTGGGGAGGGTCCGCTGTCAGCAGCGGAACACCTGGAGCGTGGCCGGGGTGTGCGCGGTCAGCGATCTGGGTGCTTGATGGAGAGGCGTGACGCGCGTTTCCGGTTCGTGCGGAGCGGCGGGGTCCAGGGCGAGCGGCGGGCGCTCGGGCAGTTCGGGACCCGCGTGGACGAGGCGATGCCGGTCGCGGATACGCAGGGGGGAGCTGGGGTGCTCGGAGCGACCGTCATCACCGCAGGTGACGTGCTCGTCGCGCAGGGCCTCCACCCGAGGTTTGTTTCTGGGCTCGGTCTTGGCCTCGACGTGACGGGCTGTGTGCACGGATGCGAAGGACGCACTGGGGGCGAAGAACTGGAGGGTCAGCAGGGCGGCGGCGAGGAGTGAAATCACCGTGCGGGCCGTGGCGCCACGGAACATGTGCCCCCCTCCAGGCTCTTCGCGGCTCTCGAACGCGTAAATGGATGGTCAATCGCTGGTCAAGAAACACGTTAACCCTGCGAACTTGTTTGCAGGGTTAACTTAACGTTTCGTGCTGAAGAGAGCGTGAAAAGCGTGGGTGGGATGGCGCGAACTAGCCCTTGACCTGCGCTGGTTCATCTGGTTGGCGGGCAACGGCCTCAGGCGTGTTGCACGAGGCCCTTGGCGTCGCGGGCCAGTGCGGTCAGCCGGGAGATCGCGCGGAAGTACTTCTTGCGGTAGCCGCCGTTCAGCATCTCCTCGCTGAACAACTGGTCGAAGGGCAGCCCGGAGGCGAGCACCGGCACCTCGCGGTCGTACAGCCGGTCGGCGAGCACGACGAGCCGCAGCGCCGTCGACTGGTCGGGAACCGGCCGTACGTCGGTGAGGCACACGGCCCGCAGCCCGTCCGTGAGGGCGCCGTAGCGGCTGGGGTGCACGCGCGCGAGGTGGTCGAGGAGGTGCGGGAAGTCGTCGAGCGACGCGCCCTCGGTGGCGTACGCCGCCTTGGTCACCTGCTCCTCGGAGTACGGCGCCGGGGCCTCGGGCAGTCCCCGGTGGCGGTAGTCCTCGCCGTCGATGCGCAGCGCGCGGAAGTGGGCGGACAGGCCCTGGATCTCGCGCAGGAAGTCGGCCGACGCGAACCGGCCCTCACCGAGCTTGCCCGGCAGGGTGTTCGAGGTGGCGGCGAGCGCGACGCCCGCGTCGACGAGTTTGCCCAGCAGGGTCGAGACGAGGACGGTGTCGCCCGGGTCGTCCAGTTCGAACTCGTCGATGCACAGCAGCCGGTGTCCGGACAGGGTCTGGACGGTCTTCTGGAAGCCGAGGGCGCCGACCAGGTTCGTCAGCTCCACGAAGGTGCCGAAGGCCTTGAGCGCGGGCTCGGCCGGGGTCGCGTGCCAGAGGGAGGCGAGGAGGTGGGTCTTGCCGACGCCGTAACCGCCGTCGAGGTAGACGCCACGGGGACCGGCCGGCACCTTGGACGCCCTGGCCTTCCCGAACCCGAAGAACCCCCGCCTGCCGCCCCCCAGGGCGTGCGCCCCGCCGAGGCCGGCCGCGAAGCCGTCGAGGACCCGCACGGCCTCGGGCTGGCTGGGCTGGTTCGGGTCCGGGATGTACGTATCGAAGCGCACCGAGTCGAACCGGGGCGGCGGCACCATCTCGGCGACCAGCCGGTCTGCGGGGACGTGCGGTTCACGCACGCACAGCGACAGTGGGCCCGTGGCGGCTATCGGGTCGAAATGGGGGCCAGTGGCGGTGGTGTGCACGGTTCACCATGCTAGGGCCTGTCCGGTGGGCCCAGTCGGTCCGGAGGGGCGGTGGGCGGCGGTGGGGCGCGGGGGTCTTCTCCCGTCAAGCGACGGCCGGGTGCGGAGGCGATGGAGTCAAAAATCCTGACAAACGGGGTGAATGGATGTGCCGGACCCCGTGATCCCGGGTCCGGCCCCCCGGACAGGCCCTCGGTGCCGTGCCAGACTGCCTGGCATGCGACGCCTGTTCCCTGTGACCGAAGAGACAGCGGCCGAGGCCTCAGGAGGGGCCGTGGATGCCGGTGACGCCGGTGGTCCACCCCGGGGTGCCGGGGCGGCCGACCGCGAGTGGAGCCTGGACGAGCTGGCCGCCGCCTATGCCTACCCCGAACAGACGAACGGGCGCCAGGAAGTCTGGCTGCGCGCCAACATGGTGTCCACGCTCGACGGCGCGGCCCAGCACGACGGTCGCTCCCAGCCCATCTCGTCAGCCGCGGACATGCGGATCTTCGGCACCCTGCGGCAACTGGCGGACGTGGTCCTCGTCGGTGCGGAAACGGTACGCCAGGAGGGTTATCGGCCGGTACGCGCGCGTGCGGAGTTCGCCGCGGCCCGGGAGGCGGCCGGACAGGCGGAGGTCGCGGCGGTCGCCATCGTCAGCGCGAGTCTGGAACTGGACTACTCGCTCCCGCTGTTCACCTCGCCCCTCGTTCCCACCCTGATCCTCACGGGCGCCGCGGCCGCGCCCGAGAAGGTCGCCGCCGCCGAGAAGGCGGGCGCCCAGGTGGTCGTCGCCGGTGACGGCATGGGTGTGGACCCGGCGCGCGCCGTGCGGGCCCTGGCCGACCTGGGGCACCACCGGCTGCTGGCCGAGGGCGGGCCCCGGCTGCTGGGGCAACTGGTGGCGGCCGGTGTGCTCGACGAGCTGTGCCTGACGATCTCCCCGATGCTCACCGTGGGGGACGCCCAGCGGATCTCGGGCGGGCCCTCGGTGGGGGTCCCCCGGCACTTCGAATTGGTGTCCTTGCTGGAGGAGGCCGGCTTCCTGTTCAGCCGGTATCGCCGCTCCTGACCCGTGGAGGCCCCGTCGTACCGACACGATGCGGAACCTCTCGTTCCGTTTGACTTTCGCTGGGCACACTAAATTTCGCAGCCCTCGTGCGATCACGGGGCAGGCTGGTTTCAGCAGGGGCCTACGAACGGCCCACGGAGGAGAAGGGCGCCTGTCGTGTTCACAAGCGTACTGATGATCGAGAAGGCCCTGACATCCGCCGACGTGGAGTTCGTCACCACCTTGCACGGTGAGGAGGGGGTGGCCTTCCATGTACTGCTCCAGCCCCGTGGTGATCAGGCCGACCGGCTGCTGCGGGCCATCGACGACATCGCCCTGGGCGAGCTCGACGAGGCGGCGCACGAAGGGGAGACCCCCGAGGGCGATGACGCGACGGCGATGGGGGAGAAGGCGCTGGAGGTGTCGCTGGCCGCGCTGCGGGTGGCGGGGCACGAGGCGGACGGGCAGATCGTCGAGGATCATCCGCTCGACGCGTTGCGGGGGTTGGTGGACGAGATCGAGGCGGACGAGGTCATCGTGCTGACCGATCCCCACTACGTGGAGGAGTTCTTCCACCGGGACTGGGCCTCGCGGGCTCGGCACAAGGTGGGAGTGCCGGTGCTGAAGTTGTTCTCGCACAGCAAGGCGTAGTTCTTCGGGTGCGGGTCCGCTGTGGCTGGTCGCGCCCACGCGGCGGGGCCGCATATCGATACAGCCCCGCGCCCCTGGGTGGGTGTCCGCCGCGTCCCTCGTTAAGTGCTGCCAGTCGTGGCCAATAGGCTGGGGGTTCAGCTTCGTACCGCATCTGGGGAGAAACGCACATGGCACCCGGCCTTCCTTCCGCCATGGACCGACCGCACTTCATCGGCATCGGCGGCGCCGGAATGTCGGGGATCGCGAAGATCCTCGCGCAGCGTGGCGCCGTCGTGGCCGGCAGTGACGCCAAGGAGTCCGAGACCGCCGCGGCGCTTCGCGCGCTCGGCGCGACCGTGCACATCGGGCACGCGGCCGGGCATCTGGCCGACGACGCCACCTGTGTCGTCGTCTCCTCCGCGATCCGCGCGGACAACCCGGAGCTGGCGCGGGCGGCGGAGCTGGGCATTCCCGTGGTCCACCGTTCGGACGCGCTCGCCCGGCTGATGGACGGCCTGCGGCCGATCGCGGTCGCCGGCACCCATGGCAAGACGACCACGACGTCGATGCTGGCGGTGTCGCTGGGCGAGCTGGGACTGAACCCCTCGTACGCGATCGGCGGCGACCTCGACGCCCCCGGCTCGAACGCCCTGCACGGCGACGGCGACATCTTCGTGGCCGAGGCGGACGAATCGGACCGCAGCTTCCACAAGTACGCGCCCGAGGTCGCGATCATCCTCAACGTCGAACTCGACCACCACGCCAACTACGCCTCCATGGACGAGATCTACGAGTCCTTCGAGACGTTCGCGGGCCGGATCGTCCCCGGCGGGACCCTGGTGATCTCCGCCGACCACGAGGGCGCCCGCGAGCTCACGCGGCGCCTGCCGGACTCCGTGCGGGTGGTGACGTACGGGGAGTCGGCGGACGCGGACGTGCGGGTGCTGTCCGTCGTACCGCAGGGGCTGAAGAGTGAGGTGACCGTCGAGCTGGACGGGGCTCCGCTCACCTTCACGGTGTCGGTTCCCGGCCGGCACTACGCGCACAACGCGGTGGCCGCGCTGGCGGCGGGCGTCGCGCTGGGCGTGCCGGCGGGTGAGCTGGCCCCAGCCCTGGCCTCGTACACGGGTGTGAAGCGGCGGCTCCAGCTGAAGGGCGAGGCGGCGGGCGTCCAGGTCATCGACTCCTACGCCCACCATCCGACCGAGATGACGGCGGACCTGGAGGCGATGCGGGCGGCGGTCGGCGAGGCGCGCATCCTGGTCGTCTTCCAGCCGCACCTCTTCTCCCGTACCCAGGAGCTGGGCAAGGAAATGGGGCAGTCCCTGGCGCTGGCGGACGCATCGGTGGTCCTCGACATCTACCCGGCCCGTGAGGACCCGATCCCCGGCGTGACGAGCACGCTGATCATCGACGCGGCGCGGGCCGCGGGCGCCGACGTGACGGCCCTGTCCGACAAGGCGGAGGTGCCCGAAACCGTCGCGGGAATGGCGAAGCCCGGTGATCTCGTTCTCACCATGGGCGCGGGTGATGTGACGGACCTGGGCCCGCGGATCCTGGACCGCCTGGCGCGGTGACATTCGCGGTTCCGCAGTGACTTCGCAGTAAGGGGCTGAGCTTCATGTCGTACGACGTCGAAAAGCCGGACGAGCAGTGGCGTGCGGAGCTGACGCCGGCCGAGTACGCGGTCCTGCGTCAGGCCGGCACGGAACCCGCCTTCGTGGGTGAGTACACGGACACCAAGGCGAAGGGCGTCTACTCCTGCCGGGCCTGTGGTGCCGAACTGTTCACCTCGGACACGAAGTTCGAGTCGCACTGCGGCTGGCCGAGCTTCTTCGACCCGAAGGACACCGACGCGGTGGAACTGCTGTCGGACCGGACCCACGGCATGGTGCGGACCGAGGTGCGGTGTGCGCGGTGCGGGTCGCACCTCGGGCACGTGTTCGAGGGTGAGGGTTATCCGACCCCGACCGACCAGCGGTACTGCATCAACAGCATCTCGTTGCGGCTGACGGCCGACGAGGGCTGAGCACCGGGACGCGACATGGGGCTGGGGTCCTGCCGTGAGACGGCAGGGCCCCAGCGCCGTTCACCGGCGGCCGCGGCCATGGTTCCCCGGGTTTGTGGGTAGCTACCGGGTTTGCCACGTCGTCCGAGGAGCTGCCCGTGTCGCTGCACGACATCATGTCCCTGGCCCGCACCGCCCTGCCCGAGATGACCGACGACCTGCGGGCGCTGGTCGAGTACGAGACCCCCAGCGACGACAAGGAACTGCTGTCCGCCGGTCTCGCCGCCATCGAGGACTGGGCGCACCGGCGACTCGGCCCGCCGGACGACACCGTGCGCCACGACGGCGGTGAACACGGCGACGTCCTGGAGCTCCTCTACCGGGGCACGTCCGAGGCGACGGTGCTGCTTCTGGCCCACTACGACACCGTGTGGCCGGTCGGCACCCTCGCCGAGTGGCCGTTCACCGTGACGGACGACGGCCGGGTGAGCGCGCCGGGCGCCTTCGACATGAAGTGCGGCCTGGTGCAGGCGGTCTGGGCGCTGCGCCTGATGCGCGAACGGAATCTGCCGCGCCCGACGGTACGCCTGCTCCTCAACGGCGACGAGGAGATCGGCAGCCCGTTCTCCCGGCCGCACATCGAGCGGCTCAGCGAGCACGCGGCGGCCACGCTGGTGTGCGAGCCGGCGGCGGGTCCCGACGGGGACCTGAAAACGGCCCGCAAGGGCGTCGGCCTCTTCGAGGTGGCCGTGGAAGGGGTGGAGGCACACGCGGGCCTCGATCCGTACGGCGGCGCCAGCGCGGTGCACGCCCTGGCCGAACTGGTCACCCAGGTGGCGCAGTTGGGCTCACCCGAACTCGGCACGACGGTCAACGTCGGTGTGATCAGCGGCGGTACGGGACGCAACGTCATCGCGGGAGACGCCCGCTGCGGTGTCGACGTACGCATCGCCGACCCCGCCGAGGCGGCCCGCGTCGACACCGCACTGGCCGCCCTCACGGCCTCCGACCCACGGGTACGGGTGTCGGTCTCCGGGGGCTGGAACCGGCCGGCGATGGTGCCGACGCCGGCCTCCCAACTCCTGTTCAAACAGGCGCAGTCGGTGGCGGCCGAGCTCGGGTTGACGATCCGTGAGACCGGCGTGGGCGGGGCGAGCGACGGCAACTTCGTCTCCGCGCTGCGACGTCCGGTCCTCGACGGCCTCGGTCCCGTGGGCGGAGGTGCGCACGCACGCGGCGAACATGTGCTGCTGGATCACGTCCCCGCCCGTACCGCGCTCCTCGCGGGGCTGCTGATGGCCCACGCGGAATAGACGGACGCCCCGTACGCTGGACGTACCGTCGGCTCCAAGTGAACGGGGATCGGGATGACGTACCAGGCGAAGATCGAAACAGAGGCTCCGGAGACCGCCGAGGCGGTTCGCCAGGCCCGCTTCGGGCAGCTGCCGGAGCGGATCCGCCTCGAGGACATGGTGGGGGCGCAGCCTGCCTCGGTGCCGGATCCGGCGAAGGACACGTACAACGCGGACGAGTGGCTGGTCCGGTACTGCCTGTGAAGTGAGGTGAGGGGGGATCCGGGCCGCTGAGGTTCGCGGCGGCGATCAGCGGACGCCCGTCCCGCCCGAAGCCGCCGCGGCTATCAACTGGTCGATCAGCGCGATCAGTACGTCCCGGCACGACTCCCGGTCCCGCGCGTCGCACAGCAGCACCGGCGTGTGCGCCGGCAGTGCCAGCGACTCCCGGATCTCCTCCGGCTCGTACGGATGCTCCCCGTGGAAGCCGTTCACCCCGACGACGAACGGGATGTCCCGCCGCTCGAAGAAGTCGATCGCCGCGAAGCTCGACTCAGGCCGGCGTACGTCGATGAGGACCACGGCCCCCAGCGCGCCGATCGACAGGTCGTTCCACATGAACCAGAACCGCTGCTGTCCCGGCGTACCGAAGAGGTACAGGACCAGTTCCCGGCTGAGGGTGATACGGCCGAAGTCGAGGGCCACCGTGGTGGACTTCTTCTCCTCGATGCCGTCGAGGTCGTCGATGCCGAGGCCGGCCGCGGTGAGGGGTTCCTCGGTGCGCAGGGGCACGATCTCGCTGACCGCGCCGACCATCGTCGTCTTGCCCACGCCGAAGCCGCCGGCTATGAGGATCTTGACCGAGTCGGGCGCCGGGGTCCCGTTCACGGTCGGGTCAGAGCCGGCCAAGGCCGTCCCTCACTTTCTGGAGCAGGTCCATGTCCCTGGTGCGCGAGATGTGGCGCGGGGACCGGGCTGTGATCCGGCCGGCCTCCAGCAGGTCGCACAGCATGATGACGACCACGCTCACCGGGAGGTCGAGGTGGGCGGCGAGCTCCGCGACGACCACGGGCCGTGCGCACAGCCGCAGGATCCGGGCATGCTCGGGCTGCGGCCGCACGGCCCCGTCGGGCTGCGGATCCACGGCCGTCACCGAGGTGATCAGTGTGAAGTCGGCGCGGCTGGGCCGGGTGCGCCCCCCGGTGAGCGTGAACGGCCGTACGAGACGGCCGGCCGCGTCGCTTCCGCTCACTTCACTCGCCGGCCGCGCCGGCGACCCCGGCACGCGGGGCCGCGCTGAGGTGCTCACCGATCTTCTTCACCAGCATGTTCATCTGGTACGCCACCACGCCGACGTCCGCGCCCTGGCTGGTCAGGACCGCGAGATGGGCGCCCGGGCCGGCGGCGGTGAGGATCAGGTAGCCGTTGCGCATCTCGATCAGCGCCTGGCGCACCGGGCCGCCCCGGAAGTCCATGCTGACGCCCTTGCTGAGGCTCATCAGCCCGGACGCGGTCGCCGCGAGCCGCTCGGCGTCGTCGCGCAGGAACGCCGTGGACCGGCTGACGACCAGTCCGTCCTCGGAAAGCACGACGGCGTGGTTGACCTCGGCTACCCGGTCCACGAGTCCGGTGAGCAACTGGTCGAGCTCGGTGTGCGTGGCGGGGGTGGGGCGTGTCATTTCTCTGTCCTTCATCAGCGGTCTGCGGGCGGAGTCGAGGTGACCGGAGTGCCTGCGTCAGGGAGTTGTGCGTCGGGTTCCTGAGGCGCGATGTCCTCCCCATGGTGGTACTGCTCTTCGGCGTCGTCGTCACGGGCCTGGAGGGTTCCGCGCTGGAAACCGGCGAGCGAGGAGGCCGCGCGCTCCGCCGAGAACTCGTCGAGCGCGTCCTCCGCCAGGCTGTCGGGTTCGACGTCCTCCAGCAGTTCGGCGGCCAGACTGGTCTGCGGCACCCGGCGCGGCAGCGGGGTGAGCCCGCCCTTCCGCGCGGCGCCGCCCTGTTCGGCCTTCCGCTCACCGCTGCGGCCCGCCCCGACGAGGGCGGCCGGCCGGGGCGCGAAAGCGGCGTCGGGGGTCCGGACGCGGGCCGGGGCGGGCTGCGGCTCCCGGGTGCGCTCGTGCGGCGCGCGCTCCGCCGCGACCTGGCCGGGCGCCTGCGCGGTCGCTTCCTCCATGGCCGAGTCCGTGTCGGGCGCGGCGAGTTCGCGTACGACGACCTCGTGCGGGATCAGCACGATCGCCGTCGTACCGCCGTACGGCGAGGACCGCAGCGTGACCTGGATGCCGTGCCGGACGGCGAGGCGCGCGATCACGAACATGCCGAGGCGCAGGTCGTCGGCGAGCGCCACCACGTCGAACTTCGGGGACTGGGCGAGGTTTTCGTTGAAGGACGCGTAGTCCTCCTCGGACATGCCGAGACCGCGGTCCTCGATCTCGATGGCCAGCCCCTTGGCGACCAACGCGGTCCGTACCCCCACCGGGCTGGGCGCGGGCGAGTAGGCCGTCGCGTTGTCGATCAGCTCGGCCAGCAGATGGATGACGTCGGCCACCGCCGGCGGCGCGAGGTACACGTCCTCCTCGGTCTGCACCTCGACCCGCTGGTACTCGGCGACCTCCCCGACGGCGCTGCGCAGGATGTCGATGAGCGCGACCGGCTCGGCCCAGCTGCGGCCGGGCCGTTCACCGCTGATGATGACGAGGTTCTCCTCGTAACGGCGCAACTGGCTGGCCGTGGAGTCGAGTTCGTACAGGCCCTTGAGGATCTCCGGGTCCTGATGGGCGCGTTCCAGCGCGTCCAGCTTGGTGAGCTGGAGGTTGATCAGGTTCTGGCTCTGCCGCGCGATGCCCAGGATGATCTTCTGGAAGCCACGCCGGGTGTCGGCGAGTTCGACCGCGGTGTGTACTGCGGTGCGTTGCGCGGCGTTGAACGCCTGGGCCACCTGGCCGAGTTCGTCGTGGCCGTAGTCCAGCGGCGGGGTGGCCGACTCGACGTCGACGGTCTCGCCCCGGTTGAGCCGGGCCACCACGTCCGGCAGCCGCTCCTCGGCGAGACTCAGGGTGGCCACGCGCAGCCCGCGCAGCCGGCGGGACAGGGACCGGGTGATGCGCCAGGACAGGGCGATGCACAGCAGCAGCCCGCCGAGTCCTCCGGCGCTCAGCGCGGCAGCCTTGAGCAGCAGCGACCGTGCCTCGTCGGCGCTGCGGTCGAGCAGCCCGTGGGTCTCGTCCTGGATGAGCGAGCCGTACTGGACGCTCACCGCGGTCAACGCCGTGGACCACTGCTGTTGCCGGCGGGGCAGGGTGATCTTCTGTTCGGCACCGCCGCCGGGTGTGCCCGACGCGAGCACCTGGTCCTCGATGGCGGTCAGGGTGTGCCAGGCGGGGCTCCGCAGGATCGCCTCGGTGCGGGCCTTCGCCGAGCCGCTCAGGGACTGGATCAGCTGGTCCTCGACGACCCAGCGCCGGGCACTGACCAGCCGGACGTAGTCCTCCCACTCCGGCTGGTCGAAATGCCCCGACGGCCAGGCCACCATGAGCTGGGCGTCCTCCTGGGCGACCAGTTCGGCCGCCTGCTCCAGCGACACGAGGGGGCCGGCCTGTGAGGTGAGGTCGCCGTCGTCGACCTGGGAGAGCTCCTGGAAGGAGTGGATCTGGTTGTCGATGATCGACGAGTACTGGTCCAGCACCTGGTGGGCGGAGATGTCGGTGAGATGGTCGACCTGCCCGCGGTAGTACTCCAGGCTGCCCGTCGCCGCGATGACCGAGTACATCCGGTCCCCGATACGGTCGGGGGCCTCCTGGATGGCCCTGGTCTGGCCGACCAGTTTCGCGACCGCCGCGTCCGTCGCCTTGCGCTGCCCGTCGAGGGCGGTGCGATCACCCCTGGGCGAGGCCAGCCACTCGGCCGACAGACTGCGCTCCTTCTGCAGCGCGAGCGTGGCGTCCGTGCCCATGGCACCGGTCGCCCTGCTGAGTTGCGTCTGGTTCCGCAGCCGCAGGCCCTCCGAGAACATCTGAACCGTCGTCACACCCCACATCGCGGCGAGGGTGACGGTGGGAACCAGCGCGAGCAGGATCAGCGAGAGCCGTATGGAGCCGAGCCGGCGCCGGGCACCTTTGCGTTTAGGCATCGTCGTCCTAGGGCGATCAGCGGTGGGTGGAAGGGGGACATGGCAGGTGGGGGACGGCGACTGACGGGGGGAAACGGAACTGATGGCGGAACAGGTCAGGGTCCGCAGGATGCTATCCGTACAAGCGAACGTACGCGCCATGAGCCCCCAAAGCTTGGTGCAGCCGTTGTACGACGGTTGCCGCGCGAGAGGATTCGGGTGCGGGG
The DNA here is from genome assembly GCF_001280005.1 of Streptomyces sp. NRRL WC-3618. Classification (GTDB taxonomy): domain Bacteria; phylum Actinomycetota; class Actinomycetes; order Streptomycetales; family Streptomycetaceae; genus Streptomyces. The sequence continues at coordinate 1,171 of NZ_LGDW01000487.1, read as the reverse complement.
CGGAAGGGGATACGGAATGACCGCGGAGGGGGCCGGAGGGGACCGGCAGGCGCGGACCGGGTGACGTCAGCGGGTGCCGTCGGCCGCGAACCTGGCGACGTCGTCGATGTTCCGTTTGGTGACGAACGCCGGCCCGGTGAGTACGGGCTTCGATCCGCCGCCGCTGAAGTTGCCGTTGGACTTGTACAGCCAGAGCGAGTCGACGGCGAGATAGCCCTGGAGGTACGGCTGCTGGTCGACGGCGAACTGCACGTCGCCGTTCCTGACGGCATTCACGATGTCGTTGTTGAGGTCGAAGGTGGCGATCTTCGCCCTGCTGCCCGACTGGCCCACCGACTTCACCGCCGAGAGCCCGAACTGCGCGCCCAGCGTGACGACTTCGTCGATGCTCGGGTCCTGTTTCAGCCGGGCCGTGATGACCGCGGTCACCTCGTCCAGGTCGGTTCCGTTCACGTACAGGTTGTCGGTCCTGCCGGCGAACGTCTTCTTGACACCGGCGCAGCGGGCCTCCAGCCCGACGTTCCCCTGCTCGTGGATGACACAGAGGGTGTGCTTGACCTTGAGCGCGTCCAGCTTGTAGCCGAGCGCCCGGCCGGCGGTGCTCTCGTCCTGGCCGAAGAACTCCAGCACGCCCGTGGAACGCCAGGCCCTGATACCCGAGTTGAGACCGACCACGGGTATCCCCGCCGCCTTCGCCCGCGAGACCGCGCTCTTCATCGCCTCCGGCTTGGCGAGGGTCAGGGCGATCCCGTCGGCCTTGTCCCTGACCGCGTCGCGCACCAGATCGGCCTGGGCGGCGGCATCGGGGTCACTCGCGTACGTCAGTTCGATGTTGTCCTTGGCGGCGGCGGCCCGCGCGCCCATCTGCACCCGCTCCCAGAAGTCGTCGCCCTTGGCTCCATGGGTGATCAGGGCGACCTTGAGCCGGGCGGTGCCGGCAGCGGCGGAGCCCATGGCGGAGTCCGACCCGTCGGAGCCCGAACAGCCGGCCGCGAGAAGGCAGACGGCAACCACGCCGGCGGCGACGGCCGTGGCGCGGGGGGATCGTGCGGAACCGGAAGAAGCGGGGGGTCTGTTCATGGGGGTGCGGCACCTCGCTGCGCGGCCGAGGAGGAGAAGGGGAGCGGGACGGGCGGGGCCGCGTGGCGGGGTGGGGGGCGCGGCCCCCCCC
>NZ_LGDW01000486.1 GCF_001280005.1 Streptomyces sp. NRRL WC-3618 | reverse complement strand
GGCTTCCCCCCCCCCCCCTCCACCCCCCCCCCCCCCCCCCCCCCCCGCCCCCCCCCCCCGGGCCCTCGCGCCCTCCCGCGCCCGGGCCCGCCGTACGGCCTTCCTGCCGCAACGCGACCCCGACGCCCGCGGCCGCACCCGCCCCCGCGCCCCCGGACCCGCCCTCCCGGCGACCACCGCGTAGGGCACAGCACCGAGCACAGCGCCGGCAGCTGACATCCCCGCGCGCGGGTCGTCATACCGATCTCCGATTCCCCACGCATACACGCGTGCACGCATCCGCGTAGCAGCGCGTCCGCGTGTCCATGGAATCTCCGGTACGACGAGACCCCCGGAGGGCTCACCCACCCATGTCCACCTTCCTGTCCGCGTTCGCGAGCCTGGTCGAGCAGCTCGCCGATCTGCTCCAGCCCCTCTTCCACGGCTCCTCGGCCGCCGCCGCGATCATCCTGTTCACCGCGTTCGTACGACTCCTCGTGCACCCCTTGTCCCGCGCGGCGGCGCGGGGTCAGCGGGCGCGCGCCGTGTTGCAGCCCAGGGTCGCCGAGCTGCGGAAACAGCACGCGAAGGACCCCAAGAAGCTCCAGCAGGCCGTCATGGCGCTGCACGCCGAGGAGAAGGTCTCCCCGCTGTCGGGATGCCTCCCGAGCCTGTTCCAGCTGCCCGCCTTCTTCCTGCTCTACCACCTCTTCTCCAACCGGGAGATCGGCGGCCGGACCAACGACCTGCTCACCCACCAGCTGCTCGCCGCGCCGCTCGGCGAACGGTGGGCCGACGCGCTCGGCGGGGACGGGATCTTCGGGGCCGCCGGGCTCGTCTACCTCGGCCTGTTCGTCCTGGTCGGCGCCGTCGCCACCTTCAACTACCGGCGCATGAAGCTGATCATGGCGGCCAACCCGCCGTCGGTGAGCGTCGGCGGCGAGGCGCTGCCCGGCCTCGCCTCCGCCACGAAGTTCGCGCCCTTCATGTCCTTCCTCACGCTCTTCTCCGTGGCCGTGATGCCGCTGGCCGCCGCGCTGTACATGGTGACCAGCACGACCTGGAGCGCCGTCGAGCGGGCGGTGCTGTACCGCTGGCAGCTCACGCCCCAGGCCGGTTCCCGACCCCTCACCCAGTCCAGTACGTGAACCGCTATTGCGGACCGGGCGTCCAGCTTGGACGATCGACCAGTCCTCCGATGAATGGTGACCCCCTCGTCTGACGATGAACGTGAACGATGACCGAGGATGTGACCGGGGGACGTAACAGAAAGCCAGAGGGAGAGAGCGACCATGAAGCTGCTGCGAGTCGGTACGGCGGGGTCGGAGCGGCCCGCGCTGCTCGACGCCGAGGGAACCCTGCGGGACCTGTCGGGGGTCGTCGCGGACATCGACGGGGCGCTGCTCGCCGACGACGCGGCACTCGCCCGGATCCGGGCCGCCGCCGACGCCGGTGAGCTGCCCGCGCTGGACGAGACCGGGCTGCGGATCGGGCCGCCGCTGAAAGGCGTCGGCAAGATCGTGTGCATCGGGCTCAATTACCACGACCACGCCCGCGAGACCGGCGCCGAGCCGCCCACCGAGCCGGTGATCTTCTTCAAGGCGGCGGACACCATCGTCGGGCCCTACGACACGGTGCTCGTGCCCCGCGAGTCGAAGCAGACCGACTGGGAGGTGGAACTCGCGGTCGTCATCGGACGTACCGCCCGCTACCTCGGCTCGCACGAGGAGGCCCTCGCGCACGTCGCCGGGTACGCGGTCGCGCACGACGTCTCCGAGCGCGAGTTCCAGCTCGAGCGAGGCGGGACCTGGGACAAGGGCAAGAACTGCGAGACGTTCAACCCCCTCGGGCCCTGGCTGGTGACCGCGGACGAGGTGCCGGACCCGCAGGCTCTCGGACTGCGGCTGTGGGTGAACGGCGAGCGGAAGCAGAACGGCACGACCGCCGAACAGATCTTCGGGGTCGCCGAAGTCGTGCGGTACGTCAGCCAGTTCATGACCCTGTACCCGGGTGACATCATCAACACGGGTACGCCGGCGGGCGTCGCGCTGGGTGAGCCCGAGCCCAAGCCGTTCCTTCGGGCCGGGGACGTGGTCGAGCTGGAGATCGAGGGGCTCGGGCGGCAGCGTCAGGTGTTCAAGGACGCGTGAGCGCTCCGCTGGGGGCGGGGGACGCGGGTGCGGGGGATTCGGGTGCGGGTCCGGTGGGGGCTTGTCGCGCGGTTCCCCGCGCCCCTGAAGCGGCGCTGCGCGCCTGCTCAGGGTGCGGGTCGGTGGCCCTGGCCTCCCTTGCCACCGACGTGATCAGCTCCCGCAGTCTCGCCACGTACAGGCGCATGTTCTTCTCCGCCACGTCCGTGTCCGGGTAGCGGGCCGCGAACTGGAGGCCCTCGTGGAGGCGGGTGATCCAGGCGCACACCTGGTCGCCGTACGACACGCGGATCAGGCCGTACGCCTTCAGGTCCTCCCACCTCTCCGAGCCCGCGATGTCCCGGGTGTCGACGAACGAGACGATCGAGTACAGGTCCGGCGAGGTGGGCCGGAAGTCGGAGCCCAGCAGCTTCAGCACCCGGGCGATCGGCATCCTCGACAGGGGCCGCTTCGCCCGCAGCGAGGTGCGGACCAGGTCCAGGGCGCCGTCGAAGTCCGACACCTGGCCCACCGGGATCTCGAGCGGCGCGCCGCCCACGTACCAGCCCACCGAGTCCGACCACTCGGACCTGGCCCGGGTATGGAAGGGCACGACGGTGCGGTACACCTGCTGGCCGCTGATCTCCCGCACGATGAGGGCGGTCGCCGCGAGAACGCCGACCATGCTGCCGCCGTACGGACGGCAGTACGCCTCGAACGCCGCCGCATCCGTGTCGTCCGTGAGCCACTCCCGCATCAACTTCTGTGTGGGCAGCGGCCCTTCGGGGTCGAGGCCGAGGTCGACGGGGAAGTTCGGCAGCTTGCCGTCGCACCGGGCGATGAACTTCCGCCACTCGGCGACGATCGAGTGCGTCTCGTCGATGCCGTCGGCGTGCGTCCGCTCGCTCGCGCAGAAGTCGACGTAACTGGCGACCGGCGCGGTGTCCACCGCCGTGGCGTCGAGGCCTGCGGTGTAGAGCTCGTGGACCTCGTGGGCGATGCGGAAGATCGAGTACGAGTCGACATTGGTGTGGTCGAACGCCATGTACACGCTGGTGCTGTCGTCCCTGACGACCGCGCTGTAGATGAAGTTCGGCCAGGTCAACGCGTCCGCCGCGATGTCGAACCGATCCTGCAGAAAGCGCGGCAGCGCGGCCCCGTCCGCGAACACATCGGCGTCCTCGCGGTGCAGGACGACGGCGTCGGGGGCGAGGGTGAAGCGCCGCAGCTCGTCATGAGGAGAGCCGGGGGCGTCGGGGGAGGCGAGTGGGCCCTTCGCCCAGCGGAAACCGCTGCGCAGCGTCTCGTGCCGCAGCGTCCAGGTCCGCAACGCCTCCTGGAGGACGTCGAGATCGACCCGCCCGGGGATGTCGAACGCCGTGCCGAGCCAGGTCGGCACGAACAGGCCGTCCTCGCGTACCGTTCGCGCGGTCCTGACGTGGGCCTCCTGTACGTACGCGGGTGGGCGGGCGTCGTCCGGCAGTTCGGCCACGCTGTCGACGGTCGTCGGATGCAGGGTCCAGGTCACGAGCCGTCCGGGCCGGATCTCGCAACGGTGGATATCGGTCAATCGCACGGGACTTCTCCGTTCGCATGCGTGTCACCGGGCTCCTGGATCCCGCTCGATGACACGTGCAGACAAACGAGCGGACGCATCCCGAGGAAACGCCACCGCTTCGGGGCCCGCGCAGATCCCCTCCAGTCCCTTACGTCTCTCTCACGTCTCCCGGGCCTCTCCCAGGCCTCTCCCAGGCCTCTCCCGGTCACTTCAGGAGGTCGGCCAGGCGGCGCCAGCTGTCGCGGGGGAGGGCCTCCCTGGGCCAGTCCCCGAGGAGCTGCAGGGTGACATGGTCCGCGCCCGCCGTGTGGAAGGCGTCGATCCGCTCGCGGATCCGGTTCTCGTCGCCCCACGCGAACACCGCGTCGATCAGACGGTCGCTGCCCCCGGCCGTGAAGTCGTCCTCGGTGAAGCCGATGCGCAGGAAGTTGTTGGTGTAGTTCGGCAGGGTCAGATAGAGGGCGAGGGTGGAACGGGCGGTCGTGCGGGCCCGGTCCGGATCCGCGTCCAGTACGACCTTCAACTCCGGTGCCAGCAACGGGGTTTCGCCCAGTGCCGCGCGGGCCTGCGCGGTGTGCTCGGGGGTCACGAGGTACGGGTGCGAGCCTGCGGCGCGGTCCCGCGACAGCTCCAGCATCTTCGGGCCGAGCGCGGCCAGCACCCGGCGCTCGGCGGGCTGCCCTGCCGCGTCCAGGACGTCGAGGTACTCGACCATCGAGGCGTACGGACGACGGTACCGTTCCGCGAACCCGGCGTGACTCACCCCGAGGCCGAGCAGGAAGCGGCCGGGGTGGGTCGCTTCCAACTTCGCGTAACCGGACGCCGTTTCGGCGGCCTCGTAGTCCCAGATGCTCTGGATACCGGTCGCCACGACGAGCCGCGAGGTCGCCTCGACGAGCGGAACGGCGTGCCGCAGGCCCGGGCTGCCGCCCAACCAGAGGGCGCCAAAGCCCAGTTCCTCCAGTTCGGCGGCGGTCTCGGCGCGCTCGGTGAGGCCGGCGGGGTCCTCCGAACGCAGCCCGAAACTCCAGATGCCGTACCGCCCGACGGTTGCCTTCAGTGAGCTGACCTGCGAGACGCTGACCTGGTTCATCGGTTCTGTTTCCCTCTGAGTCCGGATGCCATGCCGTACCGTGCATCCGAGAAACGGAGGGTCCCTCGGGTTAATTCCCGGCGCGCGCGACCCCTGGCTTCCTCGACTCCCGCCACCGACTCTCGCCGACGACTCCCTCTACACCTTGAGGAACGTCTCCAGCGCCTCCACCACCAGTCGGTGGTCCTGGAGTTGGGGCAGTCCCGACACCGTCACCGCCCCGATCACGCCGACGCCCTCGACCGTGATCGGGAACGAGCCGCCGTGGGCCGCGTAGGTGTCGGGGTCGAGGCGCGAGTCCGCCTCGAACGTCGTGCCCTTGGCGCGGAACCGGGCGCCCACCAGGTAGGAGGGCGCGCCGTAACGCTCCACGACCCGGCGCTTGCGGTCGATCCAGGCGTCGTTGTCGGGGGTCGAGCCGGGCAGGGCGGCGTGGAAGAGCTGCTGACCGGCCCGGTGGATGTCGACGGCCACCGGCGCCTGCCGCTCCCGCGCCAGCTCCACCAGCAGCGAACCCAGCGTCCACGCGTCGTCGTGCGAGAACTCCCGGAACACCAGGTGCCGTTGCTGCGCTTCGAGTTCCTCGATGCTCGGGGTGAGTTCGGGCGCGATGCGCGGCCCGAGGGACGGCTGTCCGGTCGCCTTGTGGCCGTGGTGCTGACTGGTCATCGCAGGGTCACCGTCACCTTCTCGTTCGCGGAACGCCGGGCCGCTTCCAGTACGTCCAGCGCGGCTGCCGCCTCCAGCGCGGTCACCGGGTTGGGGCCGCCGTCGCGCAGGGCCGCGGCGATCGCAGAGTAGTACTTCTCGTACGCCCCCGGCAGTGTCGGCTCGGGCCGCCCACCGCCCGTGAGCGGGGACTCTCCGGCCCCGACCCGCCCCCACATGCTCTCGGGTTCGAGCCCCCACCCCGCGTCCCCGGGCCGCCCGCCCTCCCGCAGGGCGCCCTCCTGCGGATCGAGGCCGTACTTCACGTACCCGGCCCGCGAGCCCAACACCCTGAAGCGCGGCCCGAGTTGTGCGGTGGTCGCGGAGACGTACAGATGCGTGCGGACGCCGCTGGTGTGGGTGAGTGCGAGGAACGTGTCGTCGTCGGTCTCGGCGCCCTGGCGGCGGATGACCGTCTCGGCGTACACGGAGTCGACGGGGCCGAAGAGGACGAGTGCCTGGTCGACGACGTGGCTGCCGAGGTCGTACAGCAGTCCGCCGAACTCCGCCGGGTCGCCGGACTCGCGCCAGCCGCCCTTGGTGTGCGGGCGCCACCGCTCGAACCGCGATTCGAACCGCCATACGTCACCCAGCTCGCCCTCCGCGAGCAGTTTGCGCAGGGTGCGGAAGTCGTGGTCCCAGCGGCGGTTCTGGAAGACGGGGAGGAGCAGTCCCCGCCGGTCGGCGAGGGCGGCGAGCTCGCGCGCCTCGGCCGCCGTGCCCGCGACCGGCTTGTCGACCACGACGGGCAGGCCGGCCTCGAGGGCGGCGGTCGCGAGCGGGACGTGCGTCTTGTTCGGGGACGCGACGACGACGAGGTCCAGCTCACCGGCGCGGGCGAACAGCTCGTTCGGGGTGCCGGCGATCCGTACGTCCGGGAAGGCGGCGCGGGCCCGCGCCTGCCGCTCCGGGTTCCCGGTGACGACGGTGTCGAGGACGAGGCTCCCGGTGGCGGCGATCAGCGGGGCGTGGAAGACGGAGCCCGCGAGGCCGTAGCCGACGAGGCCGACGCGCAAGGGTGTGCCGGGTGTCCCGGATGTGCCGGTGATTCCAGTCGTGCCAGTCGTACCAGTCATGCCGTCCACTTTCGCAACGCGGTTGCCGAAGCGCAAAAACCCCGTGAGGCCGGCCGCCCCGCGCTGCGATCCTTCAGCCCATGACCGCACGCAACCGGCGCAGACGCCCCAGACGAAAACTTCCCCGGCACCGGGCCTGGCCGCTGACCACCACCGACGTCAACGATTCGCTGGGGGAACTCGCCGTCCACGTAAGGGAGTTGAGTTTCCTCACCGGGCACGACAGCGGGACGATCGTGCTCGGAGCCCGCTGGTTCGCCCCCGAGTCCCGCACCCACGGCGGAGGCGTCCACCCGGACAGCGTCGGCTTCTATGTGGACGTCCACCCGGTCGACGCGGCCGAGCGGGCCGCGATCCGCGCCGTCCTGAAGGAGACCGCCCTCCCGCAACTCCACGCCTGGATCACGCACGGCCTCACCGCCCCCGAGACCTGGCGCCAGACCTCCCACCTCCACTACTGGCGCCTCGCCGACGGCCACCTCGCCCACACGGACGAGCCGGCGTGAGCGGCTGAGCCACCGCCGCGTCCGTCGCGTGCGCCGCGTCCGCCGTGTCCGCCGCATCCGTCGCGTCCGCTGATCGGGCGCATTCGCGGGCCCGTTCGGGGCGTAGCCCCAGCCGCTCCGGAGCGGTGCCGCCCGCCGACGCAGCCTCCCCGGCATGGTCATGTGTTCATGCGACTGTGTAACTGCGTCACCACGACTGTCACCGCATCCGTCACCGCCACCGTGACAGCCGCCCTGCTCGCCACCCCGGGAGCCCTGTCCGTCCCCGCGCACGCGGCCGGCTGCGAGGCCGACACTCCCACCGAGGGCGCCTTCCCCCTCACCACCCGCATCCACGGCGGCCCCGCCGCCTACGAAGCCGGCGGTGAGCTCCGGACCTGGCGGCTCGACCTCACCAACAACACCACCCGCACCTGCACGGACATCCACCCCGTCCTCGTACTCGTCGACGAGCGCCGCGCCCTGACGACGGCTCAGCCGCGCCTGCAGTTCTACGACGGGCACCGCCCCCGCCCCTACCCCGTGCGGTTCGAGGCCACGGACGCCGACGAGACCATCGGGGTCTTCGACGGCGACGGGTTTGCCGGGTTCACCGTCGGGCCGGGGCGGACCGTCTCCGTCGAGGTGCGGCTCGCGATCGGCGCCGGAGCGGTGCCCAACGAGGTCGTCGCCAACGCCGCCGTCATCCAGCGGCACGCCGACGACGGCGACTGGGTCGGCCAGTCCAACGACTACCGCTTCCGCGTCGTCGCCCCCACCGCCACCGACCCGGCGTCGGCCGCACCCGTTCCCGCGACACCCGTACCCGCGACACCCGTTCCCGCGTCCCCCGGACCCGCGTCACCTGTACCCGCGTCACCTGTACCCGCGTCACCCCCAGCCGGGACACCCGTACCCGGCGTACGGGACGGGCCGACGCGCACCGGTGAGCTCGCCGGGACCGGTCGGCGCGCGGCGGCCCTCCGCCTCGCGGGCATCGCGTTCGTGTTGCTGCTGACCGGCGGCGGTGTCGTGCTGCTCGCCCGGGTCCGAGGCGTGGGACGGACCTGAACCGGCCATTCCCCCAAGATCCGGCCTGTGACAGGCTGTGCGCACGCGGCATCTCGTACGCGTGTACGGCAACGCAGAACGCGATGCAGGAGCAGGAGACGGACATGGCAGACCGCAAGCCCATCGACTCGTGGCTCACCGACATGGACGGTGTGCTCATTCACGAGGGCGTGCCGATCCCCGGCGCCGAGGACTTCATCAAGAAGCTGCGCGAGTCGGGCAAACCGTTCCTGGTGCTCACCAACAACTCGATCTACACCCCGCGCGACCTGCACGCGCGGCTGCGCCGCATGGGCCTGGAGGTACCCGTCGACAACATCTGGACGTCGGCGCTCGCCACCGCCAAGTTCCTCGACGACCAGCGCCCCGGCGGCACGGCCTACGTCATCGGCGAGGCCGGCCTGACCACCGCCCTGCACGACATCGGGTACATCCTCACCGACCACGAGCCCGACTACGTCGTCCTCGGCGAGACCCGCACCTACTCCTTCGAGGCCATGACCAAGGCCGTACGTCTGATCGAGGGCGGCGCCCGTTTCATCGCCACCAACCCGGACGAGACCGGGCCCTCCACCGAGGGCCCGCTGCCCGCGACCGGTGCTGTCGCCGCGCTGATCACCAAGGCGACCGGCCGCAAGCCGTACTTCGCGGGCAAGCCCAACCCCCTGATGATGCGGACCGGGCTGAACGCGATCGGCGCGCACTCCGAGACCAGCGCGATGATCGGCGACCGCATGGACACCGACGTACTGGCGGGCATCGAGGCCGGTATGCAGACCTTCCTGGTGCTCACCGGCCTGACCGGACCCGACCAGGTCGAGAACTTCCCGTACCGCCCGTCCAAGATCGTCAACTCCATCGCGGACCTCGTCGACCGCGTCTGAACCCGCCCGATCACGGATCCTCCTCCCCCGCCGCCAAACCCTCCGCAACCCGTACGGAGCAGCCGCCCCCGCTCCGGAGATGCGGACCGGCGCCGGGAGGAGGAGTCTCCAGATGTCTGGAGGTTCACGATGGGTTCCATTCGACTCACTCTCTGTGCAGGTGCCGTGGTCGCCGCCGCACTCACCGCCGTGCCCGTGGCGTACGCGGCCGGCGGGGGCGTCACGGTGATCCCGGGATCCCCGGTGCCCGGCACCGACGTACGGCTGGTCGTCCGCGGCTGTACGGGGAAGACGGGTACCGCGAAGTCCGAGGCGTTCGTCGCCGATGTGCTGCTCGCCGCGCAGGGGCAGGACGGGGCGCTCGTCGGCGGGTCCCGCGTCCGCTCCACGCTCGCGCCGGGCACGTACGACGTCACGGTCGGCTGCGACGGGCACCACGGCAAGGTCAAGGGCGTGATCGCCGTGGTCGCGAAGGGCGGGGACCACGCGGACCGCGCGGACCAAGGGGCCGGAAAGCCGCCCCCCGCCCGTCCCCCCGGCGATCCCTCAGGCCCACCACCCACGCGCGCCGCCGCCTCGCCCGTCGCTCCCGTGCCCGCCGGTGGTGGCGGCGCGGCGGAGGAACTGGCCGCCGCCGAGCGCTTCGCCCATGACGCGCGGGGCGCCGGTCCCGGCACCCGGCAGACCGTGGTCGGGCTGGTTCTCGCGGGTGTGGCGGCGGTCGTCGTGGCGGTGCGCGGGTTCCGGGGTGTCCGCCGGGGCCGGGGGAGGGACTGAGCCGTCATGCCCGACGACGACCGCGAACGCCCCGCCGGCACCGGGCGCCTGACCATGGGCGTGGCCTGGGCGCTGCTGCTCCTCGGGCTGTGGCTGTGGGGCCGCGAGGTGACCGACGTACGCCACGGCATATCCGCGCCGACCACCGGTGACATCGCCGCCGTGGGCCGTCCCCCGGATCCCGAACTCCCGCCCGCGCACGAGCCGTTGAAGGGCGCCCTGCCGCAGCGCGTGGACATACCCGAACTGGGTGTGCAGGCCCCGGTGGTGGTCCGCGGCCTCGACCGGCGCGGCGCGGTCGATCCGCCGCCCTTCGACCAGGCGGGCGTCGTGGGCTGGTACGGATCCGGCACCCGGCCCGGCGCCGCCGGTACCGCTCTCCTGGTCGGACACGTCGACACCGAGACCCGCCCCGCCGTCTTCTACAAGGTCAGCACCTTGCGGCCGGGCGCGACGATCCGCGTCACCCGCGCCGACGGCAAGGTCGCCGAGTTCACCGTCGACGACGTCCGGGTCCTGCCGCGAGAGCGCTTCGACGCCCAACAGGCGTACGGAACACGGCAGTCGGGCCGCGCGGAACTCCGGCTCATCACCTGCGGCGGTACGTTCGACCGGGCCACCCGCACCTACACGGCGAACGTGATCGTGTCGGCGTACCTGACGGGCACGGCCGCCTGAACCCGGCCCGCGCTCTCCACCCTGCCCGGCCGACGACCCGCTTTTCCCCCCCAAGAGCCGTCGACCGGGCTGGTCCTCGACCGCGCGCGCTCGGGTTGCGGGAGTAACCCGGCGACCGGCGCGGGAGGTTCTGGGCCCGCCCCCGAAAAACGCGGACGGTGAACTATTGGCCCAGGCCTGGGGCCGTCTGGGACGACTGTAGAACGGATGTGCGTCCAGGCCTAGAGGGCATTGACGCCAAGTCCTCGTCCAGTGGCTCTGAGTTATCCACGCAGGTAGTAGATAGTTCTACGACCTGTTCCCCCGACGCTGCTCAGGCCCCGCCGCGCAGCCCCTGAGCAGCGCCGGCACCCTGCCCGAACACGCTGTAACAGCTGACCGACAAGGCGCGGGCGACCTCGTGGCCACCCGTCCACCTATGTCAGGATTGAGGCTTACGCCACTGCATCCAGGGGGGCCAGGACAGTGCACCCGAGGGGGAGTTCGATGTTCGGCAGTAAGGGGGCGCCCTGGGGGAGGGCGTCCGCGGCGGTGCTGGGGGCGGCACTGCTGCTCACCGGTTGTTCCTCCTCCGGCAAGGGGGACGGCGACGACCCGGCCAAGGGGGCGGACGCCAGAATCACCCAACAGCCCAAGGGGACCAACCCGTTCTGGGTCAACCCCGACGGCAACGCGGCGGAACAGGTCGCCGCGTACGTCAAGAGCGACAAGACGACGGACGCCGAGCAGATCCGGAAGATCGCCGAACAGCCGACCGGCGAGTGGATCAGCCCGGAGAACCCCGAGGCGGAGGCCCGCGGCTTCACGGAGGCCGCGCAGAAGGCGGACCGCGCAGCCCTCCTCGTCCTCTACAACATCCCGCACCGCGACTGCGGCCAGTACTCCAGCGGAGGCGCCGCCGACGGCGACAGCTACCGCGCCTGGATCGACGCCGTCGCCAGAGGCATCGGTGACCGCGCGGCCACGGTGATCCTGGAACCGGACGCCATCCTCCACGTCGTGGACGGCTGCACCCAGGCCGCGTTCCACGAGGAGCGGTACGACCTGCTGCGCGGCGCGGTCGACACGCTGTCGGCGCTGAAGAACACGAAGGTGTACCTGGACGCGGGGAACGCGGGGTGGGGACACCCCGACCAGATCTTCGAGCCGCTCCGGCGGGCGAACATCGAGAAGGCGGACGGGTTCTCCGTCAACGTGTCCAACTTCTACTCGACGGCCGATTCCATCGCGTACGGCAAGCAGTTGTCGTCGAAGGTGGGCGGCAAGCACTTCGTGGTGGACACGTCCCGCAACGGCAACGGCCCCTACACGCGCGGCAAGCCGGACGAGAACTGGTGCAACCCTCCCGGGAGGGCGCTCGGGGAGCCGCCGACCGTGAAGACGGCGGACCCGCTCGTCGACGCCTACCTCTGGGTCAAGCGACCCGGGGAGTCCGACGGGGAGTGCAAGGGGGGGCCCAAGGCGGGGGAGTGGTGGGCGTCTTATGCGTTGCAGCTCGCGAAGAGCAGTGGGTGACCAAGGGGGTGGCGGGTTCTGTGCTGTGTCGGCTGCGGGTCGGTCGTGGCTTGTCGCGCAGTTCCCCGCGCCCCTGAAACGGCAGAGCGGGGCGCCCTCCTCAGGAGGGCGCCCCGCTCTGCCGTTTCAGCTCATCAAGGCACCTTGACCCACTGTGCCTTGCTGGGTGTCCCCTGATCGTCCGTCACGAACAGCATGTACCAGCCCGACTCCACCAGGTTCCGGTTCTTCGGGACCGTCACCGTGAGGGTGTCCTTCGTCTTCTTCAGGTCCAGGGCGATGGAGCGCTGGTCGACGTCCGTGACGTGCGTCGAGGCGCTCGGGCGGATCAGGCGCGCCGTCTTGATCGTGGACGTGTGCTGGGACTTGAAGGTGCCCGACGCACCCCGGGCGATCGTCTGCGGACCCCCCGACAGCGAGGGCCGCGCGTCGCGGTACAGGTACGGCGGCGTGTAGATCTCGATGCGCTGTTCGAACTTGCCGGGCTTGGTGTCGGCCTTGTCCGCGTACAGGGAGTCCGAGCCGAAGAACATGATCCGGCCGTCGGGCAGCAGGATCGAGCCCGAGTGGTAGTTCCGGCCCACCAGCGGGTCGGCGACCCTCCTCAGCTTGCCGGTCTTCGCGTCGTACATGCGTGCCTGGAGGATGTTGGAGGCGCCGCGGCCCCGGTAGTCCTCCGCGCCGCCCGAGATCATCACCGTGTCGTCGGGGAGGATCGAGTACTGCGGGTAGCGGGTGCCCTTCTCCAGCGACGGGCCGTCCGTGAACCTCGGGTTGGCCGCCAGGAGATCGATCACGCGGGTCTTCCTGCTGGAGAGCTTCGACTCGCCGACCCCGCCCCCGCCGATCACCATGTACTTCTCGTCCTGAGCCGGCGGCAGCAGTACCGTGCCGGCGGTCTCCAGCAGCTTGGGGTCGCTCAGCCCCTTCAGCTTGGTGAACTTGTCCGTCGCCACGTTCCAGATGCCCGGGTCACGGCCGACGTTGTCGGGTCCGTACCCCGCGTTCGCGCCCGAGTAGAACATGTCGCCGTTCTGCATCAGGGAGATCGCCGGGTACGTCGGGAACTGGCGCGTATGCGTCGTGTACGTCCACTTCTTGGTCTTCGGGTCGTACAGCTCGTTCTTGCCCGGCACCAGCTGGCCGATCTCGTCCAGGCCGGAGAGGCTCAGGATCCTGCCGTCCGACATGGTGGTGAGCGTCGGGTACCAGCGGGCCTCGTTCATCGGGTCGACCTTGATGTACTTCTCGGCGACCGGGTCGAACTCGTAGGCGTCCCGGATGCCCTGGAAGTCCTTCTTGTCCAGGGCGATCTTCTCGGCGATGCCGTACGTGTTGCGGGCGTCGGCGCCCGACAGGCCCTGCACGCGATAGTTGTCCTGCGTACCGGTCTCGTACTTGGCGCCCTTCTTCTGCGCCTCGACGTAGATCCGGCCGAGACCCGGGTCGTTGCGCAGGAACGTGCCCGTCGCCTTGTCGAAGACCTTCGTCGCGCGCTCCACGACGACCGGGTCCTTCGACACGAACGTCTTGCCGTTCTCCTTGCCGGTGAACTTCGTGCCCGCGGGCAGGGTGATCGGCTTGTCCGGGTTCTCGTTGTGGACGACCATCAGGCCGCCCGCCTTGGTGACGTCACCCTTCAGCTTCTCGTACCGCTTCGTGCCGCCCGCGATCAGCAGGTTGCCGTTGGAGAGCTGCGTGTGGCCGGTGCAGAACAGGTCGGCGGGCGTCGGGATCTTCTTGATCGTGCCCAGCACCGGGTCCCAGATACGCGTGTCGAACTTCTTCGCGTCGAAGTTGTCCGCGTTGTTGCCGGAGCCCGCGACGAGCAGCACCTTGCCGGTGTGCAACAGGGCCGCGTGGATGGTGTTCTGCCGGTACTTCTCCGGGAAGTTCACCACCTCCCACTTACCGTTGTCGGCCTTGTACTCCGGTCTGTTGATCTTGTACTCGTGGTACTTCTCGGTACTGAACCGATACACCCACGGCCCGTTCATCCCCGCCAACGCGAGGACCACCGCCGTGCCTATCGCGAGACGACGGGCGCGGCGGCGGCCTGCATGGTCTGTCATTCCTTACGTCCCCCAAGTCCACCAAGGGCAATCTGCATGGTCTGGTCGCTGCCCCCGCTCCCTACGCTGCCCTCGCCCGTCCCGCCCGATGCGGCCCACTGGGGCTTGTGCTGCGGCGCATGGGTGGAGCGGGGGGCGTGAGGGGCGTGCGATGCGTGCGGGGCGTGTGGCGTGTGTGACGTCGGCTGGGCCGGCACCGTCGGGTACGGCGCGGGCACGGCGTCCTGCGGCTCGTTGGCCGGGCCTGCGGCGAGCTTCTTCTTCTCCTGGCGCAGCATCAGGCGCCAGACGACGATCGGCGTAGCGGTGATCGCCGTGGCGAACGTCGCCCAGATGATCATCGCGGGGTGCGAGTGCCCCAGGACGAAGCCCGCCACGATCGAGCCGCCGAAGATCAGGATGAAGTACCAGTGGTACCGGAACGTCCCGAACCAGCGGTCCGGGCTCGCCGAGTCGCCCTTGGGCGTGACCACGAACTTGCTCTTGCGCCGCAGCGCGGCGTCGATCAGGGCCTTCGCGTAGAGCGGCGCCGACAGCGCCGACATCACCATGCCCGCCACACCGCCCGAGCCCTCCGGCTCGTGCGGGGAGACGTTGTGCCGGCGGTTCCAGATGTACAGGCCGATCTGCAGCGCCGAGGCGTTGCCGTAGAGCATCAGCCACACGGTGGGGTCGATGTTCACACCCGAGGCGCCCAGGCCCAGGAAGAGCATGCAGCTCAGCGCCGCAAGGATCCAGTTGAGGGCGGACATCGGATAGAAGATGATCATCATCGTGTAGTTGAAGAGCTTGCTCGGCGGCAGCGAGTACCAGCCCTTCCAGTACTGCTTGAGGATCGTCTCGTACGTCCCCCGCGACCAGCGCATCTGCTGCGTGAAGAAGTCCGTCCAGGCGCTGGGCCCCTCACCGACCGCGAGGACGTCCGGCGTGTAGACCGAGCGCCACTTCCTGCCCGTCGCCGGATTCTTGTGGCGGTGGATCTCGAAGCCGGTCGCCATGTCCTCGGTGATCGAGTCGTACAGCCCGCCGATCTGCTTCAGCGCGCTGATGCGTACGGCGTTGCTGGTCCCCACGAACATCGGCGAGCCGTAGCGGTTGCCGGCCCGCTGGATCAGGGCGTGGAAGAGGAACTGCTGCGACTCGGCGGCCTTGGTGACGAAGTTGTCGTAGTTCCCGTAGACCTGCGGGCCGATGACGAAGCCGATGTTCGGGTCCCGGAAGAAGCCGAGCATCCGCTCCAGGTAGTTGGGCAGCGGTACGTGGTCGGTGTCGACGGAGGCGAAGAAGTCGTAGTTGTCGCCGTGCGCGTCGAGCCAGGCGTTGTAGTTGCCGTGCTTGGTCTTGGCGCGGTGCGGGCCCGTGGGCTGGTTCCACTTCGCGACGCCCTTGCGGGAGAAGTGGTGCACGCCCAGGCGCTCGCAGACCGCCTTCACCGCGGGGTCGTCGCCCTCGTCCAGCAGCCAGACATGCATGAGGCCGCGGTGCCGGATCCGCACCGCGGCTTCGAGCGTCTTCGTCACCATCTCCAGCGGCTCCTTGCCGGGCACGAAGGAGGTGAGGAAGGCGACTCTCGTGCCGGTCTCGGGCACCACCGGGATCGGGTCGCGGGCGACCAGGGTGGCGTGCGCGTTCGACAGCACGTTCAGGCAGCGGAAGAGCTCGATCAGACCGATCGCGACGAGCATCACGATGTCGAGCGCCGGCAGGAAGTCGTAGGTCGGGTAGTCGCGGTGCGTCCAGTGCGAGGGCTGGAGCAGCCAGACGAGCAGGACGACGGAGAGCAGCGGAGCGGCGCCCAGCATCAGCGCGGCTCGGACGCGGTGCGGCTCCTGCGAGAGCAGAGACCGGTACTTGACCGTGTACGGCTTGGTCGGGTCGGGCTGGGTGAGGGGTCCGGCCAGCCGGCTGTAGTGCTCGTAGTCGTACTTCGGCAGGCTCTTCTTTATCCGGCGGAAACCGCCGGTCCGGTTTGACGGCACCCTGAACTGGGCCGTTTGTGATGCGTCGAAGTTATGCCGGGCGCCCGTCGGCGTCGACGTCATGAGTCATCCCCCCACACGCATGTCACCGCGTGTTTCTCGGTTCCTTACGTCCGCGAGGCCCCCCTTGGCCTGCGCAAACGCATCTAAAGGACCGCAGCCCCCACGTCATCCACACTCTATAGACATGGGAGAGTGCCCTTCCGGTTGCATGATGCCCCCCTCGGCATCGGTTCATGAACGAGGCCCCATCCCCGTGTCAGCGCAACCGGTCCCACCCCCAAGTGCCGCGTATTCGCCGCATCTTGCAGCCCAGGGTTCTACGCCGTTCAGCATGATCGCAAGACGCGAAACACGGTGTTTACCGGTCATACGCGCCCATTGTGACGGCTGTTGAGCCCGATTGGTGTGACTGCGACCACTTGTGTGCGGATGGTGCCGCAGTGCTTACGAATTGTCTCCCTGGATGTCCGAAGAAACCTTGGCGGTCTTCGCGCAGGGTGTACAGACGCGAACAGGCCCCCCGCGTGAACGGAGGGCCTGCTGTGTGTCTGTGCGCCGCCAGGGACTCGAACCCCGGACCCGCTGATTAAGAGTCAGCTGCTCTAACCAACTGAGCTAGCGGCGCGTGGTGACGTCGACAACTCTACCCGACACCGGCGCGTGGTCCGGACCACCGGAGTGTCGCGCCGGCCGCACGCCGAGCTGTACATCATTCGGACCGTCAACATGCGACAGCGGGTGACAGTTGAGAAACTGCGGTCGTGGAGAAGCGCGTGAGTCATCGCCCGGAGAGTGAGGGGAATCGTATGGCGACTCCGGTATTCGAGGAATTCGATCCCGCGAGTGACTGCGAATGCCCCGGATGCGTTCACGGGCGAAGGGCCGCACCCTATTCCGGACCGGTGTCGGGAAGTGGTCCGGGTCCCGCCCGTACGGCGGTCCGGCGCACCCTCGTCGTCGCCGCCGCGGCCTCCACCGTCCTCGCCGCCGGACACGCCCTGCCGGCCGCGGCCGCCCCGCAGGCGCCCCACCGTCCGGGCGTACCCGCAGGTGACGAGCCCGACACCCCGCAGGGCGGCAAGACGCCGCTGCACGGTCCGGCCGGGAAACCGGCGGCGGCCAAGCTCCGGGCGACCACCCGGGCGGAGATCGTCAACCGGGCCAGGACCTGGGTCGCGGCACGGGTGCCGTACAGCATGAGCGGGTACTGGGGAGACGGTTACCGGCAGGACTGTTCGGGCTTCGTCTCCATGGCCTGGAACCTCGCCGGGAACGAATGGACGGGCAGCCTCGACAAGTACGGCGTACGGATTCCCAAGGAGGATCTGCAACCCGGCGACATTCTTCTTTTCCACAATCCGTCGAACGCGGAGAAGGGCTCGCACGTCGTCATTTTCGGCGGCTGGACGGACTACACGCACACCTATTACATCGCCTACGAGGAGACCCGCCCGCACGCTCGCAGGCAGGCCACCCCGTTCGCTTACTGGAGCCACTCGGACCACTATCAGGCCTACCGCTACAAGGGACTCGCCGCGAACACGGGCGGCACCTCGGAACCCGACGATCCGGACGGCAACGGGGGCACGGACGGCCCCGGCGGTACGGAGGGCCCGGACGGTACGACGGGCGCGGCCCCCGGCGCCTCCCCGGACGGGGCGGTCCCCTTTCCCGGCCGGATGTACTTCGGTCCGGGCGCCAACAACAGATACGTCACCCTGCTCGGCCGGATGCTCGTGGAGCGCGGCGCCGCCCGCTACTACACCGAGGGTCCTGGCCCCCGCTGGTCGGACGCGGACCGCAGGGCGACGCGGGCGTTCCAGCGGGCCCAGGGCTGGACGGGCGCGTCGGCGGACGGACTGCCGGGGCCGCGCACCTGGGCGCTGCTGGTGAGCGGAACGGGCCGGGACATCGAGGGCGACCCGGCAGGGGCGACGCCACAGACGCCCCCCGGAACCGACCCGGTGACGGCCCCTGGAACCGACCCGGTGACGGCCCCCGGAACCGACCCGGTGACGGCCCCCGGAACCGACCCGGAAACACCTACGGGATCGCCCCCGTCCACACTCCCCGGTTCCCCAGCCCCCGGCGCGGCCGGCCCGCCCTCCGCCGGGACAGTGGTCCCCACGTTCCCCGGGCGGGGCCTGTTCCGGCCGGGCGCCAGCAACCCGTACGTCACCCAGCTCGGAGAACAGCTGGTGACGAAGGGGTTCGGCCGTTACTACCCGGAGCGGCCCGACCCGCGCTGGGACGAGGCGGACCGGCGCGCGGTGCAGGCGTTCCAGCGAGCCCAGGGCTGGCGGGGCGGCGCGGCCGACGGCTACCCGGGCCCGGAGACCTGGCGCCGCCTCTTCTCCTCGTAACGCCTGCCCCAACGCCCGCCCCGCGCATGCGGGTCGGCCGGTAACCCCTGTTGTGACGCATCTGGCGCGGAGGCTGGAGGCACCAATGAGTACGACGACCGAACAGACACCGGAACCCGAGGGCCCCACGGACAGCGGCCCGTGGCCCGCCCGGCTCATTCAGAACGAGGCGACCACCGAGATCCCCGTCCACCTCCTGTTCCGCGACGAACCCGACCCGACCCCGGTACCGCTGCGCCCGGCGGTCGTGGGACGCAGGCAGGGTACGGGCGAGCAGCCGCGTATCCGCAGGCCCGCACCGCCCACCCCGCGCCCGGCGGTCCCGACCGTCGACCCCGATCTGGTGGAGCGCCCGGCGCGGGTGCTGCCCGGAGCGGCGGGCGTGCTCGCCGGTGCCACCGGGGTGGCCGCGGGCGTGCTCACCACCTGGTGGGCGGGCGCGCTGCCGCCCCTCGCGGTGGCGGCGCTGCGCCTGCCGACGACATACGCGGGCGCCGGTCTCGGCCCCGCCCAGTGGGCGGCGTACGCCGGGGCGGGCGCGCTCGGGCTGTTCGGGTTCGGCGGGCTGGCGCGCGGCCGGACCGGGCGGGCCTGGGTGCTCGGCCTGTTCGGCCGCTACCGGGGGACGGTCCGGCGCACCGGCCTGCTCTGGGTCAACCCGCTGCTGCTGCGGGCCCGAATCGACGTACGGCTGCGGCACTGGCGCGGCGAGCCGATGCCGGCGGCCGACGCGAGCGGGGTCGCGCTGCGCGTCGTCACCCTCGTGGTGTGGCGGGTGCGGGACACCGCGCGGGCCACGCTCGGTGTCGAGGACCACGAGACGTACCTGCGCGAGTGTGTCGAGGCGGCGCTCGTCCGGGTGCCGGTGGAGATGCCGGGCGCGGGGCGGCGGGCGATGGAGACGGCGGGGGACGCGCTGACCCGGGCGGTCGCGGCGGACACGGCGCCGGTCGGTCTGGAGGTGTTCTCGGTCCTGCCGGTCCGGGTCGAGTACGCCCCCGAGGTCGCCGCCGCGATGACCCGCCGCCGCATCGCCACCCTGGACGCCCAGCACCGGGCCGCCGCGCTCACCTCGGTCGTCGACTCGGTGGAGGACACGGTGACCCGGCTGACCATGCGCGGCCTGGTCGAACTGGACGACTACGAACGCAAGGCGCTGGTGAAGGACCTGACGGTCGCGTTCTGCGCGGGACGGAGCGAGCCGGGCCCGTGACTGGTCTGGACATGCCCAAGGGGCGGTAATAATCTGGGACTTGGTCTAGACCTGCACGGCTCACTTGAACCTCCCCCACGTTCAGCAGGAGCGCCAGCATGCGCGGAAAGACCAAGAGCCCTGAGAGCCCTAAGAACCCCGGAAAGACCAAGCTGTACGCCGTCTCCGTGGTCGGCCTGGCCACCGCCGGTGCCTTCGTCCTCACCACCGGCGCGGCCAGCGGCCACGGCTACACCGACCTCCCCATCAGCAGGCAGAAGCTCTGCCAGAACGGCACCGTGACGGGCTGCGGCGACATCCAGTGGGAGCCGCAGAGCGTCGAGGGCCCCAAGGGCTTCCCGGCCGCCGGACCCGCCGACGGCCGGATCTGCTCGGCGAACCACACCAACTTCGGCGCGCTCGACCAGCCGAGGACCCCGTCCGGCGGCGCCTGGCCGGCGACAGCTCTGACGGGCGGTCAGCGATACACCTTTCGCTGGCAGTTCACTGCCGTACACGCCACGACCGACTTCACGTACTACGTCACCAAGACGGGCTGGAACCAGAACCACGCCCTCGCCCGTTCGGACCTCAACGTCACCCCGTTCCTCACGGTCCCCTACAACGGCCGGCGCCCGCCGGCCACGCTCTCCCACACGGGCACCCTGCCGTCCGGGCTCAGCGGCCGGCATGTGATCGTCGCCGTGTGGACGATCGCGGACACGGCCAACGCGTTCTACGCCTGCTCGGACGCCAGATTCTGAGCTTCCCTTGAGTAAACGCGCGTTCCCCCACGGGTAGGTTCCCCGTACGCCCCCAGGACCAGGTGAGGCGGCGTACGGGGAGCCGTACCGAATGAGATACCGGGGGAACGGCCATGGACTTCATGTTCTACGGGGTGCCGACGCTCATGATCGTGGTGGTCGTCGGGGTGGCGGTGTTCGTGATCCGCCGGGCGCTGCGGATACGACGCGCCTGGAACAGCGGGCTGACCGCGGAGGCGCGCTGCCTCCGGACGTACACGACCACGAGCGGCGGCTCCGGCGACTCCTCCGTGAGCACGACGCTGCACCACGTGTACGAGTTCGTCGCGCGCGACGGCCGCACCGTCCGCTTCGAGGAGCCGAACGGCTCGGGCACGATTCTCGAGGGCGACTACGTCACCGTCTTCTACAGCGAGGGCCCGCGGATCAACGCCACGGCCCACCGGCCGAGCCCGCTCCGGAACGGACTGGCCCTGGCCGGCATCCTCGGATTCCTCGGGATGTTCGTGGTGTTCTGCGTCGGGTTCATGGTGACGTACAGCCAGGTCTTCGAGCCGATCGACGACATGTTCTTCGGCGGGGACAGCGGCTACAGCGACACCGACTCCGGCACGGTTGACGGGTTTCCCGAGGGCTGGGAAGTGACCACGGAATCACCGTGACCCTCCACATCTGACGGTACGTCAACTATGGTGCGCCGCCATGGAGTCGGGGACGAGACAGACGGTCGCGGAACTCGTGGCGGCGCGGTGGGGCGACCACCGGCCGGGGCTGTGGTGCGAGGACCGGACGCTCACGCATCACGAGGTGGCCGCGGGCGCGGCGGCGAGGGCCGCGCTCCTGGCGGACCTGCTGCCGCCGGGCGCCGAGCCGCACGTGGGCGTCCTGCTCGACAACACCCCTGAATACCCCCTGTGGTTGAGCGCGGCGGCGCTCGCCGGTGCCGCCGTCGCCGGCATCAACCCGACCCGCCGGGGCCCGGAACTGGCCCGCGACATCCTGCACACCGAGTGCCCTCTCCTGATCACCGAGCGCGCCCACCTCCCGCTCCTCACCGACCTCGAACTCCCCGGCGTACGCCTGCTGTTGACCGACACGGAGGAGTACGAAACCCTCCTGTCCCCCTACGCGGACGCGACCCCGGACCCCTCCCGCGCCACGCCCGCCGACCGCCTCCTCCTCTACTTCACCTCGGGCTCGACCGGCGCCCCCAAGGCCGCGATCTGCTCCCAGGGCAGGCTGGCCGCCGCCGGGCTGACGCTGGCCGGGAACTTCGGGGTGCGCCCGGACGACGTGCACTACGTCTGCATGCCGATGTTCCACGGCAACGCGGTGATCGCGGACTGGTCCCCGGCGCTGGCGGCGGGAGCGGGGGTGGCGCTGCGCCGCCGCTTCTCGGCCTCCAACTTCCTGACGGACGTACGCCGTTACGGGGCGACCTATTTCACGTACGTGGGCCGGGCCGTCCAGTACCTGCTGGCGACGCCCGCCCGGCCCGACGACCGGGACAGCCCCCTGCGGCTGGGCTTCGGCACGGAGGCGGGGGCGGTGGACGCGGCGGCGTTCCAACTGCGGTTCGGGGTAAGGCTGGTGGAGGGGTACGGCTCCTCGGAGGGCGGCGCGGCGGTGCGGTGGACGCCGGGCACCCCGGCCGGCGCGATCGGCCGGGCCGCGCCGGGCGACGACCTCGCGGTGGTCGACCCGGCGACCGGTGCCGAGTGCCCGCCGGCCGTGCTGGACGCCTCGGGCCGCCTACTCAACGGCACCGCTGCGATAGGGGAGTTGGTGAACCGGGGCGCCAACCCCTTCGAGGGCTACTGGCGCAACCCGGAGGCGGAGTCGGCCCGCCGCAGAGACGGCTGGTACTGGACGGGCGACCTCTTCTACCGTGACCCGGACGGCTTCCTGTACTTCGCGGGCCGCGCCGACGACCGGCTGCGCGTCGACAGCGAGAACCTGGCCGCCGCGACGATCGAGAACATCCTCGCCCGGTACGAGGGCGCGGTGGCCGTCGCCGTGTACGCGGTGCCGGACCCGGTGGCCGGTGACCAGGTGATGGCGACGCTGGCCGGCACCTTCGACCCGGCGGCCTTCTCCGCCTTCCTGGCCGCGCAGCCCGACCTGGGGACGAAGATGGCGCCCCGCTTCGTACGCGTCGTGCACCGCATGCCGGTCACCGCGACCAACAAGATCCACCGGTCGTCCCTCAGGCACGAGGGCTTCCGCTGCCCGGACCCGGTGTGGTGGCGCCCGCCGGGCGAGAACACGTACCGCGGGCTGACCGCCGCCGACGTGGCGGCCCTGCTGGAACGGTACCGGGAGCGGGGGCGCGAGGAACTGCTGAGCAGATAGGGCCTGCCGGGATCGGCACGCAGCGTGGGTGTGGCCACCCTCACGGACGGCCGTCCGCAGATCGTGGTCGGCACCGACACCGGTTCAGTGTCCTCCTGGAAGGTGAGCACCGACCCCGACGACGCCTGGTCCGAGTGGTCCTCCTTCGACGGCCCGCCCGCCTGATCCCAAGGCGGCCCACTGGCCTACGAAGCCGAAGGCGGCTCCTCGCCTGTTGACACCGGATCTTCGGGACCTCGAAATCGCCGCCACGCGTCGCGCGCTCGTCCGGCGGAATCGATGACGTCGGGGACCTGGTCCAGCAGACCCTTCAGGGCGAAGAGCAACACCGAGAGCACGCCTGTGATGGCGAGAACTAAAAGGATCGCCGCACCGTCCACCGATCCGTACCTTCCCTGTCCTGGGCCGGATCGGGCGCGTAGCAGCCTCGATCAACCCCCGTGTTGGCAACTAGGCTTTGCTGCTTCAGATCTGATGGACCGTCTGATACTTGTCCAGGATCTTGTGTGCTTGACCGGCCATCCGGTTCTCAGCACGGCCGCGGGCGATCTCCGCGATTTCCTTCGGCGAGAACCCGAGCTTGCGCAGTGCGTTCAGGGCGATGCTGACCACGTCCACCATCTCGCGCGCGGCTGCCTCGCGGTCGCCCGCGTCCAGGTGTTCCTTGAGCTCGTCGAACTGGATCTGGACCGCTTGCTCGAAGTGGGAGATCGGCTTACGGCTGATCTCGTCCTGCGCTTCGACCCAGGCGTCCCAGACTCCCTGAAACGGTCCAAGCTCATCCGGCATCCCGCGACCTCCAAGTGTGTGCCGTGCGCCTCTGCCAGCTCCGAGATGCCCAGCAATGAGGGCATGGTGGGAGTGAGCACACAGCAGTCGGCGGCTACGGGAGGCGTTCCTTCTGTGTAATTGTACGCAGAGATCTATGGATGTCTACTGACTCGTGGATGCAAGTATGCGCAATCCGTCGAGGTCAAGCACGGTGATCTCCTGGCGCCCCGTAGCGACCAGACCCTGCTTGCGGAGATTCCGCAGGACGAGGGCCACTGCTTCCCGGGAGGCCCCGACTCGGCTTGCCAGATCCTGCTGGGACAGCGCCACATCGATCTCCCAGCGCCCGTTGACTTCCTTGCCGGCCTCCATGACCAGGCCGAGCAGCATGCGTGCGAAACGGTGTGTGACGTCGAGACGGGTGAGCGAAGCCCGCTCGTCGTCCGACTCGCGTCGGCGCAGGATGGCGCTTCGGTACATCTGGGGCCAGAGATGGTACTTGTCGACGAGCTGGACGAGATCTTCAGCCTTGACGTCCAGACCGACAACGCTGCTGACCGCTTTGACGGTGGCCGATCGCGGCTCACCCGTCAAAGCACCCTCGTCCCCCATCAACTCGCCAGGGCCGCGGACAGCCAGCAGCACTTCGGAGCCGTCTTCGGCCTCCTGCATCACCGCAACGTTCCCTTCCTGGAGGATCAGGACGGAACGGGAGGGTTGCCCCTCCATGAAGATCACATGCCTCGCGGGAAACTGAACCCTGACGCCCAGGGCTTCCAGTTCCTGTCGCTGCTCTGGCGTCATCGCCGCGATCACGTCACTCGTCATGTCGCCGAGTGTAGTTCTACGCAGAGGAATGTTTTGAAATACCCAATGCCGAGGTTACCCCGAAACGACTAAGGGCACCCTTCCCATAAGAAGGATGCCCTTAGTCATACATTGTGCGCCGCCAGGGACTCGAACCCCGGACCCGCTGATTAAGAGTCAGCTGCTCTAACCAACTGAGCTAGCGGCGCATGACTCTCGCCTTCCGCTCTCGCGGCTGGCGACAGAGAAAATACTACCTGGTCCGGGAGGGTGCTCCGGACCAGGTCTCCCTTCCTCGGCCACGGGCTAGATGGCCAGCGACAGCAGCACCGGTGCCGCGCCCCGGTTCAGTCGGTCCGCTGCCTGGCGCAGGCGGTGGGCGTGGCGGACGGGGAGGGAGAGGGCGAGGCAGCCGACCGTCGAGCCGGCCGTGATCGGGACCGCCGCGCAGACCGTGCCCACCGCGTACTCCTGGAGGTCCAGGACCGGCACCGTGGGCGGCTGGGTCTCCAGGCGGGAGAGCAGGAGCCGCTCGTTGGTGATCGTGCGCGAGGTGAGGCGGGCCAGTTTGTGGCGGGCGAGATGGTCGCGTCGGCTGTTGTGGTCGAGCTGGCCCAGCAGGCTCTTGCCGATCGCGCTGGCGTGCGCGGCTGAGCGGAAGTCGACCCACTCGTTGACCGCGGGGGTCGCCGCGCTGTCCGCGCACTGGGTGATGTGGATCTCGCCGTCGACGTACCGGCTCATGTAGACGGCCGCGCCCACCGAGTCGCGCAGCCGGTCGAGGGTGTGCTGGAGCTGGGTGCGCAGGGCCTGGTCGTGGCCGTGCGTGGAGCCGAGGCGGCTGAGGGCGGTGCCGGTGACGTATGAGCCGTCGGCGGCCTGTTCGACGTACCCCTCGCGGCGCAGCATGCGCAGGAGAGGGGTGAGCCGGTCCGTGCCGAGGTGGGTCTGGCGGGCGATTTCGGCGTCGGTGACACCGGCGGAGTGCCGCGCCACCGTCTCCAGGACGCGCAGGGCGTCCTGGGGCGAGTGGTGCGGTGCGGTCGGCTCGTGCTTGAGAGCCACGGTGTTCCCCCTGGCTTGCTTTTAGCCGTGATCCGGACAGCCAATCCCCTCCACGATAGCCGCCAAGGGGGCTGTGCGGAGGGGGCGTTGACGAGATTGTCGCCGGGGTCGCGGCCTCTCAGCAGGGCCACTGGTCATCTGGCATATGCCAGTGGCATCGAAAAGATCCCTGTTGCGCCCCCTCCCGCACGTTCCCGCATGGTCAGAGCATCGCGCTGAGGAATTCGCGCGTTCTGTCCTGTTCCGGATCGCCGAAGATCTGCTCCGGTGGACCCGACTCGATCACATGGCCAGAATCGAACATCAGCACTTGGTCGGATATGTCCCGGGCGAAGCCCATCTCGTGGGTCACGCAGAGCATCGTGATGTCCGTGCTGCGGGCGATGTCCCGCAGCACGTCCAGGACGCCCGCGACCAGCTCGGGGTCGAGCGCCGAGGTCACCTCGTCGAGCAGCAGCACCTGCGGGCGCATGGCCAGCGCCCGCGCGATCGCCACCCGCTGCTGCTGCCCGCCCGACAGCCGGGACGGCCGCTCGTCGCACTTGTCCGCGAGGCCCACCAGCTCCAGCAGCTCGCGCCCGCGCGCCTCCGCCTCCTCCTTCGGCAGGCCGAGGACGGTCACAGGCGCCTCGGTGATGTTGCGCAGCACGCTCATGTTCGGGAAGAGGTTGAAGTGCTGGAACACCATCCCGATCTTCTTCCGCACCTCGCGGACCTGTTTCTCGGGCGCCGGGAACAGCGCCTGCCCGTCGACGGTGATCGTGCCCTCGTCGGGCTTGGTCAGGGTCATCAGCATCCGCAGGATCGTCGTCTTGCCCGACCCGGACGGACCGATGAGCGTGACATGCCGCCCCGCCTCGACGGAGAGGCTCAGCCGGTCGAGCACGGTCTGCTCACCGAACCGTTTGGTGACCTGGTCCAGCCGGACCAGTTCCGCAGGCGTGTCCGAAACAGGGCTGTGGTCTGGGGTTTTGTCGGTGTCAACTGGCAAGGCGTCGCTCCAGAGCTCGTACGAGGAGGGAGGCGGGAAAGGAGATGAGGATGAAGGCGACGCCGATCACGGTCAGCGGCTCGGTGAACTGGAAGTGCTCCTGGGCGAAGAGCCGCGCCTGGCCGAGCATCTCCAGCACGGTCACCGTCATCAGCAGCGGTGTGTCCTTGAGCATCGCGATCACGTAGTTGCCGAGCGCCGGTACGACCCGGCGCACCGCCTGCGGCAGGATCACCGCCGTCCAGGTGCGCCGCAGCGGCATGCTGAGCGCGGTGGCCGCCTCCCACTGGCCGGGCGGCACGGCTTCGATGCCGGCGCGGTAGACCTGCATCGTGTACGTCGAGTAGTGCAGCCCGATCGCGACGACACCGGTGGTCAGCGCGGAGGCGGCGATGCCCCACTCGGGCAGGACGTAGAAGAGGAAGAACAACTGCACGAGCAGCGGGGTGTCCCGCACGAACTCCGTGACCGCCCCCACCGGCCAGCGCACCCAGCGCGTCGGCGTCCGCATCAGCAGCGCCCAGACCAGCCCCAGCGTGAACGAGATCAGCGACCCGAGGGCCAGCGCCTGGAGGGTGACGAGCAGTCCGTCCCAGAACTGCGGCATGAAATCGCGTACGGCGCCCCAGTCCCACTTCACGCGACACCGCCCTTCAGCCGCTTCTCCAGCCCGCGCATGAGCCGGGCGAGGAGGAAGGCGATCGCGAAGTAGATCAGCAGGATGTACGAGTAGATCTCCGCGCTCTCCTGCAGTGCGAGCCGCACCAGGTTGCCGCTGAAGGCCAGATCGCCCATGCCCATGACGGAGACCAGCGCGGTGCCCTTGAGCAGCTCGATCAGCAGGTTCCCGAAGGAGGGGATCATCTCCGGCACCGCCTGCGGCAGCAGGATCAGCCGCATCCGCTGCCAGGGCGTGAACCCGAGCGCGATCCCGCCCTCCCACTGCGCCGGCTCGACGGCGTTCAGCGCGCCCCGCACGATCTCCGTGCCGTACGCCCCGTAGGTCAGCCCGAGCGCGAGCGTGCCCGCCCACATCGGCACCAGCTGCCAGCCGAAGGCGGGCGGCAGCACGAAGTACACCCAGAAGATCATCACGAGCGCCGAGGTCCCCCGGAACACCTCGGTGTAGCAGCCCGCGAGGAAGCGCACCGACCGCCGTCGGTGGGTCCGCGCGATCCCGACGACGAAGGCGACGAGGGCGCCCAACAGGGCGCTGAGGAAGAGGAGTTGGACCGTGACCCAGACTCCTCTGAGCACTATTTCCCAGAGTCCGGAGGTCATCCGCCGCACAGCTCCTTCGCGGTCAGATCGGTCATCTCGGCCCGTGTGAAGCCGAACGGCCGCAGGATGCGGAACACCTCGCCGCTCTTCTTCATCTTGTGCAACTCGACGTTGAAGGCGTCCCGGAGCCGCGTCTCGGTCAGCCGGAACGCGAAGGCGCCCCCGTCGACATGGGGCTTGCCGTCGACGAGCGGGGCGAAGGCCTTCGTGGCCTCGGTTGTGCGGGACTTCTTCACCACCAGACGGGTGGTGACCGCCGTACCGGCGAAAGCGTCGACGCGCCCGGCCTCCACGGCATTCAGTCCGGCCACCTGGTCGGGCACGATGAGAAGGTCGCTCTCCTTGTATCCGGCCTCGACGGCGTACTGGATCTCGGCATATCCGGTTCCGGTCGCGAGTCTGGCTTTCTTCTCGACAATATCCCGGTAATTGTGAAGATCCTTGGGATTTCCCTTGCGGACGATGAAGGAATCGAGCATCTGGTAGTCGGGATCGGCGAAGATCACCTGTTCGCAGCGTTCCGGATTGACATACATCCCGGCGGCCACGACATCGAACTGCTGTGAATTCAGCCCCGGAATGAGCGAGCCGAACTCGGTGGGCACGGGCTGGACCCGGTCCACGCCCAGCCGCTTGAAGATGACCCGCGCCAACTCGGGCGCCTCGCCGGTCAGCTCGCCGTTCTTGTCGATGAATCCCTGGGGAATCTCACCGGCGATACCGAGCCGTACGACGCCCTGCGCCCGGAGTCGGTCGAGGAGGTCACCGCCCGGGACACCGGAGTCGGCGGACACCCGGCTGCACCCGGTGCCGAGGGAACCGATCGTACCGAGCACGCCGAGCGCCGCCACCCCCGCGAACAGCGACCGGCGTCCGAGACCTTGTGGTGCGAGTGGTGACGTGCGTGGTGGTGCGTTTGATGGAGCCATGGCCGCGCGGCTACCCGAGACCACACGAGTTATGCCTTAGGGAATGCGGGGAACGCATGAGAGGCATGGAACGCAAGGGTGATGACCGTTACATCGAAGTGTCACTGGCCGCCCGCAAAATCCACTGCACGGCAAAACTCCTGACCGACCGCGCCCCGATCACCTGCGCGACAGTGTGGAACGCCCTGCCGCTGTCCGGGGACGTCTACCACGCCAAGTACGCGCGCAACGAGATATACGCGCTCTTCTCCCCGTTCGGGGAATCGCAACCGCCGCTGGAGAATCCGACAGTCACTCCGATCCCCGGAGATCTCTGCTATTTCGCGTTCGCCGGAGCGGAGCTGGGAACGAAGGCGTACGGCTACGACCGTGAGGTCGGGCCCGGCACGACACTGGTCGACCTGGCCCTGTTCTACGAACGCAACAACCTGCTGCTGAACGGCGACGTGGGCTGGGTGCCGGGCACGGTGTGGGGCGAGGTGGTCGAGGGCCTGCCGGAGATGGCCGAGGCGTGCAACGACCTGTGGCGGTCCGGCGCGGCGGGGGAGACGCTCAGCTTCCGCCGGGCCTGATTCCGCCCGGCCTGATGCCGACGGCTGGGATTCCGACGGGCGGGATTCCGGCAGGCCCGAGGGCCTCCTCCAGCGCGTGCGCGGCCCGTAGCACCAGGTCGTCCCGGTGCCGGGCCGCGACGAGCTGCAACCCCACCGGCAGCCCGTCCCCGTCGACCCCCACGGGGACGGTCGCGGCGGGCTGCTGCGTCATGTTGAACGGATACGTGAACGGAGTCCACCCCGTCCACCGCCGCAGCCCCGAACCGGCGGGCACCTCAACTCCCGCCTCGAACGCGGTGATCGGCAGAGTGGGCGTCACCAGCAGGTCGTACGACTCGTGGAAGAGGCCCATCCGGCGCCCGAGTTCCATCCGGACGTCGACCGCCGCCAGATAGTCGAGCGCGCTGATCCGCGCCCCGGCCGCCCGGATCTCCCGCAGCCCGGGATCGAGCAACTCGGCCTCCCTGTCCCCGAGTCGCTGGGTCACCCGGGCCGCGCCGCTGAACCACAGGGTGTGGAAGGCGGCCACCGGGTCGGTGAAGTCGGGGTCGGCCTCGACGACGTACGCGCCGAGTTCCGCGAGCCGCTCCACCGCCCGCCGAACCACGCGGGCGACAGCGGGACGCACCGCGACCTGACCGCCGAAGGACGGCGAGTAGGCCACCCGTAGCCCCCGGACCCCGCCGGACAGGGCCTCCGTGAACCAGCCGGGGGCGGGCGGCGCGAGCGCCGACCAGTCGCGGGAGTCGGGACGGCCGACGACGTCCATCAGCAGCGCCGCGTCCGCCACGGTCCGGGTCATCGGGCCGACGTGCGAGAGCGTCCCGAAGGCGCTGGCCGGATAGAGGGGGATCCGGCCGTACGTCGGTTTCAGCGCGAAGATCCCGCAGAACGCCGCCGGGATACGCACACTGCCCCCGCCGTCCGTCCCGAGGGACAACGGCCCGGCACCGAGCGCCACGGCGGCGGCACTCCCGCCACTCGACCCACCGGCGGTGCGCGAGGCGTCGTACGGATTGCGGGTGACGCCGGACAGCGGCGAATCGGTGACGCCCTTCCAGCCGTACTCGGGGGTGGTCGTCTTGCCGAGGAAGACGGCGCCGTGCTCGCGAAGACGGGCGGTGGAGGGCGCGTCCTCGCGCCAACTGCCGCTCCCGTCAACCGTCCTGGAACCGCGAAGGGTGGGCGTACCGCGCAGCAGGATGATGTCCTTGACGGTTGTCGGTACGCCGTCCACGAGCCCGGCGGGCACACCGCGCCGCCACCGGTCGGCGGACTCCCGGGCCTGCGCGAGCGCAGCGTCGGCGTCGATCCGCACGAACGCGTTGACGACGGGCTGGAGCCGCTCGGCACGTTCCAGCGCGGCGAGAGTGGCCTCGACGGGGCTGAACCCACCCTTGCGATAGCCCTCGAGGAGCTGGACCGCGCTGAGGTCGGCCAGTCCAGCCGGTTCGGCTGGTTGGGCCGGTTGGGCCGGCTCGGTCATCGTTCGCTCCTCCGGTCGGTGGTCAGTGCCCCGGTACGTACCCGCGCTGCTTGTCGACGACGTTCGTCAGTGTCTTCCCCGCCTCCCATCGCTCGTACAACTCCACGAACTGCTCCCCGAGTTCATCGCGCCAGCCCACCGTGTCACCGCTCATGTGCGGAGAGACGATCAGCCCGGGCGCGTCCCACAGGGGGCTGTCCGGCGTGAGCGGCTCGTGCTCGAACACGTCGAGGGCGGCGCCCGCGATCCACCGCTTCGACAGCGCCTCAGCAAGCGCGCGCTCGTCGACGAGCTGTCCCCGGCCCACGTTGATGAAACGCGCCGACGGCTGCATCACGCCGAAGCGGCGGGTGTCGAACATGCGGTGCGTGGCGGTGGTGAGCGGCGCGGCGGCGATCACCCAGTCGGCGCGCGCCATCAGCCGGTTGAGGTCGTCGGGCCCGTGGATACCGGTACGCGGGGTACGCCCGACGATCGCCGTCGTCACCCCAAGTGCCTTCAGATACTTGGCGATCGCCCGCCCGATGGGCCCGGACCCGACGACACAGGCCCTCGTCTTCGCGACCCGCTGCGACTCCCGGTGACGCCACTCGTGCCGCTCCTGGAGGCGCAGGGTCCTCGGCAGGTCCTTGGCCATCGCGAGGACGAGAGCGGCGACGTACTCGGCGATGGCCTGGTCGAAGACGCCCCGCGCGTTGGTCACCACCGTGTCGGACGCGGCGAGTTCGGGACACATCAGATGGTCCACACCGGCGCTCGCGGTGTGCACCCAGCGCGGACGCGGCGCCCCCTCGCCCGGCCAGGCGGCCCGCACGGCGTGCGAGGCGAAGTCCCAGACGAGCAGGACATCGGCGTACGGGAGCCGCGCGGCGAGGGTGGACTCGTCGGCGTGCACGACCTGGACCCGTCCCGTGAGCCGGCCGAGGCGGGGCGGGGGATCGGCGTCCAGGACGAGGAGCGTGGGAAGCGCGGGCATCGGGAGCCGTTTCCGGTCAGGGGGCGTGTTGGTGCGACGGCGTGCTGGGTTGGCCTGGTCTCCGGGTGTCTGACATGCACGGATTGACCACGCTCGCACCCGAACCTACCTTCGTCAACACGGGCGCGTGTACGGTCCGTTGCCCCGTCGTTCCTCACTGTGAGGCCGGTGCTGTCATGGATGTGTCGTTTCTCGGTGGACCGCGCCCGCAGCGCGGTGTCGGCGTGGTCGCCCCCTTCGACTTCGCTCTCGACCGCGAGCTGTGGCGCTGGGTCCCGGACGAGGTGTCCCTCCACCTCACCCGCACCCCCTACGTCCCCGTGGAGGTCAGCCTCGACCTGGCCCGCATCGTCAGCGAACACGAGACCCTCGGCGACGCGGTACGCACCCTCAACGTCATCGCCCCGGAGATCATCGCCTACGCCTGCACCTCGGGCAGTTTCGTCGGCGGCGTCGCCGGTGAGCGGGCGATGTGCGAGGCGATGACCCGGGCGGGCGAGGTCCCCTCGGTGACGACCTCGGGGGCG
This sequence comes from Streptomyces sp. NRRL WC-3618, assembly GCF_001280005.1. Classification (GTDB taxonomy): domain Bacteria; phylum Actinomycetota; class Actinomycetes; order Streptomycetales; family Streptomycetaceae; genus Streptomyces. Next base: position 1,294 of record NZ_LGDW01000486.1, on the reverse strand, counting down.
CTGCTGGAAGCACTCACGGAACTGTCCGTACGCCGGGTGGCCCTCGTCACGCCCTACACGGTGTCGGTGACGCGGGCCCTGGAGGAGTACGTGGCCGAGGCGGGCGTCACGGTCACCGGCCGCGCGTTCATGGGCCTGACCCGGCACATCTGGAAGGTCCCGTACCGGGCGGTGGCGGACATGGCGAGGCAGGCGGCCGCGGCAAACAAGCCGGAGGCCCTGTTCATCAGCTGCACGAACCTCCCCACGTACGACGTCATCGCACAGTTGGAGGCGGAACTGCGCATCCCGGTGATCTCGGCCAACCAGGTCACGATGTGGGCAGCGCTGCGTCGACTGGGTACCCGGGCGGTGGGGCCGTACCAGGCGCTGCTGGACGAGTCGGCGCGCGCCTGGCCCGGGACCTTGCCGAAGGACCGGCAGGAACAGGAACAAGAACGCGAACAACAGCGGGAAGGTTGGACATGACGGCACTCGGATTCCTCTACCCGGGCCACTCCGCCGAGGACGACTACCAGCGCATCGAGCTTCTTCTCGGCAGCGACATCCGGCTGGATCTGGTCCATACGGACATCGGTGAGGACGCGCACCGGGTGGACGCCCTCCTGGAAATGGGCTCCCCGGACCGCCTCAAGGCGGGCGTCGAGGCGCTGCGCCTGTCCGGCGCGGAGGCGGTGGTGTGGGCCTGCACCAGCGGCAGCTTCGTGTACGGGTGGGAGGGCGCCCATGACCAGGTGCGCGGCCTTGCCCTGGCCGCGGGCATGCCGGCGTCTTCGACGTCGTTCGCCTTCGTGCACGCGGTGCGGGAGCTCGGGGTGCGGAGGGTGGCGATCGGGGCGACGTACCCGGCGGACGTCGCGGAACTGTTCGCCGGCTTCCTGAGGGCGGCGGGCATCGAGGTGACGTCGGTCCACGGTGCCGGTGTCGTCACGGCGGCGGAAGTGGGGGAGTGGAGCGAGGCGGAGCTGACGTCCCTGGCCCAGGAGGCGCTGGCCGACGGGGCGGCGGAGGATGCGGAGGCGCTGCTCCTGCCGGACACGGCGCTGCACACGGCGTCGTACATCACGACGCTGGAAGGCCACCTCAAGAAACCCGTCCTCACGGCGAACCAGGTCTCAGTCTGGGAGGCCCTGAGGCTGACCACCCGAAAGGTGAACGCCCCCTCCCTGGGCACCCTGTTCACACGGGAACGCCGCCCCCACCCGTGAGCCCCGAGACACGGCACCTATTTCCCACCCACCTACCCGTGCGCCGTATCTATCAGGCCCAGGCCCCGCCATCTCAGCCCGTCCGG